>CAIWDD010000136.1 GCA_903911355.1 uncultured Nodularia sp. | reverse complement strand
CGGCAAGATTGGCTTTTTGTTGACCCCAAAGCCGAATTACATAATTTATTAGGACTTTATCGGGGTTTATCGGTAAAATTACCCGGATTTTCCCCCTGGCAAAATGCTTGGTTAAATCTAATTTTCATGTGTGCGGGTGTGGGTAGTCCGGGGACTCTGGCCGAAGTGCTGCGGGGTTATCTTGGCGATCGCAAAGCCCCCCAATTAATTGCCGAGGAGGAAACAATTCAAGCGCGGCCTTTACCACCTTTCCGGGGTTCCCTATTTAATCTGGCCGGGGGTCAAGGTTTTCAGCGACCTTTTGAATTAGCCACCCTGAGACTCCGCAATATGAGCCAAGTTTTGGGCAATTGGGCAACCTATGTTCCTGATAGTAGTTATCTCACCCAACGGGGAGGGACTTTTTTGTTTGATAGTCAAGGAAATTTACTCTATGAGCATCGAGATGGAGGCATCTTGGGCTTTGCTGAAAATATGAGTTATCCCCTCGCTTTTTTGCGGGATTAAGCTTTTTTCTTCTTCATCTAGCCCACTCCCAACTCTTGACTTTTACCTTTTCTAGCTGATAGCTAAAAAACTTTAATGTTGTCCAACTACTTATTACCTAAAGATTGATGGAATTATTTGACGATTCATCCACAACTATTGGGGGTTATTTACCTAAGAGATAAGTAAATATTATTTTAAGTTTATTTAGGGCTGTCATTACTAATGGTAAGTTGACCCGGGTAAATTTTCCCGTAGTATCAAAAAGGAAACCAATTCGACCTGTTTCAGTCTAAACGGCGGGATCAGGCATTTTGAGATTGAGGAACAACCTATGGCAACTACTTATAAAGTCACCCTGAACACACCCAATGGCGAGGAGACAATTGATGTTCCCGATGACGAATATATTCTCGATATAGCGGAAGAACAAGGATTAGATTTACCTTCTTCTTGCCGTGCTGGTGCTTGTTCTGCTTGCGCCGGTAAAATCAAATCTGGTAGCGTTGATCAATCCGATCAATCCTTCTTAGATGACGATCAACTTGAAGCGGGTTATGTCCTCACCTGTGTCGCCCGTCCTACTTCTGACTGTGTGATCATCACCCACCAAGAAGACGCTTTGTATTAATCTAGGTCAATCAATAATAGAGCGGGAACTGCAAGAGCGACAGTTCTCTCTCTATTTGTGTTTTTGGCTCTTGACTCGACAGTGAGATACAGCCCAAAAATTAATCCTGCCAGAGATATCCTACCAATGTATAATTATATGGTAGTATAGTTATAAAAATATATAAAGGGAGTCAGAGATCATGCTATTCCGTCAGATGTTCGATCCCGAAACCAGCACTTATACTTATTTGATTGCCGATCCCGTCAGCAAGGAAGCGGTATTAGTGGATCCAGTGCGGGAACAGGTGGAAAGGGATGATCGGCAATTACGGGAGCTAGGATTAACGCTAAAATACTGTTTAGAAACCCATATTCACGCCGATCACGTCACAGGAACTGGAAAATTAAGGCAAATCACAGGCTGTCTGGGTATAGTTCCCGAAAATGCTCAAGTAGCCTGTGCTGATCGCCATCTGGCGGATGGAGAGGAATTATTACTAGGAAATATCACCATCAAAGCGATCGCTACTCCCGGCCACACTGACAGTCATCTAGCTTATTTAGTCAATAACAGTCATATTTTCACAGGAGATGCCCTATTTATCCGGGGTTGTGGTCGTACCGACTTCCAAAGCGGCGATGCTGGTACTCTCTTTGATT
>CAIWDD010000135.1 GCA_903911355.1 uncultured Nodularia sp. | reverse complement strand
TCTGTCAGCATATCTTAGGCATTACCCTAAGCGTTCGCTTCTGACTCAATCTTCCCCACTTGCAGCATCCGGTTAGCACCTACTTTTAGTTTCGACCTACTAAAAGAGCTAGCAAGGGGTTACTTCGTTCCGTGTGTCCATTCTATGTACCTTTAGAGTGATGCTGTACGCCGGGTTTATCGGAAGTGCATAACGGTCTAAAACTAAATAGCCGTTTCCTTATCCTTTACCTTTTGGTTCCAGCCTGTCAGCCTGATTTGGCTGGTTTTACTTAACGACGTTTCAAACACATCTTTGTTGACTACTCATGGGTACTTTGCTCGACGTGTACCAGGTTAGGCTCCCAGTAGGAACGCCTTTTCTCCCTGCTTTACGGATTGATGGCTAGTCGCTACCGTAAGGGAAATGCTGTCACCCTTGCACCTAGGGGATGGGATTCTCACCCACATGAACACACAGTTACAGGAATCTGGTTTAACCCAGTCTTGCCTCTCATCCTTGAGCATTTCTACTCATTTGGAGAGAACGAATCGCACAAGTATTTAGTAATCATAGGAGAGCTTTTACCGCTGTGTTGGTGATTGTCGAGAATTAATAAGAAAAATTAACCACAGATGTCATTGGTCATGTCCCCTCTGGCTCCCGGTAAGTATGAGGATAATTCTGTAAGTGAAGTTAATAACGGCTGGAACACTCTTAAAATGGTGAATATAAACTAACTGTAATTTCTGTGATTTTTAAGGACTTCCTCCTGTAGTAAAACTTATGGCATTTTCTTCTATTGTGCGCGCCTTGGGGCGATCGCCGCTCAACACTGAATTACTTTCTCAGTTAAATCGCCAACAAGAATTGCGGTTAAATGGCATTTCTCGCCTACCCAAAGGTCTAATAGCTTCAGCATTGGCCCAAAATTCTGGCAGAAATTTATTGGTAGTAGTTCCAACTCTGGAGGAAGGCGGACGCGCTTATGCACAGTTGGAGGCTATGGGATGGCAGACGGTGCATTTTTACCCCACTTCCGAAGCCTCTCCTTATGAACCCTTTGACCCGGAAACGGAAATGACCTGGGGACAGATGCAAGTTCTGGCTGATTTGGTAAATGGTAAGGGGGAAAGTAACACCAATCTTGCAATTGTCGCTACTGCTGGGGCGTTACAACCCCATTTACCACCACCAGCAGCTTTTATACCTTTCTGTCTGACTGTAAAGCGGGGGATGGAGTTTGACCTGGATACCTTCGGGGCAAAAATTACCAGTTTGGGGTATGAAAGAGTACCACTGGTGGAAACAGAAGGTCAATGGAGTCGGCGCGGTGATATTGTCGATGTCTTTCCTGTTTCTTCGGGAATGCCAGTTAGATTAGAGTGGTTTGGTGACGAGATTGAGAAAATCCGCGAATTTGATGCTGCTAGTCAACGTTCTGCCCTTGATAAAATTGACCAAATTACCCTGACTCCCACTAGTTTTGCTCCTATTGTCTGGGAAGCATTACAAGATCAGGTTGAGGGGAAATCAGACTCGGAACTTCTAGAAGGGAGTCGTCGTTTTCTGGGGTTGGCTTTCACAAAACCAGCATCACTCTTAGATTATTTAAGTGAAAATACCCTGATTGCTGTTGATGAACCAGAACAGTGTCGTGCACATAGCGATCGCTGGGTAGAAAATGCCCAGGAACAATGGGGTATGAGTCATAGGGAAGAATCTAGCCCGATTTTCTCAGAATTACCCAAAATTCATCGGTCTTTTGATGAATGCCTCATAGATGTAACTAAGTTTAAAACTTTATATTTATCTGAATTAGCCGAAGAGAACAGTGGTATAAATCTTGCTAGCCGCTCATTGCCCGTAACACCACACCAATTTGGCAAGCTGGCGGACATTCTGCGACAAGAACGCGATCGCAATTTCTCCATTTGGCTGATTTCTGCCCAACCTTCCCGTTCTGTCTCTCTACTACAAGAACACGATTGTCCGGCGCAATTTGTCCCCAATCCGCGGGACTACCAAGCAATTGATAAATTGCAAATTAACCATATACCTACAGCTATAAAGTATTCCGGTTTAGCGGAACTAGAAGGTTTTATCCTGCCTACATTTCGACTGATAGTCATCACTGATCGGGAATTTTACGGACAGCATTCCCTGGCGACACCGGGGTATATCCGCAAGCGTCGCCAAGCCACTTCTAAGCAAGTAGACCCCAATAAGCTGCGTCAAGGTGATTATGTAGTGCACAAAAGTCACGGAATCGGTCAGTTTATGAAGTTGGAAAGCTTAACTATTAATCATGAAACCCGTGATTATCTGGTGGTGCAGTATGCTGACGGTATCCTCAGAGTTGCTGCTGATCAAGTCGCTGCTTTATCTCGGTTTCGCCGCACGGGGGACAAACCACCAGAACTGCACAAAATGACTGGTAAGGCTTGGGAAAATACTAAAAACCGAGTTCGTAAGGCCATCAAAAAGTTGGCGGTGGATTTGCTAAAACTGTATGCAGCTCGATCTAAACAACAAGGCTATAGTTATCCCCAAGATATGCCTTGGCAAGAAGAAATGGAAGACTCATTCCCCTACCAAGCCACTATAGATCAGCTCAAAGCTGTACAAGATGTCAAACGAGATATGGAAAGCGATCGCCCCATGGATCGTTTAGTTTGTGGGGATGTGGGTTTTGGTAAAACAGAGGTAGCAATTCGGGCTATTTTCAAGGCTGTCACCGCGGGTAAGCAAGTTGCACTACTTGCACCCACAACAATTTTGACTCAGCAACACTACCACACCCTCAAAGAACGCTTTGCTCCTTACCCGGTAACTATTGGCTTACTGAATCGTTTTCGTAGTGCTGAAGAACGCCGCGCCATTCAAAAGCGATTAGCCACGGGGGAATTAGATATAGTTGTCGGTACACACCAAATTTTAGGTAAGAATGTCACCTTTCGTGATTTAGGACTGTTGGTGGTGGATGAGGAGCAACGGTTTGGGGTGAATCAAAAGGAAAAAATTAAAACCTTAAAAACTCAAGTTGATGTCCTCACACTTTCGGCTACTCCCATTCCCCGTACCTTATATATGTCTTTGTCGGGAATTCGGGAAATGAGTTTAATTACCACACCACCCCCTACCAGAAGAGCTATTAAAACCCACCTAGCGCCATTAAACCCGGAAATGGTGCGCACGGCAATTCGTCAGGAATTAGACAGAAGAGGACAAATATTTTATGTAGTTCCACGGGTGGAAGGCATCGAAGAACTGACAACTAATTTACGGCAAATGATACCGGGGGCGAGGTTTGCGATCGCTCATGGTCAAATGGATGAAAGCGATTTAGAATCAACTATGCTGACTTTCAGTAATGGTGATGCGGATATTCTCGTCTGCACAACAATTATTGAATCTGGTTTAGATATTCCCCGAGTCAACACAATCTTAATTGAAGATGCTCACCGTTTTGGTTTATCTCAATTATACCAGCTGCGTGGTCGTGTGGGAAGGGCGGGAATACAAGCCCATGCTTGGTTATTCTATCCCAAACAAGAAAATTTATCCGATGCAGCCCGGCAAAGACTGCGGGCGATTCAGGAATTTACCCAACTTGGTTCGGGGTATCAACTGGCGATGCGCGATATGGAAATCAGAGGTGTGGGTAACTTGTTAGGTGCAGAACAATCTGGTCAAATGGAAGCCATCGGCTTTGATTTGTATATGGAAATGTTAGAAGAGGCGATTCGAGAAATTCGCGGACAAGAAATACCCAAAGTTGATGATACTCAAATTGACCTCAACCTCACAGCATTTATTCCATCTGATTATATTCCCGACGTGGATCAAAAGATGAGTGCTTACCGGGCAGTGGCGGCGGCAAAATCTCCAGAAGAATTAAAGTATATCACGGCGGAGTGGGGCGATCGCTATGGTGCCATACCAGTCCCGGCTAATCAACTTTTACGGGTAATGGAACTCAAACAGGTAGCGAAAAAGTTAGGATTTAGCCGCATTAAACCAGAGAATAAACAACACATTGTTTTAGAAACTCCCATGGAAGAACCGGCTTGGAATTTACTAGCAGCCAACTTACCAGAACATCTCAAGACCCGCTTTGTTTACTCTCCGGGTAAGGTAACGGTAAGGGGTTTAGCAGTCTTGAAAGCCGATCAGCAACTGCAAAGCTTACTGGATGCAATGCATAAAATGCAAGGTGGTGTTGCAGAGGCGGTTGTGGTTTGAGTCCTTGGGAAACAATAACTCTAGAAACTCACAATCACTAAAATTAACCTGCAAAATTTCGTGTATTTATAGCTACAATTAAATTGATCAAGTACGCTCTGTATGTGCAATGAAGGTTCTATTCATCCATCAAAACTTTCCTGGACAGTATAAGCATCTAGCCCCAGCATTAGCCCTGGAGGGTCATCAAGTCGTGGGCTTGAGAGAAGAAGCCAAGCAACCCTTTCCCCTACCCGGTGTGGAGCAGTTTGGCTATAAATCCCCCCAGACAGGTAGTCCGACAACCCATCATTATCTCCAGGGATTTGAGGGACAGGTGCGACGGGGACAGCAGGTGCTGCGATCGCTATATAGCCTCCAGAAAAAGGGCTTTATCCCCGATTTAATTCTAGTCCATCCCGGCTGGGGGGAGGGCTTATATCTCAAGGATGTATACCCAAATGTTCCCACCATTGGGCTGTTTGAATTTTACTATCAGAGCCACGGCCATGATACTGCTTTTGATCCTGAATTTCCTTCTAGCGCAGATTTAGAATGCAAAATCCGCACCCGGAACGCTAATCATCTAATTTCCCTGGAAGCACTGGATGTTGGCGTTTGTCCCACTGCGTATCAGAAGTCCTCACACCCGGTAATTTTCCACCACAAACTGGAGGTAATCCATGATGGCATTGATACAGATGTGGTCGGTCCCAATCCTGAGGTCACCGTGACCCTCAACCCCCAAGGGCAATCCCTGAAGCTCAACCGCTCAGACGAGGTAATTACCTTTATCAGTCGCAATCTGGAGCCGTACCGGGGCTATCACATATTTATGCGTGCTTTACCCCGGATTTTGCGGGAACGCCCCCAGGCTCACGTGGTGATTATAGGGGGAGATGGAGTCAGCTATGGACCAGCGGCGCCAAAGGGTAAAACCTGGAAGCAGATATATTTGGATGAGGTGAAAGACCAGTTAGACCCCCGTCGAGTTCACTTTGTTGGCCAATTGCCTTATTACCAACTGCTAGGACTATTTCAAGTTTCCAGTGTCCATATCTATTTAACCTATCCCTTTGTGCTTTCCTGGTCGATGCTGGAAGCCATGAGCTGTGGCTGTCTGGTCGTTGGTTCCCGCACTCCCCCGGTGGAGGAAGTGATTCGAGATGGGGAAACGGGTTTATTGGTGGACTTTTTTAGCCCAGGGGATATATGCGATCGCATAGGTGAGGTGCTGGAACATCCCAACAGAATGCAACAAATACGGGACAATGCGCGCCAGGAAATCGTCAGTCGCTACGACTTGCGACGAGTCTGCTTACCCCAACACCTGGACTTAATTCACAAAGTCATGGCCACAGGACGTAACAAAGTACAAGTATTTTTTTCCGGATGAATCAGTGGTCAATTTAGAGAAACAGGTGTACATTAGTTGAGGTTAGTTATCTCATCCTCACCTTGAAAGCATCCATCCATGGATAGAAAAACCAAGCGCCTGTTGTTGCTCGTTTGTTCCTGTAGTCTCGCGGGTGTAATCCTAGGGGGTACATCCAGCTGGGCAGAAAGTAATTCTTGCTTGCAATCTCAGACTGTGACTAGTGATTGTCTCACACAAGACCCCATACAAAGAACTATCCAAGGAATGGCTACAGGTTTGGTAGCAGGCGCAGGGGCGGCGGCCGGTGTAGCATGGAATTTACGCCATGAGGATTAAAGGCGATAATTGCGATAGCCGCGATCGCCGTAAGCATCGCGCACCCACAAACTAACGGGTACAGCATTACCTTGAGGGTCTACTTTGACTCTAACGGTAATTGGTCGAATTTGTGGGGGTCTATTTCCTCTAGTTTGCCGGACGCTTTGGAAAATATCGTTACTGACTTGCTGCCTTTGTTGTTCTGGGAGGTAGTATGTTTCTATTCCATAGATAATGGCATTATCTTGATACACACCTCTTAAAGCGACTTGATTGCTGGGAAGAGATTCGGGTAAATTGCTAGTCACCCTGATGGGTCGCCAAGGACTGGGAACACCACGACCGGAGGAGATTTGTTGCTCTTGCAATATCACGTATAAGTTAGTCCCAGGGAGAAGTCGTCTGTTTCTCCCCTGATTGCCTCTGAATAAATCATTCCAACCGGGAAGCCTTCTCAAATTGTCCACGCGGGATATATTATATTCCAAGGTGAGAAAAAAATCTTGAACCACATTATTAGGGTTTTGAGCCAGTGTTTGCAAGATTACATCCCTACCAGCAATGCTAGTATACATTGCTTGGGTGGGAACGGCCAGGATAATTCCAGTTTGAATTAAGAGGGGAACTAATAGCCGCCAAAAAGGTAGAGGCTGGTTCGCTTTTTGTTCAGTAGCAGTGAGGTAATCTTTAAAACTCAGCTTCTCAGAAAATTCCACTTCAGGGGATAATGTTCTAGGTGATTGCTTTCCAGTCGATTCAGAGGAATCATTTCTCATGAGCCTAGTCCTAAGATGAAGAGTTATTAGTCAAAATTGTGTCTGGATGAACTACCAGAATTAGGACTGACGCAGAGATTCTCTAAAAAGGGTAAACCACCCACTTGAATGTCCCTAATTGTGACCAAACTTTAATTAGGAACTGGACTTACTAGGTAAGCGACGTTCAAACCAAAGTCCGGCAGTAATTAATGCCCAACCGCAGATCACAAATACCAGGGACTGAAAAAGTCGGTCAGTATTATACTCTATAACCCTACTAATAATTTGTAAGGTTAATAATAGCATACCTCCCCAAAATCTGCTCCTGTTGTTTAACTTTAATCCCTCTCGGATTAACCCGAATGCTAAGAAGGCGAAAAGTACATTAAAGATGAAACTGCCTAATTCATCAATGCGAGTAATAGCTAAATGCCAGAAAGGTGTAATAATGATGAAAGCCAAAAAGGTAGTAACAACAGCAAGAGTAAAAATCACTTCCCTGCGGGGGGGGTTATTTCGCAGACGCAGCATTGATAACCATTGTAATACTGCTAAACCACTGAGAACCCCTAAATCGACTACAGGCAGAGACATGAATAGATTATTGTTACTATTTGGCATCAAGGTATTCAATGTTGGGGCTACCCATTGCCAACGGAAAGACAAGACATAAAAGACTAGTCCAAAAAATATCAATGCCAGGTTACGCGCCAGAGGTTGAAATAACCTGTAATTGACTGTGGGGAAAAGTAAATCGTCATAACTCCAGAATAATGCAGGTGGCAGTGCAAAGGCAAAGGAGGCCACCCAAGGGGCTATATTGTCCAGGTTCAACAGTGGTAGGGGATTGAGATTCAACTGCAAAGTACCAGCAAAGACAAAGGCTGCTACCACAAAAATCAAGCGAGAGCGACAAAAATATGCTAAGGGTACAAATAGTAACCATGACAATAAGGGCATATGTCGAACTGCCAAACTTACCCAATTCCAGTCAACTGTGGAAACCCCAAAGTCTTCTCTTCCCGCCCAGTAACCGATTTGGCTGAGGATAATGGCCATAATTCCCAGGGAGTTTAAACACAAACTGTAGGCCATGACCAGAACGCCAAATCCCCAGGCTAAAAACAGTTCTGCCATGGAACCGCTAATATTGAAAATCTGTGCCATCAGCAATATGTTTGCACCTAAAAAGAAGGCACTTAAAATTAGTAATCCCTCTCCCAAAATACGTTTACTTTGTTGCTGTTTTCTCTTTTCATTGTTCCCAGATTTAGCTTCTACCCATGTAGAAAAACCCGTGATACTAGTGGAGAGAAATAAACTGATCATCAAGATAAATTTGACTTCTCGTGACCATGATTGCCAATTTGTGGCTATGAAGGTAATTATACCTAAACACAACAGGATACTACCTATACCAATCACAGTGACCACAAAGCGATCGCGTGATGCTGCTTCTAGGTTCTTAAATCGATAACGTTCTGCTAAGTTTTCGTACTGGGAAGCGCTAATTAGCCCTTCATCTCGCCATAATTGCGCTTCTCGGCGTAATTTATCCGGGAAATTATCGAACATTTATCATCCTCTCCGAACAATTTTGGCGACTTGACTCCCTCAACCCAGGACTAAGATCCTGACTAGGAGCAAACATTCTTGATTCAGTTGGATTAACCGGTCATGATATTTTCAGTATGCAGCCAAGACCATCTATAGCATTGTTCTTCTGTCACATTTTTACTAATGGAAAAACCATCAAATTTATTACTTAAACTCTCGCGCCGGTTGTTTGAAAACCCTGATAAACAAGAACAGTTTATTGATTCATTAATGAATCCGCAACCCTTTAACCCAGCAATTATTTGGTGTCAAAATCAGCCTAATTTATCACCTTTCACCGTAGAATCATCAATAAATTGGCAACCAGACTTTGTGCAGCGTTTATCATTAGGAGAAAAGCCTGGTAAACATCCTCTGCATCAACAAGGTGACTTTTATTGTTTAGATTTTTCTTCTGTGTTTGCGGCTACAGTTTTATTAATGATTCCCCAGTCGGTGAATTTGGTTTTTGATATGTGTGCTTCCCCTGGGGGTAAGAGTATTTTTGCTTGGAAAGCTTTGCAACCTAATTTACTAATTTGTAATGAGGTGATTGGTAAACGTTTAGGGATGCTGATTTCTAATTTAAAGCGTTGTCAAGTTAGCCCTTGTACTGTGGTGAGTCGAGATTCTAGTATTTTTACGGAGCAAATCCCATTATCTAGTGATTTAGTTATAGTTGATGCGCCTTGTACTGGGCAATCTTTAGTCGCTAAAGGTGAAAAAGCCCCTGGCTGTTTTCATCCCACAGCGATTAATAAAAGTGCTAATCGACAAAAGAGGATTCTAGCTAATTCGGCTCAATTAGTTGCACCCCAGGGCTATCTTGCTTATATGACCTGTACTTACTCTCCGGAGGAAAATGAGGAGGTTTGTCAATGGTTTATGTCACGGTTCCCTGATTTTCAACCAGTTACAGTTAGTTATTTAGGGGAATATCAATCTCATTTAACTGATATTCCTTGTTATCGGCTGTTTCCCCAATATAGGCTGGGTGCTGGTGGGTTTACTGTGCTTTGGAAAAATACTCAGAAATCTCAAGCAAATATAGTAAATTTAGATACTTTGTTGCCAGTATGGAAGAACGGTAAGGATTAAAATCAAGGCGCAATGCCTCTTTTTGAGAATTTGAAATCTATCTTTAGAGGTATTTTTTTATTTATACCCAAGATGCTAGTATTTTTAAATACTGGAGTTAATAAAGTTGTGTGATGGAGATAATAATTAAAAAACTAGCTAAGGTGATGCTAGGTGAACACCATAATTTACCTGATTCACCAGGTATTTACTTTATATGTGATGATGCTTACAGGGTTTGGTATGTTGGTATTTCTACGAGTAGCTTAAGACAGAGACACCAAAACCATGAGCGGAATGAGGATTTTAAAAGTAATGGCGGTCAGTGGATATGTTACTTAAATGGGGATGATGTAGATGATTTGCGTGACTGGGAATACCAGAATATTCAAAAGTTCCAACCGCCACTAAATAAAAACTTAACTGAGCCTGAGTTACCCCTAGTTGATTTAGGGTGTGATGAGTCTGAGTATTTTCACAGATATCGGGAAATTAAGCAGAAGCAGGCGAGTCTAGAGCAGGAATTGGAGGAGTTAAAGCCTAATCTGGTGACCCTGATTGAGAAGCATGGGGGAAAAATCAAAACTCCTGATTTAACTGCATACTTAGTTCAAAAGAAGACATGGGGCTATTCGGAGGAAGTGGAGGCGCTCAACTCCCAGCTGAAGGAAAAGAAGAAAGAAGAGGAAAACACAGGTATAGCCACGGTGAAGTCTGTGGCGATTTATCCTGTAGTGCGATAATTGCTTTGGTGCCTAGGAAAAATAATATACGATTCAGTGGGAATCCTATATAGGCTGAATACTTAGTTGACTATAGATAAAGAATCATGTCCAACATCCCTACCCAGTGTGAAAATTTAAAAGAGCAAGTTGAAACTGTATTACAACTGTTGCAACAAGAGCCATCTTTGCGATCTGAAGATATTACATCTGTACAAACTTCTCTGGAAAAAGTCGTTTCACCGCAGTTTGAAATTGTCTTTGCAGGTGCATTTAGTGCGGGTAAATCGATGTTGATTAATGCACTACTAGAACGGGAATTACTATACAGTGCAGAAGGACACGCTACAGGTACGGAATGCAGAATTGAGTATGCACCATTAGATCAGGAAAGAGTAGTTTTAACCTTTTTAAGTGAAGTAGAAATTCGCCAACAAGCCAGTTTTTTATGTGAAAAGTTGGGATTTCAAACAGCAGCTAATATTAACCAACCTGAAATTATTGATTTACTGCGTCAAGGTTGTAATGCTATTATTCAGCAAGAAGGTGGAGAAAGTAAATCGGAACGAGCAAAACAAGGGAAGGCTTTAATATTACTACTTGAGGGGTATGAGGCAAATCGTCAACATATTCAGACGATAAAGAATGCTACATATTCTATGGAGCAATTCAATTTTTCTAATCTTAAGGAAGCTGCGGGATATGCGCGGCGCGGTAATAATAGCTCTGTTTTAAAACGAATTGAATATTACTGCAATCATCCCCTGTTAGAAGATGGAAATGTAATTATTGATACGCCAGGTATTGATGCACCGGTGGAGAAGGATGCACAGTTAACTTATGCTAAAATTCAACATCCAGATACATCGGCGGTGGTGTGTGTATTAAAACCCGCTGCTGCTGGTGATATGACCAAGGAGGAAACGGAACTTTTAGAAATAATGCGAGACAATGGGGGAATACGCGATCGCATTTTCTACACTTTCAACCGCATTGATGAAACTTGGTATAATACCCAGTTAAGGCAGCGCTTAGATGACTTAATTAGTAAAGAGTTTCGTGATGCTCCTAGGGTTTATAAAACCAGTGGATTACTGGGATTTTACGGCAGTCAGATTAAACATACAAATATCAGTGATAGATTTGGGTTAGATTCTGTTTTTGTAGATACTGTTAAAAGTAGTAATGGGAGAGAAGAAACACCGCAATTTATTAATGAGTTTAACCGTTACTGTGCTAATTCTGGTAAACTATCATCCAGTCATTTTCGCATTTCGGTAAACAGTTATGAAACTCCCAATGAGAATTATGTCAGAATTTTAGCAGAGCAGGGAACGCCTTTAATTAATCAGCTAATTCAGGATAGTGGTATTGAGGAATTTCGCACAGCAATTACTAAATATTTGGTAGAAGAAAAGCGCCCACAGCTATTTCAAAATTTGGCTGATGATTTAGAAGATGTTTGTATTAAACTAAAAAAACATTATCAAACTGAATACATAAAACTAGATAGTCAACCGCGAGAAATTGAGGGGATGAAGGCGCAGGAGTTACAACGGCTGAATCAGCAACTCCAGCAAGTATCTAAAGAATTTGGTCAGCACATCACAGAAGAGGCCAACCTAATAATTAATCATTCCTGTGATACTTTTGAGACTGATTTTCGCCAACTACAAGGGCGGATGATTCGGCGTTTAGATGAGTTACTAAACACATTTTCCGTCGCTGATGCTTATCAACGTTCTACCCGTAGCCATCCCCGCAATTCCACTGCGCCTTTACTAGCGATTTTAGTAGAAGCGTTTTATTATTTAGCAAACGAGTTAGAAGATATTTTGAGCGAATGTTGTCAACAATTAGTAAATAATTTGTTTAGGCAATTAATTGAAAAAATTCGCAAATCAGAATACTATCGTCAATTGTATCGGTTGTTAGGTAATGATGGGGGAATTGAGGAACAGGTAAAAGCTACAGCCAAAACTGTCTCAGTGATTTTGGATAATGCAGCTAGTGCAGAATGCGATCGCTTTGTGCGAGAAAGTCCGAGATTTTATGATGAGGGGACTTTTTCCATATATCAGTTTCGTCAAACTTTGCTGCAAACCTCCCAAAGTTACGATTCCCAAAGTATGGTAGAAGCTGAACCAGCAATTAGACAGTTGTTAAAGTTGGATTTTGAACCCAAGGTTTCCCAGACAGTTTGTAAATCTTTGCGTCAAACTATCAACACCATCCTCAAGAGGCAATTATTAGCCATGGCACAAGAGCAAGAGGATAATATATTACAGCAATACTCCCAAGCTCGTGCTTATTTGGAACAAACTTTACAACAGGAAGCAGAAGACAAAATTCTGAGTAATCAACGCTTACTGAATGTTGTTAAAGAGAAAATTGAGGGTTATAACACAGCAGTCTCCCATATTAATAACTGTTTACAATCTATGCACTTGTACGATCACTTATTACCTGTAATTAGCAATGAAGATTTTCAGCAGATTGTCGCTGATTCCTGAAGTGAGGGTAACTAATGAATAAAACTCCCCGGATTCCCATTCCCTCCTCAGTGAGAAAATACGTATTTGCAAGAGATAAATATCAATGTCAAAGCTGTGGTAAAACAAGTTCAGAAACTAAGCTGACAGTTGACCACATTATCCCCCTAGCTCGTGGTGGTCAAAATGATATCAGCAACTTACAGACCCTGTGTTTCACTTGCAATCAGGAAAAAACAGATAAACTTGATCCCCGCTTTCGGCGACATTTTGAGTAATTTATCCTCAATTAAAAGCTGAGTTTGGCTATCCCATGACATTCAAAAAATCAGGATCTACAAAATCAGTGTTTGTGTGGGAATGATTATCTCTTTGAGGGACAACATTCTCAGACTCCTTGACAGTAGACACATTAGCCTGCTTCACCAGTCGAAGGGCGAGATCCATAGCTTCGGAAAACGTATCGGTTTGGGTAGAGTCCATTAATCTTTGCATCAAAGTTAATGCACGGTTAACGACTTTAGACACGCTGTCAGTTTCGCTATTGTCACCTTCGGTTAACACCACATCATAATTTTCTTCCTTGATAGTAGCGGTCATAGTCCAGACATGGTTTGAACCGGAACGTTTTTGAAACCTACGTCGAGCAATTTTTTTCCTGACCAAGTCCATATTAGCTATTAATTTTTTGTCGTCCATAGAGACCTATAACATTATCGTATACTGGGTTACGGGTAACGTGGAACTTGGGGGAACGAGCAGCTTTATCAATAACTAGATAAGCACTACCACCGGTGAGGATATAGCGAGAAATTTTATGGAAGTAAGTAGACCAGACAGCTTGAGTTTTTCCCATCACCGACTTAAACCAGTTATCTATCTCATTTCTGACAACAGACGAGAAATCATAACCATCAATGACATAATCATTGAACTCCAGACAATTCATAATTACATCGGCCTCTAGATAAGCCATATCTGCTCGGTCAGCTGTAATGACGCGTCTAATTTCCGTGGCCAGGTCAAATGTACCCCCCTTAGGACTTCTCAAACTGGCTTCTGTTAAAACATAGCCATCATAATCCACCAAAATAGAGTCAATAGTGGCTCCCCCCAAATTTAGCACTCCTGTATAGTGGCCTTTGATTTGAGGTTCAGAATCATTAAGCAGATACCAAGCTCCCAAACCTTCCTCAAAAACCGTCACAGACTCCACCGTAAGTGAGATATCCCGTCCATCAATAGTAGCTTCTGTCTTTCCCTTGAGCTTTTGCTCCAAAAGATTTTGATGAAGTTCAGCTTCTGTAGCATTGACTTTCACCGCTAGAGTCAGATCTTTCTGTTTGGGGAAAAGTTTACCGATACAGGGTAGCAGATAAAGTAAGCATTCATCAAATTTAGGACGATTGTAGACCCGTTCGTAACGGGGTTGTCTGGAGGCTGCTTCGCCAATCAAATAGCGAGTACCATTATATTCAGAACTACCATCTGAGGTATGAATTTCAACAACAGATGATTGATCATTCATACGTATTGGTTTACGATTCCCAGATAGCCATGCATATAAAGAAGCTAGTTTGACAAGATTATCGCCATCATAGAGCAGAATTGAGCGATTACCGGGGTCAAAAATCACTTCAATGGCTCTAGGAGCAGCTACAAATGCGGTATCCTTTGATAAACCAGTTTCTACTGAACTGCGTTTATCTGCTTCCCGTTTTACTGCTGTTTGAGATTCCGCAGGAGGTTGATCATTGGGTTGATCAGGTTTTAACTCTTGGGAGTTGACATTTTTAGACATTTGTCAATGTAGACCTAAAAATTTATAAGGGACAGTTTTACCCCAATTCAAGAATTAAGGGATCTAGGCATATCAGTAATCCTGCTAGTCCATAGATTTTATCAACTAAAGCTTAAATTACCATGACTTCTAAAAATCTGGTATCGTTGATCTTTTTCCCAGATATGCATATTCTATTAATTAAGTCAAGATAAATAGCTGTTTTTTCCCAGAACATTGATTGAGTATAAAAAATACGAAGTATAGTTTGGCTAAAGTATTTGATGATTATTAATCACCTTTGGGCTGAATCTAATTAATCTTAAACCTTTGCGCTCCTTTGCGTTAAAAAAAATAGTGCGTTGTGCGGGACAACACACCATGGTAATCTAGATTCAGATGTTACTAGTTACTCCAGTTCTTCAAGGTTATACCAAGTCCTTGGTATATTCTTTGAATATCCTGGCGCCAGCGTGCTAAACGTTGTTCACGGATTCTCTGGTTATCTACTGTAGGAGTGGGTAAACCTGTTGTGTGACTAAATTGATTATATTGTGGAGGAATTCCTTTAAAACGAGTTATCCCGTCATTCGGGTAAATATTATGTTGCGTTCTCAGCCACTTTTCCCCATAATATTGCCAGAGGAAAACATGATCACGAATTTCACCGCCAAAACGATATAAACGGCGAATATCTGAGATAGATAAATTTGGCGATTGAAATAATGTTTCTTCCACATGAGCAGAGGAATGGCGGTTAAACAGTAAAATTTCACTGCCATTACCCCTGAAGAATTCTACAATAAACCAATCCCCAAAGTCAAAGATACAAATTTCTGTCTCATTACTACCATCTTTTACCAGAATATCAATATCTCGTGTTAATTCTTGACTAATCCAACTAGTTGATGCGGGTACTAAAATACGCAAACGTTCAAAGCGATCGCTATAATTTGACCAGAACCCTTTACGTCTTTCTAGTTGGTTTCTTTGATAATTTAGTTCCTGATATCCCCTGTTATTCTGTGGTAAGTTTTGTAACTGTGAACTCAACTTATTGATTAACACTGTAATCATTCTGTCAAAATCTCCCCAAGTAGCAGCACCAATCCATTTACGTAATGCTAGTTGAGCTTGTGGTGATAATTGACTCCAGCGAGAATTAACAGTGCGGGGTCCGTAATTTTGACGTAACCATTCTACGATTGATAAAAAACCGCTTCCTATTTCAGGGGCGATCGCTGTCAATAAACGATTAACTTCCTGACATTGTTGTGAGTGGGACATTTGCGCCAAACAACGCAGTAACCATTCTGGGAACCATTCTGGTTTGTCTTTCCTGTCTGAAAATATTGTCACTACATAGTTTAAAGCCTGACTCACCCCATTACCAGTTGATGGAAGATGACATTTCTTGAGTAATTCTTGGGGTGTACAATTCTTCTCCCTACTAGCAATTAAAGCTAATCTGTGATAGTCGTCCTGGGTGATGGCTTGTATGATTTGTAATATTTGTGCGTCACTGTCCCCTGATTCCCTGATAAACACAGAAAAACTTGTAACTAAGGATTCACTGATAATTGGCTGTGACTCGCTATGATTCAACACTAACAGCCATAATAAAGTTTCTCTGAGCCTTAAGTTATTAACTGCTGCTCTCCAGATTAATACTGAAGTTGTATAGCTGATTTCTGGGTGTTGCCTATCCCATTCAGCCTTATTATGGAGACAATAGACCCATTCTATGTATTGAATGTCGTCAATATTGCCGGATTGGATGGTTTCGATAATTTGATCTAAAGAACGCCAAGTATCTGTTTCTACATTAGGGAGATCGTGAAGCTGGCGGAATTGTCCACTGTTGCGGAAATTGTTGACTAACTGGAGTAAATTGGTTGGTTCCGGTGACTGGCGATCGCTTAAGGATAGAGTGCGAAAATTTAACATCATATTTTCTAGGTTGTAAAAATCATTTTGATGTAAAAATATCAGATAAATTATCCCCCTTAAATTGCAACCGGAAAATTACCTTTCTATCATTGGGGTCATCAATCTCTTCACTAGCTTCAATTTCTCCCCTTCCAGAAACAAGGATTTTTTTCTTCAGTTGTGATTGAGTTTCAAATTTCATCTCTGAGGAGATATATTCAGCAACAGCAAAAGACCTCAACAGACTTAACTGTAAATTACCGTTATAAGTTCCACTAGAACTAGTATGTCCTTCAATCACAACCCGGGTAATTTCTTCCTGATATTTAGGTTTGGAGAAAATTACATTACTATAAACCGAGATAAATGATCGTAGAGTGCTTTTCCCAGCAGTACTTAATTGAGCGCTATTTTCTGGAAATAGAATATTTTCTTTCAGGCTAATATCTCCAGTATCTTTATTAACTTCTACATTGACTTTCTTTGCTTTCAACTCTTCAATCACTTGTTCAATGACATTACGTCTGGGTTCTGATCTTTCACTCAACTGTAAAGAAACGGTAATAAACAACAGCGCAAATATCATTAACAGTCCAGACATCATATCGCCAATGGCGAGTAAAACGCTGGAGTTATCCTCTTCTATTTGTGGTGTTGGTTCCCAATCGCTAAAATTATTCATGATTCAGATTGATGACGACGATTAGCTTCTGCAGCTACTAGATAATTAGCAGCTTGTAGTAATTGATTAGAAATTTTGGTGGTGGCTTCATCTGCTTGGGTGAAAAACAAGTTTTCAGATGCAGATGCTTGATTTAGGTAATCAACTAAATGTTGATTACTTATTTCCAAAGCCTGATTTAACTGTTGAATCATAGCTGCATAGGTTTGTTCAATCCTATGAGCTTCTCGACCCAATCCCCTGGTAATTTCTTGGATTTGTGCTAGTCTTTCTCCTGAAGTTAAACCGGTGACATGAGCAAAATTACTGACCTTCTCTACAGTTTGTCCAATTCTGCTCATACTTTCTTCCACTTGTGCGGTTAAAGTTGAGCGTCTGTGATATTCTTCGTTAAAAGCAGTCTGTAAATCATTGACAACCTGAGCTAGTCCTTGACGCTGTTCCCCTAGGGTTTCTTCTAGTAACTGATTTTGGCTATTGAAAAACTCTTGTAAAGCTGTTTGATAACTCAGGCGGAATTGCTCTAGTTCTTCCTGTACAGTGATCCGGGTATTTTGCAGCATAGTATCAATGTTAGAGAGAGTAGATATTAAGTTCTCTCTGGCTCCATTCATTAATTGAGATGCTTCATTACCAACGGTGGTAATACTTTCAGTTTGTGTGGTGATAATCGCCAGGGTTCGATCTTGAAATTCCTGGAGCATTTGACGCTCTATTTCTGCTTGGGTATGTAGTGCGGTTTCTAAATCTTCTCGAATACTTCTAAAAGTATTAGCTGCTTGATTAGAACTGACTTCAAAAGCAATTCTCTGGGAATTTATCGCTTCAACACTTGCAGTTACAGCTGACTGAATTTCTGTAGATACCCTTTCCATTACTCCTTGAGTATCAGAACGAAATTCAGTTAAGATAGACTGCAAGCTAACTGCAAATTCTTGCAGTTGCACTAAAGTATCTTCTTGGAATTTTTGGATAGTCATTACAGATGTGCTGAGACTTTGGGAAATTCCCCCCAGTTCTTCTCTGAGTTCACGAACTGCTTGAGAAGCTTCTTGAGTCAGTTGTGCGCTCTTGGTAAGTTCAGCTATGAGGGGTTTGATTAATTGTTCTCTTTGTTCTGTAATTAACTCTCTTAATATTTCCTGACCTTGCTCCTGTTTAATTTCTCTGAGTGCTGATAATTCTTGTTTGATCTCCTGGAAAATGGGAGACATGACTGCTCCCACTTTTTCACCAACTTTTTCACCAATAGCATCAGGACTTAATTCACTTTGTACCTGGATTAATTTTTCAAATCCGGTCTTCATACTCTCAGCAGCATTACTTAAACTGGTTGCTGCTCTTTCAGTTCCATCAAGGTTAAAACGAGATAAAAGCCTTGTGGGACTTTCCACAAAAGCAATCCTATCTAATCTTTCGCGTAATATTTGACTAGGTAAGCGTTTAATTCCTTCTCCAACTGCTAAGACAATAGTAAATAGACTACTAGAGCCTAACCCCATCAATGAGGTAGAAAAAGCAGTTTTCATACCTTCTAGAAGATTGGAACTAGCTTCTAGTAACTCGGAGGTGTTTTGATTAATATTACTCGTGTCTATTTGTGATAATCCTTCCTGAATCCCATAAAAGGTTCCTAAAACACCAATGGCGATGAGAATGGTAGGTATAAAACGCAAATAGCTGTTAGGAATAGAGGGATTTAAAATTCTTGGGTATTGTAATAATACAAATTTTTCCGCCTCAACTTTGGGTTGGAAACCTCCCTGAGTATTTGTTCCAGCTAGATGTTTCTGGAACCAGGATGATCCATTATCTGGGATAACATTTTGACGTTGGTGGCTCTCCAGGTACTTGATATTTTCGTTATTATCTTTCAAATCTCTTTGTATGGAACGCCAATACAGAAGAATAGATCTAACTTCGGCTATTCCTCCCCCCAGGAGAAGAAGTAAAATACTCCAATGAAAAGGAGTATTCTGCCAAAAAATATTGAATAAGCCTTGAATCATTTGACTACACTCCCCACTAAATTGTAAATTTGGCTATTTCTTCAGAAGACAGCAATTGTTGAGCTACACGCACGGGAAGATGTGCCGCATTCCAATAATCACCTATTGGTTGGCGTAGAATTAACCCATAAAGTTCTTCCGTGGTTGTTGTTTCTGGAGAAGTATCAACTTCTAAATAAACTTGTTCGGGTGCATAAGTACGTAAGAGTCGCACTTGTAACCGGTTCTTTAAATCCGCGAGTGAGTCTGCTATGGCTGAGGTATGCTGTCCCATCTCAGCAGTTAGTTTCCAGGCTTGATTAACAGCTACAATTTCTTCAACTAACTCTATTACCGATGGTGTCAACTGGATCATGAAATTCCCTGGTAACTGGAAAACAGGCGATCTGGGATGTGCAATGAATCATTAGATTATTATACAGATACATGGAAGCTACCTCTTCCAGTTAGTTGGGGGGGTGCGATCGCCCACAGACTTTGTACTGTTTTTCTCCCTTGTCACCTTGTCCACCTTGTCCACCAAGTC
This sequence comes from uncultured Nodularia sp., assembly GCA_903911355.1. Lineage (GTDB taxonomy): Bacteria > Cyanobacteriota > Cyanobacteriia > Cyanobacteriales > Nostocaceae > Anabaenopsis > Anabaenopsis arnoldii. The sequence continues at coordinate 15,426 of CAIWDD010000135.1, read as the reverse complement.
TTGTCCTTGTAAGGGGAGGGGACTGGATTTTATTGTTTTTTGTGTGTTCCCCAATCCTTCCCAATCCTTTTCAATCCCTGTTCCCTGTTCCCTATTCCCTATTCCCTATTCCCTAAAACTAAAAAACTTTCTACCTTACGACCATGGGAAATGCTGTAAATCAAATAAATCGTAAATTTGACTACAGTTATTATTTTTTCAACTGTTCTAAATAAACGGCAAAATATATTATAAATTTGTTACAAAGTTGTTAAGAATAGTTAACGCCCTTAACAGAAGGCAATATTTCCTATGGTAGTCTCAGTTGGGAAGAATGCACCACATAAAGTTGTCATCATTGGTGGTGGTTTTGGTGGACTATATACAGCCAAGACTTTGGCGAAAGCCAATGTAAGTATTACCCTCATTGACCAACGCAACTTTCACCTATTTCAGCCACTGTTATATCAAGTCGCCACAGGTACCCTCTCACCTGCTGATATTTCCTCACCATTACGAGCGGTATTCAGAAGAAGTAAGAATACACGAGTGCTGTTAGGAAAGGTGAGTGATATTGACCCCAAAAAACAAGAGGTTATTTTAGATGATCAGGTAGTCCCTTACGATACATTAGTAGTAGCCACAGGTGCTAACCATTCCTATTTTGGTAAGGATGAGTGGAAAGCATTCGCACCGGGGTTAAAAACTGTGGAAGATGCTATAGAAATACGTCGCCGGATATTTACAGCATTTGAAGCAGCAGAAAGAGAAACTGACCCAGAAAAACGCAAGGCTTTGTTGACCTTTGTGATTGTGGGTGGTGGTCCGACCGGTGTAGAATTAGCAGGTGCGATCGCAGAATTAGCATATAAAACACTGCAAGAAGATTTCCGCAATATCAATACTTCCGAGGCCAAAATTCTACTATTGCAAGGGGGCGATCGCATCCTCCCATACATTTCGCCCAAGTTATCGAAAGCAGCTACATCAGCTTTGGAAAAGTTGGGTGCGGTTATCCGAACTAACACCAGGGTGACAAATATTGAAAATGATATCGTTACTTTTAAGAGTGGCGATGAAGTTGAAGAAATCCCCTCAAAAACCGTCTTATGGGCCGCTGGTGTACAAGGGTCATCAATGGGGAAAGTTCTAGCAGAGCGTACAGGTGTAGAATGCGATCGTTCTGGACGTGTGATTGTGGAACCGGACTTGACCGTCAAGGGTTATAAAAACATTTTTGTAGTGGGAGACTTAGCCAACTTCTCCCATCAAACCGGTAAACCCTTACCCGGTGTTGCACCCGTAGCTACTCAACAAGGGGAGTATGTAGCTGGACTGATTCAAGGAAGACTTCAAGGTTACAGTTTGCCACAATTCCATTACAACGACGTGGGTAGTTTGGCGATGATTGGGCAAAATTTAGCCGTTGTAGATTTAGGCCTAATCAAACTCACAGGTTTCATTGCTTGGGTATTTTGGCTAATAATTCACATCTACTTCTTAATCGAGTTTGACACTAAATTAGTAGTAGTAATTCAGTGGGCTTGGAATTATGTCACCCGGAATCGTCGATCGAGATTGATTACAGGTAGAGAAGCTTTTTTAGATCCCAAACCTGTGAACAATGACAATGATTACCCGGGTAAAGAAAAGCAGCATCCCCTCAACGTCTAGTATTTTCCCTTAAGTTCCTAAATATTGACGGGACGCTAAAGCATCCCGTGTCGCCTTTTCTCCCTAGGTCAGATTAGGGCTTTGTGACTACTCCAACTGACCCAGAACATGGCTAACATCAACAGCTAATTTTTGTCCTAACTTCAGCAATTGACGACATTGATAATTTTCTTCTGTATTCTTCAAAGTCGTCAGACATAAAGGTCTAATTTGAGTGGACAGACAGCTAAAATATAGTTCCTGGGACTTGTGCAAAGAAATGCCGATATTTAGCTGATAGCTAACATCAATCAACCGTTCTAAACATTGGATTTGGGTAGCAAAACTGCCATTGAGGTCATGTAATAATTGCCACAATAAGCGCATGATTAGTTGTTCTAATATTTGCTTACCTTCCGGAATATTTAACCGACAATGTAAATGTTTAGCTTCAGTAGCGATCGCTTCTAATTCTACAATGTGATTTAAACTCAAGATGGGGTCTGTGATCTCTTGCTCGAGCGATCGCAGTATGAGCATACAGCGTGATCCCAAAGCAATCTCCGCAGCTACCTGCAACTCTTGGGGTACTTCTAACTCATCCCGGTGGAAGGCCATCAATAAACCGTAATTATCCCGATACACCTGAGTATAAAGTTGGTCTAAACGTGTTAGTGTTTCCTGACTTAGAAGGCGCATAATCCGGTGACGTTCTTCAGCAAAGAGATTTTGTAGGCTAAATGTTTCTTCTCTAAATAGCCGGGTCATCACCAAGATACTGTGAGCAGCACTCCCCTGTTTTAGAGAGGTAAACAGCTTTTCTTTCAACTGACTGTACTCACGTCTACCGGTAAATAATTGGGTACAACAGTGGAAATCCCAGCCGCCCAAATGCAGCACAGCAAAGACTAAACTTTCACTCTCCCCGGTAACTTCCGACACCAGTTTTAAATTTCCTACCGCCAAGGTCAAGGAACCCATACGTTGCAACTGGTAATCAATCTCATCAAGACTGTAGCAATAAATGCGCTTTTGTGTAGATTTTTGATTAGCAAACAGAGAACTAATAGCATAGTGAGCAGCTACTTGCTTGACACTCACTTGGGCAGTTTGCACCATTTGCCGATAGATCGCCGCACCATCTTTGAAAATATCCACATTACTGGGGGCTAAAGATAGGCGTTTGATGAAAGCTTTCTCCAACTGTACACCAGCCACATCCCCAGCCAATTCCAAAGCACGGGAAGCATAACGGAGAATTTGCGTACCTTCCGGGCGAGAAATTTCTTCAAAGAACCAGCCGCAACTAGTGAACATCAGCAAAGCGTGACGCTGCATTTCTAACAAGCGCAAAGCATCAACTTGTTCTGCTGGGGTGAGTTTGTGGGTTTGATGGCGAGACAGGAAACTGTTCACATTAGCCACAGAGCGATCGCGGATCACGTGAATATATTCATCCCGTGCTAACCAGGGATCATGGAATAGGCGCCGGCCATGTTTCTCATAGATATCAATTAACTGATCCCGCAGCCAATTCAAAGCATCCCGCAAGGGTCGCCGCCATTTTTGATGCCATACACCACCTTCACCACCACAACCACAGTCATCTTGCCATCTATCCACCCCGTGGGCGCAACTCCAGGCTGTGGCGGGTTTAATTTCCACCTCCCAAGTGGGAGTATTGAGGCTGAGATAGTGAGCAAAGTTGGTGACAGTCCAATTGCGCTTAGGAAATTCTCCAATAAAGGCGTAGGCTAAAGTTTTTTCAGTGCCTTTCTTATGGTGTCCGAAGGTTTCCCCATCTGTGGCCACAGAAATTAATTGTGCTGGCCGGTGATCCCCACGTATTGCGGAGCCGATACGTCCGGCAAAATGACTAGAACTATAAACCACATCACTAAAGCCCATATCCCGGGAAATCGGGCCATCGTAGAAAAAGATATCAATGTAAGGGCGCGATTGCTGATCAGTGTCGCCACTTCCCTGTAAATAACAGCGATAGGGACGGGTGGGATCAATTTGACTACCCCCAACTTCTTGCCATTCCCAGTCAGGGTCATCCTCTGTGGGTAGGGGGCGACAACGTTGGGCCTGGGATGGTGCGAGGATAATAAACTTGATATCTTCAGCCACCAAAGCCTCTAAGGTGGCATAGTCTACAGCTGTTTCCGCTAACCACATACCTTCGGGATCCCGGCCAAAGCGTGAGCGAAAATCTGCTTTACCCCAGCGGATTTGGGTGTATTTATCCCGTTCATTGGCCAGAGGCATAATTATATGATTGTATACCTGGGCGATCGCATTACCATGACCGTGCAAGCGCTGACAGCTTTTAGTGTCTGCCTCCAAAATTCGCTGATAAACCTCAAAATCGTAGCGTTCTAGCCACGACATCAGGGTGGCTCCAATATTAAAGCTGAAATATTCGTAATTATTCACAATCTCGACTATTTCACCCCGGTCATTAAAGACCCTGGCAAAAGCATTAGGGCGATAGCATTCCCAGTGAATGCGTTCATTCCAATCATGGAAAGGTGACGCACTCGGTTGACGTTCAATTGCCTCTAAATAAGGGTTTTCCCGTGGGGGCTGATAAAAATGACCATGCACCGTCACATAAACACCAGTAGCCTGTTTCAGCGGGTCTATCTGGTTGTGCTCATGGACAGTCAGATGTGATCTCACGGTTGAGCCAGGGCTAACTGGCCTTTCAGCAGCAGAAGTCATGTATATTTATCCCAATAAAAAACTTACATTTGCGCCGAACACTGGTATTTAAACCCTTCTACATGGTTTCTGTCCATAATCCGGTATATAACAAAACTATGAGTATATGATTCTGCCAATGCTCCTAAAAACTGTTTGACTCCACTGACAAATCTGCGTTAACCCACAGATATGAGGGTTTTCTCTCAGCAATATCAGCCAAATACTGCACTGTCTACTTACCCATTAAACCTTATATTTTCGGGAAAATCCGAGGTTTAATTTATATTTTTCCTACGAAATTTTACAAACTATCCATAAGTCGTAACTTTATGTTACATATCTCTTTTTCATCTAGAGACAGCACAAGCCAAAATACTGTAGACAAGATTATATTAACCTATTTTAGTTTATTATATATATGCGAATTTTGAAAGATGCATATTTGATTTATCAAATTTCCCTGGGGAATCATCAGCCAAAAAAGTGCATGATTATGATCTGATTAATTCACGGGGATCACTGCTGATCTTAGTGGATGAATATATTTATTTACCGCCCTCAACAGCATAAATCCTCAGATCATATACATATAAATCATGTAAGTTTAAAGATAACGGGTTTGTCCAAAAGAATCTGATTTTCCTAAGAGGATGTTTGGAAAGTATTAAACAGGTAATTTTTATATTAGGGAACACCGGAACAGGGAATGGGGGATAGGGAATAGGGAATAGGGAACGCACCGAAACAATAAAATCCAGTCCCCTCCCCTTACAAGGGGAGGGTTAGGGTGGGGTCAAACAATAGTTGATACACTAATCATGACTTATCAAACATCCTCTAAAAGTCCCCAAGGCCTTTGGTTACTTGCTACTTTTGGCAACCAAAAAACCGACTGAGCTTGTGCAAGATTGATGATCCCTGTCCAGAGTCAGGCTCGTAACCCCTAATTTTGAGGGGTTGGTCAAGAGGTGTTTTGCTACCCTTGTCACCCGATTTGGTACACCAGAGCATTAATTAACCAAAAATTAACCGAAAAACTTCCTTAACTATAATATTAGATAATGCTATACTCATAAACTGAAAAGTGCTTACGTACATTTATCTAGGTTAACCAATCATCAATCAAAATTGAGCTTGCATAATAACTGGAATATGAGATTATTTATAATTAATAGTTATCAAAAGAATATTACACAGCTTTTGGTAATTTTTCCGTATTAAGAATTCCGGACTAACAACAGGTTTGTTTGTCAAGTGAGAAATTAGATTATTACTAAAATGAACAACGATGAGCGAAATTGGCCTGCTGATGACGGGTATATTAACCGCCAGACAAGTATATCCAGAGAATAGATTACCGAAGCAGCAACCATTGCAGATGGAAAGTAGCTCGGAGCATTTAAGCCATAACGTAAGTAAATTAGTTAACACTCCCTCTCAAATCACACCACCGGAATTTATCCCAACAGATGCAATTTCTGAAACCTCCTCATTGGCCTCCCACTTACCTCAACAAAAACTGGTCGCGTCAATCACAATTAGCCAAAGGAATCACCACCCTAGGACAATCACTGCGGACAATAGGATCAAAGTAGCTGCGGTCTCATCGGGTTTCACAGGTCAATCTCTACCGACTTTGCGTTTTGGTACTTCAGGTACTGCTGTGAGAGTTTTACAGCGTTTGTTAATTTCTAAAGGCTACGCAATTAGAGTTGATGGGTCTTTTGGTCCATTGACTGAAACAGCTGTCAAAGCCTTTCAGAACCAGCGCAGAGTAGGGGTAGATGGAATAGTGGGGCCACTAACTTGGCAACAGTTGACAATGTAGTTATTGATCAGCTACAAACATGATTAACTAGATATATCTCAGATACTCAAATGCCTGCGGACGAAATTCTTAGTTATCAGTGGTCGCAAGTCCGATGACCCGCAACTGAACTAATTATAACTTAAAATATGCTGAGTAATTTATGGTAACTCTACGTTTTGGTAATTCAGGTATTGTGGTGAGAGTTTTACAGCGGTTGTTAGTTTCTCAAGGCTATATGACCCGAGTGGATGGAAATTTTGGGGCGCTGACTGAGGTAGCTGTCAAGGCTTTTCAGAGCCAGCGCCAACTCAAAGTAGATGGAATAGTCGGAGCAATTACTTGGGAACAGTTGACTAAATGAACTTCTACCGATGCTGATGCTGCGCTAATAACTGTTGTGCTTTGGGTTTGTAAATTAAATAGAATAAAGCCTCAAGATAACGCAACAAGTCCTCGCGGTTTTCCTTGGAGGTAAAGTTCCAAAAGCCATAAATCCTGGCTAGGGATAACAACTTGGTCGTATGAATTTTCCAGGTATATGTACTTAAGACCCGGTTAATTGCTTCCCGGGAAATAGCATCCCAATATTGGGGGGTTTGATTGCACTTGGTGACAAAGGTGAGGATTTTGGCCGCTGTCTCTTCTAAATTTGTGGGGTTAATGTAAAAGCCATTTACCTGATCTTGAATAATTTCTAGGGGTCCACCAAATTGGGTGGCAAAAGTTGGTAGTCCTGAAATCATGGCTTCTAAAATGGTCAAACCAAAGGCTTCAAATAAAGCAGGTTGAATAAATATCCCTTGGCGATCGCCGATCACACGGTAAATCTCACCGGAATCAGATTTAGATAGGCGTACACCCAGCCAACGCACTTTACCATAGAGATTATACTGTTCAATGATCTGATAGAGTTTAATAATCTCCTCCCGTTCTTCGTTGTCCTCTGACTCTTCCACACGCAACTTACCCGCCACTAAGATTAAGTTACAATGCTCCTGTAATTCTGGAGACTGACCATAACATTCTGCTAAACCTGTGAGGTTTTTAATCCGGTCAAGACGGGCCATAGAAAACAGGGGGCGCTTTTGGGGATCATCCAGTTTACCAAAAATTTGGTGCGGGTCTTCCAGGGTAAACAGCATTTGAGCAATTCGCTGGCGATCGCTTTCCACTCGGTCTTGAGTGCGGGAGTAGGGGAAATAATAACTCTCATTCACCCCGGGAGGTACAACATTAAACTTAGGACTAAATAATTCAATGCCGTTGACTACGTGGTATAACTCCGGCATGGTGAAACATTTGTACGACTCATACTGTCCTACACTATCAGGTGTACCAACAATTTCTTGGTAAGTACTGCTGATCACGAAATTGGCGGCGTTCATGGCAATCAAATCAGCGGTAAACTGTAAGGAGAAATGGTATTTATCCTCCAATTCTTCCCAGTAGAGGTTACTAAATAAGTATTTAGACTTTTCCAAAGCGTGGGCGATGTTGCACTGAGTCACATTCATGCGCCGTGCTAAAAGAAACGCCACCAAATTACCATCAGAGTAGTTACCCACAATTAAGTCAGGTCTACCTTGAAATTCTGCCAACAGTTCTTTTTCTGAGTCAATAGCAAAAGTTTCGAGATAAGGCCAGAATTCAAATCGAGAAATCCAGTTTTGGGTCATATTGGGATTAAACTCCCGCAGGGGTACGCGCAAAATCCAGGCGTTCTCTGTACCGTGAACTTTTTCTAGCCTTTGATTGCACAGTGTACCATCGCTATTAGGTATTAGGCGGGTGAGAATAATCACCTTTGGCTCGACGTTTAACCCTCCTAAACCTGCTAGCTCCACATCCTCTTGTAGTTGTTTTTCCAGATTCTTAGCTTGGTCAAGCACATAAACTACCTGTCCCCCAGTGTCTGGACGACCTAAAACACCTTCTTGACCGAACCAACCATGAGCGGAGACGAGGACGATTCTAAAAATCATCGGGATGCGAGAGATGAAAGCTTCGATGGTCTGAGGGTCAGGAGAATCAATTAATTCATCTAAAATATCCAGGGTATCACGGACTCGCCCGGCTGTATTACCCCAACCCGGTTCAAAACCCATTATCTGTAATTCAAAGCGGAATTCTTCATAGGGTTGATCTTGGGGTCGATCGCTGACGAGGGTGATGGCTTTTTTTACTTGGTCAGAAAGTTGCTCCTGAGTCTTAATGCGCTCATTAATTAACAGCTGCACACCGTTATACTGGTGGAGGCGCAAGAAATTCAATAACCTGTCCAGCAATTGTTTTGAGTCTTGAAATAATTTGCTGGATAGATAGCGGTTGAGGAATTGTACACCCTTACCAATATTTTTCGGGTCGCGGATGACTGGGGTGTAATCGTAAAACGGGCCAAAATCTAATTCTAGTAGGTCACCCTCTAGGGGGTGATATTTATTCACAAAGCGATCGCGCAGGTCCAGCAGTTCCTGTACTGACATTGGCTCAACATTCAAATCTTCTGTGAGCCGATAAACTTCTTGACCGGCAATTTTAGGACGAATAATCAAACACAGGCTAGAATCTTCTTGAATTATTTCCTGAGTATAGTAGATGAGTTTCCCTAAGCGGGAAGCAGACGCGGTTGTTTCGGATTTCTCCGACTGAGAACAATAATTCTTAAATACATTGAGGATATCGTTACGTAGCAAGTATTTTTGTTCTTCCTGGCGTAACTGACTCAAAAAGCCACGCAAATGGCTTTTTTCTTCACTATCTAAGATTGCTTGGATCAATTCAGACATAACAACCCTCAGATCGAATTTGCATTTTATAGCAGTAACCACAAGTGTTAGGACATTTCCCTGCTTGTTGTTCCCCATTCCCTGTTCCCTGTTCCCTGTTCCCTTAAAACCACAATTATGATGTCCTAACGTGTATGCGTAGTGCTATACAAAAAATAAACACAGATGGGCGTTCTGTGTTTTTCCCGTTATAATCTAGCCAATTTCTTCGTGTTTTTTTTGACTCAGAATATATGGTCCTCAGTTTTTTTTACCTTAACTTAAGTTGCATAATTTTGGGGGAGATTAGCTGACTCACATAGGTAACTATTCCCCACTCTAGCTGTTGATCAAAGTTTTGGTAAATCAGGGCGAACGATGGGACTCGAACCCACGAATGGTGGTACCACAAACCACTGCCTTAACCACTTGGCTACGCTCGCCATTGCATATTAGTGATTATAGCACGATAATCAGAAAATGATCAAGACCTTTTTTTCCAGTGGCGGATTTTCTCAAATTCCAGTCAAATAATTATAGTGAGTTTAAGCCAGAAACCATGAAAGCACTGACAACTATCGCATATTCCGCAGTCATAGGACTAGTAGCCTTGGGGGTAGCAATGGCTATGACCAATCCTTCCCAAGCTGAATATGAAGAGTATGCCACACAACGGCTAGCAGAATATTTAAAAGGGGACGTTTGCCAGAAAACGGGCAATTTTTTAGAAAATTTAATCAAGTCTCAATGTGACAATCTGGTAGATCAAACTATTCCCCAAATGCGGGATATCCTCGCACGGAGTACCCAAAAGCAGGATTTTGTCATTTTTAGTGTTTACAGAACTGATTTAAAAATCAGTTCCTGGATACCGTTATATAAATTTGAAACCGTAGGAGCTTTTGATAACTTTTATACCTATACTGCCAAGCAGCAATGATTATGACATCTGCATATTTACTGGTATCCCATGGTAGCCGTGACCCCCGCCCCCAAGTGGCTATGGAGCAATTAGCAGAGTTCCTATCTGCTCAATTGGGTCATGGTAAACATTTGGTAGGTATAGCTGCTCTGGAATTACAACCCCGGCCTTTACATCAGCAGATTAAAGACTTTGCTAGTATTGCTGTTTTGCATGGGGTTAAGTCTTTAGAAATTGTCCCACTGTTTCTGTTACCGGGTGTCCATGTAATGGCGGATATTCCGGAGCAGATTGCTTTGGCACAAGAGGCTCTGGGGGAAGATATAATTATTCGTCAACACCCCCATTTAGGTAGTCACCGCAATTTAGTGACCTTACTATCCCAGGAAATGGCTACAATGGAAGCCCAAACCACAATTTTATTAGCTCATGGTAGCCGTCGTCCTGGTTCCCTGGAGCCTATAGAAACTATAGCAGGCCAGTTGGGTGCAGTTACTGCTTATTGGGCTGTAGCTCCTAGTTTAGAATCACGCATCCAGGATTTAGTGGCTACAGGACAAACAAAAGTAGCAATTTTACCCTACTTTTTATTTACAGGTGGCATAACTGATGCGATCGCCCAGTCCCTAGAAAGGCTAAAATTGCAATTTCCTACTGTTACCTTCCAACTGGCTGCGCCTTTGGGAGCAAGTCGAGAATTAGCTGAGATAATTGGGGATTTAATAGATACATGAGCCGCACGGTGACGGGTAAGGTTTATTTATTAGGTGCGGGTCCAGGAGACCCAGGACTAATGACCCTCAAGGGTAAGGGTTTATTAGAATCTGCTGATGTGGTGATTTATGATGCTTTGGTAAGTCCAGAAATTTTAGAGATGATTAACCCCCAAGCGGAAAAAATCAACGCGGGTAAGCGCATGGGGAGACATTCATTATTACAGTCAGAAACCACCCAGTTATTAATTACCAAAGCCCAAGAATACCCCCTAGTAGTGCGACTCAAGGGCGGTGACCCTTTTATCTTCGGTCGCGGGGGGGAGGAAATGGCGGATTTAGTCGCCGCTGGTGTACCTGTGGAGGTTGTGCCGGGTATTACATCTGGGGTTGCCGCTCCTGCCTATGCTGGTATACCTTTAACCCATAGGTTATATAGCTCCTCTGTAACCTTTGTAACTGGGCATGAGGCTGTAAACCAGTATAAACCACAGGTAAACTGGCAGGCGATCGCCCAAGGTTCACAAACTATTGTGATTTACATGGGGGTTCAGAATCTGCCTTATATTGTGGAACAATTAAGCCAGGCCGGGCTAGATTTAGCAACACCCATTGCTTTAGTGCGTTGGGGTACACGACCCGAACAAGAAGAATTGATTGGAACCCTAGAAACTATTATTGCCCAAGTTACAGCCACTGGATTTACCGCCCCGGCGATCGCTGTGATTGGTGCTGTTGTCAATATGCACAGTATTTTATCTGGCTGCTCTCCTGTGTAATTCTACAGTAAAAGCCGAGTTCATCGTGAGAGAGGGAGTAGGGGTGGAGTTTTTTACCTCCCCTCAGAGGATGTTTGTCAAGTCATGATTAGTGTATCAACTATTGCTTGACCCCACCCTAACCCTCCTTGTAAGGAGAAGGAACTGGATTTTTATGTAAAAATATTTAGTTAATTTCTTAAGTTTTATCACCTTTAAGTACAACAATTTTAACTATAAAGTTTACCTAAAGTTTATCTAAATATGCTTATACTTATATAATCAGTAGAGTGCTGGTAACAGATATACTACTGAGTATTGAGAGGTAACCCCATGAAAATTGACCAGCTACAAGAAGATGTAATTGTGCGTGGTTCCATCTTTCCAGAACCAGTACAGGTGTTGTCCGTGAAAATAATGGGGACAGCAGTTAAACTCACGGGGAAAGGACTCAAAACTAATCAGGTTTATCAACCCATACTCAATGCTGAACAGTTGGAACAGTTACAAGCTACACCGGAAAAAGAACCCTTTGATGGTAACCCCCAGTATTTTCGGTTCGGTGTGGAAGCTCTACGTTTGGGGTTAGCTTACGAATATGATCCTTATTTTGCCTTGGCGATCGCCCGGGTAGACCCCCTCCCCCATCAATTAGAGGCGGTTTATGAGTATTTTTTAAAACAGCCAAGGTTACGGTTTTTACTTGCTGATGACCCCGGAGCGGGTAAAACCATTATGGCGGGGTTGCTGCTGAAAGAATTAAAAGCTAGGGGACTGGTGAAACGTACCCTAATTATTACACCCGCCAACCTGACATTTCAATGGCAACGAGAACTAAAAGACAAATTTCGCGAAGAATTTGAGGTGATCCGGAGTGATGTTCTGCGGGCTAATTATGGTTCTAATCCTTGGCAAGACAAAAGTCAAGTGATCACTTCTGTATCTTGGGTTTCTCGCATTCAAGATGCAAAAGATAGTTTATTAAGAAGTAACTGGGATTTAATTATTGTGGATGAAGCACATAAAATGAGTGCTTACAGTTCCGATAATAAAACTTTAGCCTATAAACTGGGTGAACAACTCTCCCAAATTACCGACCACTATTTATTAATGACCGCTACCCCCCACAAGGGCGACCCAAAAAACTTTTGTTTATTCCTAGAATTATTAGATAGAGATGTGTATGGGGATGTGCAAAGTTTACAAGCTGCAATTGATCAAAATCATGCTCCTTTTTACCTGCGTCGTACCAAAGAATCTTTAAAAACATTTCCCGATGCAGAAACGGGTATTGTCAAAAAATTATTCACTAATCGCAAAGTTGATACCATTGAGTTTCAAATTGACGCGGAAGAATTAGAATTTTATGATGCACTGACAGACTATGTAGAAGAGCAATCAATCAAAGCTGCAACGGATGATACAGCTAAAGGTAGAGCTTTAGGTTTTACTATGGCGATGTTACAACGTCGCTTTGCTTCTAGTATTTACGCTGTGCGGCGCAGTTTAGAACGAATGCGCGATAAACGCCAAAGAATTTTAGAAGACCCAGAAGCCCATCGTCAAGAGCAAATTAAGAAAAAGCTTCCCGATGACTTTGATGATTTAACAGACACAGAACAGGAAAAAATTATGGGTGATTTAGAAGGTGTGGTAGCTTCTATTGACCCCATTGCATTACAAAGGGAAATCTTACAATTAACTGCTTTAATTCATCAAGCCTTGAGCTTAGAAAAACGGGAAGTAGAATCTAAATTAGTCAAACTCAAAGAAGTAATTACCCAGGAGGGAATTTTTCAAGACCCTAAGATGAAAATGCTCATTTTTACTGAGCATAAGGACACCTTAGATTATCTAGTGGGAAAATTACAAGCTTGGGGTTTATCCGTCACCCAAATTCATGGAACAATGAAAATAGGCGATCGAGATACACCCAACACTCGCATTTATTCCGAACGGAAATTTAAAGAAGAGTGTCAGGTACTAGTAGCGACGGAAGCAGCGGGAGAAGGAATTAATTTACAATTCTGCTGGTTCATGATTAATTATGATATCCCCTGGAATCCGGTCAGGTTAGAGCAGCGGATGGGACGTATTCACCGCTACGGCCAGGATAAAGATTGTTTGATTTTTAACTTTGTCGCTATTAATACCACTGAAGGTAAGGTACTATGGAAGCTGTTTGAGCGGATTCGCGCCATTGAAAGGGATTTAGACCCGGAAAGAACCGGTAAAGTATTTAACGTCCTAGGTGATATTTTCCCCGCCAATGAGTTAGAAAAGATGATCCGGGATATGTACGCCCGTAACCTCACTGAGTCCGCAATTCTGAATCGGATTGTGGAACAAGTAGATACAGAACATTTCCGTAAAATTAGCGATTCTGCCTTGGAAGGATTAGCTAAACGGGAATTAAATTTATCACAAATTATCAGTAAATCTGCTGAAGCCAAGGAACGGCGATTAGTTCCCGAAGTCATCCATGATTTCTTTGTCGAAGCAGCACCCATAACGGGGATTTATCCCAAAGAAACAGGGAAGGGTAAGAAAATATATAAAATTGGGCGGATTCCGCGCACCTTGTGGGGAACGGGAGATAAATTAGAAACTCGCTTTGGTAAATTGGGACGAGAGTATAAAAAGATTACCTTTGATAAACATATCTTGACAGATGACCCCACCTTAGAATGGGTCACCCCAGGACATCCCCTATTTGAATGTGTACGGGAGGAAGTTGTTACCAAAGTACAGGAACACCAGCGCCGCGGTGCGGTATTTTTTGATTTACATCGTCACACCCCAGGGAGGTTAGATGTATTTTCCGCCGGGATTAGTGATGGACGGGGTAATAAACTCCATGAACGTTTATATGTAGTCCAGACAGAGTTAGATGGAAAAATCACCATCCGTCAACCAACCATATTTTTAGATTTAGTATCTAGTACCAGTGGGGAAGGTGAGGACAATGGTAACTGGGTTAATTCCATACCAGATGACAGTAATTTACCCAGTCGCGAACAGGTAGAACAAGCATTAGTTGAACAGGAATTAAATAGCTTTTTAACAGAAATTCGCACCGAAAGACAAAAAGAAGTCACGACAATTTCCCAGCATATAGAAATTAGTCTGAATGTGATTATCAATAAAGTCCAGATTCAATATGCAGAGTTGTTTGAACTTAAGGAATCTGGTTCTAAAGAACAGGGATTAGAAGGGCGAATTAAACAATTAGAAGACCGACTATTTGAATTAAATGGTCGCTTAGAACAACGTCGGGAAGAATTGCAAAAAGAAGCCAGTTGTACCATTACTAGTATTAATCATCATGGGCGAGCTTGGGTGTTACCCCATCCCCAAAGAACATCCCCAGAAATTGCGCCCATGGTTGCTGATGAGCAAATTGAAAAAATTGCCATTCAGGCAGTGATAGAATATGAACAAGCTAGAGGTTGGGAGGTTGTGAGTGTGGAAGCAGAAAACCGGGGTTTTGATTTAATCTCCCGTCAACCAGACTCTGGCGATCCTTTAAAAGCTAGTGAAGTGAGGTTTATTGAAGTTAAGGGACGGGGGAATATTGGCCAAGTGGCCTTGACTACAAATGAATATAAAACCGCGCAAAGATTACAGCATGATTATTGGTTATATGTGGTGTTTAATTGTGCATCTTCTCCTAGGGTGGTGACTATTAAAAACCCTGTGCGCTTGGATTGGGAACCTTTAATTAAAATTGAGCATTTTTATTTGAAAGCAGAGGAGATTTTAGGAGATATCATATAGGATATGGGCAAGATTAAAGCCAGAGATTTGATGCAAATATCTTTGACCCCACCCTCAGAGGATGTTTGATAAGTCATGATTAGTGTATCAAGTATTGTTTCACCCCACCCTAACCCTCCCCTTGTCAGGGGAGGAGACTGGATTTGATTGTTTTTTGTGTGTTCCCTGTTCCCCATTCCCCATTCCCCATTCCCTATTCCCTGTTCCCTAATATAAAAATTACCTGTTTAACACTTTCCAAACATCCTCTAAGATGAAAATTACCTGTTGACAAGTTATAAAACCACCTTTTAGAGGAACTGCTGGGATGATTGACCATGACCGGTTATTTAAAGAATTA
>CAIWDD010000134.1 GCA_903911355.1 uncultured Nodularia sp. | reverse complement strand
TCAGATGGAGACTTAACGAATTTAGCACCACCAAGGTTGGGGATGATTTCACCAGTCCAACTGACTGTTTTTGATGTGTACGCTTCGTTCACATCCATCACTACTTTATTAGTCTCAAAAGCCTTATGCTTGAGAAACTGCTTAAATCGGTAGTGAGAGAGTGTTAACATTTGACGCACTGACTTTGACCTAACCCGTCGTTTCGCCTTCTGAGCCATTTGGGATGTTTCAAAGGTTGGCAGTAAAATAATGTCAAAGTTATCAACCAAAAATCGAGCAGTTTTCTTGTGCAATTCGTCTACAAGGTTTTTGATTTTACCACGCAGTCTACTGGCGGCGAGCTTCATCCTTCTTCTTTGTTTGCACTTGGCTTTAGTGAATTTAGAAATTAACTTATCCAACCGAAAACACAGCTTCTGTATTTGCAAATTAGCAGATGTGCCAATTTCACCAAAACTAGATTCAGAAAAGAAGGTGATAAATGTTCTGATACCGGGGTCAAGTGCTACAACACGTCCTTGGTTATCGGACTTCTGTTGTGGCACGTCCTTTGGAACTGTCAAATAGTAATCACGGTGGGCAAATACTAACCCTCAAATTTTAGATTTCCATCTGGGGAAAGGGCAATGCCCAATTCCCAGTCCCTTAAAATATTACACACCAGTAGGAGTTTTAGGCTCCTTTGAGGTAATTGAGCATGGTATCTGCATCGGAAACTTCAAATGGGTCTGTAGGACAGTTATCTTCATAACCAGGCTCAATGAAAATCTTTTCAATTTTGCAGTCATTCACTACCATTGAGTAGCGCCAAGACCGCAGACCAAAGCCCAGGTTAGACTTATCAACTAACATCCCCATTTTCCGGGTAAATTCCCCATTGCCATCGGGTAATAAAAATACCTTATCAGCCCCTTGTTGCTTACCCCATTGGAACATAACAAAGGCATCATTCACAGATACACAAATGACCTCATCAATACCCAGGGCTTTGAACTGGTCATACAGTTCTTCATAACGGGGGAGGTGAGATGTGGAGCAGGTGGGGGTAAAAGCTCCAGGTAGTGAAAATACTACTACACGCTTACCACCAAAAATATCTTGTGTGGTGCGGTCTTGCCAACGGAATGGGTTTGGTCCACCAATGGACTCGTCACGCACCCGGGTTTTAAAGACAACATTGGGAACTTTTTCGATCACAGCCATAGTAATATTATCATCACTTAGAATTATATCAGAATAATTCTTATTTAGGAAAATTTCAATAGCTATAAATACTTAAATATTCAATTAGTGAACACATAATACTAATTTATTACTGGCGGTGACTATAATAGGGACATCGTTAAAATGAAAAATGTAGCCGCAAATATGCAACAAGAGGCACACACAATTATTCAAACCTTGAAATCAAAGGGTTTGAGGGTGACTCCTCAGAGGTTCGCAGTTTATGCAAATTTGTTATCTCGGTGTGATCACCCTACAGTTGAGACCATCCTGGCGGATCTCAACAAAGACTTTCCCGTGTCATCCCAGGCGACTATTTACAGTTCGCTACAAGCCCTACGGGAGGTGGGTCTTGTCCGGGAGGTATTACTAGAAGAGGGGGTTTGTCGCTATGATGCCAATGTAGAACCCCATCATCACTTTTACTGTAGTCGATGTGCTGCCATTGAAGATATTCCTTGGGAAACCTTTCAATGTATAGATATAAACAACATAGGCGAGGGTATACACTGTGAAAGCTATGAGGTGATTGTTAGGGGTTGGTGTGATGGACGCAGAGGAAATCTCTGCCCTACAGAATAAATAATTACTCCAGAATGATTGAAACATCCTGGAGATTACTGTTTCTAGACTACAGTTACAGCTACTTCCTGGCGCAGTTGTTCTACTAATTGATGCAAGTTACCTGTATTTAGGCGATAACTCAGAGGATGAGCAATCAACCGCGCCGTACTTTCATACAAGGTAATAATTTCTACTAAACCATTTTCCCGTAGAGTCCGCCCAGTAGAAACTAAATCGACAATCGCCTCTGACATTCCTGTAATGGGGCCTAGTTCCACTGAACCATACAGGGGTACAATTTCTATAGGTAGATCCAGACTATGGAAATATTCACGAGCGCAATTAACATACTTAGAAGCAACTCGACCATGGGGAGGTAAATCTAAAGGTGATTTATAGGCACTAGATGCTTTGACAGCCACCGACATTCGACAATGACCAAACTGTAAATCAACTAAATGTGCAACTTGGGGTTTTTTCTCCCGCAGCACATCATAACCAATAATCCCTAACTGTGCCTGACCATATTCTACATATACAGGTACATCTTGTCCCCGCACCAGTAACCCTGTGGCTCGCCCACTAGCGTCGGGAATTTGCAGTTGACGCATTCCGGAATCTAAAAAAGCGCTAAAATCCAATCCTACAGACTTGAGGAGGCGGATGCTATTTTTGAGTAGTTCCCCTTTGGGCAATGCTACAGTTAACATTTTCTTTTTGCCAGTTAATTTATCTTGAGAATATCTTGATTGCTTACCATAAGCAGCATGAGAATTTTATTAGTTGACGATGAAATTGAACTGACTGACCCCTTAAGTCGCGTGTTAACCCGCGAGGGTTACTATGTGGATATAGCTTATGATGGTGTCATAGGTAGCCAATTTGCCGCCGTAACTACCTATGATTTACTGATTTTAGATTGGATGCTACCAGGGAAAACAGGTTTAGAGATTTGTCAGGAGTTGCGCCGTCAAGGTAAAACTACCCCTGTACTATTTCTCACAGCTAAAGATACTCTGGATGACCGTGTAAAAGGTTTAGATGCGGGTGCTGATGATTATTTAGTCAAACCCTTTGAACTGCGAGAATTATTAGCACGAGTTAGGGCTTTGTTACGTCGTACTACTTCCCCCGGTCATGAAACCAGTCCTGGACGCTTGATCGTGGCTGATTTACAACTAGATTATCAAAATCAAGTGGCTTATCGTCAAGGACGGGTGATTGAGTTATCTCAAAAGGAAACTCAGCTGCTAAAATATTTTATGGAAAATACAGGAAACCTACTCACCCATACCCAGATTTTACAAAATCTCTGGCAGCAAGATCAAGAACAACCAAATAGTAATGTGATCGCTGCTTTGATTCGCCTACTGCGCCGCAAAATTGAAGTCACAAAAGAAAAACCACTCATTCATACTGTTTACGGGAAAGGCTACCGTTTTGGAAGTTAAACCTCAAGTTTTTTATTTGCATTTGTAGTTTTTCTCGCAGCTGTTGTGCTTGCTCATAGATAGCTTGACGTTTTTGGGCTGGTTTGATTTTTTCTAGAGGTTGGATAAAGTAAGTTAACTGCGCCATTGTTCCATTGCTGACGCAGGGGTGAACGGGGATGGACTTCACCACTAAGAATGAGGATTTCACATACTTTCTGGCTTTGAAGTTGTAGCAAAATCTTTTCCGCTTCCGATAAAGTCATCCAAAGACTTTGACCCGGTTCCCTGCGAAAGTTGCAGTATGTACAGCGGTTGAAACACTCGTAGGTCGGAACAATAGTATAAGCGGGACTGTAGGTAACAGTGGCAGAATGAGAAACTGGCATAAAACACTATTATATATATATATCCCAAAGTTTTTACCCCACCCTAACTCTCCTCTGATTAAGGGGAGGAAACTAGATTTATGTTTACACTCTAGTGTTACCCCGCAAAAGGGTTAACTCCCTACAGGGTAAGGGTTTTAGACTTATGTTAAGTTTTTTGTAAAAATATTTGTAAAAATACTTTACAAATCGAAATAATTGGTTTAGTATGTAAACAACAGGTACAAACACCTACCTGATTCATACATACAT
>CAIWDD010000133.1 GCA_903911355.1 uncultured Nodularia sp. | reverse complement strand
CGAACAACCTTGACATCACCACGGGCTGAGGCTTGATAAATTCGTTTTTGGATTTTGTAAACACGACGTTCTAACTGTTTCCAGTTAATCGTATTCCATTCTACCGTAGTCTTTACACTCGTTTTAGACATAATTCCTACTTACAACTTTATCTTCCATAACACCGTGAATCTGTCAGCATATCTTAGGCATTACCCTAAGCGTTCGCTTCTGACTCAATCTTCCCCACTTGCAGCATCCGGTTAGCACCTACTTTTAGTTTCGACCTACTAAAAGAGCTAACAAGGGGTTACTTCGTTCCGTGTGTCCATTCTGTGTACCTTTAGAGTGATGCTTTACGTCGGGTTTATTGGAAGTGCATAACGGTCTGTATAACGTCAGCCGTTTCCTTATCCTTTACCTTTTGGTTCCAGCCTGTCAGCCTGATTTGGCTGGTTTGGCGTAACGGCGCTTCAGACACATCTTTGTTGACTACTCATGGGTACTTTGCTCGACGTATACCAGGTTAGGCTCCCAGTAGGAACGCCTTTTCCTCCTGCTTTACGGATTGATGGCTAGTCGCTACCGTAAGGAAGATGCTGTCACCCTTGCACCTAGGGGGTGGGATTCTCACCCACATGAACACACAGTTATAAGAATCTGGTTTTATCCAGTCTTACCTTCCGTCCCTGAGCATTTCTACTCATTTAGGAAGAACGAATCGCACGTCATAATTGCCATTGTAGCTATCGTAATTTTTGGCCCTAAAAAAATTCCTGAATTGGGAAATGCATTGGGTAAAACTTTACGCGGGTTCAAGGAAGAATTGAACTCTCAGGATGATGACACCCAGGGTGATAGCTAAGGAGGGGTAGCCATAGGAGAACAGCAATATTTAGAAGTAGAGACGCCATAGATTCGTCTCTACAACCCCAACTAAGGTAAAGTCTTGATCACAGAAGATGTCATCCCATTTTGAGTATCTACGATTGTGGTGGAGGTATTTTGTGGCTGTACCTCCTCTGTTACTAAACCCCGCAGCTTGATTAACTTGATGGCTCGACTCACACTTTCTGGTAATATTACTACCAGACTGTTATCGGGAGCCATATCTAAGGCTTGATTAATTGCCGTAGTTTCATCCAAAACTGACTCATAACGACAATTTGGATTAACTTGGGTGATACCGTTGGTAATCAGATCCGCCGCTGACCCACGCGATCGCCCCCTGGTGTCATCATCTTCTTTGACAATAATATAGTCAAAAATTTCTGCCGACAATTTCCCCAAGGTGACAAAATCTTCATCACGGCGATCGCCTGGACCACCGACAACGCCAATGCGCTCTCCCGTAGTCCAATTTCGCACAAAAGAACCCAAAGCCTCATAACTGGCGGGATTGTGAGCGTAATCTACCAAAGCATGATACTTACCCAAATTAAATAAATTCATTCTTCCGGGGGTTTGACTCACCGAGGCCCGGAAAGTCTTCAACCCGGCGCGAATCTGTTCTATGGTCACATCCTGGACAAAAGCCGCCAAACTAGCCGCCAAAGCATTAGCAATCATAAAACCGGCTCGTCCGCCCATGGTCAAGGGAATATTTTCGGCTCTTTCTATGCGGTGTGTCCAATCGCCCTTAACAATAGACAGATAGCCATTTTCATAAACTGCCGCGACACCCCCCTGCTGTACATGCTGACGCACCAACTCAGCATCAGGATTCATAGTAAAATACGCAACATTAGCTTTAGTTTTCTGCGCCATAGCTGCTACCCGATGGTCATCGGCATTTAGCACAGCATAACCGTCAGGAAATACCGCTTCTGCTACCACACTCTTTAAATTAGCCAACTGCTCAATGGTATCTATATCACCTATACCCAGATGGTCAGCGGATACATTCAATACTACACCCACATTAGCCAGATCAAAACCTAGACCAGAGCGTAGGATTCCACCGCGAGCAGTTTCCAGCACTGCCACCTCCACAGTGGGATCTTCCAAAATCACATGGGCGCTTTGGGGTCCAGTATTATCTCCTGACTCCACTAAGTATTCACCGATATACGTCCCATCTGTAGTTGTATATCCTATGACCTTGCCTGTCTGCTTATAAATATGTGCCAACAGTCGAGTAGTGGTAGTTTTACCATTAGTACCTGTGACACTCAAAATGGGAATCCGGCCTGACTGTTCATGGGGAAACAGCATATCCATCACCGCTCCAGCAACATTCCGGGGTATACCTTGACTGGGAGCTACATGCATCCGGAATCCTGGCGCTGCATTCACCTCTACAATCACCCCATCTACCTCGCGCAAAGGACGGCTAATATCTGTAGTGACAATATCTAAGCCGGCTATATCCAAACCAATAATTTTCACCACCCTTTGAGCCAGCCAGACATTTTCCGGGTGGATTTCATCCGTGCGGTCTATAGCACTTCCCCCAGTACTCAAATTAGCTGTTGCCCGTAAATAACAAATTGTCCCTTTAGGTGGTACACTCTTAAGGGTTAACCCTTGCCTTTCTAATAATTGGTAACTACTACGGTCTAACTCAATCTTGGTGAGTATATTATCATGCCCCTCACCACGATTAGGGTCTTGGTTGGTTTCCTCGATCAGTTGAGCAATGGTAGACCGACCATCGCCGACAACATGAGCCGGAACCCGTTCCGCTACGGCTACCACTTTGCCATTTACAACCAGCACCCGATGGTCTCGCCCGGCGTAATAGCGCTCAACAATAATAGAGCGAGAAATTAGTCGGGCTGCTTCATAAGCCGCTTCGGCTTCATCCCACTCTCTAATATCAATGGTAATTCCACGCCCGTGGTTACCATCAGATGGTTTGATGACAATAGGATAGCCACCCACATATTCAATGGCTTCTTCCAAATCATCAAAAAAGTTGATCACTGTACCTTTGGGTACTGGGGCTCCAGATGCTGCCAGAATCCGTTTGGTAGCTTCCTTATCGCAAGCTAATTCAACTCCCAAAATTCCGGTATTACCAGTCATAGTTGCTTGCATCCGCTTCTGATTCACGCCGTAACCCAATTGAATCAAAAACCGGGCACTCAACTGTGTCCAGGGAATACCTCTTCTTTCAGCTTCTTTGACAATTGCTTCAGTCGAAGGACCTAAAGAGGATTCACGCCATAAATCTTGTAGGTCTAAAATATCTTGCTCGAGTTCTGCTTTTGGATAACGACCTCTATCAACGATACTTTGGCAAAGCCGCACAGCTGCTCTCGCCGAGTAGCGTCCTGCTTCCTCATTCAGATACTCGATCACCACCTGGAAAATCCCAGGTGTGGCAGTTTCGCGGGTGCGCCCAAAGCCGACATGCATCCCGGCTAATTCCTGCAGTTCTAAGGCTACGTGTTCCACGATGTGGCCCATCATAGTGCCTTCCTTAACCCGCATCAGAAAACCGCCGCGACAGCCAGGGGAGCAGTAATGACCTTCCAGACTTGGGAGAGCCTCTACTAATCCTTCGTAAAAGCCAGGGATTTGATTCGAGGGCGTCTCGGCAAGGTTCTCTAAATCGAGTCGCATAACGATTAGCTTGTGGCGTCGAATGCTCCAGTAATTTGGGCCACGTAAGGTCTGGATCTTGAGGATTCTCATGGGAATAGGTAGATGGAGATTCGGAACCAAAATTCTAGTTTCTTACTGAAATTGACCGCTAAACTGTTTATGGTGAACAGTTTTTGTGTTAGTGTTAGCGGGGCTAGCAACAAAACAGGGTACTTGGTCATTGGGGGAGTCTAGTTTTTTGGGAATTTGATAGGGTAGCGTGGCGTAAGCCATATTTTTCCTCCCCCTTGTTTTAGCGGTCGATGCGGTGTACAGCAGGTAATACAGTCCGCTGATATAGGTGAAAGCGATCGCCATAGCTGAGGATGTGCAATCGTAAATTATGCACGGTGAGAGGTTCATTAGCGCCGACATGAGGCTCGTTGGTGTGGCTCACTTCTGTGGGATCGACAATAGTGACACTTCCTTTACCGACAACTTGCAGCCAACCATCACGTTCAAATACAGCACAGGTATCTTCATCAATTCCAATCCCTAGGCGGTCGGGATGAGCGGCGATCGCACTAATCAACCGACCCATGCGATTACGATTGTGAAAATGCTGGTCAACAATTACCTCCGGAATAAAACCCAAACCCGTTGCCATATCGACCAGGGAACGATTTGGAGTTTCACCACTACCACCTCCAGCAATCATATGATGCCCCATCACTGCGGCTCCGGCACTAGTACCGGCCAGTGTCAGTTGTCCGTCCCGTACCCGTTGGCGGATAATTTCCATAGCTGGCGTATCTGAGAGTACGCCACAAAGACGCAATTGGTCGCCTCCAGTGAGAAATACACCACTACAGGATTCCAAGGACTCTTTGACAAGGCTGGTTTCACACTGTTCGCGTTCGCGTATGTCTAAAATCTCGACTTTGTCTGCACCCATTTCTTCAAATAGGCGAATATATCTACCACCGATGATAGCTGGTTCGCGAGAAGCCGATGGAATAATTGTAATATAGGCCTTACTAGCACCAGCACGGCCAAAAAAAGTTCTGAGGATATCGCGTCCATGAACTTTATCTTCTGCGCCTCCGATAACCAGAACGGCGGTTTTAGTTGCTTGGGGTGTCCTCATTTCCAGCGATTTAGCTTTTAATTGCGGCATTGTGTTTCTCCTGTCAACAACTTCAGGTGAATAGAACAAGGTATGGCTATGGACACTCAGGGGAATGGCTAACACCAAGGAAGCGATTGCACTTCGCTTTTTGGGGGAGAAACTTGTCCTCAACTTAGCATCGGGGTAACTTGCCGATTTAACTTCTGGACTGATCCACATGTTCCCGTAGCGTCTCCGTTAGGATAAGCCTTAATATTCATGTGTTGTTTACTGTTCCTCAAAGCCGGTGCCTTGTTGTTCACCTGTACACTTTTTCCAGACTGGCAAAATAATGCTTGGGAGACTGGAGATGACACTTGTGTTCGGTGGGTTTCCCCCCTTTGACGAAATGTCCTTTTCCCCTCTGGTATTGTGGTCTATCAGGTTTTAACACGCTTTTCTTGAGGCTGGGCCTATGCAGCCACTGAAGTTGTTAACTTGCTCAGATTATTAATTTAAATGTACTTGTGACAATATTTAAACACAAATTAAGTAATTAGAAAAACTTTTGATCCTACTAAAATCAATAGTTCTGGTACTTTTAGTCACTATTGATTAAACTTGTCTGTAGTTCTATCCTACATTGAGCGATTGTGTTTGCTAGACATTCAAATTTAAGATTAGTGTTCTCCAATACGAATTACTGTGCGCTTTGATATAGTTACACTTTTTCCTGACTGTTTTACCTCAGTTTTAAGTTCCGGTCTGCTAGCCAAAGCCTTAGCTAAACGGATTGCTCAAGTAAATCTGCTTAACCCCAGGGATTTTACCACCGATAAGCACCATAAGGCTGACGATGAACCCTATGGCGGTGGCGTGGGGATGCTGATGAAGCCAGAACCAATCTTTGCTGCTGTGGAATCGTTGCCAAGTCTACCACGCAGAGAGATTATTTTTATGAGCCCCCAGGGTCAAACCATGAATCAACCCCTATTGAAGGAATTGGCTACGAATTATGACCAGCTAGTAGTCATCTGCGGCCATTACGAAGGAGTAGATGAGAGGGTACTCCGTTTAGTCAATCGGGAGGTATCTTTAGGAGATTTTATTCTCACCGGGGGGGAAATTCCAGCTATGGCATTGCTCAATGGTGTAGTCAGGCTTCTACCAGGTACTGTAGGTAAAGTCGAGTCCCTGAAGTCAGAAAGTTTTGAGGAGGGATTGCTAGATTACCCCCAGTACACTCGCCCGGCTGATTTTCGCGGCTGGAAAGTTCCCGATGTCTTACTATCTGGAAATCATGCGGAAATAGCTCGATGGCGATATCAGCAACAACTCAAAAGAACGGCTGATCGCCGTCCCGATTTGCTGCAAAAATGGCAACAGGAGAAGCAGCAATTGGGGGAAAAGACATTCCCCAATGACCCATCACGACCAAACAATCAATCATAACCATGAATATTCGCATTGGCAACGGCTACGATATCCACAAATTAGTCAGCGATCGCCCTTTAATTCTGGGAGGAATCCCAATTCCTCACGAATTTGGTTTATTAGGGCATAGTGACGCTGATGTCCTCATTCACGCCATCATGGATGCTATGTTAGGGGCCTTATCCTTGGGGGATATTGGTCATTATTTTCCTCCTACTGATCCCCAATGGGCTGGGGCTGATAGTGTAGTTCTATTAACGCAAGTACATCAACTCATCAAGGAACAAGGTTGGCAAATAGGTAATATTGACTCGGTAGTAGTAGCAGAACGTCCCAAATTAAAGCCGCATATTGAAAAAATGCGTGCTAATTTAGCCTCTGTTTTAGAGTTACTACCCAATCAAATCGGCATCAAAGCCACGACTAATGAAAAATTAGGCCCCGTTGGTCGAGAAGAAGGTATATGTGCTTATGCAGTAGTTTTATTATCAGCTAAAAACTGATTAGTCAATTTATTTAATAAAACTAAACGATAAATTATGAGATTCAGTAACAAAATATCTAAACCAATAAAAGGTTTTTGGTTATTCATATGTTTAGTGGCTTTTACAGCTATGACAATTATAGCCTGTAACCCATCTAAATTCCCAACTAAATCCGCACAATTACCGCAATTAATCAACAGCATTCTCAGTGATCCGAAAACCTTTAATTATGCGCTGAGTTCCGAATCTCCTAATATTTTCGGTTTAACTTACGAGGGATTAACTACCCAGAATCCCATCACAGGGGAAATTGAACCAGTGTTAGCAGAATCATGGTCAGTTACCGATGATAAATTAGGGTTTATTTTTACCCTCAGAGAGGGTTTAAAATGGTCAGATGGGCAACCACTAACAGTAGACGATGTTGTTTTCACTTATAACGACATCTACCTCAACGAAGAAATTCCCACAGATACTAGAGATATTCTCAGAGTAGGTGACAGCCGGGCATTACCTAAAGTAGAAAAAATTGATTCCCGGCGGGTTAAATTGACCACTCCAGAACCATTTGCGCCCTTTTTAGGAACATTAGGAATCCCAATTTTACCCGCCCATGTCCTGGAAAAATCCATCACAACAAAAGACCGAGAAGGTAAGCCGATATTTCTCTCCAAGTGGGGCGTTGATACTCCTGTCGATGAAATCATCGTCAATGGTCCATACAAATTAGAGCGTTATGATACAAGTCAGCGTGTAATTTTCCAGCGTAACCCCTATTATTGGCGTAAAGGCCCACAAGGAAAATCTCAACCTTATATTGAACGGATAGTATGGCCAATTGTCGAATCTACAGATACTTCAATGCTGCAATTTCGTTCTGGTGGTTTAGATGCTGTGGGAGTGACACCAGATTACTTTTCTTTGCTCAAAAAGCAAGAAAAACAGGGTAATTTCACCATCTATAACGGCGGTCCAGCGACTGGAACCTCCTTTGTTGCGTTTAATCTCAACAAAGGTAGAAGAGATGGTAAACCTCTAGTAGACCCGATAAAGTCTCGTTGGTTTAATACAGTTGAATTTCGGCAAGCAGTGGCTTATGCTATTGACCGCCAAACCATGATTAATAATACTTTCCGCGGATTGGGTCAAACTCAAGACTCACCCATTACCATCCAAAGTCCTTTTTATATGTCTCCCGAACAGGGACTAAAAACCTACGATTACAATCCTGAAAAAGCCAAGGAATTGCTCAAAAAGGCTGGTTTTAAATATAATACCCAAGGTCAACTATTAGATTACCAAGGTAATCGGGTTCGTTTCACCTTACTAACAAATGCAGGAAACAGAATCCGCGAAGCAATGGGGGCACAAATTAGACAAGATTTAGCCAAAATTGGGATCCAGGTTGATTTCACACCGTTGGCATGGAATACTTACACAGATAAGCTAGCTAATACTCTAGATTGGGATGCTTCTTTACTAGGTTTGACTGGTGGGCTAGAACCCAATAATGGCGCTAATGTCTGGTCACCTGAAGGGGGATTACATATGTTTAATCAAAAACCCCAGGCAGGACAAAAACCAATAGAAGGCTGGGAGGTGTCTCCTTGGGAGGCGAGAATTGCTGAACTTTACATTCAAGCGGCCAGGGAATTAGACGAGGCCAAACGTAAAGAAATTTATGCGGAAACTCAGAAGATTAGCCAAGAATATTTACCGTTTATTTATTTGGTTAATCCTTACTCATTGTCAGCAGTGCGAAATAAATTTGAAAATATTCAGTATTCAGCTTTAGGTGGCGCATTCTGGAATATTTATGAAATCAAAATGACCTCCTAATTTTCCTATTCCCTCATTGAAAATTACCGTGACTCAACCCGAAAGTTTGCGATCGCTCTTAGAAGCGGTTGCTAATGGTCAAGTTACCCCAGATATAGCCTTAGACTCTCTAAAAAGTTGGTCCTATGAATCTGTGGGTGAGTTTGCCAAAATTGATCATCATCGCCAACTGAGAACTGGTTTCCCTGAAGTTATTTGGGGACCTGGTAAGACTCCAGAGCAGATTGTACAAATTATGCAGGTGATGCGCCACCGTAACCCGGTAGTGATGGCAACGCGCATTGAACCAGGAGTTTATACCGCACTGCAACCCAAGATTAGGGATTTACGATATTACGAATTGGCTAGAATTTGCGCCATTAGTCCCCCTACCATTGACCCCAAGATTGGCGGTTTAATTAGTATTCTTTCGGCCGGGACTGCTGACTTACCGGTGGCTGAAGAGGCAGCTGTAACAGCAGAACTTTCTGGTTTGCGTGTACAGCGTCTTTGGGATGTCGGTGTGGCGGGAATTCACCGTTTACTCAGTAATCGCCATTTGATTCAAGCCTCATCAGTTCTCATTGTTGTGGCGGGAATGGAGGGCGCTTTGCCTAGTGTTGTGGCAGGTTTAGCAGATTGTCCAGTGATTGCTGTTCCTACTAGCATTGGTTATGGTGCCAGTTTTGGCGGTTTAGCCCCACTATTGACAATGCTCAACTCCTGTGCGGCCGGTGTGGGGGTGGTGAATATTGATAATGGTTTTGGTGCTGCTGTGCTCGCAGGGCAAATTTTGCGAACAGCTGAGAAAATCAATTCAAAATAAAAGATTATCTATGACGAAAGAACAAACGTGGAGTCAACGATTTGAATCCGCATTACATCCAACCATCGCTCGTTTTAATGCCAGTATAGGTTTCGATATTGAATTAATCGAATATGACCTGACTGGTTCTCAAGCTCATGCTAAAATGCTGGCTCACACGGGTATTATTTCCCCTGTAGAGGGGGATCAACTGGTGGCCGGTTTAGAACAGATTCGCCAAGAATACCGCCAAGGAAAATTTCAGCCGGGTATTGATGCGGAGGATGTGCATTTTGCTGTGGAACGCCGACTAACGGAAATTGTCGGCGATATAGGTAAAAAGCTGCACACGGCGCGATCGCGTAATGATCAAGTTGGTACCGACACTAGACTTTATCTGCGGGAGCAGATTCAAGCAATCCGCAGCCAACTAAGAGAATTCCAACGTGTAGTACTAGATATAGCCGAAGACCACGTTGAAACTTTGATTCCTGGATACACGCACCTTCAACGTGCCCAACCCGTGAGTTTGGCCCATCACCTCCTGGCGTATTTCCAAATGGCACAACGCGACTGGGAACGCCTAGGAGATGTTGCACGCCGGGTGAACATTTCCCCCCTAGGGTGTGGTGCATTGGCGGGGACGACTTTCCCTATTGACAGACATTACACAGCTAAACTATTGCATTTTGACACAATTTATGATAACAGCTTGGACGGAGTTAGCGATCGCGACTTTGTGATTGAATTTCTCTGTGCGGCCAGCTTAATCATGGTTCACCTCAGCCGTCTTTGTGAGGAAATTATCCTCTGGTCATCGCAGGAATTTGGTTTTGTCACCCTCAAAGATAGCTGTGCTACTGGTTCGAGCATTATGCCCCAAAAGAAAAACCCCGATGTACCCGAATTGGTCCGGGGAAAAACCGGCAGGGTATTTGGTCATCTTCAAGCAATGCTGGTAATTATGAAAGGCCTACCCCTGGCATATAATAAAGACCTGCAAGAGGATAAAGAAGGTTTATTTGACGGCGTTAACACCATCAAAGCGTCTCTAGAAGCCATGACAATATTGTTGCAAGCTGGGTTGGAATTTTGTCCGCAGCGTTTAGCATCTGCCGTTAGCGAAGACTTCTCTAACGCTACAGATGTGGCAGATTATCTGGCGGCCAGGGGTGTTCCTTTCCGAGAAGCCTATAACCTTGTTGGTCAGGTGGTGAAAACCACTATTGCCGCCGGTAAACTCTTAAAAGATTTAACATTAGAAGAATGGCAACAACTCCATCCAGCATTTACCACAGATATTTATCAAGCAATCTCCCCCCGTCAAGTCGTAGCAGCACGCAATAGCCACGGTGGCACAGGTTTTACACAAGTAAATCAGGCAATTGCTACAGCCCGCGCTCAAATTTGTGAATAACAGAAGTATAGAGTGGGGAATGGGCAGATATTTCTGGTCTAGCCGATTCCCAATGCTCAATACGAATTAACAAATCAGGGCTTACATATTATTATATGTAGGCCCTGAAAATTCCAAAAATCAAATAATTAAAGGATTTGATACTCCCCACAGCTAGAAGCCGGGGGATTGCTGAAGAGTCCAAAAACGAACTTTCAATGGTGCTATCAAAGACACCCTACTGATTCCGCTTAGGTCTAAACCTAGCTTGATCGCTAGTTTTTTGAAAAAATTAGCTGCAACCTTCGCAACAAGTCAAGCTATATAATATTCAATGCGGCTAAAGCCACGTACTCGCTTCACTGCAACTGAAGTCGCTACCGACTTATCCCCATGTCTAAAGCCATTGGCTCAGGTCTCGTTTTATGGTCGACAGAATTAAGACTCAGCGTCAGTTGCTGCTGCGCCCTCTTCTTCCTCGCTCTTAGGAGGTCTTTGTTGGAACCTTCTCTGCATTCTTCCTGTAGTAGTCCGTTTACGAAACTTTCTGGCATACGCCTGGTTACGTAGCGCCTTTTCTTTTTTCGGGTTACGGCGCTTGGCCATGTTCACCTCATTTAATAAACAACAAAAAATCCCAACTAGGCATCACATAAGGAACATCAGCTACTTATGTCATGGATATAGCTTTGGCCTAGATTAGTCATTATATAGTTTTAACAGCATACCAGTCTATCGTATTTCATTTATTTATGTCAATACTACCGAGAACTGCTTATCCAGTCCCAAGGTGTTGATTATTGTGGATGAAGTTGTATTTAAGTCATAGCTAACCCAAAAAGTCAATTATTTCCATAATATATGTATAAATAAATACTAGAATAGTTTTTTTGGCAATCAATAAGAACATTGATATACTGTACAAAGTCCTGATAAAAAACTAATTTCTGCCATTCAAACTAAATAAATAACTTAACATTGAATGTTATTGCTTTTTTTTGCAACATTTGCCCAGTCGAGAAGTAATTTATGGCGCTTAGTACAAACGATACTAGGTCTGATTTTCCGTCATCCTATTACTGGGGCTAGTATGATCCCAATATTACCAGATGGTCGAATTGTCCTGATTAAAAGGCGCGATGACGGCTGCTGGGCGTTACCAGGGGGTATGGTGGATTGGGGAGAGGATATTCCTCAAACAGTCAAACGAGAATTGAGAGAAGAAACCGGACTGGAGTTGGTAAAAATTACTCGTTTAGTAGGAGTTTACTCAGCACCTGACCGTGATCCTCGCATTCATTCAATTTGTATTCTGGTTGAAGCTGAAGTTCAAGGAGAAATGGAGATTCAAGATACGTTGGAAGCTTTGGAAATCCAAGCTTTTCAACCTGATTCTTTACCTCTAGGAAAAATGTCTCATGACCACACGCGCCAGTTAGAAGATTATTTGAACGGCTTGACAACACTAGCATAAAAGGTATTGTTGATTAGAAATTTAACCTTAGATTAAAGTGCATACACTATTCCGTAACTCCCGGAGACAACTCACTCAAGGGCTTTTGTTTTGGCGTGAAGCTGGTGAAGGGACTCCTATAATTTTCTTGCATGGTGCTTGGAACAATAGCAGTCAATGGGTATCAGTAGTTGAGTCACTATCTGATAATTTTCATTGCTTTGCACCAGATTTATTGGGATTTGGTGAGTCAGAAAACCCTAATGTTCATTACTCGATTGATTTAGAGGTAGAGTGTATTGCCGAATTTGTTCAAGCTCTGAGATTGGAAAAAGTATACTTGATAGGGTATTCTCTTGGCGGTTGGATTGCTGCTAGCTATGCTTTAAAGTATCCAGATAAAGTATATGGTTTAGTATTGCTAGGACCAGAAGGTGTAGCTGTACAAGGACAGGAAAGATATTTTCGGAAAATGCGAAAATTTGTTAAAACTACACCAATCTTATTAAAGATATTAAAATTCTGTCGGGGATTAAATAAAATTCCGGGGTGGAAAGAAAAAATTGACAAAAATTTTAGTTGGCGTCGGACTTTGTTAGAATATCCTGCAGCGTGTCAGATGTTGTTCCAAAGGCGAGATTCAGAAATTAAGGCAGAACTACTTGATAAAAGATTGCACTTGATGGAAGTTCCAGTGCTCATTTTACAAGGTGGTCAAGATTCTCTAGATGCAGTAGTTAAAACTCAAACTTACACTCGCCTGCTGCCTCAAGTAGAGTTGAAAATAATTGCTCATGCCGGAAATGATTTGCCTGGTTCTTGTAGCGGAATTGTCATTCAATATATTCAGAACTTTATCGAGACTAATTCCAACAATTCCAACTTTTACTACTAATTCGGTAAAGCCTAATTAAAAGAATCTGACTATTTCTCGCATTCCCAAAAAAATTAAATTTGCTTCGACAATTAAACGCGCTGCAATATCGGGAAATTTAAACTGCAGATATTTTAATAATAAAAGTCTATCGCCTCCTTTGATGACTATTTTAGCATCAGGAAATAGCTGCCACCAGGACACGCAAAAATCTTGAATCCCAGCTAGTAAAGTGTAAATAATCCCACTTTGAATCGCCTCTGGTGTATTCAAGGCAAACCTTGGAGGTAAATAGATAATTTCTATTTCTAGCTCTGGTAACTGTGCGGTTTTTTGCCTTAAAGTAGTAAACTGTAAAGCCAGTCCTGGTAGAATTGCGCCTCCTAGCAAAGACTCATTAGCATCCGCACCCGTAAAAGTTAGTGCGGTTCCAGCGTCAATTACTAGTATGGGAAAACCAAATTTTTTTCCTGCCCCCCACAACGCCAACGCCCGGTCAATTCCCAAAGTGGGATACATATTTAAAAGAGGAATTTGCTCTAAAGTGATCACACGCACATGAGGGTGATTTTGCCAAATTGCGGTTTGATTGGGGACGACAGAAGCTAAGAATATAGGAGGATGGGGAGTTTTCTCTAGGGCTATTTGCCTATTCCTGACATGGCCAGGCAAGATTTCTGGTGGGACATCATCCAGTGTTTGACATTGAGCTAGTTTTTGTATTGTAGACTCCGAAATATGGTCAGTGTCCCAGGTGTGGGTCAGAGTTTCACCTGCGAACAGTCCCCAGTGTAGGCGGGAATTGCCAATTTCCAAAGCTAACCAAAGATTCTGTGGTTTCACACTTTTAATTTTTTTAACTCTGTCATAGTTTTTTCAATCAAGCTGAACAATCAAGGCGTGTCACAATACAAATAGGGGAAAAATACTCATTGCGTCAAGGAGAACAATTATGGTATTAACAACTCAAAAACGTCTCACTATAGAAACTGTGGCAATTGCTCAAGAAACCATAGCAATCCGCTCTTTAGACTGGGACCGCGATCGCTTCGATATTGAGTTTGGTCTGCAAAACGGTACCACTTATAACTCGTTTCTCATCCGAGGTGAACAGACTGCCTTGGTTGACACTTCTCACCAAAAGTTTCGCCAGTTATATTTTGATATACTCACGGGATTAATCAATCCCACAGAAATTAATTATCTAATTGTCAGCCACACGGAACCAGACCATAGCGGCTTAGTGAAAGATTTGTTGCAAATGGCTCCAGAAATTACCGTTGTGGCTTCTAAGGTAGCAATCCAGTTTCTAGAAAACTTAGTACATCAACCATTTAAACGCCAAATTGTCAAAAATGGCGATCGCTTAGATTTAGGCAATGGTCATCAATTAGAATTTGTCATTGCCCCCAACTTACACTGGCCGGATACCATATTCAGCTTCGATCACAAAACCAAAGTTCTGTACACCTGTGATGCTTTTGGGCTGCATTATTGCTCAGATAGCACCTTTGACGACAATTTAGCAGCCATTGAGGCAGATTTTAAATATTACTACGAATGCTTAATGGGACCTAATGCGCGATCAGTGCTATCTGCCCTCAAACGCATGGCGGAACTAAAAAGCATTGATATGATTGCCACTGGTCACGGGCCGTTATTATCTCACAATGTGGCCGAACTCATAGGGCGCTACCGTACTTGGAGCCAAAACCAAAGCAAAGCGGAAACAGCGGTGGGGATATTTTACGTTTCTGAATATGGTTACGGCGATCGCCTTGTCCAAGCCATTACCAAGGGTATTAGTAAAACCGATGTGGCGGTGGAAGTCGTAGATTTGGGGTCAGGGGTAGACTTACAGGAACTCAGGGAATTAGTCGGACGGTGTACAGGAATAGTAGTGGGTACACCAAACGCGGGAAGCAATGCCAATATCCAAGCAGCACTCAGCACCATTTTAGGCTCTGCCAAAGAAAAACAAGCCATAGGCATATTTGAAACCGGCGGCGGGGACGATGAACCTGTAGATCCTTTACTAAATAAATTCCGTAACTTGGGATTAACAACAGTTTTCCCGCCAATTCGCATTAAGGATACCCCCACAGAAAACACTTACCAACTGTGTGAAGAGGCGGGTACAGACTTGGGACAGTGGGTAACACGCGATCGCAGCATCAAAGCTATGAAATCCCTGGATACAGACCTAGATAAAGCACTAGGTAGAATTAGTGGCGGGCTATATATAATTACTGCCAAAAAAGGCAACATATCCAGCGCCATGTTAGCTTCCTGGGTTGCGCAAGCCAGTTTCAAACCCCTGGGATTATCCATTGCAGTCGCTAAAGACCGAGCGATTGAATCACTTATGCAAGTAGGCGATCGCTTTGTCCTCAATGTCTTAGAGGAAGGTAATTACCAAAAACTCATGAGGCACTTCTTAAAACGGTTCGCCCCAGGTGCTGACCGCTTTGCAGGTGTGAGAACTCAGCCAGCCCAAAACGGTGCACCCATCCTCGCCGACGCTTTAGCCTACATGGAGTGTGAAGTTGTGAGTAGGATGGACTGCGGTGACCACTGGGCGGTATATAGCCACATCTACGAAGGAAGAGTATCCAAACCAGAAGCATTAACGGCTGTCCATCATCGGAAAGTCGGTAACCATTACTAAAAAGATGATTGATGACTGGTGATCCGTTAAAAATGAGTTTTAAAGCTATGACTTTCTCTGTAGACAAACCCCGTGACGTTCAAGCCCTTCCCATTGGGACAGATACCACAATACTGAGATCGCGCAGTTGGTCAAGACTGAGATTTGAAATTGAATATGCTCTTGCTAAAGGAACAACTGCGAATTCTTATATAATTCAGGGGCAAAAAATTGCTGTGATTGACCCTCCAGGGGAAACATTTACGCAAATTTACTTAGAAGATTTACGGCGAAGGGTTGATTTAAAAACTATTGATTATGTCATACTCGGTCATATCAATCCTAACCGCGCTTCTACTCTCAAGGCATTATGGGAAGTTGCACCCCAGATCACCTTTGTCTGTTCTAATCCTGGGGCTAAAAATTTACGCAGTACTTTAGACAATCAAGATTTACCAATTAAAGTTATGCGGGGGGATGAAACCCTCAACTTGGGTAAAGGTCATGATTTACAATTTATTCCCACCCCTAACCCACGTTATGCAGATCAGCTCTGCACCTACGACCCACAAACAGAAATCCTATACTCAGATAAGCTATTTGGGGCGCATATTTGTGGCGATCAGGTATTTGACGAGGGCTGGGAAGCAATCAACGAAGACCGACGCTATTACTTTGATTGTCTGATGGCTCCTCACCCTCGGCAAGTAGAAACAGCATTAGATAAACTTGCTGATGTACCCATCAGAATGTATGCTCCTGGACATGGACCCATAGTGCGTTATGGCTTAATGGAACTGACTAAAGCCTATCGCCAATGGATTCAACAACAAGCCTCATCCGACTTGACAGTGGCACTAATTTATGCATCAGCCTATGGTAATACCGCCACCTTGGCCCAGGCGATCGCTCGTGGTATTACTAAGGCTGGCGTGGGGGTAGAATCCATTAACTGTGAATTTACAGAACCAGAAGAAATTCGGCTGGCGGTGGAAAAGTCTGCTGGTTTTGTCATCGGTTCACCTACCCTTGGCGGTCATGCACCTACTCCGGTGCAAACAGCTTTAGGAATCGTCCTTTCTACGGCTACTAATGATAAACTATCCGGTGTTTTTGGTTCCTTTGGCTGGAGTGGTGAAGCGGTTGATTTAATTGAAAATAAACTCAAAGACGCTGGATTTCGGTTTGGTTTTGATACTATCCGGGTGAAGTTTAAACCCGATGATACTACATTACAATTATGCGAACAGGCCGGTACTGACTTTGCTCAAGGACTGAAAAAGGCTAAAAAGGTGCGTGTTCCCACCCAACCAGCCACAAATGTAGAACAAGCAGTTGGTAGGATTGTGGGTTCTCTTTGTATTGTGACAGCCAAGGAAGGCGATATATCCAGCGCCATGTTAGCCTCCTGGGTTTCTCAAGCTAGTTTTAATCCTCCTGGTTTAACCGTCGCCGTGGCTAAAGACCGAGCGTTAGAAACGTTGATGCACTCAGGTAATAAATTTGTTCTTAATATCCTCCCGGAGGGTAAGCATATAGGTTTGATGAAACACTTTCTCAAACCTTTTGCTCCCGGACAGAACCGATTTGCTGGTGTTCCATCTGACGAGTCTGAAAGTGGTTCTCCCATTCTCACTGAATCCTTAGCATATTTGGAATGCTCTGTACAAAGTCGATTAGAATCAGGTGACCATTGGCTGGTTTATGCCACGGTAGATAATGGCAAGGTCTTAAATAAAGATGGTGTCACAGCTGTGCATCAACGCAAAACCGGAAGTCATTATTAGCTATGGCTACGCGACGCTATCACTATCGGAGGGTGACTTTGTGATTCTTTGCCATAGACAGGCCAGATGTACGGTTTACTCTATGATCCCCATTTACCATCCTAGAGTAAACCGTCGATTCTCTTTTCTAAATATTGACCAATCATCAATTCCTCTCCAGCACGGGAAATGATTGTCTGTCTGGTGCGGTATTTACTACCCACTAGTTTTAACTCCTCTTCAAACACTGACCCGTTGTACTCAGTTCTCAAACTGAGTGTTTTCGGGTTGGAGAAGTAATATTGAGCTGTGATTGGTTTGACTGTAGCAAAACCGCGATTGCGATACAAGGTATTTCCCAAAACTCCAAATAATGTGGAACCTTGAGATTCTTTTTCGGCTCTGAGGACATCTGTAGTTTCCCAGGTAACTTGAGCGCCACAAATTAAACTCACCGAATCCCCTAAATTGTGGATATGTCGCAGGTTTTGTAATTCATCACATCCTGATTCTAAAAACCGAATGGTGATGAAACTTTGTATTTCCTTGGTTTTACCTTCCGGTAAGGTATAGTAGCGTCTTTCAGAGCGCCACTGACCAACTGATTCTCTAAAAAACTCTGCAATCTGGTACTCGTCAGCGGTTTGTGCAAGTTTGATGGGTGATGTCACTGTTAATTATCCTCGCCTATGGCTACGCGACGCAAGCTATCGCAAAAACTTATGTCTTTTACATTATAAGAAGATAAAAGGCAATCTTTCGTTAAGAAAATTAATATAAATTCAGAGATATTAGTTAATTTGCTAAAAAATGTATGTTTGTGTAAAATAAGTTTCATAGTTTTCTAGGTTAGAATCACCACTAAAAATTGCTACAAGTCCTAATAGGAGACGTTAATATCAGCCATAATTGGCGATTTGAGATGGAAAAACCCCGAAATAATCATCAGTAAGGCAGTAAAAGTCTATACTTTAAATATCAGATTACCAAGTACAAAAAAATATTTACGCTTGCACTGGCAAGATAATGGTAAATACTTTATTAACTGCGATAGCGCAGGGTGGCGTCAGCCATAAGTAAAAAATAAAACTAAATAAATTGTCAGAGTCGCCCTATAGATTCATGCAAATATGCATGAGTTAGTAGAAATATACAGTCCATTTCCACAAAAAACTGTCTTTATTGAGCAAATATCATGATTTTGGCGGTAAAAATCTGTTTTAAACCCACCTATAACGGATCCTTAAACCAATTAATTCATCCCCAATTGTCAAAACCTTCTCTTCCTGCTCCCTTCTGGGTTGCATTACTACTAGGTGTGGGATTATTAACGGCTAGTTGTGGGGAGGTACCCAAAGAATCTGCTCACGCTCAATCTCAGCAACGTCGTGAAAGACAAAGCAGTAACAATCCTACACCTGTAGATGTAGCGATCGCCCGTACTGATTCATTAAGGGTTCAACCAACTTACACAGGGAATACCACACCATTTCAGACAGTATCATTGCGATCGCAAGTAGAAGGAAGACTATTGGCTTTGAACTTAGACGTAGGCGATCGAGTAGAAAAAGGCGCTAAGGTGGGACTCTTAGATGATACCTTGCTATTAATAGCGTTAAGACAGGCAGAAGCCGAACTAGCAGCCCTGAAATCAGAAGTAACCAAGGCAGAAACTCAAGTAAGTAATGTCCGTGCCGAACTTGAAAGAATGCGGTTAGAATTATCACAAGCTGAGGCTGACTCCCAACGACAACAGGAACTCTTTCAAGCGGGGGCGATCTCCGAACAAACTGCGGAACAATCACGCACCAGATCTCTCACCGCAGCTCAGTTATTAAGAGCATCGCAAGAGCGGGTACGTACAGAACAGCAATCCGTCACCACAGCCCAAGGTAGAGTAACTGCGCAACAAGCGGTAGTCGCTCAATTTCAGGAACGTAGATCCTACTCTCGCTTAATCTCCCCCATCACCGGTGTGATTACACAAAGAGTCACAGAACCAGGTAATCTTCTCCAACCAGGTAATGAAGTTGTACAGATAGCTGACTTTAGCCGCGTAAAAATCATAGTCCAAGTTTCCGAATTAGAACTATTTCAAATTGAAGTAGGACAGTCAGCACAAGTGAGTTTAGATGCTTTCCCTAATACCACCCTAATAGGTAGAGTCACACGGATCTCTCCAGCGGCTGATACAACAGCTCGCTTGATACCAGTAGAGGTAGTGATTCCGAATAAGGACAACAAAATTGGTAGTGGACTCTTAGCAAGAGTCAAATTTGAACCCCAGTCATCACAGCGAGTAGTGGTGTCTCAATCAGCTATTAAAAAAGACTCAGACGAGAGCAACGGTCAAGTATTTATAATTACAGAAACAGAAGGTAAAACCAAGGTAACAGCCCGTGCTGTTACTTTAGGTAACAAAGCCGATGGTAAAGTAGAAATTCTCTCTGGCTTGCAACCAGGTGATGCCTATGTTGTTCGAGCTGCTCGGCCTTTAAAAGATGGTCAAGCTGTAGTTCTTTCAGTTTTGTCAGAAACAGCTAAGTAAAATTGTGACGCAAAATTAAGCAATAATACATAGACAGATATAATCGGAAATTTTGGACTAGGAATTGATGAAGCTTCTTTTATCGGAGATGAGCAATAGATGCAAGAAATACAGAAAGGTGGATTTAGTATCAGTAGTGTTTCTATCCGGCGACACATTGCGACATTGATGTTAGCTCTAGCTGTATTCATATTAGGGGTATTCTTTATTATAAAATTACCCGTAGACTTACTACCATCAATTACCTATCCCCGAATTGGTGTGAGAATAGAAGCACCGGGAATCTCTCCAGAGGTAGCAATTGATGAAATTACAAGACCGTTAGAATCAGCCTTTTCGGCGACAGAAGGTGTACTCCAGATTTTTTCTCAAACTCGGGAAGGAAGGGTAACTTTAGACCTGTATTTTCAACCAGGGGGCAATATTGATCAAGCCCTAAACGATGCTACAGCCTCCTTAAATAGAGCTAGAGGGAGATTACCAGAGAGCATTGAAACACCGAGTTTATTCAAATTCGATCCTTCCCAGTTACCAGTTTATGAATTTGCATTAACCTCACCCTCTCTACAAAGCCTAGATTTGCGGGTTTTTGCTGAGGAAGAACTAGCGCGTGAACTCGGTGTTGTCCCCGGAGTCGCAGGGGTAGAGGTATCGGGAGGGGTGAAAGAAGAAGTCAGAGTCAATCTTGATTTAGACCGTTTACAAGCTTTGGGCGTGGGTTTGACAGATGTCCTGGATGAACTGAGAAACCGCAATCAAGATGTTGCTGGGGGTCGGCTTTTAGGGTCCAATTCTGAGCCATTAACTCGGACTGTGGGGCGGTTTCAAAATGCTGATGAAATTAGAAATTTGTCTTTTGAAGTCCGTTCGGTACCAGATGATAATAGCCAGGCGCTCTTATCTGAGCGTCGCGTTTATTTGCGAGATTTTGCTCAAGTTATTGATGGTTCTGAACAGCAGCGCATCTACGTTTTACTGAATGGGGAACCAGCTGTTAAACTTAGTGTTCAAAAACAACCGGATGCTAATACCGTTAGTGTTGTTGATGCTGTCACAAAACGTTTAGAACAACTCGAAGCATCGGGTGTATTTCCTGAAGGGACAATACTCACATCTACCTTGGATGAGTCAAAGTTTATCCGCAATTCCATTTCTAATGTCGTTACGGCCGGGTTGATGGGTACAGCGCTAGCTGCTGTTGCAGTTTTGCTATTTTTGGGTTCCCTGCGACAAACTTTTATTATTGTCATTGCTATTCCTTTAGCGAGTTTAGCCGCCATTATCTTCATGGGAATATTCGGGTTATCCCTCAACGTTTTTAGTTTGGGTGGTTTAGCTTTGGGGGTGGGAATTGTGGTGGATAACTCCATTGTCATGTTGGAGAATATTGCTCAAGGTGCAGGTATGACTCCCGGTAAGGATAGTAAAACTCGCCTGAATTCCCATGAACTTATTCAACAAGCTCAACACAGTAGTCAGGAGGTAGAGTCGGCTTTAATTGCTTCTACCAGTACAAACTTAGTGGCGGTGATGCCGTTTTTGCTTATTGGCGGCTTTATATCACTACTATTCAATGAGTTAATTCTCACTATCAGCTTTTCTGTGGCGGCTTCCATTTTGATTGCTGTAACTATTATACCTATGCTCACGTCACGGACTTTGGCATGGCGATTTTCTAGTGGGTTGAGTAAGTTTTGGTTACTACAAGCATTTAACCGCCGCTTTTATGCAGCGACAAATGCATACGGGCGATTTTTGTCTGAAGTGTTGCGCTGGCGATTTTTAACAGTTGCGATCGCTATTGTAGTTTTTGGGGGTGCTAGTTTGTGGATGGCTCCGCAAATTCCCCAGGAAATCCTCCCACGCATTAGTACAGGACAAGTCAGATTAAATGCTCAGTTTCCATCTGGTACGACTCTAGAAACCAACCGCAAGGTGATGGCTATGGTGGATGAAATTCTCCTCCAGCAACCGGAAACTGAATATGTCTTCTCCACCGCTGGTGGTGCGCTTTTCGGCACAAATGTCAATGCTAATCCCCTCAGAGGTACTAGCACTATTACCCTCAAACCGGGTACTAATGCTGAAGCCTACATAGAAAGAGTTACCCAAAAAATTAACCAGCTGAACTTAGTAGGAATTCGCCTCCGCCTTTCCCCTGGTCAGGTGCGGGGCTTAATTCTCAGTAATTCTCCGGCACGTGGTGCTGATATTGATGTTATTCTTCAGGGTAACGATACACAGAAACTTGAACAAGCTGGTGGAGAGGTACTAGCTGCTCTGGAACAGCAAGCTACTTTAGTGAGATTTCGTCCCGAAATCGATGACCGTCAACCAGAACTGCAAATTCTTCCTGACTGGGAAAGAGTTGCAAACTTGGGCTTAACCACTATCAAGATTGGCGATACAATTCAGACGGCTATTTCCGGTAGTGTTCCTACCCGACTCCAACGCGGTAACCGTTTAGTGGATGTGAGGGTACAGTTAAATGAAGCATCCATCCAAGAGGTGTCTCAATTGGAAAGATTACCTTTGTTCGTGAATAATAACCGTCAGGTGCGACTGATGGATATAGCTACAATTACTAAGGCCGAAGCTCCTGCGGAGATTCAGAGAATTAATCAGCGTCAGGTAGTGATAATCCCCGGTAATTTGACTGAGGGCGCTAATCTCAGTGATGCTTTTACCCAGGTAGATAGCATATTGGGTGATATAAGTTTACCTGAGGGTGTGAGCATTTTACCCAGTTCTGCGTCTGCATCTAATCAGGAACTACAGAACTCACTGCAACTACTAGGTGGATTAGCTAGTTTTCTCGTTTTTGTCGTCATGGCAGTGCAATACAATTCACTCATTGACCCCCTGGTAATTATGTTAACAATTCCTCTGGCTTTGGCTGGAGGCATTTTTGGTCTTTACATTACCAATACAGCCATTGGTGCCACTGTCATAGTCGGGGCGGTATTATTGGTGGGTATTGTTGTTAACAATGCCATCATCATGGTAGAACTAGCGAACCAAATTCGCCAAAGGGATAAAGTTGGTAGGAAAACAGCAATTTTACAAGCTGCTCCTCAACGCTTACGTCCAATATTAATGACTACTATTACTACGGTTTTAGGGATGTTTCCCTTGGCACTGGGAATCGGTGAAGGTTCAGAATTTCTTCAACCATTGGGTGTGGTTGTGTTTTCTGGTCTGTCTTTGGCTACATTACTCACACTGCTGATAATTCCTTGTTTTTACAGTATTGCCGAAGATTTATGCAATTGGCGGCACGGAAAGCCAATTTTTATCCATATGGGCGGACGGAAGAAAAAGTTCTGATGTTGAATTAATCCAGATTTTGCTCTAAATAAGTAGACTGAAAGAGGATGATCGCTTTATGATTAGTGATTGTGAGTTTTTAAAGCAGAAACACTATGAACGCTCAAGAAATTATCCGCTCCATTGAGGCGGAACAACTAAAGTCGGATTTGCCCATCATCTATGTGGGCGATACCGTAAAAGTCGGTGTAAAGATTCAGGAAGGACAAAAGTTTCGCGTACAACCCTACGAAGGTGTGGTGATTGCTAAACGTAATGGTGGTATTAACGAAACTATTACAGTCCGCCGCGTGTTTCAAGGTATTGGTGTAGAGCGGGTATTTTTGTTACATTCTCCCCGCATCGACAACATTAAAATCATCCGTCGAGGTAAAGTCCGCCGTGCTAAACTTTATTACTTACGTCAACGTGTAGGCAAAGCCACCAGAATCAAACAACGGTTTGACCGTGCCTTGTAGATTTCGGCTAAAGTATGGCAGAAAATTCGACAATCAAGCGGCATTTGCCGCTAATTTTCCCCGACAAAAAAAAAGGTGACATAATGGAGAAAATGCGCTATACTGAAGAAGGTTCAGCGCAATGACTGAATCCAAGCCACTTTGTGCGCTCTTAGTTCAGTTGGTAGAACGCAGGTCTCCAAAACCTGATGTCGGGGGTTCAAGTCCTCCAGGGCGCGCTTGAAAGGAAAAAACACACCCCGGAAAAACAGCATTCCTGCTAAAATGGCAGATGAATCTAGTTATTTCGGGTGTAATTATTTTTTATTTACAGCTTTTTTGCTTCCAGTAAAATGGAATGAAAATGAGCAGGGTGTACCTTATATTGAGAAACCGGGGGTAAAACGACAGTGGCCAAAAAAAATGAGGCAGAAATGCCAGGAAACACCAATGGCTTCAGTTTAGCCAACTTCTTTCAGGGTACGAAGGAAGAACTAGAAAAAGTGGTTTGGCCAAGTCGTAAGCAACTAGTGAGCGAATCAGCAGGTGTACTATTAATGGTCACACTATCTGCATCTTTGATATACTTGGTCGATGGATTGTTCGGTTGGGTCGCACAACAGGTATTCGCACAACAGGTATTCTGATGACTTCTGCAACAGACGAACCATATCACTCAGCTTTACATTCTGAGGAAACAGCAGAAACGGCGCTTAATGAAGCACGTTGGTATGCAGTACAAGTAGCCTCAGGCTGTGAAAAACGCGTCAAGACAAATTTGGAGCAACGTATCCACACTTTTGATGTATCTGACAAAATTATCCAAGTGGAAATTCCCCACACGCCAGCGGTAAAAATCCGTAAAGATGGTAGTCGTCAGCAAACAGAGGAAAAGGTTTTTCCTGGTTATGTGCTAGTGCGAATGGTAATGGAAGATGACACTTGGCAGGTGGTACGAAATACCTCTCATGTAATTAATTTCGTGGGAGCAGAACAAAAGCGTGGCGGTAGCAGAAGCCGCGGTCACGTTAAACCAGTACCTTTAGGTGCATCAGAAGTAGAAAGGATCTTCAAACAAACTAGTGAACAGGAGCCGATTGTTAAAATTGACATGGCCACTGGTGATAAGATAGTCGTGCTTTCAGGTCCTTTTAAGGACTTTGAAGGTGAGGTGATTGAAGTCAGTCCGGAGCGTAGCAAATTAAAAGCCCTGCTCTCGATTTTTGGGCGAGATACACCAGTAGAATTGGAATTTAATCAGGTAGAAAAACAGAGCTAAACACAAATGGCGAAGAAAGTAGTAGCGGTCATTAAACTGGCCCTGAATGCTGGAAAAGCCAACCCAGCACCACCAGTGGGTCCCGCATTGGGTCAACACGGTGTGAACATTATGATGTTCTGCAAGGAGTACAATGCCAAAACAGCAGACCAAGCTGGAATGGTAATTCCTGTAGAAATTTCGGTGTTTGAAGACCGGAGTTTTACATTTGTACTCAAAACACCACCAGCATCAGTACTGATTCGCAAGGCAGCGAAAATTGAAAGAGGCTCTAATGAACCCAACAAAAAGAAAGTTGGGTCAATTACAAAAGCTCAACTGCAAGAAATTGCTCAAACGAAATTGCCTGA
The DNA here is from genome assembly GCA_903911355.1 of uncultured Nodularia sp. Lineage (GTDB taxonomy): Bacteria > Cyanobacteriota > Cyanobacteriia > Cyanobacteriales > Nostocaceae > Anabaenopsis > Anabaenopsis arnoldii. Next base: position 4,760 of record CAIWDD010000133.1, on the reverse strand, counting down.
TCTCAACGCCAATGATATAGAAGCGGCGATGAAGATTGTGGCAGGTACTGCGAAGAATATGGGCGTGACCATCGCCGAGTAAATAAAAAAAACTTATCGGGGGAGAGATTTAGTCTCGCAAGTTACCCCAGGAGATCAAAATGGGAAAAAAAATATCGCGCCGTTTGCAGGCGCTGCTAGAAAAAGTAGAAGATAGGGAGTATGCGCCATTAGAAGCTTTGAGTCTGCTCAAAGAAACTGCAACAGCTAAGTTTCCTGAAGCTGCAGAAGCGCATATCCGCCTGGGTATTGACCCCAAGTATACAGACCAACAACTGCGGACAACGGTAACACTGCCCAAAGGTACTGGACAAACTGTGCGGGTGGCGGTAATTACTAGAGGTGAAAAAGTTGCCGAAGCTAGCAATGCTGGTGCGGATCTAGTCGGCTCTGATGAGCTGATTAACGAAATTCAACAAGGTATGATGGATTTTGATAAACTAATCGCTACCCCAGATGTGATGCCACAGGTGGCAAAACTGGGTAAGTTACTTGGTCCGCGGGGTTTGATGCCATCTCCTAAGGGCGGAACGGTAACATTTGACTTAGCAAGTGCGATCGCAGAATTCAAAGCGGGTAAATTAGAATTCAGAGCTGATCGAACTGGTATTGTCCATGTTATGTTTGGTAAGGTGTCTTTCTCGCCGGAAGATTTGTTGGTAAACTTAAAGGCGTTGCAAGAGACTATCGACCGTAACCGTCCTTCGGGAGCTAAAGGTCGTTATTGGCGAACAATTTATGTAGCTTCCACCATGGGGCCATCAATTAAAGTCGATATCAATGCTCTACGGGATTTAAAAGTCGCTGAAGTAGCTTAAAGGGTATTAGAGACTAAAGAAGAGAAAAGATAGTTGAAATCATCCATTTCTCCACCTGAGTCAGGACTGTACTCTTCCCAAAACTAAATAAGCCAAGCCGGAGACAGCAGGAGCCAATGGCTCAAATATCCTGCCGAGGTTAAAGCTCTAATTACCACGAATTACTACCCATTAAGGTGTAGATACTGAGGTATTAAGAGTTTTCCTGTCAAACCCCGGCTAGTATAGCTGGGGTTAATTGTTTTCACTGGCTGATAGTAAAAGCAAAAAATACCCGGACGGGAAGAAACAAAGAAATTCGGCGCACAAAGAAATGGTATTAACATTTTTGAATTGGCTGCTCTCGAATTCACACCTGTGAACAAAAACCCGCAGGAGGTAAAACCGAGTTTACTCTCCATAAGTAGATTTAAACAAGTTTTACTTAGTCGAAAATTAAGATTTTGCCCTTGGAGGTAAAACTAAGCATGGGTAGAACGCTAGAAAATAAAAAAGAGATAGTAGCTGATCTCAAAGAAACTTTGAGTGAGTCAACTTTGGCACTTGTAATTGATTACCAGGGGTTAACAGTTGCTCAGATTACCGACCTAAGGCGGCGCTTACGTCCAAGTGGCGCTGTTTGTAAGGTAACAAAAAATACCTTTATGGGCATTGCCATTGAGGGTGACGAAAATTGGCAACCACTTTCGGGATTGCTTCAAGGTTCTTCTGCCTTTTTGTTGGTTAAAGAAGATTTTTCATCCGCAATTAAGGCTTATCAAGACTTTCAGAAAGCCACTAAGAAGACAGAACTTCGTGGCGGGGTTATGGAAGGTCGACTGCTCAAGGAAGCTGATGTCAAGGCTTTAGGAGACTTGCCATCCAAGGAGCAACTCATGGCCCAAATTGCCGGAGCTATCAACGGATTGGCTACCAAACTGGCTGTGGGTATCAACGAAGTTCCCAGTTCTTTGGCTCGTGCGTTGCAAGCTGTGGCTGACAAAGACCAAGGTAACAGCGCTGAAAGTGCGGGTGAATAAAATTATTCGATAGCGGAGCGTGGCGTAAGCTACATTACACCAAATTTTGCCTTCATTGACTAGGCAAAAACACAATTTAGACTACAGGAGTTATATCAATGTCTGCTACAACTGATCAAATTCTCGAACAATTGAAAACTCTAACTCTGCTGGAAGCATCTGAGTTAGTTAAGCAAATTGAAGAAGCCTTCGGCGTGAGTGCTGCTGCACCTGCTGGCGGGATGATGATGATGGCTCCTGGTGCTGCTGTTGCTGCTGAACCAGTGGAGGAAAAAACGGAGTTTGATGTCGTTCTAGATTCCGTTCCAGCTGACAAGAAGATTGCTGTACTGAAGATTGTCCGGGAATTGACTGGTTTAGGTCTCAAAGAAGCAAAAGATCTGGTGGAATCAGCACCCAAAGCCGTCAAAGAAGGCATTGCTAAGGATGCGGCTGAAGATGCTAAGAAGCGCATCGAAGAAGCCGGCGGTAAGGTAACTGTTAAGTAATCAAGACTGTCTTCTAAAACTTTTAGTTTAGGGACTCTCAGAAAAAGCCTGCTTGTGCAGGCTTTTTTTTTAATGCAAATCAGCATCCCAAACACCAATGTAAATCCTATCCTGCTGGTTGCGTTCAATTACACCTTTTAATTCTCCAACATTAAAAGAATATCGCTGAGTTTGTCGATCGCGTACTTTCTGTAGTCCTTGCTTGATATCACTATTGGCATTACCATTGAGCATTCCCTGTAATGTTTTTTGCATTACTTGTGAGTTGATAGATTGGGGAAAAGTTGCTTCAGTTTGGCGCAAGACTCCGGTTTTTTGGTCAAATAAATAACCAAGATCAACATTATTTTCTAACCGATAAACAAAAGCTCGAGTATTCCATAACCCTCTGGAATTTCTACTGGGCTGACCTAAAACTGCTTTAACAGTCTCTTGAGAAGTTCCTGTAGGAAATGCTGGTACTCTGGAAATTTTGCTGTTGCTAGGAGCCCCATCTTGGTTTTGCTGTGGGGGTGGTGTTGGGGTTTCTGACTGTGGGGGTGGTGGTGGGGTTTCTGACTGTGGGGGTGGGGGTGGGGTTTCTGACTGTGGGGGTGGGGGTGGGGTTTCTGGCTGTGGGGGTGGGGGTGGGGTTTCTGGCTGTGGGGGTGGGGGTGGGGTTTCTGGCTGTGGGGGTGGGGGTGGGGTTTCTGACTGTGGGGTTTCTGGAGTGAGTTTAAATCTGGCAGTTACTTGGGGCTGTGATTGTACAGGTACTACCGGATCTACAGGAGGTTGCAGAGTAGATGCTGTGTCCGCAGGTTCCTTAGGTAAGGAGTTTGGTAAAGAAGTCGGATTGATGTCAGTTGATTCGGAAAATTCTCTGGGTGGTGATGATGTCGTCACAGATACTTCAGGTTGTTGTTCACGGGTAAGGCTAGAAATTGCCACCCCACCTATGACGCTACCCAACAATAAACTAGCAATAATTAAAACAGGTTTTTGCCAGATGCTGGTAGGAATAGTTGGCAAAGAAGATATTGCCTGGGTTTGGTGTGTTGATAATATTTTTTTAGGACTAATATGTACTGTGGCGGTAGTCATAGAAGACTGTTGGGCGGTATCACTAGCAGATTTTAAAGCATAGAGCATTTTACTAGCGGTGCTATAGCGATCGCTCACATGGGGCTGAATTGACTGATTAATTACCCGTGCTAAATGTGGCGAGACGTTGGGGGCTAAATCCACCCAGAGAACTTCCCCAGTTTGGGGGTGTGTTGCTAATTCTGATGGGTGTTTCCCGGTCAATAAATAAACCGCGGTCAAGCCTAGGCTGTAGATATCACTGGCGTAAACAGGTCGTCCTATAGCTTGTTCAGTGGGCATATATCCAGGGGTACCAATTACCATGGAACGACTCCCTTGATGGGGAGAACTGGCCACAGAACGGACGGTTTCTTTAACTGCTCCAAAATCAATTAAAACTGGCTTGTTATCCCTCGAACGCAGGATAATATTATCTGGCTTGATATCCCGGTGAATAATACCTTGACTGTGAACATAAATTAGTATCGATAGCAAACTCAAAAGAATTTCCCGCACATTGCTTTCAGTTTGACAACCCTGACTTTCCACAATGTCAATCAAAGTTTGTCCCTGAATCCATTCTTGCACCAAGTAAAATTCTCCATGCTCACTAAAGTAAGCATAGAGTTCCGGTATTTGGTCGCTACCCCTCCCCAGGACTTCTAAAGTTGCTGCTTCCCTCTCAAACCTTTGTGTAATCATTTGATGATTGTAGGGATTATTGACTATGGGCTTGAGTTGCTTAATTACACAGCGACGACGAGAAGGCATATGGGTATCTTCAGCTAAGGAAGTTTCTCCAAATCCACCAGCACCCAACACTTGAATAACTTGATAGCGATTATTGAGTAGCGCTATTGTCATAAATATTTACAAAATATCTTTCCTTCCCAATGTATATCAGATAGGATAGAAATCTGGCTATGAAACCACCCATTTCCTGTTTTACCCCCTTAATCCCCCCTGATCAAGGCGTAAACCAGAAAGTCTAGTTACCTTTTAAATACAGGTAACCGGGTGGTCTAAAGAAATCTTTGATGCAGGATCATCTTTTTTCAAATATCCGATAAGAGGATGTTTGATAAATTTTCAACAGCTAATTTTTAGATTAGGGAACAGGGAACACCGGATCAGGGAATGGGGAACACACCGAACACACAATAAACAATAAAATCCAGTCCCCTCCCCTTACAAGGCTATCCATTACCCGGATCTTTCTTAACATTCGTGAGAGCGATCGCTCGCAAACCCCCAAACCTTAATCCTCCGTTGATGATTCTCAATAAAATAAGGGTTTTATCAAGAATAATAAGGTACATTTTGTCAAGAGT
>CAIWDD010000132.1 GCA_903911355.1 uncultured Nodularia sp. | reverse complement strand
TCCGGTTAATACTAAAGGCTTTGTTCTGTTACCAAAGCGTTGGGTTGTCGAGGGTAGTTTTGGTTGGTTTAATTGGTGTCGTCGATTGAGTAAGGACTACGAAATTTTACCCCAGACCCATGAAACATTTGTGCAAATCGCCATGATTCGGTTAATGCTTAGAAGACTCGCTTAATTGAGTTGTTTAATACTTGACAAACATCCTCTCAGCCAAAAACAGGTGGACGAAAACGTAGTGTAGATATGCAGGCGATCGTTAATGCAATTCTCTACATAATATTATGTGCGGGTTGCGCCTGGCGAATGCTCCCGAAGGATTTTCCCAAATGGAAAACTGTTTACCATTATTTCCGACAGTGGCGCCAGGACGGAACGTGGCAGAAAATTCATGAGCGATTACGCTTGTGGGTGCGTGTAAGCCAAAATCGGGAACCATCTCCATCACAAGCCATTATGGATAGCCAAACAGTTGAAACAGGCACGATGGTGTCAAAAGATGTCGGTTTCGACTCAGGTAAAAAAATTAAAGGACGTAAGCGGCATATAATCGTTGATACTTTAGGCTTACTTATCGTTGTAGTCATCACAGCCGCAGATGTGAGTGAGCAAGCAGGGGCAAAACAAGTTCTATCAAAACTTAATTCTATACGCGATCGCCTGGGTAGATTAATTCAGATTTGGGTTGATGGAGGGTATCGCGGCAAGGATTTTAGCCACTGGGTAATTGATGTTTATCGCTGGGTTTGGAGCGTTGTTACACGTCATCAAGAACAAAAGGGCTTTGTCGTATTGCCCAAACGCTTGTGGAAAGGACTTTTGGCTGGTTCAACTGGTGTCGAAGGTTAAGTAAAGATTATGAAATTTTACCTGAAACCACAGAGGCTTTTATTTATGTCGCTATGATTCGTTTAATGCTCAAGCAACTTGCGTGACTATAATCACATATCAATAACTTATCAGACATCCTCTAAGAGGATGTTTGATAAGTTATTGTCTGTACCACATTTGGAATACTAGTATATTCCACAGGTGATGTTGCCAATTGCGACTACCAGATAAATGTTCCTGCCACTTTTTCCGTATGGGTTCAGGATTGAAAAAACCATCTTGGCGCAAACGATGTGTACTAAGTAAATCCTCCGCCCACTCTCGTAAATCAGCACGTAGCCACGTATCTAAAGGAATGCCAAAACCCATCTTAGGTCGCTCAATTAAATGGGGGGGAACATATTGATAAAGTACCTGACGTAGGAGCCACTTAGTTTTACCATCACGAATTTTCCACTCTAAGGGTAAGGTACTGGCAAATTCTACAATACGATGATCTAGGAAGGGAATGCGGGTTTCTAAACTCACACCCATAGCGGCTCTATCTACTTTCGTTAAAATATCTCCCGGTAAATAAGTGATAGCATCCATCGCCATCATCCATTGAGTATAGTGGAGATGTTCAACCCATGTCATTGTGGGGTGATATTTGAATTTCTCTGCACCTATAACCAAAGATTTTGGGCTATTCAAATGGGAACAAAGTCGATGATATAGGTCTAATGGATTCTCAAAGGCTAAAACACCAGCCAATTTATGGATTTTATCCCCCGGTAGCCTTTGTTGTAGAGATTTGGGTAAAATAGGGGTCAGTATATCAAATAAGTTGTTATAAATTTTCGGGGATAAACTAGTCATAGTGAGGGCAATAAGTTTCCTCAGGCTTGGGGATATCCAACCCATGCGTTGCCAAATGCTATTAGCCCACAGGTAGCGATTGTAGCCACCAAATAGTTCATCCCCCCCATCACCGGATAGGCTAACGGTGACTTGTTGACGAGCTAGTTGAGATACCAGGAAGGTGGGAATTTGCGAGGAGTCTGAAAAGGGTTCATCGTAGAGCGTGGGGAGTTTGGGGATGACGGACTGAGTTTCTTGGGGAGTGACATAGAGTTCAGTGTGTTCTGTTCCCAGGTGTTGGGCTACGGCTTGGGCTTGTGGGGCTTCGTTGTAAGCAGTTTGTTCAAAGCCAATGGTGAAGGTTTTCACAGGTTGACTACTCTGGGCCTGCATTAAGGCCACAATGGTAGAAGAGTCTACACCACCGGACAGGAAAGCTCCTAAAGGGACATCGGCGATCATCTGTTGTTGAATGGAGTCCCTGAGCAGATGATCAAGTTGGTTAATGGCTTCTGTTACACTCCCAGGGAATGGGTTGGCCTGTCCCCACTCCACTGTTGATAACACTGACCAATAGGGTTGGGGTTGGGAATCATCATTGGGGTGGGCGAGGGTAAGGATGGTCGCTGGTGGAAGTTTGTAAATACCCTGATAGATACAATAAGGAGCAGGAATATAATTATACCTTAGTAGTAGGGTGAGAACATTGCGGTCAATGTTGCCTTGCCAATGGGGATGAGCTTTTAGGGCTTTGAGTTCAGAGCCAAAGAGAAAGGTTGTCCCCATCCAACCGTAGTATAAGGGTTTTTCCCCTAATCTATCCCGTCCTAAGGATAAAGTCCGCTCCTGTCTGTCCCACAGAGCAAAGGCGAACATACCGACAAATTTTTCCACTGCGGGTTTAATGCCCCACTGGTAGAATGCGGCTAACATTACTTCTGTGTCGGAATGACTGCGAAAACTATGACCTAGGCTCAGGAGTTGTTGACGGAGGGAAAAAAAGTTATAAATTTCACCGTTAAACACTAGGACATAGCGACCATTGGCTGACTCCATGGGCTGATGTCCCTCCGGAGACAGGTCAACTATGGCGAGACGGCGATGTCCTAAAGCTATACCTGCGTTAGGATCTACCCAAGTTCCCCCGTCATCAGGACCGCGATCGCGAAGAGTGGAGGACATTCGCCGGGCGATCGTCTCCATCTCCTCGGCATTAATTGCCTCACTCCAACATCCTATAAGACCACACATTAAGATAAATCAGATAAATTTATTTAACAGTACTTATGTAACTTATGAAGAATAATTTTAAATATCAAAAAAATTCTCCAGTAACTCAATATCAAACCAACCTTGTCTTTTTAATATCTCCTTGGATATAAGACGCGGTAATGATATACGACGCGGTAAACTTTCCAAGAGGTTTACTAGCGGTAATTTTATGAATTTCCTGACTAATTCATTTAAATAATCAGTGATTGAAAAATGATCGCGATATTCAGTATATATCTTGATACTTTCTAAATGAAACTTAGAGCTGGCCCCACCGTAACGCATATAAGCCAAAATACTTTCAATCCGAAAAAAAGTAAAACCATAGATAAAGGCATCTATAAAAAACTTATAGTCAGCTGAGATTTTTAGCGATGAATCAAACAAAATATTTTTATAAACTGCAATATCCACAAAAACAGTAGGATGAACATAATTAATTGCTACATCTTTAACTTTACGTGGAACCTGAACTTGTCTTTTTTTAGCTATAGCTAACTTTTCATTAATGCTGATTTTATCACCAAATACTATATCCGCATGGTTCTTTTGAAATGCACATACTACAGATTCAACCGTACGTAAAGAGTAGTAATCATCTGAATTAATAATGCCTATGTACTTACCAAGAGACAAAGATATACTTTTATTCATGGCATCATAAATTCCCTGATCTGGTTCACTTACCCAGTAATCTATGGCATGCTCATATTTACCGATTATCTCCAGTGTTCCATCAGTACTACCACCATCCATAATAATATATTCAACATTATTATATGTTTGATTAATAACACTCAATATAGTTTCTTCTAAATACTTCTCACCGTTGAAAACAACAGTAATAATTGTTACCAAGGGATTCTCAGGAGAATTTTGCTTAAAATACCCTTGAGTTCTTAGTCCTCCTTCAGATTTTCTCTGGTAATTTTTGGGCGAGAAAAGTAAAGTGTTAAATTTGTCATCAGGTTTATTATTGATGATTGGTTTTATTGTTGTAACCATTCTTGTAGTACTAAACTTATCATTTAAGCAAATCATCTTTTCTAGCTTTTCCTAAGTAATTTCATTGAGAACCCAAAAGCGGTAAATGACTTCCTAACGAGCTGTGAATTAGGTCATATTTTTCATGTCGATCGCTCTTTGTCCAAATGTCTAATCGGAAGAATATGGCATCAACTCTTTCTAAGGTTTTTTTTAGCATACTAGTTGTTTAAATCTAAGGGTTGCCGAAATCATGACTTTTCAATAATTGAGAGTAAACCAGATCCATGCTCTCTCGGTAATCATCATAATTAGATGAAAGTTTTCTTTCTAGGGAAACCGACTTTAAAGATTTTACCTTTTTTTGAACAATTCTTAAAGCATTAACTAGTGATATTCTATCTTGGGGCTTATACAAAGTAATATTATCGCACCATTTTGAAAGGGATGGATCAGCTATCAAATCTGTTATATCTCCTTGAATAACAATGTTAGATCCTGCGTACAAACCTTCATATACTGTTCTACCAGTTCTAAAGCTAGGGTCTGCGCGAACAACAGCATCAATTCTGGCGTAAGCACCTCTTTGAAATAAGTATTCATACTCTCCCGCCCAGATTATTTTACTGGTTCTGTTTAACCATTTCATCTTAATTGAAGATGCATATTCACTATTAGTTGATCCAAAAACAATCAAGACACTGTCTTCTAAATCAGCTTCATAAAAACACTCACATGCAAGGTCAACTCCCTTGTCGCGAGAAATACTACCTATTATGGCAAATACACATTTGCTCCCATCGGGAAACAAGCTGGATAGTGAATCATCAAAAGGTCTTGCACAAAAAGGGTTTAGAATTTGGTGGATTTTTTCCTGCGGATACTCGGGGATAACTTCAATAAAACGTTTGGTAACAGCATTGTCTATAGTGATAACTGCATCAAGCTGTAAAATTGCCTGTCTATCTTTCTCGGTTATTTCGTGCTTTAACACTTCCCTAACATGAGAAATAATTTGTCCATTATAATTTCTTCTTAGGGATGGTATTACTTCTGCAAGAACCAAACTATTTAGATGTATTATTTTAGGATTAAACATCAAAAAAGTGCTAATTATTTTTTTGGACTTTAGTCGCCAATTACTATCCAATATCAGTTTACGTATGAATTTTATGTCTATTACACCATAGTGTATAGCAGTATCATAATTATCGCTCCAGGGAAGGCATGCACTGAAAATATCGGTCACGTTTGTTGGTTTAATACATGATGTTTTTGGATAATATATCTGGAATCCTTTTAAAATAGCTTCTTTAGTCCATGCCCTGGAGACATGGATAAACTCATATTTGTCTAGCTGTTGAAACACTTGATAATGTTCTCGTATACTTGTAGATGCGCCATAAGGGTTATCAAAAGGCGAATGACCAATTACTAGGATTCTCTCTGGCATAATGTTAAAATCTTGATATCACAAATCAAGGGCGATCGCCCCTAAACATTTTGAACCTGTGTTTGAGATTATGTAGAAGCTTACCTCAGCCTATGGGGCTGAAAAGTCCTATTTCACAGCCTTATCTACACTCTTAACAACCACCTCAATTTTCTTCGACTCCAACTCCGGCCAGATGGGCAAACTCAAAACCTCCGTAGCTAACAAATCACTAACGGGGTTAACAGGATACTCCCCTTGATACACAGGTAACTTATCCTGGGGAATGGGATAATAAATCATGGAGCCGATGCCCTCAGCAGCCAAGTACTGCTGTACACCCTCGCGATTACCCGCGGTTATCCTAATGGTATACTGGTGAAACACATGACCATCAGTAATTACTGGAGTAATCACTCCCGAAACATCAGCCAACAAATCATTGTAAACTTTAGCCGCCCGTCGCCTTCCCTGATTCCACTGGTCAATATACTGTAACTTCACCCGCAAAATAGCCGCTTGTAGGGTATCTAACCGGGAATTGTAACCCAATATCTCATTGTGATATTTCTTTTTTGCCCCATGTACTCGCAACATCCGGGCTAATTCTGCCACTTGGTCATCATTTGTGACAACCATACCCCCATCCCCATAACAGCCCAAATTTTTAGAAGGGAAAAAGGAATAAGCACCTACATCACCAATAGTTCCCGTTAACTTACCTCGAATAGCATCCCTAGTACTTTCTTGACAATCGTCCTCACACCCAGGACATCCACCGTAATACCTGGCTCCAAAGGACTGAGCACAATCTTCAATTACCTTTAACCCATACTCCTGGGCAATATCCATAATTTGCCCCATCGCAGCGGGACTACCATAGAGATGCACAGGCATAATCGCCTTGGTCTTAGGTGTGATATGTTTCCTGATAGCTTCTGGGTCAATGTTAAAACTCCGGGGGTCAATGTCAGCAAAGATTGGCTTTGCACCCACATTACTGATAGATTCTGCCGTAGCAAAAAAAGAAAAGGGGGTAGTAATTACCTCATCCCCCACCCCAATACCCAGGGCACGTAAACCAATCACCAAGGCATCTGTGCCGGAGTTAACAGCAACGGTATGTTTTACCCCTAAATACTCTGCCACCTCCTGCTCAAACAGCTTGACATCAGGCCCCATAATAAATTGACCAGACTCCAAGACTCGATTCATCGCTGCTTGCACTTGGTCTTTAATTTGCTCGTACTGAGGTTTGAGGTCAAGAACGGGAATTTTCATGGTTTGGTAAATAGTTTGGTAGATAGTTTGGTAAATAAATTAGTAAAGAAATTAGTAAATAAAATTGTTGAATGGGATATTAGCAGAGGACTGGGCAATTAATTCGCCGACAACTTGATGACCTGATTTGCCGATAATTGCTGATACTTGACCTCTGTAGAATCTACAGCATAGCCATCTGCATCAAACTCCAATACATCTCCATAGGCGCTCATCCAACCGATGATTTTGGCTGGAACCCCAGCTACCATAGCATAAGCAGGAACATCTTTTGTCACCACTGCACCCGCAGCCACGAAAGCACACTCATGGAGAGTGACGCCACAAACAATAGTCGCATTAGCGCCAATACTCGCACCCCGTTTCACTAAAGTTTGGCGATAATCATTGCTGGTATTGCGAGGATATTCACAACGCGGCGTTTTAATATTAGTGAATACCATACTCGGTCCGCAGAAGACATAATCTTCTAGAATCACCCCTTCATATAGGGAGACATTATTTTGAATTTTGCAGTTGTTGCCCACCACCACATTATTAGCAACCAGCACATTTTGTCCTAAATTGCAATTGTTACCGATTTTCGCCTTGCCAAATACATGGCAAAAGTGCCAGATTTTCGTACCTTCACCAATTTGGGCACCTTCATCTACATAAGCGGATTCATGGGCAAAATAATTAACCACGTAATGCCTCCTGAGCCTTTTCTAAAATTTCCACTACCGCTACTCCATTCCATCCATCAGAACGGGGCTGTTTACGGGTTTGCAAACAGTCTAAAAAATGTTCACACTCGATTTTCAGAGGCTCTGAATTTGCCACATCCACAACTTGACTGCCCTGATCACGGTTATTCAGTTGGTCATCTACACCCTTATGATACATAGTCACCTTTTGAGCAACTTCATCATAAACGAGCATTTCTTGTTCTGTAATTACTGTGGTGCTGCGTAGTAACTCAGGCCAGTACCAAGAAGAATGGAGGTGAGCAGTTTGCCCGCTCTCAAAGACAATATCAACATAAACATTATCTTCAATTCCCGGTTGTAACATAGCCTGACCGCTGGCTTGCACTCTCGATAGAGTGGGATTACCCAATAAATCCAGGACAACAGATACATCATGGGGTGCAAAAGACCACCAAACGTTTTCTTTCCTACGTACTTTACCTAGCTTGGCTCTTTGGGTGGCGACATGAAGCACTTTCCCTCCTTTCCCTTGGGCTAAGTAATTCCGCATCCAAGTAATAGCAGGTTGATAGAGCAGTAAATGCCCCACCATGAGGATACGCCCCTGTTGATCAGCATATTCAGCCAGGGCTTTTGCCTCTGGAGTCGTTAGAGTCATGGGCTTTTCGACAAACACATCCTTCCCTGCTGTTAAGGCTGTCATAGCCAACTGGTAGTGGGTGGGGGCGGGAGTTGCTAACACCACTGCCGAAACATTACTTTCTAAGACAGATGAAAAGTCTGTATAAGTTTTTATTTCTGGATATTTGCTTTCAACTTGCTGGCGTAAATCTGGGTTCATTTCCGCCACCCCGTCCAAAGCACCCAAATTGTAAAAGTTGTGAATCAGATTTTTACCCCAATTCCCAGCCCCCACCACAATTACTTGTTTCATAATAGTGTCACCTTGTCTTTGTCACAGTCTAATTTTCTGGTTACTCCCCGGGTATCCAATACAGCCGCAGCATGACTAACCAAGTTATGGTAATCAATATCACTGTGATCTGTGGTAATAATTACCAATTCGTAACTTGCCAAGGTGTCATTATTTAATGGTACGGAATTAAACTTTTGCCCCCGAATATAAATTTCGGGCACAAAGGAGTCATGATAAGCAATTTCTACCCCATCTTCTAACAATTTAGTCATCACATGAATAGCAGGAGATTCTCGCCAGTCGCCTAGGTCTTTTTTATACGCCACACCAAGAATCAATACCTTAGCCCTGCTAGGCGCTACCCCCAATTTATTTAACACCCTACAGGTTTTTTCCCTAACAAACTCTGGCATTTTGCGGTTGATTTCCCCTGCCAAAGCAATAAAATGGGTATCAAAGTTAAATTCCTTCGCCTTCCATTCTAAATAGTGCGGGTCAATGGGGATACAGTGTCCACCTACTCCTGGACCTGGATAAAAGGGCATAATCCCAAAGGGTTTAGTGTTGGCGGCGTCTAATACTTCCCAGACATCTATACCCATGCGATCGCACAATAAAGCCAGTTCATTCACTAAGGCAATATTCACAGCGCGGAAAGTATTTTCAAACACTTTGACCAACTCTGCTGCTTTAGCGCTATTTACCGGCACAACATGGTCAATGGTTTGCTCATAAAACAACTTAGCGACTGTCAGAGAATTAGGGTCAGAAGCACCAACAACTTTATTAGTATTCTTGGTGGTATAGCGTTTATTACCAGGGTCTACCCTTTCCGGTGAATGGGCGAGAAAGAAGTCTACTCCTTGTCTAAGTCCTGTCTCCTCTAACAACGGGCGCATAATTTCATCGGTTGTTCCCGGATAAGTCGTAGATTCTAAAGTAACTAATTGCCCCGGTCTCAACCATTTAGCAATGCCTTTAGTGACACCTTCTACATAGCTTAAGTCTGGTGTGAGGTTTTTTGTTAAAGGGGTGGGAACACAAATTACTAGTACATCTATTTCTGGTACAACATCAAATCCTGTGACTGCTTTGAGTTTGCCAGCACTAACTACTTGTTTGAGGTCATCATCTTTAACATCACTAATATAATTATCAGCATCATTTACTCTTTCGGCTCTCACAGGATTTTGCTCAATACCAATCACCTGAAATCCCACCTTTGCTTTTTCCACTGCAAAAGGTAAGCCTACATAACCCAGTCCAATAACCCCGATAATAGCTTTGCGATTAATTATTTTCTCTTTTATTTGGTCTAAAACTGTCATATTGAGTCGCTTGCAATTAGAGAAGTGTTCTGATACTTAGAACTGTGTTGCAAATAGGGGCTATTTGCTTCTACAGCTTTTTAAGCAATCTTTTCTTGATAACCCCGTATAGACCATACATAAAATCAAATAGAGGTTTCTCCGTGGGGTAATGGTCGTGGGGTATCCCTGGCTGGCTTAAGTAGTCTTTAAGCTGATCTGGAGTCCAGTTCATTTTCTTGAGAAAATACTCTGTGTCCTCTTTCAAGGCTGCCAAGCTAGGATAGGCAATTCCCTCTAATCCCGCGAGGGCATCCTCTCTAGTCATTTGACCCGAAGCTACTAGTGTTCCTAAATGTAACTTGCGTTTATCTACATCAAATTTACGGGGTAACAAATACCCCTGATAAAAGCGAGTAAAAATTGATTCGTAGTGTTTAAATGGATAGCGTTTATAGCCAAATTCCCGTTCTAAGGTATCCAGAGCATCAAATTTGTTGTATGGTACGAAGTCTAGAAATGATACCCACTTAATTTTCTTCACCCGCTCGTAATAAATCCAGTCCAGAGTGCCAAAAGCTGGGAAAGTTTTGAGGCGCAATCCAGCAAAGCGTTGCCCTAATGCTTGAATGTTGCGTCGATCATATTTGAACCAGTTCCACCCATTGGGCATTCTCATCCCCTCTGTAGCCTGATTGGTACCCCCTAAAATAAACTTGACATCATAAAGGCTCGCTTGCTGATAATTGACTGCTAACATGGCATTATCGTAGAGCAACTCCACATCAATGACATGGGCGTCAAAAAATGCTTGCATTAGGGTGCGGTATTCCTCCCAGTTAATTACATGGGTATAGAGGTCTACTCCCAGACCTCTCACCAGGTTGGCAATATTATTCTGCGCTAGCTCCGAGTTCCAGCCGTTGTCCATATGAACAGCCAGGGGTCTAAGTCCAAGTTTGACTGTCTGTACTAAAGTCCAAGAACTATCTACTCCACCTGACACCCCTACCACACAATCGTAGGGCTTGCCATGACCTGTCAGCTTAACTTTGGTGACCAGTTGATCTAGTCGGATCCTCTTGGCAGCTGGGTCTTCGTGAATGATGTGGCTAGAACGTTCTAAAAATTCTGTGCAGTAATTACACACACCATTGGCATCAAACTTGATGTCTGCTGCACTGGTGTCCATAACACAACGAGTACATCTTTGATAAGGCAGTTGAGTTGTTGAACTTAATATCTGCATAAATTGTTTAGAGGATGTTTGGAAAGTATTAAACAGGTAATTTTTATCTTAGGGAACAGGGATTGGGAAGGATTGGGAAGGATTGGGGAACGCACCGAAACAATAAAATCCAGTCCCCTCCCCTGACAAGGCTATCCATTACCCGGATCTTTCTTAACATTCGTGAGAGCGATCGCTCGCAAACCCCCAAACCTTAATCCTCCGTTGATGATTCTCAATAAAATAAGGGTTTTATCAAGAATAATAAGGTACATTTTGTCAAGAGT
>CAIWDD010000131.1 GCA_903911355.1 uncultured Nodularia sp. | reverse complement strand
TGATTCTCAATAAAATAAGGGTTTTATCAAGAATAATAAGGTACATTTTGTCAAGAGTAGGGAAATTTTCAAGCGTTGAAACCATTGCCACATAAATGTTTCAAGATTGTTAAGAAAGATGTGAGTAATGAATAGCCTTGTAAGGGGAGGGTACTGGATTTTATTGTTTCGGTGTGTTCCCCAATCCTTCCCAGTCCTTCGGTGTGTTCCCTGTTCCCTAATATAAAAATTACCTGTTTAATACTTTCCAAACATCCTCTAAGAATTGATCTTAGCGGAATCAGTAGAGGCTGTTTAAGTCAGCCTAAGAAAGTTCGTTTATGGACTCTTCAGAAATCCCCGGTTTTCTAAACCGGGGAAGCTTAAGCTTACATACCCAACCATAAGGATGTGCGGTCGCAAGCGTGATCAATAAAATTGGCAACTCGATCAAGAATGGGGAATTACCGGGGATGACCTAAGAAGCCAGTGCCACTTCGACCAGTTGCTGCAACTCACCGTTTTGGTAAAGTTCAATCAAGATATCTGAACCGCCCACAAATTGACCGTCAATATAAACTTGGGGAATTGTCGGCCAGTTGGAGTATTCTTTAATACCTTGACGAATTTCCGGATCTGAGAGAACGTCAACTGTTTCAAAGGGAACCGCCAACGTGTTGAGAATCTGGACAACGTTGTTAGAGAAACCACACTGCGGCATCAACTTGTTTCCCTTCATGAAAACCATGATTTTGTTTTGTTGTATCAAATTATCAATTTTTTCTTTGGTTTCTGGGGTCATGGACTTTTTGTTTCCTATATTGCTAATAGCCAAGATATCAATAGTCAGTGTCGCTGTGGCAATGTGAACTTATTCATTTTAGGAAGCTGCTGTTGCTTCCCACGCCGCGGGAGTGTAGGTTTTTAAGGCCAAGGCATGAATTGCTTCAGTGGACATAGCTTGTCGCAAGGCACCATAAACTAACTGGTGTTGTTGTACCAGTCCTTTATCGGCAAACTGTGATGAAACCACTGTTACCTGATAGTGGTCACCGCCACCAGTCAAGTCTTGAACCTGAATTTGGGCATCTGGCAGTTCTGCCTTAATCATTGCCTCAACCTGCTGCGGATTAATCATCGCAATTCCTGAAAGACTTACTTTTCTATTATTAACAGATACAGGTAGGCAACATATGTTTCAGGTTTCAGGCAGACTGACGATCAACCCGGCTCTAACTTAGATATTACCATTTCAGACTTCTTTGAAGATGTGCCGAATTTATTCACTTTGAGACGAGCTAGCACCTTGTCTGGGAAAGGGTGCATCTACAAAACCCAATTCAAATAACTGCTGATAAGCCTTCTGTCCTAAATCCCGCGTGGGATTTTGACTCTTAATAATCTGAATGAACAAAGGGACAGCTAACTCCGGTTGATTTTGCGCCCGATGTACCAGTGCTAACTGATAAGTGGCTTCGTCTCGCTTTTGGGCTGTTTCTAAGGCTTTTTGGCGCTGGGAATCGGAAATGCGAGGATCAATACCCGTAAAACTAGAGTTTAACTCTTGATAAAAATTAGATAACTGATTATAAAGTTGACGTGCATCTTGGAGTTTTTTCACCGCTAAAGGGTAATTTTGAGCAGAAACAGCTGCGGCGGCTTCTGCCATCAGCCGTTCACCGCCCTCTATACTCAAAATGCTGTTACTTTGTGTGGGACGCAGAGTATTGGGATCGTTGGGTTCAATGATTTGTACTTGACTATAGAGACTGGGTAGCTTTTGTACCTGAGCATTGACAGGTGACAGCAGGTTAAGGACTGCTATGAATGATAAAGCCGTGGGGCTAATTAAAGAAGGAACAGCAGCGGATTTCATGGGATCAAGTAGTGCAACTATGTAGAAAACATGGAAACTTCTAGGTTTCTCTGATTTAGACTGAAAATCGGCGGAAGTGAGTTCCCATTCCTCCTGTATACTAACCAAAATCGCCCCTATGAACGATCAAGCTAATTCCTCTGATTTTTCCCACACAGGTTTGCCAAGCAATTTAGGAATGGTTTTACAACGGGCCGGTGAAGAGTTGATTTTAGAAAAGGTTTTAGACCGCTTTACTGTCCGTCCCTCAACTAAATTTACTTCCCAACAATTATCTCAGGTTAACTGGGGTATTTGGCAATTTAGCATTCCTCAAGCAAATTTAGAAGTTTTCACAGTGGTAACTAACCAGTTAGACTCGGCCATGTCTCAAGCACGGGGTGCAGAAAGTGTGGCTTTTGCTGGCCATGTTTACACAATTCAAGATCATCCGGGAACTTTCGTTTACCTGAATGATCAAATTACTATTCAATTTGCCTCTTGGGTAAATTCTGCCACAATTGAGGCGATCGCGTCTAGATTTGGTTTAGTTGCACAAAAACCCGTCCTGGGTATTCCTAATACTTTTGTGTTTTTGGTGAGCAAACAAGCCAGAGAAAATCCCCTGAAAATTACTAATCAGTTACAGGGGTTCTCGTTCGTCTTAGTTGCTGAACCTAATATCCTCATTAAAAGTGAATTACATTACAGACCCGGTGAACCCCTATATCCTCAGCAATGGTATCTTTACCACAATGGCGGTAACCAGTTGGTAGCCGGTTCTCATATTTGTGTAGAACCAGCTTGGGATATCACTCGCGGTGTGCGTTCTGTAGTTGTGGCGGTTGTAGATGATTCTTTTGACTTGAACCATCCGGATTTACAAGGTAGTGGCAAAATTGTTGCTCCTAGAGACTTAAGGAAAAATGGTTTTTTACCTATACCCGGTCAGGGAGAAATCAGTCATGGGACGGCTTGCGCAGGAATAGCTCTGGCCGAAGAAAATGGTCAGGGAATTGTGGGGGTTGCTCCTGGTTGTGCATTGATGCCGATTCGTAGTACTGGTTTTTTAGATGATGAATCCATTGAGGATATGTTTAACTGGGCGATTAATCAGGGGGCCAGTGTGATTTCTTGTAGCTGGGGAGCTGGTGCTGTATATTATCCCTTGTCTTTGCGCCAACGGGCTGCTATTACTCGTGCTGCTACCACAGGACGTAATGGTAAAGGTTGCGTGGTATTGTTTGCTGCGGGAAATGCTAACCGCCCCATTAGCGGTGTGGTTTATGAGCAGAATTGGCCGGGAAATTTGTTGCAAGGAAATACAAGTTGGTTAAATGGATTTGCCGTACATCCTGATGTGATTACCATTGCAGCTTCCACTAGTTTGAACCAGAAAGCTGCTTACAGTAACTGGGGAACCAATATTACTTTGTGTGCTCCTAGTAATAACGCCCCACCCGGATTCTCATTTCAGGGTCGGGGTTTTGTCAATACACAACCCGATATTACTACGAGTCTTCACGGACGGGGAATTTTAACTACTGACCAAGTAGGCGAAGCAGGTTATGATCCTGGTGATTTTATCAATAATTTCGGCGGTACTTCTAGCGCTACTCCTATAGTCGCAGGTGTGGCAGCATTAGTTCTGTCAGCAAATCCTCACTTAACGGCGCAACAGGTAAAGTTAATTCTGGAGGAAACTGCTGATAAAATTGTGGATTCTCGCCCTGACCCTCAGTTGGGTATTCAAGCAGGTACTTACGACAATAACGGACATTCTCAATGGTTTGGTTATGGCAAAGTGAATGCAGCTAGGGCGGTGGAAGCTGCCGCAAAACTACGTAGTTCTTTGTTATCTGCTCAGTTACAGGTCAGGGGTGAGAATTTCCGTGAGTTAAGTATTCCAGATGATAATCCAGAAGGGGTCAAAAGTGCGATCGCCATTAATGAATCCCGTCCCATTAAAGATATTCAAATAACAGTTAATATCACCCATGATTTTTTAGGCGATTTAGAAGTTTATTTAATAGCTCCCAATCATCGTCGGGTGTTATTACAAAGCCGTACCTTAGGCCGCCGCACTAATTTACAAACAACCTATACAATTAGCTCCCACCCAGTCTTGAAACAATTACTTTCCCTTTCATCTCAAGGAATTTGGCAGTTATGGTTAATCGATTATGCCCCACAAGATGTGGGAAAACTGAATAATTGGTCATTAGTCATTGGTTATTAGTGAAAAACTTACTCATATCTATGATTCTTCATTGCTTAATTCTTGTAGAGCTAATGCTAAATCCGATGTGAGTTTTTGGGCATTTCGTTTGAGATTCCCCATCGTGTAATCACTTACATTTAATGCAGTTCCTATATTAATGATTGCATTTGCACCCCACTGAGGATAAGGTTGGCTGTACTGAATATTTATAGGTACAATTTTGATATTTACTCCTGGCTGACTAGATTCAGCAGTCAAAGAGAGACGACCAATTCCTGGTTTTAATGGGTGAACTTGACCATCGCGATAAATATCACCTTCTGGATAAATCACTAATATTTCGCCTTGTTGAAGTAATTCAACAGCATAACGGAGACTAGCAATAGCTGGACGCTGAGGATCCACAGGAAACCCTCCCATACTTCTGATTAACCATCCTTGTATTCCTTGGCACTCATCAATACTAGCCATAAATCGTAGATCCCGCCCTGTCACATAGCGACCACCAGCATAGGGTAAAAGCAGTGAATCCCAACGTGACCGATGGGTAGGGGCTAGGATCACAGGGCCATTCAGGGGAATATTTTCCTGTCCCGTGATGTCAATTTTGCCAAAGAATAATGGTAAAAGAAGGTGTCTGCCTAATGGATACAATAAAGGACTTAACCAGGGAGATATCCGCGAGGTAGTGTCAGCTACCCGAGTATTTGCCGTGGTAGCTGTTTGTTGGTAAGTATAAATTTCCATAAACATGGTAGCGGCCGATTGTCCCATCAGCCAATAAATTGTTGATTAATTAAACAGTAGTTTGTCTTTGGTAAATTGTCTTAGCACTAATGGACAGTTTTATATCTGTCCATGATTTTGCTGACGACGACCTGCAAACCAGGTTTGTAATTGTTGACGACAAGTTGATTCTAAAATGCCTCCCATGACTCGTAGACGATGATTAGAAGCAGCGCCATCAGGGATATTGGTAACAGTACGAACCGCGCCAGTTTTAGGATCGTCCACTCCATAGATCAGCATTCCTAAACGTGCTTGGACAATAGCACCTGCACACATGGGACAAGGTTCTAGGGTGACATACAGGGTGCATTGATTTAAGCGCCAATTTCTGCAAGTTTTAGCAGCTGCTCGCAAGGCGATAATTTCTGCGTGAGCTGTGGGATCTTGGTCACGTTCTTTTCTGTTTTCGCCTGAAGCAATCAAATTTCCAGTAGCATCAACAATCACAGCACCCACAGGAACCTCACCAGCATCGCCGGCGATTTGTGCTAAGTCTATGGCGCGACTCATCCATTGGCGATGTATCAGATATTCTGGATATTCAATTAACATTTTTCCATCGCTACTGGGTGATCACACAGTGGCTAACAGTGAATCGAGTTGAGCTTCTTTGTCTAGCTGATAAAGGTCGTCACAACCACCAATGTGCTGATTATTGATGAAGATTTGTGGTAATGAACGGCGGCCATGAGCGCGTTCGGCCATTTTTGCTCTAGCTGCTTCGTCGCCATCGATTTTGTACTCGGTGAACCTTACACCTTTCCACCACAGCAACATTTTGGCACGGATACAATAAGGACAGGTTTGCCAGGTGTAGATTTCAACATTTGCCTTAACACGTTCTGGATGGCGACCAAGAAGGGGGTTAAGAAAATCCAGCATATTTTTTTCTGAGGGAATTTTTTCACAAGTATATCTTTTATCTGACCATGGCAGGTCACAATAGTACTAATATACTATAAACTAGATAGTCAAAGCAGCAAAACTTAACACTTGTCTTAGTAGATAGTATTGTCCACGTGTATCCGCACTTTGGTAGACTTGAAGACTGAAATAGCCAAATAACAAAAAGCTAAGTCAAGCACTTAAGAGGGTGAATCTGTGGAAAATACACTGGGATTAGAAATTATTGAGGTAGTAGAGCAAGCAGCGATCGCGTCTGCAAAGTGGGCAGGTAAAGGCGAAAAGAACACTGCTGACCAAGTAGCCGTGGAAGCGATGCGGGAGTGCATGAACAAAATGTATATGCGCGGTCGCATTGTGATTGGTGAAGGAGAGCGTGACGAAGCCCCTATGCTCTACATTGGGGAAGAAGTTGGCATCTGTACTAAACCGGATGCTCAAAAGTACTGTAACCCAGAAGAACTCATAGAAATTGATATTGCTGTTGATCCCTGCGAAGGCACAAACCTAGTCGCCTATGGTCAAAATGGCTCAATGGCGGTTTTGGCAATTGCCGAAAAAGGTGGTTTATTCGCTGCGCCTGACTTTTACATGAAAAAGCTAGCAGCACCAGCTGCGGCCAGAGGTCATGTAGACATCAACAAGTCAGCAACTGAAAACCTAAAAATCCTGTCTGAGTGCTTAAACCGCGCAGTAGAGGAATTGGTGGTTGTGGTCATGGATCGTCCCCGCCACAAAGGACTCATTCAAGAAATTCGCAATGCCGGTGCTAGAGTCAGACTCATCAGTGATGGTGACGTTTCTGCGGCCATCTCCTGCGCTTTTGGTGGTACTAATATCCACGCTTTGATGGGCATCGGTGCTGCTCCTGAGGGAGTCATCTCTGCTGCGGCTATGCGATGCTTGGGAGGTCATTTCCAAGGACAATTGATCTATGATCCAGAAGTTGTACAAACAGGTTTAATTGGGGAAAGCAGAGAAGGCAATCTCGCACGGTTAAAGGAAATGGGCATTAATGACCCGGACAAGGTTTATAATGCCGAGGAATTAGCCTCTGGTCAAACTGTTTTATTTGCGGCTTGTGGTATTACCCCTGGTACTCTTATGGACGGTGTACGCTTCTTTAAGGGTGGTGCAAGAACTCAAAGCTTGGTGATTTCTAACCAGTCCAATACAGCACGGTTTGTCGATACTATCCATATGTTTGACCAACCAAAGAATCTGCAATTACGTTAGAAACTTGAGGGGGTGGGGACTGGGGAAGAATCTTGTTCATCTCTGGGACCTCATCCCCAACTCTGAATAATCAATAATCCATTACCAATTACCGATAAATAATGAATATTATCGTGGTGGGGTTAAGCCATAAGACCGCCCCAGTTGAAATCCGGGAAAAGCTGAGTATTCCAGAACCACAGACCGAAACAGCCATCGCTCATCTGAGTAGCTATCCCCATATTGATGAGGTGGCAATACTTAGCACTTGCAACCGCCTAGAAATATACATTGTGACCAGTGAGACGGAGCGAGGGATTAGGGAGGTGACTCAGTTTCTCTCTGAACACAGCCGCTTACCTATACAGTCTCTACGTCAACACTTATTTATGTTGTTACATAGTGATGCTGTTATGCATCTGATGCGGGTAGCGGCTGGTTTAGATAGTTTGGTACTCGGAGAAGGTCAAATTCTAGCTCAGGTGAAAAATACTCATAAACTGGGACAGCAATACAGTGGTATAAAAACAATTCTCAACCGATTATTTAAACAAGCTCTGACAGCCGGTAAGCGTGTGCGTTCTGAAACAAGTATTGGTACTGGTGCGGTTTCTATCAGTTCCGCAGCTGTGGAGTTGGCACAAATGAAGACAACTAATTTATCAGATTGTCGAGTCGCAATTATTGGTGCTGGGAAAATGTCCCGTTTGTTGGTACAACACCTGATTTCTAAGGGTGCTACACAAATTAGCATTGTTAATCGCTCTCAAGAACGCGCCCAGCAATTGGCAAATCTTTATCCCGATCAGCCTATATATACTTATGCGCTATCAGAAATGATGGCGGTAATTGCCAAAAGTGATTTAGTATTTACAAGTACTTCTGCTACTGAACCTATACTTGACCGCAGCAGGTTAGAAAAAGTTTTAGACTCTCATGGCTGCTTGATGTTATTTGATATTTCTGTGCCGCGTAATGTGGATGCGGATGTAAATGAACTGTCCCATGTCCAAGCCTTTAATGTGGATGATTTGAAGGCTGTTGTGGCACAAAACTATGAAAGCCGTCGCCAGATGGCTGAAGAGGCTGAAAAACTTTTGGATGAAGAGATTTCAGCTTTTGATCTTTGGTGGCGATCGCTAGAAACAGTTTCTACTATCAGTTGTCTGAGAAATAAGATTGAAACCATCCGTGAACAAGAATTAGAAAAAGCCTTGTCCCGATTAGGTGCCGAATTTGCTGACAAACATCAAGAGGTGATCGAAGCTTTAACAAGAGGAATCGTTAATAAGATTTTACACGATCCCATGGTACAATTACGGGCACAGCAGGATGTTGAAGCCCGGCGCAACTGTATGCAAACCCTGCAAATTTTGTTTAATTTGGATGCAGAGCAACAATTTAGCTAATTGAAGTATCCCGCCTTCCTGGCTAGGACAAATGGGAAAAATGATCATCAATCACAAAATTATCCCCTTTGTCCCATACTCCACACGTTACTCCCTAGCTTTTCCAGCTGTTGGGTTTGTTCTTCAAGTCGCACCGCTAGGCGATCGCACACTAAATCACATATCTGAAATAAGATAGGGTCAGTAATTTCATAGATTACATTCACCCCCTCTGGTGTTCTTTTGACAATACCACCCTGGGATAAAACTTTGAGATGCTTGGATACGTTGGCCTGTCCTAGTCCTGTTTCCATAATAATTTGTGTAACATTTTTAGGACCAGTCTTTAAGCAACATAACACTTGTAGGCGACTCACTTCTGACAATACCTTGAAATAATCTGCAACTTGACTGAGGGCATCTGGAAATATCTCTGACATAGAAAATTAGTTGTTTTACATTTATTGTTGACTATTTTACCATATACTCATATAATATGACAAAGGCGATGGAAAATATCAGAAACTAATATCTAACTACCGATAAAATTTTCTGCTTTTAGCCTAGTCCGTTTATATGGAGAAACTAAAATGTTATTCCGCCAACTGTTTGACCATGATACAAGTACATATACTTATCTGATTGCCGACAAGACTAGCAAAGCAGCTATTCTAGTAGATCCGGTGATAGATAATGTAGAACGCGATCGCCAATTAATTAGAGAATTAGGTTTAACACTGCACTACTGCTTAGAAACACATATTCATGCCGATCATATTACAGGTACTGGTAAGTTACGTGAATTAACTGGGTGTTTAGGAATTGTACCAGAAAACGCCTCAGCCAGCTGTGCTGATCGGCAAATTAAACACGGGGAAATTCTCAAATTAGATGAAATTACCATAGAGGCCATAGCCACTTTAGGACATACAGATAGTCATATGGCCTATTTAGTTAATGGTGAAAAACTATTAACAGGAGATTCCCTATTGATTCGTGGTTGTGGTAGGACTGACTTTCAAAGTGGTGATGCTGGGAGTTTATTTGATGCAATTACCCAACGCCTATTTACCCTACCCGATGAAACCCTAGTTTATCCAGGACATGACTACCGGGGACATACCGTCTCCACCATCGGCGAAGAAAAACAGTTTAACCCACGGTTCCAAGGACGGACGCGAGATAACTTTATTGAGTTCATGGCCAGTTTAAACTTACCAAATCCCCAAAAAATCATGGAAGCAGTACCAGCAAATCAACTTTGTGGTAATGCTTGAATAGTTTAAGATTAACACCAGCAGGTAACAATATGATTTCAGAAACTAAATTACAATTAATTGACGCTTCCACCCTCAAAGACTGGACGGAAAAACAACAAGTACAACTGATAGACGTGCGGGAACCTGGAGAATATGCAGCCGAACATATTCCCGGCGCTAAACTTGTACCTCTGTCTCAATTCCAAGCAGAAAAAGTAGATTTTCCCCCTCACCCTCAAATTGTGCTGTATTGTCAATCGGGAAAACGCTCTCACCAAGCAGCACAAAAACTGATTACTGCGGGTTTCTCAGAATTTGCTCAACTTCAAGGAGGAATTACAGCTTGGAAGCAGTTAAATTATCCCACTAAAATTAATAAAAACGCCCCCATTAGTTTAATGAGACAAGTACAAATTGTAGCCGGCTCATTAGTATTTACAGGGACGATTTTAGGTGCTTTTGTTTCACCTTGGTTTTTAATTTTGAGTGGCTTTGTCGGTGCTGGTTTAGTATTTGCTGGAGTCAGTAATACCTGTGCCATGGGAATGTTATTGGCGAAATTACCCTACAATCAGCGTGTGCAATGATTACATGGATATTAGGACATATCCTAGCAGCCGGGATTGGTATTAGCTTAGGGTTGATTGGCGGTGGTGGATCAGTTTTAGCACTACCAACTTTAGTTTATGTCATGGGAATAGAGCCGAAATCTGCTGTAGCCATGACTTTAGTAATTGTAGGAACCGTAAGTTTAATTGGTGTAATTCCCCATTGGAAACAGGGAAACGTCAATTTAAAAACAGCATTTATCTTTGGTTCTGCTACGATGTTGGGGGCTTTTGCCGGTGCTAAAATCGCCAATCTGCCATTTATTACAGGTAGTTTGCAAATGCTGCTATTTGCAGTCATGATGTTGCTAGCTTCTGGGTTAATGATTCGGCGTGGTGCTAAATCAACAGCGAAACAGCCTGACATATCAGAAATTTACACCAAGCCCATTTGTAAATACTGTTGGTTGTGGCTAGTCAGCGAAGGCTTAGGGGTGGGTATATTAACAGGATTAGTGGGGGTTGGGGGAGGATTTGCGATTATACCCGCTTTAGTTATATTGGGAAATATACCAATGAAACAGGCTATTGGTACCTCATTAGTAATTATTGCTGCTAATGCTGTATCTGGGTTTTTAGGCTATTGGGGAGAAGTCACTTTAGACTGGAATATTATCGCCTCATTTATTATAGCAGCCAGTATTGGCACTGTTCTAGGTGCTTATCTATCTCAATATGTTGATGGCAAAAAATTACAAAAATATTTTGGTTATTTCCTATTGGGAGTGGCGGCTTTGATTTTATTCCAAAACCGCGGTCTTCTAGAAGAGTTTAAGAGCAAAAGAGCCGCTGGGCACAATGCAAATTATCAACAAATACTGCGTATTTGATTTGAGGTAGGTAAAGAAAATACCGGCAGAATAACTAATTAGTTAGACTGATATTACTCTCCTAAATAGGCTTCTAATACTTGGGGATTTCTTTGTATTTCTTTAGGGGTTCCCTCAGCTAAATTTTGACCCTCCGCCATCACCCAAACGCGATCGCACAAGGACATAATTACATCCATATTGTGTTCAATAATTAAGAACGTCATACCGTCTTGGCGGTTCCAGGTACGAATGCGATCGCATATATCATCTATTAGTTTGGGATTGACTCCAGCGGCTGGTTCATCTAATAAAATTAACTTAGGATTGGTCATTAACGCCCGTCCCATTTCTAATAACTTCCGCTGTCCACCAGATAAACCACCAGCATATTCATGGGCTTTTTCCGCCAGTCCTACAGATTCTAGTAGTGACATTGCTTGTTCTTGGAATTGCTTTTCTTCCTGAGCTACGATATGAGGCTGTAACTGCACTCCCCAAAACTTTTCTCCTGTTTGTTTTTGTGCAGCTAGCAGCATATTATCTAACACCGACAACCGGGAGAGAGTCCGCGCCACTTGAAAAGTGCGGACTAGTCCCTGCTGGGCGATTTTGTATGGTTCCAACTGCTGAATAGGTTCCCCATCAAAAATCACTCGTCCCTTATCTGGGCGAATGAAGTTAGATAGTAGGTTAAACAAAGTAGTTTTACCAGCCCCATTAGGACCAATCAAGCCAGTAATACTACCTTGATTAACTTCAATTGTGGCATCTTTGACAGCTTTCAAGCCACCAAAGCTTTTACAAAGTCCGCTAGCTGCAAGTAGTGGAAGTGGGGAAGATTGATTATTTACCATAAAAAATTGACTGATAACTGTTAACTAATGTTGCAGAATCTGAACTAGTCACTGTGAACCAATTACTTACCCAGGGTGAGTTCCTCTTTTTTCCCTAAAATACCTTGAGGTCGCCAAATCATCAGTACCATCAAAATCAGACCAATCACCATGATGCGAAATGCGCCCAATTGGTCAGAAGATAAATTTGTAAAAATTCTCGGTAAAAATTCTCTGGTCATGGCATCATAAGTAAAGAAAATTACCGCGCCTAAGATGGTGCCAATATTATTACCAGAACCGCCTAAAATTACCATAATCCAAGCATCAAAGGTTAGTTGGGGTTGAAAATTATCAGGGTAAATAGCGCTAAGTAGCCAAGCAAAGAAAGCCCCAGCGATACCAGCGATCGCACCTCCCAACATCAGGGATTGCACTTTATACCAAAAAACATTTTTACCCATGGCTTTGGGAACCTCTTCATCCTCACGGATAGCTTTAAGCACCCTTCCCCAAGGCGATCGCACTAGAATTTCTAACCGCCAGAATACAAATCCTAATACCAACAGTGACAACAGCATCAAACCGGCGGCGGGTTTATAATCATACAAGCCAATCAAACCAGAAATATAAATTGCTGCTGTCAGCAGGGCGAATATAATCCCTACTCCCCAGCGCGAAACTAATTCTTGCTTTTTACTCTCAGTTTTGCGAGAATCGGCTAACAGAGATTTGTGAGCGGCGCGAACCCATCGCCACAAAGACCAAAAAGTAGCCAGGGCCAACACTGTGAGCAATCCCATCATCACCAGTCTAAAAAACAAATTGGGGTGTGTAGATAAGGGTATAGGGTAACTTTGGACACCAAAAGCTCCAGATATCCAGGTATCCCTCACAGGTAATTCTTGATTGTTCACCACTAAACGAATTAATTCTCCTACGCCAATGGTGACAATGGCCAGATAATCTTCCCGTAAGCGCAGAGTAGCAAAACCAATAATTAAACCTAATAAAGCTGCTACTATTGCTCCTATGATTGCTGATATCACTAAGGGGATACCCTGGAGACTTAGCAAAACTGTGGTATAAGCCCCCAGAGTCATAAAAGCAATATGACCAAAGTTAATTAACCCTGTATATCCCCACTGTAGATTGAGTCCCAAACCAAACAGGGAGAAGATTGTGGTAGAAATTGCTAAAAAAGTGAGATATTCAACCATAGTAATTTATTTAATACACTATCACCATGTCTTACTCTATAACTCTGCCCTATGTGTAGGGAAGGGTGAACGGTAAGGTACAATAATTTTGGGAACTAAACTCCATACCCAAGATTGAAAACTGTATAAGGCTAGGCACCGGATGGCTCTGACCTTACATTAAACTTGTTTTTGAAGCAATACTTTATTTGAGATTTCCCTATGGATGCGAAGGCACTTTGGCAACGATACCAAAACTGGTTATATTTCCACAAGGGATTAGGACTCTACTTAGACATCAGTCGCATGGGGTTTGATGATGCTTTTGTGGATTCGTTGCGGCCGAAGTTTGACAAAGCGTTTGCGGATATGGCGGAATTAGAAAAGGGTGCGATCGCAAATCCTGACGAAGGCCGCATGGTAGGACATTACTGGTTGCGAAATCCTGACTTAGCACCCACACCAGAACTTACCCAAGAAATTGTCCAAACCCTAGAGCAAATTGAAGCCTTTGCGGAAAAAGTCCACACAGGTGCTGTTCACCCTCCCCAATCCAGCCGGTTTACCGATATTATATCTGTTGGTATTGGTGGTTCTGCCCTGGGACCGCAATTTGTGGCTGAGGCCCTCAGTCCTGATTTTCCACCCCTGAACCTTCACTTTATCGACAATACAGACCCCGCAGGTATTGACCGTGTTCTGATTCGGTTGCAAAATACCCTAGCTACAACTTTGGTTTTAGTCATCTCGAAATCTGGGGGAACACCGGAACCACGCAATGGGATGATTGAAGTTAAAGCCGCCTATGCAGCCCAGAATTTAGACTTTGCTCAATACGCTGTTGCGATTACTAGCGTTGATAGTAACTTAGATCAAGTCGCCAAAAATGAAGGCTGGTTAGCCAGATTTCCGATGTACGACTGGGTCGGAGGACGCACATCAGAAATGTCCGCCGTGGGACTAGTACCGGCCGCATTACAAGGCATTGACGTTCACGCTATGCTAGAGGGTGCGAAAGAAATGGATGACGTTACCCGCGTCCCAAACTTGAAAAATAACCCAGCGGCTTTGTTGGCTTTGTCTTGGTATTTTTCCGGTAATGGTAAGGGTGAAAAAGATATGGTTGTCTTACCTTACAAGGACAGCTTGTTGTTATTTAGTCGCTATTTGCAACAGCTGGTAATGGAGTCTTTAGGTAAAGAAAAAGACCTGGACGGTAAGACTGTTTATCAAGGTATCGCTGTTTACGGTAACAAAGGTTCCACAGACCAACACGCTTACGTCCAGCAATTACGTGAGGGTGTACCGAATTTCTTTGCTACTTTCATTGAAGTGTTAGAAGACCGTCAAGGGAAATCTTTAGAAATTGAACCCGGAGTTACATCGGGAGATTTTCTCTGTGGGTTTCTCTTAGGAAGTCAACAAGCGCTGTACGAAAATCAACGGGATTCTATTACAGTGACTATTCCCCAAGTCAACCCCAAAACAGTGGGAGCGTTAATTGCTTTGTATGAACGTGCTGTTGGTTTATACGCCAGTTTGGTAAATATCAACGCTTACCATCAACCAGGAGTAGAAGCTGGTAAAAAAGCTGCTGCGGCTATTCTGGAGTTACAATCAAAGGTAGTGGCTGTATTGCAACAGCAAAAAACAGCCCTGTCTCTGGAAGAAATAGCCGAAAAAGCTGGCGCATCTGAGAAAGTTGAGGCAATTTACAAAATTGTCCGGCACTTACACGCAAATGAGCGCGGTGTATTAGTACAAGGTGACCCAGGTAACCCTGCTAGTTTAAAGATTTGCGCCGCCAAATAAACTTAGATTCATTGGACTATTGTATCACATAATTGTTGTATCTGCAACAATTTTTTTATTCTCTAGCATCTTAGATCACATCCATCTAGGATGCTTGGCAGTTATGGGCAAATATTAAGTTACTCAGCCGTAGTTACTAAGTCTCGGAGGAAGTAAAAGCGATCGCTTTTCCAATCTTGACCTTTAACTCTTCCTAAGTAACCTGTCAGGGGTGAGGAAAGTTCTATTAAAATTTCGTGCATTTCTTGTGGTTGCAGGGGTTGTAGTGGATTTGACCCGAAATATGCACCGTGTAGGGCTTCTACTCCTGCTAAGTCTATCCCTGAGTTTTGTTGATAATTTTTCACTAGTTGGATAATGTGCGATCGCAAATTTATATCTGTGTAAACTTGATTGATATATTTTTTCACTTCTGCATCACATTCACCTGCTTTTAAATATTCTTTGAGTTTAAATAAATCTACTGAGTTACGATACTTATTTTGGAGTTGGACTAATTTTTCAAGTGTTTCAGGATTAAGAATAGCCATACCTTGTATTTTTGCAGATTTTTGTAGTTGGTTTGTTGGTTTACCCGCACCGATGATGATTTTAGTAGCTTGATGAAAAACCTCTGGTTTGCGTAACATTCCCAAATTCAACAGTTGTACTGCGCTATCATTAGGAATTCTTTTCCCTGCTTTGCACTCACCAAATAATGGGTATGGTTGGGAACAAAATAAATCTAAACCACCAGCACCGCCTTTATGACTATAATCAACGGTGAATCCCAAAAATTCCAAGCTATGACGCACCACATTTTCAAAGTCCGTCCCGGCTTGATAGTTACTTTTGCCCTCATCTTTTTGTATACTGCGATCGCCTAAGGCGGCGATATTATTTATCCAACCTAAATCCTCACCCAGTTGATGATTATCCTCCTGATTACTCCAACCTAAAAACCTTTTGATATCATTATCTAATGCTTGCCCCCCTGGGTTGCTCATACTCACAGACACTATTGCAGTTTGTAAATCTTCTAGTTCTGGGTGTTTGGGTGGTTCGAGGTTTTGTAGTTGCTTTTGGCGTTGAGCGAAAATGCGATCGCTCAATACTGGTTTTGCCTCCGCAGCAGTAATATTAGGTATACCGACAAATTTACCAATTTTACCCTTAATATCGGGGTTGAGTGCAACTTGACAAGGCTCCGATAAATGGTAAACTCGCAGGTAGGCTAAAAAAATATGTTGTTTTTCTAAGATTTGTTTCAGTGTTGCTGTTGTCCAAATTGTTAACTGAGATAAAACTTCTAACGGCTGAGTCTCGTCCAACATTCGGCAAAGTTCACATCTCGCCCAAGCTTTAATAGTAACTTTTTCAGAGTTCACTTGTTTGATGGTAGTTTCAGCAATGGGTAAAAAATCCGGGCGGTAGTATTGCTCAATTCGCAACTGGTTTATTGAAGAATTAACAGGGTAAAGAGCAAATTTATCACCCCTATTCAATAATTTACGAGGTATAGCTGCAATAATTCGCCCTTGTACTAAGGCTTCCACATCGCCACTGGGTAGACAAAGGGCGTTATAAATTAAAACTGATTGGCTCATGATTAACTAAACAAATCGCTTAATTCGTCTGACTCGTCTGATTCATCTGTTTGACTTAAATTTGTAGGATCAAATAGTTCATCTAAAATATCGCTATCATCAGCATCTGGTAATATGCCTGATGGATCGCTTAAAATCTCTCGTAATAGAAGATTATCAATGGTAATTTTATTTTGAGTAATGATATCGAAAATTTGTGCCTCTGTTAAATCATAGTTTGACCACTTTTGGTAAATAGAGTAAATTGCGATCAGTGGGCGAATTTGTTCTTCTATTAAATCGACGTGTTCCCCTCCTTTTTTCTCAATGAGTTCCTCCAGTAATTTATAGGCTTCAGAATTTTGCTTCATTTTTTGGATCTTGTCTTGCGATCGCACTAAACAACCACGAGTCAAATCAAATGTTTGATAATCAATTAAACGTTTTAATCCAGCACATAATGCAGATTGAGAATCCTGGATGACAGACACGCCAATTTTCACATCTGCGCCATTCTCCGTACCAACAATTTTAAACTTTATCCAATTTTTGTTCTGTGATTTAGGCTTGACATCCCGGATAATCTCCTCAATTTTTAGTCCTTCTAAGGTCTGATTGATCAATGTCTCAAAACCAAAACATAGAGCTTCAGCCAGCATATTATTATCCTGTAAGTAATCTTCAGCATTGAGATTACTTTCTTTTGTAAATGCCAGTTCAAACCGTGAAAGTGGGTCTGGGGGTAGCTCATCTACCTTAAAATTCTTGGTGCACCATTGCAAAGCTTCTCTGACAGTTGGTTTATTTTTGCCGTATTCTCTGAGTTCATCTTCTGTAAATGGGTAAAGTGGATGAGGAGGAATTAATTGTTTTGAATGATAAAATTCCTGAAGCCAAACAGTAACTAAGTCCACCATAGAATCGCTACTAACATATTTTAATTCTATTGGTTTTCTCTGAGTAAATTTTGAGACTCTATCAGGGGTACCACCTGGTATTAAATTTACCTTTTCTCTCCATGTTTCCGGTAGCATTACTGTGAGAAAAACAACTCCTTGACTAAGTTCGGAGTTTTCCAGAGTATCATGGAGAATTTTTACCAAATTAGCAATTACGCTTTCAGTGGGTAAGCCATCTTCAGTGGAGTTGTTTTTAACATCTATCTCGTCAAAACAAATAATAACCGGATTATAGAAACTAACTAAATTCAATACTTGCTGAATATTTTTCAGGGCTTCAGCTTCTTTGTCTTGATTAGTTTTATGAGCATTAGGTAACCCCAACTCATCAGCATTGACCTGGGCTAATTCTTCACC
This sequence comes from uncultured Nodularia sp., assembly GCA_903911355.1. Classification (GTDB taxonomy): domain Bacteria; phylum Cyanobacteriota; class Cyanobacteriia; order Cyanobacteriales; family Nostocaceae; genus Anabaenopsis; species Anabaenopsis arnoldii. Next base: position 33,851 of record CAIWDD010000131.1, on the reverse strand, counting down.
AGATAACCATCTGATAGCAAAAGGTGCTTGAGTTTCTGAGAGTGTCCACAAAATAGCCCGGAGAATATAGGGATCTGCATTGGGTTTATTTTTCAGCACTTGTGCTTGCAAGGCATTCATGAGATTTTTGTTTTTGTCCAAACTCTTTTTATATGCTTGGTCAAACTTTTTAACTAACTCTGCTGATTGGGGGCAATTGTCACCTCTAGTTTCGTTGGCCATGGCTGCGGCTACTTCCTGCCACTGCATTACCCCTTGACTACCAGTTTCACTCAGACTATCTGCTAAGGTTTGCTGAAATTGGTACTTGACCAAATTTAAATCTGTATAATTATTACCACCTGCATAGACAAATAAAGCACCGCCTTTTGTTTCTAATTGATGACGAATGCGGCTGAGAAGATGAGTTTTACCAACTCCCTGTTGTGCGGTGATCACAATGGAAGTCACTTTATCCTGGCTAAATTGACTTGTTCGCACAAATTCAATGGCTTCAAAGACTTTATTAGAAGCATGAGCATTTAAGGTTGGTACGTCGGGGACTCCCTTTCCCCATACGTCCTGTTCTTTAACGATACCAGCGTTAGTAAAGGGATTATGATTTTTAATAGCGGTGTTAATGGCTTCTATGGAGGAAATAGGGGTATTTGTCATGATGAATAAATGTCGTGGGAGGAACTAAACAGTGTGGAAGCAATTTGATTAACTCAGGCGTTGAGCATAGGAACGTAGTTGTGTACCTTCCATAGATATCGAGTCTTCTCGTTTATCAGGGGTAAAGTCTGCTATTTCTCCAGTAATCAGCTGCAAAACGTCCTCAGCTTGCATTTCGATCAACCAGGTATTGAAGTTCTCACGGCTCACCCGCTCCCCTATCGTTCTCCTGATGCGATAAATAGGGACTAAATCATCTAAGTTGTAGTTCTGGTTGAGTTGGTCGTAAACTTCTAATGCCACAGATTTAAATTCTTCGTAGGAAGAAATAACCGCCAACTTCACCCCATCACTTGACGCAACGGATAGAGTTGATCCCCCATTCATCTGACTAATCCACCGCAGCAACGCATTGGCTACCCAGGTCCCGACAATAGACCCCTCAAACTGAAAATCACCACTACTCAAACCCTCCCCCAACATCTCTAAACCTATGGGAGAGGTGAGAGAAATTTTCTTTTTAGAAATAGAAATTGCTCCAGCCGTTTCCAAATCTTTAAATATGTGCCGATAGTCTCCTACCTTCTTACCCTTAGTGACAATTCGTTTAGTGAGTTGACCCTGGTTAACCTCTACCTCCACTGCTCCCATATCCCACAACGCCAGCAGCACGCGTGTTTTAGCTTGAGTATCCTGTAAACCTTTTTCTTTTGCAGCCATGCCCTGTGTCCTATATGACTATTCATTTTATGGTAATATTATTTTGTCGTCTTAGCCATAAAAAACTTTTACTTATGAAGACTTAGATCCCCGACCTCTTTAAGAAGTCGGGGATCTGAAACTCCTAGTTTTTATAAATCAAATAGGATATTTGAATTTATGGTTTTTAAAGGTGAATTCCATCAACCTCTCCCCAACTCCTCTGTGCTTTACAAAGGCGCATAATCATTACTTATTTCCATGCAAAAATCAACCTTTAAAGCCTCTGTGCTTGTGGGGGAGAGGTTGGGAGAGCGGTTTGTTGAATCTATCGATTGGCTACCAGACTTAGTTAAACTCTTCGAGTTGGTCTAAGCGTAACCAAATATTTGGCGTTGGTACTTTGCCAAATTTTACCAAGGCGTAATCACCCTTAACATCGACAATTTCGCCCTTGCTGTCAAACAAATATGAAGGAAAGCGAGGATCGCTGGCTTGTGCTTCCAAACTATTTTCCAGCTTCTCGCGAACAGCGCGAACCATATCCCCTTTTTTAACTGTCATAAATTTCCTCTTGAATTGCTTTTAAGAGGATTTTAACTTCTGGCCAGATGCAAATTCACTTAAGAATTTATTGCTGGTTTGTTGACACCCCATTCCCAGCCTCTCTACTAACTCTGACATTGGGGGCAAAAGTGACTGGAACGCCCGGCTAATTTAATTCGCTCTATGGGAGTACCACACACTCGACAGGGTGCGCCAGTGCGGTTATATACCCAAGCCACACCGCCATAATTACCGTTAACCCCTTGAACGTTGAGGAAATTACTAAAGGTTGTACCCCCAGCTGCAATACTAGTTTCTAATACTTGAATAATAGCTGTGTGTAACCGTTGAATTTGCTGTAACTGCAAATCCATACACAGAGTTACAGGTAAAATTCCACTTTTAAATAGTGCTTCGTCAGCGTAAATATTACCTAACCCGGCCACCACTGATTGATCTAATAGGGCGGTTTTAATAGGACGGCGGCGATTTTGTAATTTATCGGCGAAATACTCAAGGGTGAATTGAGGTGAAAAAGGGTCTACGGCTAGTTTCCCTAAACCGGTAATTATACTTTCTACTGATACTCCTGGAGGAACACACCACATTTGACCGAAGGTGCGCTGGTCAACAAAGCGCAATTCTTGCTGGTTTTCAAAGAATAGCCTCACTCTGGTGTGCTTGTGTAATGGTTCGTCTTGATGTAGCCATAATAGCTGTCCGGTCATGCGGAGATGAACACCTAACCAGGGAGTCTGGGGTGAGGGGGTGAGTTCCGCTAAAAGATATTTACCACGACGGTGCCAAGCGGCGATCGCACTTCCTGTAATTTCACAAATGAACTCATTTACAGAAAACGGGTAGGCAATGGTGCGGTTTAGCAACACATCCCCACCCGTAATTTTGCGGTGCAGGGTAAATTGGTTTAGACCCATGCGGATTGTTTCAACTTCAGGCAGTTCAGGCATTTAAGCTATATCGTTTACCTTTGAGGGTAGGGTGGTGAATGATATAGGATTTAAGCTATATCATTCAGCATCTCATCTTATTACCTTTATTGCTCTGCCGCTTAGTTTTTAGCTTTAGCTTTTGGTGGTTCTACCTCAAGTAATTCATCTAGGGCAAAGTTATTGGTGTTGAGACCAGAGTAATTTACCTTATCAAACCGGACAATTGCTGCGTATTTAATGCCGCTTTGGTCAATAGAAGCCACTGTGCCTACATCCTGAAACCAGTAGGATTCGGGGCGGAGAATACGCACTTTAGAACCACGTTGAACCATAAGTATCTTCCCTTTTAATGATGGATATATTAGGGCTAATTGATTTCACTTTACATTGTCCAGCTGTTTCCTAGAGGCTTTGTTAAGTTATTTATCTGAAACGGGGTTAAGTATTCCTCCATTGACAGCCGAAACCTGACAAGGTATCAGACCCGCCTTGACAAAAAACCGAAGGCAGGGTATTTTCGTTGGCAAATGCAACGGATGTAATAAGATTTATGTTTTACTCAAAACAAACACACTACCCTCGTTACCCCTGCCAATGCGTAAATCACTATCTATATAAGTAATATCTAACCAGCCTTGCTGTTGCTCGCTGTTTAAGGAGGTATCAATAGCCGTAAACTTTTTACCGGATTCAATTTGTTGAATAAAACTGGCGGGAGAACTGTAACCGATTAAAGGTTTTAAACCCAAAATGGATCGCTCAAACTTGACTTGTACACGTCGCTCCGAAACTGGTTCAAATTTGGCAACTACACTTACTAATCCTTCCAGATAAGGTAAGCCATAAATCTCGGCTATATTGTAAATACTGCCAGTGTTGACCCGGATACACTGATAAATTTGTCCCAGCTTACATAACGGTATGCGATCCAGGTTTAGGAGAGCTTTACTGGTTGTATAGATTAACCGCCAATCACCATTGAGTAAATCCGTCGCTGCTAAGGGGCGAGGGGTAGGATTGAAGTCTTCTAAATTGGCGATGGCTGCTAAGATAGCTTGTTTTTGTGGTTCAGTGGCTAGTAAACCGCGATTAGTACCGGCGATCGCATCAATGAGATTAGCTTTACCGAGCATGGTCTATCACCTCAAAAATCATCAGGATTGATCTACTTTCAGCCGACAGTATAGATTATGACATAATACTCGTGCAATTTGGGTGGTTCTTATAAGACTATTCAATAAATTATTTCTGCCAGTTTACGGATTTATTAACTACGACTTGAATGGATAATTAAAATATCCCTTGTCAGTGATAGACTTCTTAATGTCTAGTTACATGATCTTTTTGTGTTTTGGTAGATATGCTGAACTCTCCATTAAGTGAAGAACCCCGGAACCAACGTGCGCCAGTAATTCCATTAAAGCAAGAATCTTCTATGTTGGACTGGTTACAAAATCAAGGAAGGCTTGTAGCGCGTACTGTTCAGGAAACCGATTATTCACAACAAGAAGAAGAAATATCAGATTTCTTGAGTTCAGAAGACGGAATAGATGATTACGACATTGATGATGGTAGTGATCTTGGCGTAGACGAAGACTAGCCTGGTCAACTTGGGTACTATTACCATAGCACATGGGCTAAAAAGGTCAAATCAAAAATCATTGATGTTTTTGTAAGAAATTTATCTTGGTTTTTCCGTGCAGTGCTGGGTAATATCTATGTTCTGTTAAGTGTGGAGTGAAGGAAATTTCTGTGGACGCTAAATTATCTCCTAACCAAGGGTCAAATATTTCGGGTATTAGCTTAGCTTTTGGTTTAGTTATAGCCCTCAGTGTAGCAGCATTGAGCTTGGATTGGCTAGGACAGAGAACGCCCTGGCAAGGTATGTCACTGACGTTACCATTGTTGCTAGGAGCCCTGAGTACATCTGCTATGGGATTTTTAGTAATCCCAATGTTACAAGCCTGGAAAACTGGCCAAATTATTCGCGAAGATGGACCACAAGCCCATTTAAAGAAAGCTGGTACGCCAACTATGGGGGGTATATTTTTTGTACCGGTATCTGTGGCGATCGCCTGTATATTATCTAATTTTGCCACAGAGGTCCTTGGGGTCTGTGCTTTAACTCTCAGTTATGGATTTGTAGGTTGGCTTGACGACTGGCAAATTCTGCGTCGCAAATCAAATAAAGGGATATCACCCAAAATGAAACTGGCTTTGCAAATTGTATTTGCAGCCCTGTTTTGTCTGTGGCTGATGTTTAATCATAATTCTCAAATTACAAATATTGCTTTACCCTGGGTGAGCTTTACGCTACCTTTAGGATATTTATTCTGGCCTTTGGCTGGCTTTGTCCTGGTCGCAGAAAGTAATGCAACTAATTTAACTGACGGTATTGATGGTTTAGCAGCGGGAACCGTGGCCATCGCTTTATTAGGCTTAGGTTCTGTTATCGCCCCTGCTTACCCGGGATTAATGGTTTTTTGTGCCGCATTAAGTGGCGGTTGTTTAGGTTTCTTAGCCCATAATCGTAACCCAGCACGGGTGTTCATGGGTGATACTGGTTCCTTAGCACTGGGCGGAGCTTTAGCTGCTGTAGCTTTAGTAACTAATAGTTTGGTAGCACTGTTTATTCTCAGTGGTATTTTCTTTGTGGAAACTCTTTCTGTTATTGCCCAGGTGGGTTATTACAAAGCTACCAAGGGTCCTGATGGGAAAGGAAAGCGTTTATTGAAAATGGCTCCCCTACACCATCACCTAGAATTAAGCGGGTGGTCGGAATTACAAGTGGTAAGGGTATTTTATGCGATCGCTGGCATTTTGGCTGTTATTTGTGTAGCGATCGCCACTTTTTAAAATTTCACAACTTTTGAGAAAATCATTTAACAAAATACAAACTCCCTAATATAGGGAGTTTTTTTGATCATAGGACTTACCCAAGTGTCAGATTAAATGTCTCTTGTCGGTTGCGTTATACCAATTCCATCAAATGATAAAACTTCTGTGGGGTGGGCATCTTGCCCGCCCTTGTACCTACTCAGATGAAATCTGCTGTATATCGGATATCTATTGAGCCTTGTTAAATCCCAAATCATTTTCTGCCGCATAGCGTTCCATGAAGCGCATAAAGCGCTCCCATTCTGCAGCAGATTTCATCAGATGAACAGCTTCTAAGGCTTCTGGCTTCCCATTGATGAACTTACCCTTAACTTCTCGGGTAACAATTTCTCCTTCCTCGTCAATCAAGTACATCCCGGTGATTTCCTCCGTGTTACCTTGATCTAAAATGCGCGGATTGGTGAAAATAAACGTTGCTGTCCCACTGTCGCCACTGCGGGAACGGGTTAAGCGTACTTCTGGAATTACTTCCTCGTCGATTCCTCTGCAAAACTGGATTTTTGCCATGATGTCTGTATTTAAAGTTTTGTAATGGTTAATTTCCCATTTTCTCATTTTTTGGGAAATGCTGAAAACCCCAATATTTTTAGCTCCCATGGGTACTGTGTTTTTATTATACTATACAATTGTTCCATATTCCTGGACTTTCATATCACCCCCATGCAAAAATTTCCGCTGGTCTTCTTTCTCAGGTGAGGTTATATGTTTTCTTTTATCCCCATTCCTGCACTAATTATGGTATATTAAACGGAGTCGTTATGAGTTTACTTAACCCCTATGACTAACCCGACTGTAGAAAATTTGGTAATTATTGGTTCTGGCCCAGCAGGATACACAGCGGCCATATATGCAGGACGAGCAAATTTAAAACCGGTAGTATTTGAAGGTTTTGAAATGGGGGGTTTACCCGGGGGTCAATTGATGACAACAACGGAAGTAGAAAATTTTCCGGGGTTTCCCCAAGGTATTACCGGACCGGAACTAATGGATCAAATGAAGGCGCAAGCTGAACGGTGGGGGGCACAGTTATATACTGAGGATGTAATATCTGTGGATTTGAGCCAACGTCCTTTTATAGTGCGATCGCAGGAAAGGGAACTAAAAACCCATAGTATAGTTATAGCCACTGGTGCTACAGCCAAGCGTCTAGGTTTACCTAGTGAACATAAGTTCTGGAGTCGAGGGATATCTGCTTGTGCAATTTGCGATGGTGCAACACCAATTTTCCGCGGTGCAGAATTAGCTGTCATTGGTGCTGGTGACTCGGCGGCGGAGGAGTCTATTTACCTGACTAAATACGGTTCTAAGGTAAATCTACTGGTGCGTTCTGATAAAATGCGAGCATCTAAAGCCATGCAAGACAGGGTTTTAAGTAGCCCAAAAATCGAAGTACATTGGCACACTGAAGCTGTGGACATCTTCGGCGATGGTCAGATGTCCGGGGTAAAAGTACGTAATAATCAAACTGGGGAAGAAAGGGAAATCCACGCCAAAGGTTTATTTTACGCCATTGGTCATAGTCCCAATACAGCCTTATTTAAAGGACAGCTAGAATTAGACGATGTGGGTTATATTGTGACTAAAAATGGTTCTGTAGAAACCAGTGTAGAAGGTGTATTTGCAGCTGGGGATGTGCAAGACCACGAGTTTCGTCAAGCAATTACCGCGGCGGGTACTGGCTGTATGGCGGCCATGTTGGCAGAACGCTGGTTATCATCACGGAATTTAATTACAGAATTTCATCAATCAGCTACAGTAGAGAGCGAATTGGAACCCCAAACCACCAATAAAACTGAAGCCCAAGAGGAGGCTGGATTTAATTTACAGGCCACACGCCATGAAGGGGGTTATGCTTTAAGGAAATTATTCCATGAAAGCGATCGCTTGCTGGTGGTGAAATATGTATCCCCTGGTTGTGGTCCTTGTCATACTCTGAAGCCGATATTAAATAAAGTCGTGGATGAATTTACAGGCAAAATTCACTTTGTGGAAATTGACATTGACAAAGACCCTCAGATTGCGGAGAATGCTGGGATAACTGGTACACCCACGATTCAGTTGTTTAAACATCAAGAATTATTGAAAGAAGTCAAAGGTGTGAAGCAAAAGAGCGATTATCGTCAAATGATTTCGAGTTATCTTTAGAGAATATGAAACAGAAAAACTTCACCCGGACTCGCTTCTAAAAGTATAGGGAAGTGGAAAAACTTTGATCGCAGAGGGTTTCAAAGCCTCTACTATCAAAGAACCCGCTCCTCTTAGCTCTCAGCCAAGAGGAGCGTTTGTTATATCTTGCTGGATGCATGCGCTCTCTCATGGCCATAAATAAACCTCAGTTACCGAAATTTATCCGTTTCGCCCAAAATTCCCACCTGTCCCAGAAATTAATGGTCATTGGCATCGCCATTACCCTATTCTTCCTCTTTTTAGCATTTTTTGCGCCCCTGTTAGAGGCTTGGGGATGGTTACAAAACCCCAGAGAGTTCCTTTCTAACCCCATCCAAGAACCACCATCAGCTAAATATTGGTTTGGTACGAGTCGCTTGGGACATGATGTATTTTCTCGTACATTATTTGGTGCCCAAGCTGCGCTGCAAGTAGTGATCTTAGCTACAGCAATTAGTATGATTATTGGTGTGCCATTGGGGATGGTGAGTGGCTATCTGGGGGGTAAGTTAGATCGGGTGTTGCTGTTCCTCATGGATAGTATTTACACATTACCGGGGCTACTACTGTCTGTGACACTGGCTTTTGTCGTGGGGCGGGGAATTTTCAATGCGGCGATCGCCATTAGTATTGCCTACATTCCCCAATATTATCGCGTAGTACGTAACCACACTGTGAGCGTTAAGAAAGAGGTATTTATTGAAGCGGCTCAAGCCATGGGTGCTTCCACTTGGGTTGTACTATGGCGCTATCTATTTTTTAACGTCATTCAAAGTGTACCCGTACTATTTACTCTCAACGCCGCCGATGCCATTTTAGTATTAGGCGGTTTAGGCTTTTTGGGACTAGGACTTCCCGAAGAAGTTCCAGAATGGGGACATGACTTAAGACAAGCCTTAGAAGCCCTACCCACGGGAATTTGGTGGACTACTCTCTTCCCCGGTTTAGCCATGACATTAATGGTAGTAGGGTTATCACTACTAGGTGAGGGTTTAAATGAATTTGTCAATCCTCGATTACGGCGAGAAAATAGAATGCGGAAATAGTTACTATTTCCCTATCTAAATATTGTTGAAGTTATTACCAAGAGGTTAGAGTGAAAGATAATATTTCTTTAATTGCCGCTGCTACTGGTGGGTTTATGCTATCCGTCGCCCTGTCGGGCTTATTACGGGGTACACCGATGACAGCTTGGTACGACGAACCAAGGAGTTTTCATTCAGTCATGGTTAGTAGTTCACCTATGGACGCACAGAAAACACCAAACCCAGGATTTTTTGTTCAATAAAACCCAAAAAGGCTAAATTATATTTTTTCAGGTGGTTAATTCACAATTAATTGGTATTGATGTGGGGGGGACAGCCATTAAGCTGGGACGGTTCAACCAGGATGGTACTTGCTTAAAATCTTTGACTGTAGCCACTCCCCAACCATCGACACCAAAAGCTGTTGTAGCTGTAATTATAGAGGCGATCGCTCAAGTTGACCCATATAATCAAGCTATTGCCATTGGTGTGGGTACTCCCGGTCCGGCTGATAAAAGCGGACGCATTGCCCAAATTGCCATCAACCTACCGGGATGGCTAAATGTGCCTTTAGCGGACTGGTTAGAAGCCAAAACAGGTAAACCTACGGTTATTGCTAATGATGCCAACTGTGCCGGTTTGGCAGAAGCTTGGTTGGGCGCTGGTCGCCACTTTCAGAATCTAATTTTATTGACCTTGGGAACTGGGGTTGGTGGTGCCATTATTTTCAATGGCCAACTGTTTGTAGGACATGAAGGCGCTGCTGGGGAACTGGGTTTGATTACCTTAAACCCCGATGGGCCTGTGTGTAAGAGTGGTAATTCCGGTTCTTTAGAACAGTATGCTTCAGCTACGGCAATTCGTCGCCGCACTGGACGGGAAGCATGGCAATTAGGCGCACTGGCGGCGGCGGGAGATAAATTTGCCTTGACTTTCTGGCAAGAATATGGTAAGTGTTTGGGTATTGGTCTAAGTAGTTTAATTTACGTTTTAACTCCCCAAGCAGTTATTATTGGTGGTGGAGTGAGCGCTAGCTTTGAGTTTTTTTACCCGGCACTGAAGGCAGAAATTGAGCAGCGGGTCATGGCTACGAGTCGCGCAAGGTTAGAAATTTTACCAGCAAAATTAGGGAATTATGCGGGAATGGTGGGCGCTGCAAAGTTGGCATCATTACTTGTTGGGAACGGGAATTAGAATTACAGCCGTGAATGAGCAGATACCCGACTCCTGGAAGAAGTCGGGTATTTATTTCCTCATCGTTGTATTTATTGAGGTTGAAACTTGTCTGGTTTCTCAATAAGAGTTTGAGAATATACTCAAGAAACCTGTACAGGTGTTGGTAAGTTGGATACAGGATGAGCTCTGTTAATAGCGGCTTCCATAAATCCTTGGAATAAAGGGTGAGGAGTGCTAGGACGCGAATGAAACTCGGGATGAAATTGACAGGCTAAAAAGAAGGGATGTTGGGGAAATTCCACAATTTCTACCAAGCGTCCATCGGGGGAAGTTCCACTGATCACATACCCAGATTCTAACAACATCTGACGATAACTATTATTAAACTCATACCGATGCCTGTGGCGCTCGTCAACTACTTCTTGTTGATAAAGACTAGCAGCTAGACTATTAGGGAGCAAATGACAAGGATAGAGTCCCAGTCGCATGGTACCGCCCAAGTCAACTACATCCTGCTGTTCTGCTAACAAGTTGATGACTGGATACTTGGTTTTGGGATCAAATTCCGCACTGTTTGCACCCGTTAATCCTTGTACGTTTCTCGCCCACTCAATTACGGAACACTGCATTCCTAAGCATAAACCTAAAAAGGGTATTTGGCGATCGCGAGCGTATTGAATAGCTGCAATTTTACCATCCACCCCGCGGATACCAAAACCACCCGGGACTAGAATACCATCCACACCTGCTAAATGAGTTTCCGGCGATTGGGTTTCTAGATCTTCCGAGTTCACCCATCGCAAGCGCAAATCACCATATGTAGCAATAGCTGCATGGCGTAGTGCCTCTACTACGGAGAGATACGCATCACTTAACCGCACATATTTTCCCACAATGGCAATTTCCACAGTGTACTTAGGACTGTATAAGCGTTCTACCATTGTTTGCCACTGTACCAAATTTGGTGGGCGTTGTTCCATTTGCAGCAACGCTAATACTTGTTCTGCTAGTCCTTCCCGTTCTACAATTAGTGGTACTTCATAAATACTCCCGGCATCTTGGGCAGTAATGACGCATTCTTCCGGGACATCGCAAAATTCCGACAACTTGCGTTTTAGTCCCACAGGCAAGGCGCGATCGCAGCGACAGACTAAAATATCTGGTTGAATACCAATTGATCTCAATTCCTTCACAGAATGCTGTGTGGGCTTGGTTTTCATTTCCCCGGCGGAAGGTATCCACGGCACTAGGGTAACGTGCATATAAAGTACATTCTGCCGTCCCACTTCCTTGCGTAACTGGCGAATAGCTTCCAGAAATGGCAGTGATTCAATATCCCCCACAGTCCCACCTATTTCCGTAATTAATACAGATGGATTTGTAGCCTCAGCCACAGTCAAAATCCGCTCTTTAATTTCATTGGTGATATGGGGTATAACCTGTACAGTACCGCCATTATAGTCTCCCCGCCGCTCCTTATTAATTACCGCTTGGTAAATTAAACCAGTAGTAACACTGTTCAGCCGCGACATAGAAGTATCAGTAAAGCGTTCATAATGTCCCAAGTCTAAATCTGTTTCCGCACCATCTTCGGTAACAAAAACTTCCCCATGCTGAAAAGGACTCATAGTACCCGGGTCAATATTAATATAAGGGTCGAGTTTCAAAATCGACACCGAATAATCCCGCGATTTGAGTAAACGGCCCAGACTTGCTGCTACAATGCCCTTACCAATACTGGAAACTACACCTCCAGTTACAAAGATAAACTTAGTCATAAGTTAGTAGTTAGAATTTTTAGCAACTTCTCAAAAAACATCCCGTCATTGTGCCACATTTGCTGTGGTGAAATATTTTGTGCTGTTGTCGTGAAAAAACTTCTAGGTTTAGTAATATTAGGGTTGATCGTTACCTCCTCTGTAGTAGCATTGGCCGGACCATCACTATTAATTGTTTATCCCCCAAACAACCACCAAACAAGGGCGGAAAAAATCTTTTTCATTGGTACAGCGCCACCAGATGGAAAGGTTCTCATCAATGGTAAGGCAATTAACCGCAGTCAAGCTGGGCATTTTGGTCCCAGTTTCCCTTTGCAGTTAGGAGAAAATCTCTTTACTGTCAGTCACCAAAATCAACAACTAGAAATTAAAGTTACAAGGGTGGCGACGGGAGCCGTGTTACCTCAAGGATTAGCCTTTGCCAAAGATTCTCTGATTCCAGCAGCCGACATTGCCAAACTACCCGGAGAATTAATTTGTTTTAGCGCCATCGCACCCCCTAACGCCAGTGTATCTGTCAATCTGGCAAATCAAACTATTGCTCTTGCACCCCAACCTCAGCAGGTAAGACTACCAAGTAATTTAGCAGCACTTACAGGAAACAACCAGCCTCATGCTGAGTCGATCCCGGGAAGGTATGAGGGTTGCACTACATTTCAACAAGCTGTTTCCCTAACCTCAATCGATGGTAACAACATGATTGCTGATGGGAAAAGCATAGATTTGGGGAAACCAGAATTTCAACTAACACTCAACGGCGAGACGATAACTCAACCAGGAACTGGCAAAATTCAAATTCTCTCACCTGGAAACTTACAAGTTGGCGAGGTAGTAGCAGATGCAGGGGTAGCGCGGACAGGACCAGGTACAGATTATTCACGACTTACCCCACTCCCCAAAGGTACACAAGCATCAATTACAGGGCGTGAAGGTGAATGGTTACGCCTAGACTATGGTGGTTGGATTCATAGCAGGGAGACTCGTGTTTTACCAGGTGCAATTCCGCCACGCACAACGATTCGCAGTGTCGGATATCGCCGGATTCCTGGTACGACAGAGATAGTTTTCCCTCTACAAGTTCCTGTACCCGTGAGCGTGGAACAGAGCGATGATCATTTCACTATCACACTTTACAATACTACCGCCCAAACAGACATAATCCGTTTGGATGATGACCCTTTAATTTCTCGTCTAGATTGGCAGCAGGTAGCTCCAGAACAGGTGAAATATGCCTTTAACCTGAAAACAAGTCAACAGTGGGGATATAAGCTCAGATACGAGAATACAACCCTGATTTTAGCTTTGCGTCATCCGCCAACAAGGGGACGGAAAAGACGAAAACCCCTATCTGATATCAAGATTCTACTCGATCCCGGACATGGTGGCAAAGAATCCGGTGCTGTCGGTCCAACTGGATATACAGAAAAAGAAGTTAATTTAGTCGTCTCCCAATTATTACGGGATGAGTTGGTAAAATTAGGAGCCTCCGTTGTGATGACTAGGGATAGTGATATTGAGGTTTCTTTAGGCGATCGCATGGCTATGATACATCGAGAAGAACCGGCCATAGCCCTTTCCATACATTACAATGCTTTACCGGATAGTGGTGACGCTGAAAACACCAAGGGGATAGGTACTTTTTGGTATCATCCCCAAGGCCACAGCCTAGCTGTCTTCCTGCACAATTATTTAGTCAAAAAGCTGAACAGACCCTCCTATGGTGTGTTCTGGAATAATCTGGCCCTGACACGTCCCACAGCTGCGCCATCGGTGTTATTGGAATTAGGTTTTATGATTAATCCCCAAGAGTTTGAATGGTTGACAAATTCTCAGGAACAGAAAAAATTATCAAAAGCCTTAGCTCAGGGAATTGTAGAGTGGTTTAAAACTACTCAGTAGCATTGCTGAACAACACAGCCGGGGACTGATGTAAAATCGGCATAGTAAATAAACCCCAAGCCAAACCGGTAATTAACCCAAAAGGTGTAACTAAATAATTATTAAAATCCCACAACCCGAAAACTTGGGCTGCTAATTCCAAGGGGTAAGCCATCATCAACACACTAGCTAAGGCTGCACCATTCCAGCCGTATTGAGTTAACCAGTAAAAACCTTTACCACCGGTTACCCCATATAACAAGCGAGTAACTAGCAACCCCGTCACAGTACCATAGCAGCGCATACACACAGCCATAATAAACGGGGGTGCTAAATCTAGTCCCATATGAGGTTGCGGACAGACATGATTACCCATGAAGTAAATAATATCCGCAATCCTGCCGAGCAAAGACACATCAGACGCAGCCAAGAAAGGAGCAAGAGGGGGTCCAAAAACCATCCCCACCAACAGGAAATCAGCAATAAAACTCACCCAATTAATCTGTACATCTTGCTGAAACACTACTCTGGACATCTTCTTCTTTGCGCCTTTGCGACTTTGCGTGCAACATTTCTTAACCTACACTAGCCACATAGGGACTTGTCAACTTATCCAACTGCTGAATTAACAGACTCAGGAATAAACCCACATCTGTCACTACACCTACTGATTCTACAGAACCGCGATCGCTTAATTTAGTCACTACAGCTGGATTAATATCTACACAGACCATTTTCACCCCAGCCGGAGTCATATTTCCCACACCAATAGAGTGCAGCATACTAGATAGCATTAAAACCATCTCCGCACCTTGAATGAGTTGGGCGTATTCCTCCTGGGCTTTAATCAAATTCATTTGGGTATCAGGTAGAGGTCCGTCATCCCGAATCGAGCCCGCTAGGCTGAAAGGTACGTTATTAGTGACACATTCATACATGACACCACTGGGAATCACTCCAGCAGCCACAGCCTTGGCAATGCTGCCATAACGGCGGATAGTGTTAATTACCTTCAGGTGATGGCGATGTCCCCCCAGGACGGCGACACCTCGTTTCATGTCCACACCCAAGGAAGTTCCCATCATGTTTTGCTCGATGTCGTGGACGGCGATCGCATTCCCCCCTAAGAGCGCCTGTACATATCCTTCCCGAATTAACCGCGCTAAGTGTTCACCGCCCCCTGTGTGAATCACTACTGGGCCTGCCGTCACAACTACTTTACCACCAGCATCCCTAATTTTACGTAACTCCCAGGCTACTTGCTCCACCACTAATTCTACACGTCTTTCGCTGGAAACCCCCGAAGACATAAAGGTAAATTCTTGAGCGTGACGCTGTTCCCGTGATTCAGCTTTGCGAATGCTACGGATACCTTGCACATCTATAACTACCCTGTCGCCAATCTCCAACTCACGTAAAAGTTTACACCGAGCCACTAAGCCATCGGGAGTTTGAGTGATGGCGATCGCGCCATCCATGCGCTGATTATGCACCTTCACCCACTCACCATTAATCCGTACTTCCGTGGGATAAATAGTACTGACGTAGAAATCATCAGGAGCCACCCCGGCTTGAATCACAGGGCCCAGTTTAGCATCCCGTTCATCTTGGGGTAAATCCACAGCCCCCAAATCAATTAACTCAGAGATGATTTCTTCCATCACCTCATGGGAGGGGGCTGAAACTTTCACCTCAGCAGCTGATGTACTCTGGCGTTGTTCTCCCAAGGTGAAATTCATCACTTGGAAACTACCACCACCATCTACAATTAAATCTAGAGCCTGGTTAATCACACCAGAGTCCAGTAAATGCCCTTCTAACCGAATCATCCGGCTTTCTACGGAAACATTAGCATGAATATTAATATCTATTGGCTCAGTAACACGTAGGGTCAGACATTTAGCAGCACCACCAGCCTTAAGAAATTCTGTCAGTGGCGTTTCAATGACTCGGAAGCCCGCCTCTGCTAAACTTGTTTTTAAAGCATTGCTGGCTTTATTCATAATCACAATGCTTTCTACATTCACCGCATTACAGGCAAAGTTGACAGCATCAGCTTCGGTAATTGCTATGCGCTTTTCTGGTGCAACCCGCATTTCAATTAAACGGTTAGAATAGGCATCAAAAGCACCAGGATAATATAATAAATAGCCGTTAGCTAAAGGACAAAAGCAAGTATCTAAGTGATAGAAACGCTCATCAGTTAAACGCAGGGATAACACCTCAATATCTAACCATTTAGCTAAATAAGGGTGAGAATCTAATTCAGAACGAAAACCATATCCCGCCCATAACCAACGTCCTTCCCGATCTAACAGTGCATCTCCAGCACCTTCAAAGGGTAAGTCTTTAGGGAGTAAATGAACTGTGTAACCGTTTTCTTCAAACCAAGTTTGAAAGAAAGGCTCCTCACCCTGACGTTCTTTGTGCAGAAATCGGCTGAGGACGACATTTTCCCCCAAGACTAACCCAGCATTGGCGGTAAACACCATGTCAGGCCAACCTATTTGGGGCGTTACTAAATCGACGATAGCGTGTTGTTTAAGGATGTTATACAGTTTGTGCCACTGTTCCACAGCGCGATCGCGCGAAGACTTATGAATATTCCCTTCCATCCAGGGATTAATCACATAGTCTACATCGTAGTGGTCAGGAGCGCACATCAAAAAACGAATCAGGGAAGTCATAAAAATATTACCAGTGTTGAGATCCTACAAGCCTACTTCAAAGATAGTTTTTTGTCCTTTTAATTTCTCTAACGACCAGAAATTAATGAAAGTCTTTCTTGAGGTTGTCAGCATTCTATTGGGAAATACCTATACAGCAACTTGCACCGAATGTGAAGTACAGATTGAATCATAAAACTTTTGTGGGGTAGGCATCTTGCCCGCCCTTGTACCTACTCAGATGAAGTATGCTGTAAGTTAGCACACAGAGTTTAAACCTATTCTATTCACCGGAGCAAGATTAGGGGGACACCAAGAAGATGAAATTGCCAAAATGGCATAAAGTTGACCCATGGAAATAGACTAAGATAAATAGGCTAGTTTTTTTGAGGAATGCCCTATTTGGTGATTACGTTTTTTTAAGCTTACGTATAGTATAGCTTCCTCCTTCCTGGCAAGAAGTGGTAAGATTACCAGGTAACTGAGAATAAGTGGCAATAGGCTATGAGTTTTTCTGGCATTACCTTAGAATATCGTTCACAAGAAGTTAAGACTCTCAAGTATTTTCTGATTTATAGTCTCATTGGTTCTCTAGTACTTCATATTGGCGTACTGTCATCACTGTTAGCTTATCTCCTGCGGAGTACCCCGCAGCTAGAAGATCAACCAATAGAAGTGGTGATGATTGATTTTCCCATTCCAGAAGTGGAAAAACCACCCGCACCAATTCCCCAAGCACAGAGATTACCAGAACCTCGGCAGATTATTACCAGTAACCATACCTCACCCAGTCCAGCTAGAAATCAGACTGTAACCCAGTCTCAGCCAGAAATTATCCAACAGCAACCTATAGTTACACTCAGACAAACCCCAATCACCCCACCACCTGTAAAAGTCGAAAGTGTCAAAACTCCCCCAGTTCCACCGCCAACACCAACAACCACAGCTACCACAAACACCCCAAAAGTCCCACGCCAAGCAGCTGTATCTAGGCTGGAATCTGTACTGAGTTCACAAACATCAGAAGCAACAACTGCTACTCCCCCCACTCAAAGTGTTGAAAGTGTCAAAACTCCCCCAGTTCCACCGCCAACACCAACAACCACAGCTACCACAAACACCCCAAAAGTCTCACGCCAAGCAGCTGTATCTAGGCTAGAATCTGTATTGAGTTCACGAACATCAGAAGCAACAACTGCTACTCCCCCCTCTCAAAGTAGTGAAAAAAATACAGGGGTATTGACTGGTACAAGACATTCTAGAGCTACACAGGGAAATAGTGATAGTGTTAATACGGTAGAGTCAAATCAACCAAGTGGCACAAGTTCACTCTCCACAGCAAATACTGGCACGAGCAGCAATAATAAAGTGTCAGTACAGCCTACCAGACCCCCATCTAATAGTAGATCAGAACGTAATAATCAACGTGGTAATTCCCGCAGATCATCTAGTGGACGTGCAGCTTGTGTTAGGTGTAATACTAACTATCCAGAATTTGCCAGACGGCAAGGTATCGAAGGCAGAGTAGAAGTTGCTGTTGATATTGATGCCAAAGGTGATGTTACCAATGTCCGTATTATCAGGTCAAGCGGTAACAGAAGATTGGATGAAGAAATCAGGAAACAAGCGAATAATTGGAAATTACAACCGTCCGAACGCGGGAGAGAAGGGATATCAATAGCTACTGATTTTACCCTGGAAGGTTCACAGCGACACCGCCAAGTCCAAGAACGGAAAAAAAAGCAAGAAACCAGCCGATCCAGGGAAACAAGTCGCCAAACAGAATCATCTAGTTCCAGTCCCACAGCAACTACAAGCGCTCCCACCAGGTCAAACCGAGTTAGACGAGTCAGACGAAAACCTCAGACTGAGCAAAACACAGCCGCGGGTTCATCCTCTGGACAAGGAAAGACCCCTACACCAGGAAATGTGAGAGATTCTTTGCGCAATACCCGCAGTCAGGAAACCTCTACTAATTCTGTCACACCACCAGGGGAAACAAGTACAAATCCCCCGCTGACCACAAACAATACTTCTTCTAGTCAAAATCAGTTACGAGACGCTTTACGCCGTAGTCGCCAACCGGCTGAATTAACCCCACCCACCTCATCACCAGAGTCGGAATGATAAGTAGCAAATGAACAGTTTTTGTTTTATTGCCATAGAATAGAAATAAAGTTTATATGCTTAACCCTGACTCAGCATCATTGCCCATGATTACTTCTAATCGACGTTACCACATTATTACCTTCGGTTGTCAAATGAATAAAGCCGACTCAGAGCGCATGGCTGGTATTTTAGAAGACATGGGCTTTGCATGGTCTGAAGACCCTAATGATGCAGATTTGATTCTTTACAATACTTGTACAATACGAGATAACGCTGAACATAAGGTATATTCTTACCTCGGTAGACAAGCGAAACGTAAACACGAGCAGCCGGATTTAACCTTGATTGTTGCTGGTTGTGTTGCCCAGCAGGAGGGAGAAGCCCTGTTACGACGAGTGCCAGAATTAGATCTGGTCATGGGACCACAACACGCTAACCGTCTCAAAGATTTGCTCACATCGGTATTTGATGGTAATCAAGTGGTGGCTACTGAGTCGGTTCACATTATGGAGGATATCACCCAACCTCGAAGAGATAGCAGTGTCACGGCCTGGGTGAATGTCATTTATGGCTGTAATGAACGCTGCACCTATTGTGTGGTTCCTAATGTCCGTGGTGTAGAACAATCTCGCACTCCGGAGGCTATCCGCGCGGAAATGGAGGAACTGGGGCAACAAGGTTACAAGGAAATTACCCTCCTGGGGCAAAATATTGATGCTTACGGTCGAGATTTGCGGGGTAAAACTCCCGATAGTTTGCGGAGCGTACCTATAGGTCGTCATCTGTATAATTTCACGGATTTACTTTATTATGTCCATGATGTTCCAGGTATTGAAAGGCTGCGATTTGCTACGAGTCATCCCCGTTATTTTACAGAGAGATTAATTAGGGCTTGTGCTGAATTACCCAAGGTGTGTGAACACTTTCACATTCCCTTTCAGTCAGGGGACAATGAGGTGTTAAAGGCAATGTCACGGGGTTATACTCAGGAGAAATATCGCCGGATTATTGATACTATTCGGCAGTATATGCCGGATGCTTCTATTAGTGGTGATGCCATTGTAGGCTTCCCCGGGGAGACGGAGGCACAGTTTGAAAATACCCTGAAGTTGGTAGAAGATGTTGGCTTTGACTTGTTGAATACAGCTGCTTATTCCCCCCGTCCCGGTACACCAGCTGCTTTATGGTCTAATCAACTCAGTGAAGAGGTGAAAAGCGATCGCCTACAAAGATTAAACCATTTAGTTAATATTAAAGCATCCGAGCGATCGCAGCGTTACATGGGACGCATTGAAGAGGTTTTAGTAGAAGCCCAAAATTCCAAAGATACCACTCAAGTCATGGGACGTACTCGCGGGAATCGTTTAACTTTCTTTAATGGGGACATAAATATATTAAAAGGGCAAGTCGTCAAGGTAAAAATTACTGAAGTTCGGGCTTTTAGTTTGACAGGTGAACCATTAGAAGTGCGGCAAGCAGTTCCTGTGTAATTTAAGACTTACTCCTGGTCTCCTAATTTTGTCAATAATTAGGTAGCACTGTCCTGCACTAATTGGTCTAACTGTTCCTGCATCTGACTGACAACTAATTCATAGCAATGATTGACATACTTATGATCGCTAGCTGCTTCCCGACCGTAGCGTTCAAATACAATGGGTTTACATACCCTCGTATGAATAGACATCGGCAATGGGATATTAGGAAGAGGCCCAATTGCTAATCCCCAGGGTAATCCCAAATAAATAGGAAATACTACCGGGTCAACTCCAAATAACCAAGGCATTCCCCATTTATGGAGTTGCTCTAGAATTTTATACAAGTCAGCTAACACGATTAAGGTATCATGAGCGCCCGTAGAAATCACAGGTACAATCGGTACATTTTCCCGCAGAGCTAACTTGATAAATCCTTTCCGTCCGGCAAAATAAATTTTATGCCGCAAATAATGCGGTCGAAACACGTCTTGTGCTCCACCAGGGTAAACCAGTAGGCTCGCACCGGAACGCAAAGCGGAGTAAGCCATTTTCGGGTGAGCTATCACGGCTCCAGTCTTGGCAGCAATTTTTGCTATTTCTGGGCTGAGTTCCCATACTTTGGGGTGCATGAGTCCGTAAACCGGTTTCTCACACCCAAATTTTCGGAACCAGTCGTACATGATCATTGACATATCAGGGGTCGCCAGTCCTCCATTGTGAGAACCAACAAACAGTACTTTCTCTTCCGGTGGAATATGCTCCCAACCACTGGTTTGAACTCGAAAGTAGTAATGATATAAAAAACTCAGCAAGGGCATGAGGTTGGTGATGAAATTTGGGTCTCGTTCATCTAATGACCAGCCTATTTTTTTTTCGCTTTTATGTTTCGCTTGTAACATCTATGAATATTAACAGATTTAGTAAAAAGGTAACTACAGCAACTATCATAGTCAAATGAGACTAGTATTGACACTTATATTTTAATCTATATCTATAATATATCTTAAGGGAAACACTTCCCCTCGAATTAGGGCTGCTACTCTTGTTTTACCACTTCTGATCAGCATTATATAGGTTTTTTTCATCCAGATACATCTCTATCGTTTTCCCATGTATGGCCAAAAATTCCACTCCAGCCATATCAGCTTTTATTAAATTTGGACACATCCCATAGGAAGATGACTAACAGCAAAAATAACAGGTACATTAATCCGGGATGTTGTTATGCACTGGATTTATAGTGAGGTTTGGCCATCAGCCAAACCTCTTTTATTATTCCTAGCTAGAAAAATACTTGGACTGATGAAATTATTCAAAGTGTTTTTCTAAGTTGTTTACTTCGGCTAATGGTTATACTTACACGACTTACGCAAAACAGAACGAAAGTATTTGTAATAAATTGTTAACTATTAACGATAAAAGTACTGAAAAATTTTGCCAAAAAAGTAATAGCTATTGAGAAATTATCTTAAGAATTATGAAAAAATTGAGTATTCCCGCCATGCGATCGCATTTACTTAATTGGTATCACACACACGGGAGTTTAAAATAAATGGGAAGTGAGGCCATAGTTAATGTCTAAGACTCTAAACCAATAAACTATACCTCCTAACTCCATACTGATAAGTCCCATTCCTAAATCTAACTAACAACCAATGCAAGAGCTTGACAAACAAAAGACCATCGACATACTGAACGCTATCATGGAATTTGAACTAGCCGGAGTAGTCCGCTACACCCATTATTCCCTGATGGTCACCGGACCTAATCGCATACCCATTGTCAATTTTTTCAAAGCCCAGGCCAGTGAATCTCTACTTCACGCCCAACAGGTAGGAGAAATTCTCACGGGTTTAGATGGGCATCCCTCTCTAAAAATTGCCCCCATGGAAGAGACTTACGAGCATACAGTCAAGAATATTTTGGCGGAAAGTTTATTCCATGAAAACAAAGCACTGGATTTGTATAAAACTCTCTTAGGCACTGTCAGTAATGCTAGCATTTATCTAGAAGAATTTGCTCGTGGCATGATTGGGCAAGAAGAGATGCATAGTCTCGAATTGAAAAAAATGCTCCGGGATTTCAGCTAAAAGTTAAGGACTGGGTATTGGGGGTATTGGAATTTTTCCTTACTCTCTATTCCCTATTCCCTATTCCCTATTCCCCAAATTATGAATATCACTACCGCTCTACCTAGTTTTGTGATTACACTCCGAGAAGGAGTAGAAGCTGCCCTCGTTGTTGGCATTGTCCTAGCTTTACTTCAAAAAGCCAACCAATCGCGACTCAATCCTTGGGTATATGCTGGTGTGGCTGTTGGCATTGTCATTAGTGCTTTGATGGGTGTGTTATTTACTTGGTTAATTAAAACACTGGGAACAGTAAACCCTCAGTATACCTCGGTGATTGAGCCAATGCTGAAGGCTTTGTTTACTGTCCTTGCCATCGCTATGCTCAGCTGGATGCTCATCTGGATGACTAAACAAGCCAGGTTTATGAAAGCCCAAGTTGAAGGAGCAGTCACAGAAGCACTCACACACAACTCAAATGCTGGGTGGGGCGTTTTTGGTTTAATTTTAGTTGCTGTTGTCCGCGAAGGTTTTGAAACTGTTCTATTTATTGCTGCTAATTTTCAACAAGGATTAGTACCGGTCTTCGGTGCAATTGCTGGTTTAGTAGGGGCATCTGCTATTGGAGTGTTACTATTTAAATGGGGTGTCAAAATCAATCTGCGCCAGTTCTTCCAAGTGATGGGTGTTTTATTGGTATTGATTGTTGCCGGTTTAGTGGTTTCTGCCTTGAAGCATTTTGATCAAGGTTTTGCTAACCTCGCTTTGAGTGGTAGCACCTCCGATAATATCTGTTTCTATTACGATCACTTCAGGAACATCCACTCTTGCGTTTTGGGTCCCATGGTGTGGAATACTGAACAAATATTGCCAGATAAACAATTTCCCGGCATTATTCTCAAATCTTTACTTGGTTACAGAGACCATATCTACTTAGTACAGGGTATTGGTTACGTTTTATTTTTGACAACTGTGGGGTTACTTTATTTCCGCAGTCTAACTGGTAATGTTTCAAATTACCGGAATAATTCACTCAAAAACTCATGATTATTATGATGTCTACCCACCTATAATCAAAAGTTTTCAGTGGTGACTAAACTCCTAAATACGAGTAAAAATTTTTTACCACACTAAAACCTATGAAAAATGCGAGTAAACACACAAGGCAAAATTCCACAAGGGAACCATGACGGCGCTACTCGCTATTATCTATACAAGGTTTTAAGACTGAAAAAAGCTACATATCATTATACAGTAATCATGCCAAAATTACTATTAAAAAGATAACAGATATTATTGCTGATGTTCTTATCTACCCCCCAAGGCTAAATCTAGTTCCCTTTGAGTACAAACTTGTTTGCCATCATACCGCGATTTTTATTCCCTATCGGAGAAGCGAGTCCATCGTAATGCTAATTCTGCATAGGGGATCATCAGGAACCTATTACCTGATTGATTCCGAGTAATTACGGCTGTGCTAATTTCCCAACTTTAGCGAAGTAATTCATTTTCCTGAACTTGATTTCTGGCTCCATCTTGCAACACCGCAGAGGTAAGCAGAGACTCAATAATTAGTGCTTTACCTTGGCTTAAATCTTCTTTTTCTGTATCGTAGTAGTGGCGCAAGGCTTGCAATACTTGCAGAAATCCGGCACGACCATAGGGCGTTTCCACAGCAAGGCGATTAGTCATAACTCATAAGCCAATATTTGCCTTCCCTACTCAGTTTACCCTGTTCCTGTGGAGTTTTAGCCTACAAACTCTATCAATGAACAAAAAACTCAACCAGGGACTTATGCCTCAAGTGCAGGACTATATGCTCATGGGAGCGGCTGGTTATTTATTTGAAAGAGCGCAGTAGAAAGCTGACAATTGTAACTCGCGTTTCCGCTATTGATGAATTTACCCTAGTTTGAATTCGATGATTAGTGCTTAGTCCTGCTATTAGGTGGAGTAAAAAGGTAATTATGGCGGCTTGCACAAGTTTTTCAGGCATGGCAGTTATCCTTATTCTTATTGTTGATAGGAGTTCAAGTAGCAGCGACTTCTGTAAATACGCTTTACTATTGGTTTAGCGGACTTGACCTGATTAATTGCATAATTGATCAACCAAAACCTAAGAAATGTTGGCAATATTACCAATAGTTCAAATAAATTTACTTTTACACTCCCCATATCCAGGTTTAATTCTAGATCCACAGCTGATGTGAAAAAGCCAGGTCTTGTTTGAGACATCACCTGTTGATTTTTAAATTTTTTCCTCCATGACCACATGGAGATACAGACGTAGACGTTTATCCTCTATAAAAAGTGTCCAGGAAGATTTTTTTCATCTCTCAATTAGAGGAACAATCAGCAAAATTTGGGACAAAACTAGCCATCAGCCATTCACTGCACTCGCCACATATTGATCCCACAACTTCCAGTCAAACAAGAAAACCAGGGCGATAGATTCCGGTAGAACTCCAATAAAAAAATGTCTTCGCTCCTTACCTGTTTGGCTGCGCTCACTGTCAGCCCAACCTCGGTAGGCAGGAAGAGTGTCAACCCGATAAGATAGATGTAAAATTAAGATACTACAAGCACGCTGCATGATTCCTATCGTTGTTGAACAATCGGGTCGGGGCGAACGCGCCTTTGATATCTACTCACGACTCTTGCGTGAGCGGATCATATTTTTGGGACAACAGGTTGATAACGAGATTGCAAATTTGATTGTTGCCCAATTGCTATTCTTGGACGCTGAAGACTCGGAGAAGGATATTTATTTGTATATTAATTCTCCTGGTGGTTCGGTAATGGCCGGTATGGGAATTTTTGACACTATGAAGCACATTCGTCCCGATGTTTGTACCATTTGTACTGGACTGGCGGCAAGTATGGGCGCTTTTCTACTCAGTGCAGGTGCTAAGGGTAAGCGAATGAGTCTACCCCATTCTCGGATTATGATTCATCAACCCTTGGGTGGCGCTCAGGGGCAGGCGACTGATATTGAAATTCAGGCACGTGAGATATTATACCACAAGCAACGACTTAATGAATATTTAGCTGAACATACTGGTCAACCAATTGAGCGTATTGCTGAAGATACCGAACGGGACTTCTTTATGTCCCCAGAGGAAGCTAAGGAATATGGATTGATTGATGAGGTTATTGACCGTCACGCTGCTGGTAGCCGTCCAGTTGCTGTTCTCAATCAGTAGCTGTTGACTTGGGGATCAGGGCGCAGTCCCCAAATCCCCCCTCCCGGATTAAAATCCCGCTACCGGGTCTGGTTGAGACTCCAGATGTTTGAGAAATCCGTGTAATTCTTCTGCGGTGAGTAAAGTGCGAGACCGCTTACCGTAGGCTTGAATTAAATGGTCTCTTCCCTGTTCTGGTGTCCAACCTAGACGCTGAAGTTCCACATCTGTTTTGGCAATCACATCAGACAAATCAACTGGTTCACTGGTGTTCTTTTGTTTACCTACTCCTGTGTGATCAATCCCATGGTCTTGGAGGCTAGAACTGCGGGGTGTAAATGGTGTAACATTACCCGCAAATCTCTGATGTTTTGGCTGATGATCAGTGATTGCCTGATCATCTTCCACTGAGTTATATAATTCCAGTGGTGGGTTGTCATTTACTGAAGCATTTGGATGAAAATCGGGGCTGTAGGTATGGACATTATCAGCACTATCCGTGCCCAGTGTTACTGAATCGGGTAGGATAATCTGTTTATTGACCTGCGGTAGAGTTGTTTGAATATCATTGGGTGCTGACCACTGGCTACTGCTATAGTCTTCATCTATCACCGGGGAATAGTTACTCTCATTCGGGTGGTTCAATTTCACCCTAGTGTTGTTCCAAGTAGGATTGGACTCGATTGGTGATGCTACTGGCTGAGTGCATTCTACCGTTACCTGTGCAGAATTATTTATACCCAAAACCATTAATGCTCTAGTTCGGGCTTGGTCTTCTGCTGCTTCTACGGTTTCTGCCCCCGCCATAGCAGTAGCACGGGTGATATTTTCAATTTGCACGCTAGCCCGGACAATATATTTCCCTTGGAAAATTTGCACTAATTCAGTAATAATACTGCCGTTGGGATATAACCTATGGAATTGAGCCAACATCAACATAATACTGCCACCAATCTCAATGTGCTACTTTTTCCTCTGTTCTGATTCATTGAGGCTGAATATTTCTGAGTATTAACTAAAAATTCTAGAATTTTAACGATTGATTATTCATCCAACATATTCAACTTTGCCCACTCAAATGCTTTTCAGGATAATACTCCCAAAAAAAAGCAGAAAATAAAAGTTTTTACTTGACTCAGAGTTCAGGAATCACAAATCAGTTCTGTCCCAATTTTAGCCGATTGCGATGGGCGTACTGCCAGAGGTAATGTCATCTCTTGAGCATGGGGGTTATTGACATGCTATACTGTTTACCCAATTCTATACTTGGAATTATTTCCTATAAGTACGCATTAAATCTACAATAATGGAGATAAGGTTCCCCGCAGTTGCTTCAAGCTGCTTAAGTGATTGTTACCGATTCTATATGTAGGAAAATCAGGTTTACGGCCAGTTTATTCTACTTACACATCAGGAGAACATGGTTTGAAAGCACCTGAAATCTAGACAATCAAACACTTGTGGTTTTACCCGGTAGCACTTGTGGTCACCGTGAGTGAGTTGTCTTAAACCAGCCTATGAGTAAAACTCATTCCGTAATTACCTAGAGTTGCTCAATTCCAATCAAGTGTACTGTATTCAAGTCTAGTTGTAGGGGCTGCTCTATCCAGACGAACTCACCAGATGATTTTATAGTGCGAGGTATGGCTACGCCACGCAAGCTATTGTAGATATAAAGTGGCTGACCGTAAGGGTGAAACTCCTAACCCTGCCTTACGGAACCCTTCGTTTCCTCTAAGCGTGCGGTTAGGCAGAAATGACCGACGATCTGATAACAAGTCGTTGTCTATGATGCCCCCGGGCTTGACGCCCAGCGTCCCCCCAGGGGAGAAAGCTACAAATAAAACTGACTTTTTTTTGGAAACTGAAAAACCCCTCTCCAAACCTCTCTGCTCCCAGGAGAGATAGTTTAAAATTTCCCCCTTCTCCTTGTAGAAAAGGGTTAGGTAGAAGAGGTAGGGAAAGGGGATTGGGGGGTGAGGTTATACGATAATCTTTCCTCATGACCTGAAAAGTCAGCAGAGCAAAGGTTCTTTTGAGTTTTGCGTAGCAGCAAAGCGCCCCTGTAAGCCGTATTCGCGCAGCGTCTCCCCTTGGGAGAAGGTATACAGGAAAGGGCCAGATTAAATGAAAAATGATGTTTTGACCAAAGGTCGGTTCACTGCATGGAATTTTCTATCGCTACACTCCTTGCCAATTTCACTGATGATAAATTGGTAGCTCGTAAAGTTTTGGAAAAGAAACTGGGTTGTGAGGATGAAATTAGTTTACAAAAACTTCACATTGCCTTGGAAGTTCTCGAAAAAATCGGAATTCTGGTGAAAGAACGCGGCAAATATCGCCGGGTGGCAGAAGAAGGCGTAATTGAGGCCAAGCTCCGTTGTTCTAGTAAGGGCTTTTGCTTTGCTATTCAAGATGTGGAAGGCTCTGAGGATATTTATATTCGTGAAAGTCATCTGAGTAATGCTTGGAATGGCGATCGCGTTTTGGTAAGAGTCCTCAAAGAAGGTAGTCGTCGTCGTTCTCCAGAAGGAGAAGTGAAGCTGATCCTAGAACGGTCTAACCATACTTTACTAGCGCGAATTAAGGCAGTAGACAACGGTTTCCGTGCTGTACCTTTAGATGATCGGTTGTTGTTTGAACTCAAAATCCAAACAAACAGCATGAAGTTAGAAGAAGCTATTGACCACCTGGCTCATGTGGAGGTTTTGCGTTATCCCTTGGCACAATATCCCCCTTTGGGTCGAGTGGTACAAATCCTGGGTAGCGATGCCGAGGCGGCTGCTGATATAGATTTGGTGACTTGTAAGCATGATCTATCACGTAATTTCCCGGAGATTGTGATAGACGCAGCTGCTAAGTTGCCCAGAAGGCTCCTGAAGGCAGACCTGAAAGACAAACTAGATTTACGCAATTTATTTACTCTGACTATTGCGGGTGTAAATTGTGATGCAAAATTTAGGGAAAATGCTTTCAGTTTGGAGAAAACAGCGGAGGGACATTGGCTGCTAGGTTTTCATATTGCTGATGTTTCCCATTATGTCCACCCTGATGAACCCTTAGATAGAGAATGCGCGAAGCGGGGGAGGTCAGTTTACCTGGGCGATTTATTGCTGCCTATGTTACCGGAATCAGTGGCAGATCTCTGTTCGTTAGTACCACTAAGCGACCGGCTGGCGCTGTCTTTTTTAATTGCTATTGACCCCAGGTCTGGAGAGGTTTTGGAGTGGGAAATTCAACCTAGCGTTATCAATGTAGATACAGCAGTGAGCGGGGAACAAGCAGAAGCTATTCTGACTGGTGAATTTCAAGGTCAACCACTCAAGGTGATTGAGATTCTACAAGGGTTGGAAACTCTACGCAAGGCTGTGAAACTAAGACGGTTAAGTCGTGGTAGTTTACAGTTGAATCTACCACCTAACCAAAACCCCTATGCAGATGAGGGGATCTTAGGAGCGGTATTGGTGAATGATTTACCAGTGCGATCGCTCTTGACTGAGTTTGTGCTATTAGTTAATGAACTCATGGCTCAACATCTGAGTGCTCTAAGCATCCCCGCCATTTGGCGAGTCCAAGGCGTACCTGATACAGAAGATGTTCAGGAAATGCTGAAATTAGCCATCAATTTAGGCGTAGAACTAGCATTAGAAGCAGACGTAGATATCCAACCTTTAGATTATCAGCACTTAACTAGGGCTTTTGCCGAATCCCCCTCGGAGCAAGTTCTGACCTATCTCTTACAAGACACACTCAAGCCATCTGCCTATAGCACCACTAAAGGATTCCACTTTGGTTTATCACTACCACAATATACTCACTGTACTTCTCCCCTGCGAAGATACCCAGACTTGCTCATGCAAAGAGTGTATCATATACTGCTAGAGTATGGACGCGATCGCCGTAACACCCGGGTGAAAGAGCGAGTTAACCTGCGCCACTCCTCTTCTCACAATGAAATTAACTGGAACGTGTTACCGCCAGAATTGCAACAGGAACTGCAAAGCGACCTCAATCGGGTAATTATCCAGATTAACGACAGAGAAAAACAAGTCCAAGAAGCCGAAGCCGATTTAGCCGGACTGCAAAAAGCCCAACTGATGAAACAGCGCATCGGTCAGGTATTCCAAGGTGTAATTACTGGGGTGCAATCTTATGGGTTCTTTGTGGAAATTGAAGTCCCAGGCGCAGAATCTATATCAGAAGAAGATATCCGCGTACCTTTACGAGTGGAAGGACTGGTACATGTCAGTTCCCTCAAAGATGATTGGTATGAATACCGCGCCAGACAACAGGCACTATTTGGGCGCAAAAATCGAGCTTCTTACAGACTAGGCGATCGCGTAGCTGTGCAAGTTAAAAGTGTCGATTACTATCGTCAGCAAATTGATTTAGTAACTGTCAGCAATGATCTTGTATCTCCAGGTTTTGATGTTAATGCCAGTCAAAACGACGCATCGGATATCTACTTACCGAGTAACTTAGATACTTATGCAGACGATTAATAAACTTTATTCAAGCCGCCGTGTCCAAAAACTCTAAACCACTTATATTAGGCATATCTGGTGCATCTGGTCTCATCTACGCCGTTCGTGCCCTCAAATATCTGCTGGCAGCAGATTACGAGATTGAACTAGTTGCTTCTAAATCAACTTACATGGTCTGGAGCAGCGAACAGGAAACTCGAATGCCGGCTGAACCATCAGCACAAGAACAATTCTGGCGAGAACAAGCTGGAGTAGCCCTTGGGGGCAAACTACGCTGTCATCCTTGGGGTGATGTGGGAGCCGGAATCGCCAGTGGTTCTTTTCGCACCTTGGGGATGATCATCATGCCATGCAGCATGAGTACAGTGGCAAAGCTAGCAGTTGGCTTAAGTTCTGACCTACTAGAACGGGCTGCCGATGTCCAGATTAAAGAAGGGCGAAAGCTAGTCATAGTTCCCCGAGAAACACCATTCAGCCTCATTCACCTACGAAACTTAACAAGTTTGGCAGAAACTGGAGTCAGGGTCGTACCAGCCATTCCGGCTTGGTATCACAATCCTCAAACCATTGATGACTTAGTGGATTTTGTAGTTGCTCGTGGTTTAGATCAACTAGATATTGATTGCATTCCCATTCAGAGGTGGCAAGGAAGTAAGTAAAGGTAAAATTTAATCAATTTTGTCTTTAGTTGATTTCGTAACTTTGACTTTTGCCTTTTATATGGCTGTAATTCGCTTAATTCTTTTAGTAGCAGTACTAGGAATACTCACACTATTGTTAGTTCAAAATTGGTCTCCTGTTCTCCCACTAGTATTTTTGGGTACGCGAACTCTACCGTTACCACTGGCAATGTGGATTGTTTTTAGTACTGCTGCTGGTGTTTTTACATCGCTCCTGATTACTATCCTCCTGAACATACCAATTGATTTTGGGGGGCAAGAAGAAGAACGCCAAAGACCATTTAAATCAACGGCCACTTCACCCCGCGGGAAAGCGGCATTTAGGGAGGAACCTTTCAGCAAGCCTTCTAGAGCGACCGGCGCAACCGGTAAAACAGACTCAGCCACCAGTAACACGTTTGACGATTGGGATACAAATGACAGCAGAACTGATGATTGGGACTTTGACAGCGCACCACCAGAAACCCGGACTTCTGGTCCTCAAACTACCTACGAACGCCAACAAGAACCTCAAAGCAGTTCTAAATCTGGTTCTGTTTACTCTTATAACTATCGTGATCCAAAAAATACCGCCGTGGGAAAAACTGAATCCGTTTACGATGCTGATTACCGGGTAATCAGACCACCATTACAACAACCGACTACTAATCAAGATGAGAATCAACCTGATGATGACGACTGGAAGTTTTTTGAAGATGATGATTTAGAGGATGAAGATGACCCCTCGCGTAAATAAGCTTTTAACTAGTGGGTACAATTGGGCGCTAGCTCTCACCATGCAGATACTAAACCATCATCGTCAGCTTGTGGACTGGTGGGAGGACTTCTCCAGAGTCAAGCAAGAAGTAAAGGCTAAATCTGCTGAAGTAAATTTAGAGAAGTTGTATAGACAAATATATCTTTAATGGAGTGAAATAACTGGTGAGCAGCTTATTGCAAGGAGTCAACCTGTATTTAATTGGCATGATGGGCGCAGGTAAAACCACGGTAGGAAAATTACTAGCACAGCATCTGGGTTATAGGTTTTTAGATACTGATGATGTCATTACTAAATCAGTAGGAAGATCCATTAATCAGGTGTTTGCCCAAGAAGGTGAAGCAGCATTTCGCCAGTTAGAAAGCGATGTACTGGCACAAGTTTGTGCTTATACCCATTTGACTATAGCAACGGGTGGAGGCATCGTATTAAGACAAAAAAACTGGAGTTACCTCCGCCATGGTTTAGTTGTATGGCTAGACGTACCAGTAGAATTACTGTACACACGCATAGCAGAGGATACTACAAGACCATTGTTAGAAGATGCCGATCCCAAGGGCAAATTGCGATCGCTTCTCGAAGAACGAAAACCACTTTACTCCCAAGCTGACCTGAAAATCACCCTGAGAGCAGAAGCCACACCTGAAGAAATTGCTAATAGAGTCATAGAAGCAATTCCTGGTGTTCTCAAACCAAAAGTTTCTCCCTGAACTAGTTATGGGAGCATGACTACTGTCCAAATTCCAGCCTAGCCTGTTCCACCAAATCGGCTGTGACCACCTTTTTATCTGCTTGACGTGCCAAGTGCTCAATACTAGCTCTAGCTTGGGAACGGGCAAAAAAGGGAATATTCTGCAATTTTTGCTGCGCTTCTAATGTCCAGCGCAAAGCATCGCTAAAATTTTTATTGCTCATAATGATTTCTTGATGATGCAATTAGTTCAATTCTCTCATATCCTGGGGACGAAAAAAAGCCCTTGTTATTAAACAAGGGCAAGTAAAAAGGTAATTGTCAGTGATGAAACAAAACCTATAGCCTAGTCAATGTCATTCATGAACATAACTGGCTCAGTTTCGCGGTTAATTCCCTTTTCAAAGCCACCAGCACCAGCGCGGGCGCGACCAGCGTGCCATAGGTGACCAATGAGGAAGAAGAAACCTAATACATAGTGAGATGTTGCTAACCAAGCACGTGGAGATACGTAATTGAAGGAGTTAATTTCCGTAGCAACACCACCAACGGAGTTCAGAGAACCCAAAGGCGCGTGGGTCATGTATTCAGCAGCACGACGTGCTTGCCAAGGCTGAATATCATTTTTTATTTTATCCAGGTCAAGACCGTTAGGACCACGTAGAGGCTCTAACCAAGGGCCTTGGAAATCCCAGAAGCGCATGGTTTCACCACCGAAGATAATTTCACCAGTGGGAGAACGCATCAAATATTTACCCAGACCTGTGGGTCCTTGTGCAGAACCGACGTTAGCACCTAAGCGTTGGTCACGAATTAAGAAGGTCAAAGCTTGAGCTTGAGAAGCTTCAGAAGCAGTCGGACCAAAGAATTCGCTGGGGTAAACAGTGTTGTTATACCAAACCATTGTGGAGGCGATGAATCCCATTAAGGAAAGAGCGCCCAAGCTGTAGGAAAGGTAAGCTTCGCCAGACCAAATGAACGCACGACGCGCCCAAGCAAAAGGCTTGGTGAGGATATGCCAAATACCACCAGAAATACAGATAAAGGCAATCCAGATGTGACCACCAATGACATCTTCCATGTTATTGACGCTGACAATCCAGCCGTCGCCACCAAAAGGAGACTTGATCAAATAACCGAAGATCACAGCTGGGTTGAGTGTTGGGTTAGTAATAACACGAACATCACCACCACCAGGTGCCCAGGTATCATACACACCGCCAAAGAACATGGCTTTGAGCACCAACAGCAGCGCTCCACATCCGAGAATTATCAGGTGGAAGCCGATGATGTTGGTCATCTTGTTTTTGTCTTTCCAGTCATAACCAAAGAAGGAGGAATACTCTTCTAAGGTTTCTGGTCCACGAACGGCATGATAAATACCGCCAAAACCCAAGACAGCTGAAGAAATGAGGTGGAGTACACCAACAACAAAGTAGGGGAAGGTGTCGATAACTTCACCACCAGGACCAACGCCCCATCCCAGGGTGGCGATGTGAGGAAGCAGGATTAAACCCTGTTCGTACATCGGCTTTTCAGGAATGAAGTGAGCGACTTCAAATAAAGTCATCGCTCCGGCCCAGAATACAATCAAACCAGCATGGGCAACGTGAGCGCCCAGTAGTTTACCAGATAGGTTGATTAAACGAGCGTTACCAGACCACCAAGCAAAACCTGTGGATTCTTGATCACGTCCACCGCCTAATACAGTCGGTCTATTAGAGAGCGTTACCACGAGGTAGAACCTCCTCAGGGAATACAAATTGTTTGTGAGGCTGATCTTGAGGAGCCATCCAAGCGCGGATACCCTCGTTC
Organism: uncultured Nodularia sp.; assembly: GCA_903911355.1. GTDB lineage: Bacteria > Cyanobacteriota > Cyanobacteriia > Cyanobacteriales > Nostocaceae > Anabaenopsis > Anabaenopsis arnoldii. The sequence continues at coordinate 153 of CAIWDD010000131.1, read as the reverse complement.
AGCAAAATGTTTTTGGTATAGAAAGTTTCAAACTCTGGGTCTTCTGCTGCCCGCAATTCTTGGGAAACGAAGTCATAAGCCCGCAGGTTCAATGCTAAACCTACAATGCCGATGGATGACATCCATAACCCGGTAACTGGCACAAACAGCATG
>CAIWDD010000130.1 GCA_903911355.1 uncultured Nodularia sp. | reverse complement strand
TATAAATTATATAAATATAAATTATATAAATATGGAGCTAAGCGGATTCGAACCGCTGACCCCCTCAATGCCATTGAGATGCGCTACCAACTGCGCTATAGCCCCGAGTCATGCTTTATTATAATCCCTGAAGATTTGACTTTTGTCAAGGTGGATTTATGATTAATCTCTAATTCTTCAGGATTTCTTAAGACAATTGTAACAAATAGGTCATACAATGCCCCATGAGAAAATAAACAACTAACATAGCCGCCGCCGCCAGAGCCACTAAGCCCCCAGCCAGCATTAAGGAAAACTCCTTATGCTGTACGGCTTTTTCCATCAAGTGCAAAGACCACGCCACCAGTGCGATGTCAAATAATAAAATTACAACCAACATAATATTTCTTCATATTTATTCATACTTATACACCGATTTTAACACTATTTCAGAAAACTGGATTCAACTTGTGATAGATCTGGTTAAATTTCCCTAAAAATTTGAACCTGAAGATAACAACCTGACTGGTACCGAGCGATCGCGTAAATACTCCTTAATTTCCCCCACACTTAATTGGCCGTAATGTAGTAATGATGCGAGTAACGCCGCTTCCGCCTTCCCCTCAGTTAATGCGGTGTAGATGTGTTCACAATTACCAGCGCCACCGGAAGCAATCACCGGAACTTGTACAGATTCCGCGATCGCCTGGGTCAGGGCTAAGTCATAGCCAGCTTGAGTTCCGTCAGCATCCATACTCGTTACTAGTAATTCTCCTGCGCCGCGTTTTTCCACTTCCTGTGCCCAAAGTAAGGCATCTAAACCAGTATTTTCCCTACCACCGCGGACATAGACATCCCAGCCCGGATTTTCGGGAGAAATTCTGCGCCTGGCATCAATAGCAACAACTATGCACTGATTACCAAAGCGATCGCTAGCTCGATTAATCAAGTCTGGATCACGTACCGCTGCCGAATTAATACTAACCTTATCCGCCCCGGCTCGTAACAAAGCTTTAACATTTTCTAAGGATTGAATCCCACCACCCACAGTCAAAGGAATAAACACCTGTTCAGCAGTGCGGTAGACCACATCAATAATGGTGTCCCGGTCTTCATGAGTAGCAGTAATATCCAGAAACACTAACTCATCAGCACCAGCCTCATTGTAAACTTTAGCCAGTTCCACCGGATCCCCCGCATCTTTGAGATCGACAAAGTTAACTCCTTTAACAACCCGTCCCGCCTTCACATCTAAGCAAGGTAAGATTCTTTTAGACAACATAATAAATTTTTCACTCCTGGCTAATCATCTGGAATTTAAATTCTAAATTGACCTGTGTAATTCTCAGCAAAAAAATTTTTTTTTGCTCTAGCCATGGTGGTTTAATCCTCAAACAGTCCTGAACTCAAGGTTGATAGCTGAATTATGGCGATAATCTCCTCGAAAAAACAGCCTCAAGAACCCAACGAGAAACCAAATCAGCCTACCCGGTCTCGCAGTGTATCTGACCAGAAGATTTTGCAACCGTCGGTAACAACTGACGAACAAGGTCACCCAGAAGAGAGTATCAGACCACAGCGATTTGCCGACTACATTGGACAGAAAGACTTAAAGGACGTGCTAGATATTGCCATCAAAGCAGCTAAATCAAGGGGTGAGGTGGTAGATCACTTACTGCTATATGGCCCTCCGGGATTGGGAAAAACAACAATGGCAGTAATTCTAGCATCGGAAATGGGAGTAAACTACAAAATCACCAGCGCCCCCGCCCTAGAACGTCCCAGAGACATTGTAGGCTTACTGGTCAACCTCAAACCCGGGGATGTCCTGTTTATTGATGAAATTCATCGTCTTTCCCGGATGACAGAAGAAATTCTCTATCCAGCCATGGAAGATTATCGCGTAGATATCACCGTTGGTAAAGGTTCTGGCGCTCGCATTAGAAGTATACCACTGAACAAATTTACCCTAGTGGGAGCCACAACCCGTGTAGGCGCTCTCACCTCACCCCTACGCGATCGCTTTGGCTTAGTGCAGAAACTGCGGTTTTATGAAGTAGAAGAACTCAGCCAAATTATTTCCCGCAGCGCCGAGTTACTCAAAACCCCCATAGCAGCAGATGGGGCTACAGAAATTGCTCGTCGTTCCCGAGGTACCCCCCGCATCGCTAATAGATTACTTAAACGAGTCCGTGATTACGCCCAAGTCAGAATATCAGGTAAGATTACAGAAACGGTCGCCGCCGAAGCACTGGAACTATTTCAAGTAGACCCCTGCGGTTTAGATTGGACAGACCGCCGGATGTTGAGTGTGATCATTGAACAATTTAACGGCGGCCCGGTAGGATTAGAAACAATTGCCGCAGCTACCGGTGAAGATACCCAAACCATTGAAGAAGTTTATGAGCCTTACCTCATGCAAATTGGCTATTTAAGCCGCACTCCCAGGGGACGCACGGCCACCACCGCCGCCTACAAGCATTTGGGACTCAAGCCCCCTAATGAACAGTTATCTATGCTGTAATTGGGGGAAAATAGGGAAACTGAGAACTGGAAATTAAGGTAAATCTGGATGGTAAAATTAATTAGTACTTTGTTGAGTTTATTACTGGTATTCACCTGGAGTACACCAGCCATGGCCGTATCCCCAGGAGCTACTATTACTCAAGAACAGCTAGAACAAGGCAATCAACTAGCTAATAAAGCTTTAGCAGCTACAAATAAAGGTGATTTTGCCACTGCGGAAATTTACTGGACACAAATTATTGAGCAGTTTCCCACTAATGCAGGTGCATGGAGTAACCGGGGAAACTCCCGGGTCAGTCAAAATAAATTAGCAGCAGCACTCACAGATTACAACAAAGCTATAGAATTAGCCCCCGATGCCACTGACCCCTATTTAAACCGTGGTGCAGCCTTGGAAGGGTTGGGGAAATGGCAAGAGGCGATCGCCGACTATAATCATATATTAGAACTTGACCCCAATGATGCCATGGCATACAATAATCGCGGTAATGCCAAATCGGGTTTAGGACAATGGCAAGAGGCGATCGCCGACTATCAAAAGTCCGTAGAAATAGCCCCTAACTTTGCCTTTGCCAGGGCTAACTACGCCCTGGCCCTGTATGAAACCGGTCAAACCGACGCGGCCATCCACGAAATGAAAAACATAGTCCGCAAATATCCTAAATTTGCTGATATGCGCGCCGCCCTCACCGCCGCTTACTGGGTAAATGGTAACCAAGGGGAAGCCGAAAGTAACTGGGTAGCAGCCTATGGCCTGGATAATCGTTACAAAGATATGAACTGGGTCAAAAATATCCGCCGTTGGCCGCCCAAGATGGTAGCAGCTTTAGATAAATTTTTGCATCTTGAGTAATTAAATAGATACCCGACTTCCTTAACAAGTCGGGGATATGATGCAAAAGTTTAAATTTTCCCCAGTTCTTGTAGTAATTCTCCTATTTTGACCGGATTGAGCTGCTCAACGTTACTTAAAACTACCGCTGCACCTGCTGTTAGTAAAGTTTGACTATAAGCATGACTATGGGCGGCTGTGTCTTGGACGTGGGGCGGTAAAATTCCTACACCAATCCAATTACGATCAGGATTTATTTCCCTAGCTTTGTTAACCGTATACATATCAGCTACAGTATCTCCCACATAGATAATTGTGAGATTATTAACTTGATTTTCTAACAGTTCCACTGTGGTAAACAGTCCTGTGGGGTCTGGTTTACCCGGTGCATCTTCCATGGCAATTAACACTGGTGACTGTAAACCCAGACGTTTTTCTAAAACATAGGTAGCAGAACCACGGGTAGCACCACTAAAAAATCCCCAAGCAATTCCAGCGTTGGTGAGGTTTTCTAAATAACTCGGTTGTAATAATAAGGGTTCGTTACATATATACCCTGTCCAGTTCTCTGGGTCTGTGCCACGATAACGAGATTGGAAAAAGCCAACTATGGCATTGTAATCTAGTTGCAACTGCTGGCGAGTTTTCCCTTGGGATTCACAGTAGCGGTAAATAAATTCTTGGGAAGCTTCCCAATCATTATTCCATAGTCCTTCAGATTTGAGCTGATCAATGTCTCCGGGTGTAGGACGGTAGGCGCTGTTGGTGAAATGCTCCACAGTATCCGCTAAAGCCCGACGGTAGGAGTTACCAACATCCCTGACTACGCCGTCAATATCGAAAACAACAATAGTTTTTACTGAAGATTTTGCCATCATAGGAGATTTTCTATTTTATGAGGTTATGGTAGAGCAATTTGTGCCCACTATTTAGTCAATAGGTGAGGTATTGCGTTAGAATAGGCGATCGCATAGCACATACATTGTAAGAATCCCCTGATATTACCCGGAGGTGTGATTGACCCAATTTATTCTGAAAATTCTGTGGTTAGATGAAAACGTTGCCCTAGCAGTGGATCAAGTTGTAGGCAAAGGTACAAGTCCTTTGACTAAGTACTTTTTCTGGCCTCGCAATGATGCCTGGGAAGAGTTAAAAAAGGAATTAGAAGCTAAACACTGGATTAGTGATTTAGATCGCGTCGAATTGCTCAATAAAGCTACAGAAGTGATTAACTACTGGCAAGAGGAAGGCAGAAGACGACCGATGGCAGAAGCTCAATTGAAATTCCCTGAAGTTGCTTTTACAGGTAGCGCCTAAATATTACTTATGTTTTTAGATACAGTAAGTTTACTGCGGACAAGTACTATATAAATCACAAAAAGACTTGTGGGGTGGGTAGGAAAGCCCGCCCTTCTCAGCCCATAAAATTTGCTGTATCTTGAAATGAGCAGCGCCCCAGGCGCTGTTTTTACGATTGGGAATGCATCTGAGCAACGGATTTCTCAACAACAGGGACTTGCTAGCCAAAATACAAAGCTTAAACAAAATATTATCTGTAATTTAGCTTGATGGACAAATAGAAAGACTACAATCAAAACGGACAAATTAGCACTGTAACAAAGGAGGATTACAAAGCTATGTCCGATTTAAACCGAGGAATTATGAAATTCAAGGGTGCCGATTCCCCCAGAGTAGTCACCATCTCTACTGTGCTACTCTTGGGTTCCATTGCCGCCTTAATTATATGGGCTTTGCAAGCCGCCTATGCGCTAAACTAAGCCATTAGGAACTAAGATGGACACTGGCAACAACGGTTGATTCCGCTGCCACGTGTCCACCGACCAAGATAGGTTAAAACGTCTTCGCTACCATAATGATTCAATCTTGGGGTGTCCTCGTTATTTTAATTGCTTGTCCCCTCTTGGGGTCTTTGCCAATTATTGCTTGGATTACCTATGCCCTGAAGGGTAGAAAATTATCACAAATTGGTACTAAAAACATCAGTGTTTCAGCCGCTTTTTATCACGGCGGCACCTGGGTAGGAATCCTGGCGGTTATTTCAGAAGCCCTCAAAGGCATGGGGGCGGTTTTGCTGTGCCGTGTGTTTTTTCCCCCTGGATCCCCTTGGGAGTTAATTGCTCTCATCGGCTTACTCTTAGGGAGATATGGGGTGGGTAGAGGGGCTGGGACAACCAATGTTGTTTGGGGGTTCCTGGTACATGATCCTCTGGTGGCAATATTTACAAGTTTATTGGCTATTATCAGTTTTATAGTTCTGCGATCTAGGCAATGGGTAAAATTCGGAGTTTTATTCCTGTTTCCTTGGTTGGTGTTACTCCTGAATATTGAGGATATACCCAAAATCATGGCGGCTGTAACCCTAGCGGGAGTATTAGGGTGGATTTATACAAAAATTCCCGATGACCTGAATTTACCAGCACCGGAGACTGATGCCGAGTCACAAGCAGCTTTTGCATATTTACGCGGGAATCACCGGATTTTTTGTTTAGATGACGAGTTGGATGCAAAGGTGGTGGGACACAAAGCCGCCACATTATCTGAAATTAATCGCTGGGGCTATCCAGTACCTAAAGGATGGATAATTTCCCCGGTGGATGATCCGGAAAATTTGATGGCAATTATTCAGCCTTCTCATCTGTCTCCTTTGGTGGTGCGCTCCTCTGCTATCGGCGAAGACTCTGAACAAGCTTCTGCAGCCGGACAGTATACAACAATTTTGAATGTTACTACCACCGAGCAATTACGAGATGCGATCGCCCAAGTTCAAGCTTCTTACAATCATCCGTCGGCTGTACAATATCGTCGCGATCGCGGTTTACCAGATATGGCCATGGCTGTGCTGGTACAACAACAAATTCCCAGTGTATATTCTGGTGTAGCTTTCAGTCGTGACCCCATTAGCCAACAGGGGGATGCAATTGTAATTGAGGCTTTACCAGGTAGTCCTACTCAAGTGGTTTCCGGTAAGGTGACACCAGAACAATATCGCGCCTTTGTGGTGGAAACAGAGAATGTTTCCTCTGTGCAAGTGGTGGGGGAAATGTCCCGACAGGAAGTAGAAGTACCACAAGCATTAATCAAACAAGTAGCATATTTAGTCCGCCAACTAGAAAAACAGTATCGCGGGATACCCCAAGATATGGAGTGGACTTATGATGGTCAAAATCTCTGGGTTTTGCAGTCTCGACCTATTACTACTTTATTGCCGATCTGGACGAGGAAAATAGCCGCCGAGGTCATTCCTGGTGTGATTCATCCGTTAACTTGGTCGATTAATCGCCCCTTAACTTGCGGAGTTTGGGGAGATATTTTTACCGTGGTTCTGGGCGATCGCTCCTGGGGATTGGATTTTACCGCAACTGCTACCCTCCACTATTCCCGGGCTTATTTTAATGCTTCCCTGCTAGGAGAGATTTTTTTACGGATGGGTCTACCACCAGAAAGTCTGGAATTTCTCACCAGGGGGGCGAAGATGAGCAAACCGCCCTTAAAGTCCACTTGGGATAATTTACCAGGGTTAATGCGGTTACTCACCCGAGAACTGAGCTTAGAAAAAGACTTTAAGCGGGATTATAGTAAAAAGTTTCTGCCTAGTTTGTCAGAATTAGCACATGAATCAATAGAAGAACTGACAGCAGCCCAGTTATTGGAGAGAATAGATTATATTCTGGAATTACTACGCACTGCAACTTATTACAGCATTTTAGTCCCCTTGAGCGTCGCTTTAAGACAGGGGATTTTTCGCGTTAAAGATGGGGAAATTGATCACAGTATAGCTCCGGAGGTAGCAGCATTGCGATCGCTGACTGCTTTAGCAGCACAGGCGAAACAGCAATTACCTGACTCGAAACCGGATCAAGTCTTTGAAGAATTGGCGCAAACACCAGAAGGAGAGAAAATTCTCGATGAATTTAACCAATTGCTGGAAGATTACGGTTATTTGAGTGATGTGGGCACAAATATTGCTGTTCCTACCTGGAAAGAAAACCCCCAACCCATCAAGGACTTGTTTTTACAGTTATGGCAAAGTGCAGCACAGACAGACAAAGCGGTGAAGTTGACAAAGCGCAAACGGGGGGTAGTACAGCGTCGGGTAGATATTAAAGGACAAGTTACCGAAATTTATTCTCGTTTCTTAGCTGAATTGCGATGGCGATTTTTAGCTTTAGAGCAAGCTTGCTTAAAATCCGGCTTAATCCAGCAAAGTGGGGATATCTTTTTTCTAGAGTTGAATGAAGTCCGGCGTTTAGTAGCAGGTGATGATATTGAACTGAGGGAAGATTTATCGGAGATAGTAGAATTTAGGCGATGGCAATTCCAGCAAGATAGTGAATTTCATCAAATCCCCCTTTTAGTTTATGGTCATACACCACCCCATCCCCTTCCTCCCTCCCCACTGTACTCAGGCCAAGTATTACAGGGTATCCCCGCTAGCCACGGTCAAGCGGAGGGTCGGATTAAGATAGTACGAGACTTGCAACAATTACCAGAAGTTGACCGCCACACAATCTTAGTAGTACCTTATACAGATTCAGGCTGGGCACCTTTGTTAGTTAGAGCAGGAGGCTTAATTTCTGAAGCTGGCGGAAGACTTTCTCACGGTGCTATCGTAGCTCGTGAGTACGGTATACCCGCTGTCATGGATGTTTATAATGCTACAGTGAGACTAAGAGATGGGCAACGGGTACGCATAGATGGGTCAAGAGGAATTATAGAATTGTCCAACAAGTTGAGATCAGACTAAAGGAGTGTTTTCTGGTTTCCAGTTAGCAGTTGAGTCCTCCGTGATCTCAGCTAATGCCAGAACCGCAAAATCTTGGTAAGCTGATTTGACACTCCCCATGCCTGAAGGCAGGGGATTCGGTGCGTCACTGACGTTCCTTGCTTTTGGAGGTCTTACGACCAACAGAAGTAGAGGGAACATCTCGACTGGCGTTACTTTGGGGTTGCCCACCCCTAGCGTTTGCACGACTTAAAATTACTTTGGCTGCATTCACATCACGTTGTTCTATGTGACCACAATGCAAGCAAGAATGAGTTCTAGTGCTAAGTGATTTGTAAACTATTGCACCACAATTACTGCATTCTTGGCTAGTGAAATGAGGCGGAACAGCGATTACTTCCCGTCCAAATTTTTCTCCAAAGTATTCGAGCCACTGGCGAAAGTTGTACCAAGACGCATCAGAAATGCTCTTAGCAAGCTTGTGGTTTTTCACCAACCCACTAACATTTAAATCTTCCAAGACCACCTTAGCGTTAGCTAGGCACAAGTTACGCGCCAATCTTTTGGCGTGTTCATTCCTTTGTCGAGTTACTTTTAAATGTTTGCGAGCATAAACACCACTGGCTTTCCTTCTACTAGATGACCCTTTCTTTTTCTTGTAAATATTGCGCTGAACTCTCTTGATATCTTTTTCAGCTTTACGTAAATATCTAGGGTTTTCTTGATGATTGCCATTGCTATCAGAGTAGAAATACTCTAACCCTACATCGATACCAATTTCAGATGTAGTTAATGGAGCTTCCTGTTTATTATCTGCTTTCACACAGAACTGAACATAATATCCATCCGCACGGCGAACAATCCTAACTCTCTTAATTAGCTCTACAGAATAAGTGTGGATATCCCACTTACCCAACAATTTGAGTTCACCAATGCCTTTTTTATCAGTAAAGGTAATACGACGTTTTGTCGGGTGAAGCTTCCAAGATTGTTGTTTATATTCAACAGAGCGACTATGCTTTTTAAATCTTGGATACGCTTTGTTTCCGGGTTTTTTAGCCTTGCAGTTAGCGAAAAATCTATTGATAGCACGTTCTACATTTTCAACAGACGCTTGACAAGCGTGACTGCTCAAATCTCTCACAAATTCATATTCTGCTCGTAATTGAGTGTTGTATT
>CAIWDD010000129.1 GCA_903911355.1 uncultured Nodularia sp. | reverse complement strand
GAACAACCTCCACCCCAACCCAAAACCAGTCGGTTTTTAACCGACTTCAGCTTTCAGACAGGGAATTTCATTCCCTGGCTACCTTCAGGACAGACAATTTTCAATCCCTACCATAACGATAATCTTGGGGCGATCGCTCACCAAGATAATTAAGCCACTTTGAGAACAACCTCCACCCCACCCCAAAACCAGTCGGTTTTTAACCGACTTGAGCTTTCAGACAGGGAATTCCATTCCCTGGCTACCTTCAGGACAGGCTATTTTCAATCCCTAGCATAACGATAATCTTGGGGCGATCGCTCACCAAGGTAATTAAGCCACTTTTACAACAGCCTCCACCCCACCCCAAAACCAGTCGGTTTTTAACCGACTTCAGCTTTCAGACAGGGAATTTCATTCCCTGGCTACCTTCAGGACAGGCTATTTTCAATCCCTACCATAGCGGTAATCTTGGGGCGATCGCTCACCAAGGTAATTAAGCCACTTTTACAACAGCCTTCACCCCACCCCAAAACCAGTCGGTTTTTAACCGACTTCAGCTTTCAGACGGGGAATTCCATTCCCTGGCTACCTTCAGGACAGGCTATTTTCAATCCCTACCATAGCGGTAATCTTGGGGCGATCGCTCCCAAAGGTAATTAAGCCGGTTTGAGAACAACATCCACCCCAACCCAAAACCAGTCGGTTTTTAACCGACTTCAGCTTTCAGACAGGGAATTTCATTCCCTGGCTACCCTATGGAATAATAATAATAATATATAATTATATACAACCTGGATACACCCAAACCCAGAGCGATCGCCCTGAATAATGGAATTGTCCGATTAATTTGACACAGCAATTTACCTATTTTACCAAATAATTCTCAATAAAATCAGTAATTTCCTGATAAAAAACCCGCCCTTTTTCCCTACTACTACTTGCAGTTACTAATAACCTTAAAGTTTCCACCAATGAACTGATAGTAGCATCAAAAACCAAATCAAACAACTGACTTAAATCATCTTGGTTTTGTTGTCCATAGGCCAAAGCATGAATATAATCATTACGAATTTGATTATTAATCACCACAATAGGATACCCGGCACGAATTAACAATAAATTCATTAATAATCTAGCCGTTCTGCCATTCCCATCTCGAAAAGGATGGATAGAAACAAAACGATAATGAGCCATGGTTGCATATTCTACAGGATGGAGTGTTAAAGCTGCCTCTGAATTGAGCCAGATTACAAAATCTGTCATTAATTGAGACAGTAAATAATGGGGAGGATAAATATAATTCGTCCCTGGTGCCATTACATCTAATTCCCGATAACAACCCGCTTCATTAGGGTGAATTTTCCTCAGAATTAGATTGTGAATTTGTTTAATCTCCCATTCATTAATCACTGTATCTTTTTGGGCTAAACTCTCAATATAGTCAATGGCCTCCTTATGTCCAATTACCTCTAAATGTTCATCAAGAGTCTTACCACCAATTGTAATTCCTTTGGTTAACACTAACTCAGTTTCACTTTGAGTTAAAGTATTTCCCTCAATGGCATTAGAGTTATAAGTAAAGCGCACATCATACAGCTTTTTCAGTTCGGCGATTATTGTTTGGTCAAAGGGTCTAAACTCATCTAACCAGGCTTTTAACTTATCTATTTGTTCTAGTTTAAGCTGGTAATTCATGCTAATATAGTTACTGATTAAAGCAGTTAAGGAGAAATCTTTTTTTTGACTTAAACCAATAATCTGATCAATAAACCTTTCATAAAGTTGAGAATAGGATACTAGCATAGGGTCTATGTTCATCCTGTAAATTATCGGGCTTTGGTGAAAGCCTTCTGGTGTTCCCTGTTACCTTGATCACAGAATAACCTATCAATCAGATAATCCAGTTTCATCCCACTCACTCCGAATTTGCTCTTTTTGCCAAGCTAAAGCATTAACCCCTTGAAAAGCTGTAATTTTTCCTGAGATTTGGTTAATGGGATGTTCTAAAGCATGATCAAGATTGGATTGACTAGCAACTCGTTGGCGATGGAGTTTTTGACTCAGATATTGCAAAATCTCCTGTTGTTCTTGCCAAGATAATTGTTCAAGTAAACTAAATACTTGTTCTTTGGTAATTCGCAAGTTCAGCATTGCTTACATCTCCATATCTTTGCTGCTTCTCAGGGGCTTTCACGCTCCCGCCAAGTTCTGGTAACCTAGCTTGTAAATCAAGTTTATATGTAATGGCTCGCACACCCACCCTACAATTTAACCGAGGTACTTTAATTTTACATCCACCACCAAGGGGTAAAGGGTGGATGGATTACGCTACATGGGATGACCGGGTGGAAAAGTTTCGGATCCCCGCGATTAATTATCGCGCTGTGGTGGAAGCACTCCAAGGGGAGGGGGTATATTTTATTGATGAAGCCAAGGAATTTTACCCGGTGGATTTAATCCCCAGTTTAGAAATGGAGCCTTACCACCACCAAATTGAAGCCTTAACGGCTTGGAAATTGGGGGGTAGACAGGGGGTTGTGGTTCTCCCCACGGCGGCGGGAAAGACTTATTTGGCACAAATGGCGATGCAATCCACACCCCGCACCACCCTAATTGTAGTGCCAACTCTGGATTTAATGCATCAGTGGTATGCTCATTTAGTGGCGGCCTTTCCTGATGCTGAGGTGGGTTTGTTGGGGGGTGGTTCGGGCGATCGCACAGCGATTTTAGTGGCGACCTATGATAGTGCGGCAATTCATGCGGAAAGTTTAGGCAATAAGTATGCTTTAATAATTTTTGATGAATGTCATCACTTACCCACAGACTTTGGGCGGGTAATAGCTGAGTATTCTATTGCTCCTTATCGGTTAGGACTCTCAGCTACACCGGAACGTACTGATGGGAAACACGCCGATTTAAATATACTCATTGGACCAGAAGTCTATCGCAAACGCGCTGAGGATTTAGCGGGGGGTGCTTTAGCTCACCATGAAATTGTGCAAATGAAGGTGACCTTATCCCAGCAGGAGCGAGAACGATACAACCAGTTAATTCAAACCCGTAACGACTTTCTCCGCCAGTCTAAAATTTCCCTGGGGAGTATTCAAGGTTGGCAAATGTTTGTGAAAATGAGTGGGCGATCGCCTGCAGGCCGTAGAGCCATGTTAGCACACAGGGAAGCGAAAAATATTGCTTTAGGCACTGATGGCAAGTTGCGAATTTTAGCGGACTTATTAGCCCAGCACTTCCCGGAGCGGATTTTAATCTTTACAGCGGATAATACCACAGTATATAGAATTTCTCAACAGTTATTAATTCCCGCCATTACCCATCAAACTCCTGTCAAAGAACGGCACGAAATTCTCACCAAATTTCGAGAGGGTGAGTATAATACCTTGGTAGCTTCCCATGTCTTAAATGAGGGGGTTGATGTTCCCGCTGCTTCCGTAGCCATTATTTTATCCGGTACTGGTTCCACCAGGGAGTATATACAGCGTTTGGGTAGGGTGTTAAGAAAGGGGAATGTAGCTAATAAACAGGCGATTTTATATGAAATAGTAGCCAAAGATACCACTGAAGAGGGAACCTCCGCCAGACGTAGGGGAGTGGAGAACTACAACCAAAGCAGCGAAAAACACCCGGAAAACAAAGGGAATTTACGGGTAATTTATGGCGGTGGTCAAAGTAGAGTCCCCAAAGCAGCAGAACAGTTAGACATTAAATATTCAACAGATCAGGGAAATGTTACCGACGGATTTACTGAGTCATCGCCAGAACGGAGAGGAAATCATTCCCAAGAGATTGAAGATTGATCGCCATGGTTTAGAGTTAGCGCAGGAGTTAATTAATTGTTTTGAGCAAGCGCGGGGTCAGTCTGTAGGGTTCCTAGAAACTCAACTGTTAGACCTAGAGGGAGACGGGACGGATTACCGAGTCAAGCGGGGGTTAGGTTATATTCTCAAAAGCAGTTTCTGTACCTTTGAGGTAGTCAGTCCCCTAGAACCACCCATGTTAAGAGAGCGGGTATTTAGTTTAGCCTCCCAGTCTGTTTGTAGTAGAGAATCAACCCAAATTATTTTAACTAGAATTGCCGATGAACTGAGTCAGCAACTGCAAAGAGAAGTTTTATGGGAACAAGTGCGAGACGGGTTATATGCTGATTTGAATGAAAATAAGATTTTAACCAGTTTTGATGCACCCACACCCGTAGAATTATTAAATAGATATAACTTGTCTCAAGTCCAGGGAATCTTTTATAAAGCCAGTCAGTTAACTTTAAATGCTCATCGCAATGTGCCGGGGCAATATAAACTATTATTTCGGTATTTAAAATTGTTTCAACTGATGGCGTATATTGAGGGGGATGCAGACCACGGATTTACAATTACCGTTGATGGTCCGACAAGTTTATTTAGACCGAGTACAAGATATGGACTGGCGATCGCCAAATTAATTCCCGCCTTACTTCATGTGACTAAATGGAGTCTTTGCGCCACCTTACAGAACCGAGATATTGACACCAAACAATGGAAAACTGGACGTTTTACCCTCAACTCTGAATGTGGCCTAGTCTCCCACTATTCCCCCGGTAAACCTTACGATAGTATGTTAGAGTCATCCTTTGCCGAGAAATGGGATGTACTCAAAACCGATTGGGTATTAGAGCGAGAAGTAGATTTAATTCCCATACCTGGTAGCGTCATGATTCCCGACTTTCGCCTAGTACATCCTGATGGACGTGACTACTTGCTAGAAATAGTTGGTTATTGGCGACCAGAATATCTACAAAAGAAATTTTATCAAGTGCGGCGTTCTGGATGTGAGAACTTAATTTTAGCCATTTCCGAAAGATTGAACCTAGAAAAAGCTGGAGTCAAATTAGATAACGTCCCTGCCAAAATAGTCTGGTTCAAAGATAAACTTTTACCCAAAGCCGTGTTAACAGTCATAGAGGGAGAGCAATAAAACCTCACTGCTAACTCAGCTTAAAAAAAACTCCACCTCATTTAACTTTCCCTCCAACAAATCTAATAACTCATTCACATCCTTACCCACCTGTGCAAAACAAACCGGGGGGGGAGGTTCAGGTACAAACTGAATCAACTTCAGTTCACCCTTACCAATTGCAATCATCAACACTTCCACCTCAGGATCATGGTGGTCAATAATTCCCAAAATTTCCTGAAGACGATTTTCCACCTTCTCATTTAAAACTTCAATCGCCCCTTGGGGACAATAAATAAAATGGGGACTAGGCTGTAAATCAATACCCAGGGTACCCTGCTCATTACCATTTTGTAACCACAACCCCCAAAAAACAGCCGCCAAATCCCGGTGATTATCCCTAACAAACCTATCCAACTCAACACGCCACTTGCTATTATGGGAAACCGCGCCACCACTACCAAACATCATAAACTCTCTGCGCCTGGTGCGCCTAGTACGTGAAACCTATCTTACCCCAGTTTGTCACCAAAACTGCAAAAACCGCGCCACCACAGCCAAACATTCAGATATTATAACAGAAGTGAAAATTGTCCAAAGGTATCTTGAACACCAAACTAACCAATGATAGAATCTTGCTGCTTAACTAGCAGATCAACTGCCATGGCAATTAATGCTGGTGCTGCCAAGTTAAAAACTTTACCCAAAATCAAACAGCCGATAACGAGTCAAATTTCTTGCCAAGACTCATGTTAGTAGTCAAGTTAGGGCTGACAGATAGGGCTTTGCGTCAGCCACAGCCAAGGTCATTTACCATTGCGTGAAACTGATATTACCACCATAGGGGAGAGGAGAGCATCTGGCTTTTGTAATCTGATTCTTCGGTGAGAACAGCTGAAGACGTGTCACCATAGTACATAAGTTGCCTAAAGATGCAAAAGGAGATCAAACCTTGAAAAGTCAGCAATTCGGGAATTGGCAAACTACAGTTTTGGGTATTGTATTAGCACTGGTTGTCCTTGTCGGTGTAAATTCCTTTGTGATTCTCAGTCCTGGACAAGCAGGAGTCATCAGCATCTTAGGTAAAGCTAGAGATGGGGCGCTACTAGAAGGTATTCACATTAAACCACCACTTATCTCAGTAGTAGATGTGTATGATTTGACAGTACAAAAGTTTGAAGTCCCAGCGGAAAGTTCTACCAAGGATTTGCAAAATTTATCTGCAAGATTTGCGATTAACTTTCGCCTTGATCCGGCCCAGGTAGTTGAGGTGAGAAGAGGACAAGGAACTTTAGCAAATATTGTTTCCAAAATAATTGCGCCGCAAACACAGGAAGCGTTTAAAATCGCGGCCGCAAGAAGAACAGTAGAAGAAGCAATTACCAAAAGAAGTGAATTAAAAGAAGATTTTGATTTAGCCTTGGGCGATCGCTTGGCTAAATATGGGATAATCGTTTTAGACACTAGTGTAGTTGACTTGAATTTCTCACCGGAGTTTGCCAGGGCTGTAGAAGAAAAACAAATAGCTGAACAACGGGCTCAAAGAGCCGTTTATGTAGCACGAGAAGCTGAACAAGAAGCGCAAGCAGATGTTAATCGCGCTAAGGGTAAAGCAGAGGCTCAAAGACTTTTAGCAGAAACCCTCAAAGCCCAAGGGGGAGAGTTAGTTCTGCAAAAAGAAGCAATTGAAGCTTGGAGAAATGGCGGCGCTCAAATGCCGAAAGTTCTCGTTATGGGTGGTGAAGCCAAAGGCAGTGTACCATTCATTTTCAACTTAGGTAATGTTACCGACCCATCATAATTTAGGTTAATCATAGCGGGGTGGGCTATACCCACCTCACACACACCACTAGCAAAACTCAACCAGAACATAAGAAACTAAGTTATGTCAACTCCCAACCATCAAAATCTCACAGTCTCAGAAGCCAAAAAAATTCTGAACAAATTCAACTGCTTAGATATAGCACCTATCCTCAAACCCTCAGAGGAGGCTTTAGTGCGTCGGGCTTTAATTTTGGTAACTAGTATTTCTGATTACCAAATATTGGGAATTTGTGCTGATACAGCCGCAGAAGGGATACTGGCGATGAGAACTTATTCTTATGCTTTTGGCTATGAAGCCCCGAGTAATTTACCAACACCAGAAGGTCCAGTTTACATCAAATTGAATGGCAAAAATGGTTTATGTTATCTTGATTCCTATGCGGGACATCATCGGGGGGTATTAATTTCTTGTCAATCCTATAATGAAGGGGGAATTAACGAAATGTATGGACATTTGCCCCTGGATTTGTTTGCTTAGATCGGATTGGTAGTGAGGATTTTAGCCCTCTAGTTTAGATCAGGTTTGTAGTGAGGACTTTAGTCCTCTATGGATACAGCCGGATTTCATGGGAGTAGGTAGGCAGGGCGGGCAAGAAGCCCACCCCACAAGATTTATGCTTATAATAATTAAAATAGCAAAATAATTTGAAAGTTAAAACGACTAATTTCTATGAGTATTATTACATTACAATCAGTTAAAAAAGATTTTGGGATCAAGGAAATTTTAAGAGATGCCAGTTTTAGTTTAGATGCTACTGATAAAGTGGGTTTAATTGGTACTAATGGTTCTGGTAAATCAACTTTGTTAAAAATGATTGCCGGATTAGAACCAATTGATAGTGGACAGATTACTTTTAGTGCTGGTGCAAAGATAATTTACTTACCTCAACAACCAGATGTAAACGAGAATTACACAGTTTTAGAGCAAATTTTTGCCGATAGCGGTGAACACTTGTCTTTAGTACGTGAGTATGAGGAACTATCTCATAAACTTGTTGATCATCCAGAAGATAGTCAGTTGATGTCCCGCTTGTCTAGTGTAATGCAAAGGATGGAAACCGCAGGCGCTTGGGAGTTGGAAACCAACGCCAAAATTATTTTAACTAAGTTAGGAATTTCTGATTTTGATGCGGTGGTTGGGACTTTATCAGGGGGATATCGCAAGCGCATTGCTTTAGCTACAGCTTTACTATCGCAACCAGACGTTTTACTGATGGATGAACCTACTAACCATTTAGATGCGCTGTCTGTGGAATGGCTGCAAAGTTATTTAAATCGCTTTCGTGGTACGCTGTTACTGATTACTCACGATCGCTATTTCCTAGATCAGGTCACAAACCGGATTATTGAAATAGACAGAGGTGATGTTTACACCTATGCAGGTAATTATTCATATTACCTGGAAAAGAAAGCTTTAGCCCAAGAGTCGGCCATGAGTAGCCAACGTAAACATCAAGGTGTATTACGTCGGGAATTAGAATGGTTGAGTCGGGGACCAAAAGCCAGAAGTACTAAACAAAAAGCCCGAATTCAACGGATCCAAGCCATGCGGGAAACTGAGTTTAAACAAGTTCAAGGGAAAGTGGAGATTTCCACAGTTAGCCGCCGCATTGGTAAAAAGGTGATTGAATTAAATAATGTATCTAAGGGCTATGATGGGCGGACTCTGATTAATAATTTCACCTATGAATTTAGTCCAGAAGACAGGATCGGGATTATTGGGGGTAATGGTACTGGGAAATCTACTTTAATGGATATGATTACCGGGCGGATTCAACCTGATTCTGGTACTGTGGAAATTGGCGCTACGGTTCACATTGGTTATTTTGACCAGCATTCTGAAGAGTTACTCGCAGCGGTAGATGAAAATCAGCGGGTAATTGACTATATCAAGGAAGAAGGGGAATTTGTCAAAATCGCCGACGGTACTCAAATTTCGGCTTCGCAAATGTTGGAGCGATTTCTGTTTCCGGGAAACCAGCAATACGCGCCAATTCATAAATTATCTGGGGGCGAAAAACGCCGTTTATTTTTGTTGCGAATTCTCATTGGTGCGCCCAATGTGTTGATTTTAGATGAACCAACTAATGATTTAGATGTGCAAACCTTGGCGGTATTAGAAGATTATTTAGAAGATTTTGCTGGGTGTGTAATTGCAGTTTCTCACGATCGCTACTTTTTAGATCGGACTGTAGATAATGTTTTTGCCCTGGAGGAAGGCGGTAATCTGCGACAATATCCAGGTAATTACTCAGTTTATCTAGATTACAAAAAAGCAGAAGAGGAGCTAGAAAAACAACAGCAAGGGGCCAATGTGGCTGAAAAACCAGCAACACCCAAGGTGAGTAGTTCATCTACAGTGACGGAAAATAAAAAGCGTCGCGGACTGTCAAATTGGGAGAAGCGGGAATTTGGGGAGTTAGAAGTTAAAATCGCCAAGTTGGAATCTGAGAAAGCGGAAGCGGAGAAAGCCTTGAGTAGTGTATCTGGGGGGAATTACACCCAAGTCCAAAAACTCTACGAACAGGTAGAAAACCTGAAGCAGTCCATTGATATAGCTACAGAACGCTGGTTAGAATTAGCTGAGATGGAATCTTAAGAAAAACGGTAAGAAATTATATGTCAGTTAAAGTTGGTGATACTGCTCCTGATTTTACCCTGAGCGATCAAAATGGCTCTAGAGTCAGTCTGAGGGATTTTCGGGGCAAAAAAGCGGTGGTTTTATACTTTTATCCCAAGGATGACACACCCGGATGTACGGCGGAGTCTTGTGGGTTCCGGGATCAATACGAGGTGTTTAAAACTGCGGGTGCTGAAGTGATTGGCGTGAGTGGAGATTCTCCGCAATCTCACCAGCAATTCGCGGCAAAATACAATTTACCTTTCACTCTTTTGAGTGACAAAGATAACAAGGTGCGTAAGGAATACGGCGCTACTATAGCTTTTGGTTTTTTTCCTGGCCGTGTAACTTATGTAATTGATCAAGAGGGGGTTGTGCAGTTTGTTTTGGATACTATGTTGAATTTTCAGGCTCACGTAGAGGAAGCGCTGAAAACTTTGCAAGATTTAGCTGTGAAATAAATCCACCCATCACCCCTCCCCTGATTAAGGGGAGGGGACTAGATTTACTTATTGTAGGAGTGGGATTTGTCCCCTACTGGATGATTAACATGGGCTGAATGACCATTCTTACCGTTGGTATTACCGTTGGTCTTGCGGGGTTGAATTACACCATAACCGCCGTGGTTACGTTCGTAAACCACATTAATTTCCCCAGTTTCTGAGTTGCGGAACATATAAAAGTCGTGTCCCACCAGTTGCAGCTGTTCTGTGGCTTCTGCAAGGGTCATGGGTGGCATGGGAAAATACTTTGTCCGGATCACCTCATCGGGTAATTCGGGGGTGCGATCGCCGATTAAATCTGCGGCCACTGGTTCGGGAACTAAGGCTTGATTTGTGGGTTGGGCGTGAGTTTTTTGATCTTGACGTCTTTCTTTATATTTACGCAGTTGACGGGCAATTTTATCTGCCACTAAGTCAATGCTGGCATATAAGTTTTCGCTGCTTTCCTCAGCACGGATAATGTTACCATTGGCGTAAATAGTCACTTCCGCTGCTTGCTTGGTAGTAATTCGGGGATTGCGGGCGACGCTTAGATGTACATCCACTTCATTAGTGATGTGTTGAAAGTGACTGACGGCTTTTTCAATTTTTTGATGTACATACTCCCGAATTGCATCGGTGATTTCAATATTTTTGCCGTGGATGACAAGCTTCATGTAAACTCTCCCACTGATATATTTTTTTGATGTGAATTTGTTTTGTATGAATGGATGTCGCGGTAATATCGCGCATTACCGCCAAAACAAATTTTGAACGATTTTAATGTACTGCTTATGCCTGTGCTCTCTATCGGATCTTCGATCTGGTTTGAGATGCAAACTATTTATGATATTGATCGGCCAGTGCATTCGTTGTGATCCTGTTGGGCTTGATGCTTGATACAGAGAATTCCTCCTAACACCATTGAGGTCATATATCTAACCTAGCACTTTGTATTCTGTAATGCACATTTAGTTGATGTTCCTTTAAAATCCTTTGCATAGCTTGACATTTGTTGCTTCAAGTCTTGTAAGTTGCAATATATTTGGTCAATAAGGTAGTTGATTTTTGGCATAATCCATAGTATGAAAACACCTCACAGACGTTGTTTGTTATTTAATGTCGGATTGATGCCATATCTCGATGCTCTCTCATGGCAGCGATCGCTCTTGACTCAGCGCATTCATCACCCTAGTCTAGAGGATGTGTTAATCTTGCTGGAGCATCCCCCTGTCTACACTTTGGGACAAGGAAGCAACCCGGAATTTCTCAAGTTTGACCGACAAAAT
Organism: uncultured Nodularia sp.; assembly: GCA_903911355.1. Taxonomy (GTDB): domain Bacteria; phylum Cyanobacteriota; class Cyanobacteriia; order Cyanobacteriales; family Nostocaceae; genus Anabaenopsis; species Anabaenopsis arnoldii. Next base: position 66,483 of record CAIWDD010000129.1, on the reverse strand, counting down.
ACTAAGTTTGATGTCCACACAGTTGAACGGGGCGGCGAAGTGACTTACCATTGTCCTGGTCAGGTGGTAGGTTATCCGATTTTAAATCTGCGACATTATCGCCAAGACCTGCATTGGTATTTAAGGCAATTAGAAGAAGTATTAATTCAGGTATTAGCTGTTTATGGCTTGTCGGGCGATCGCCTTCCCGGTTTGACTGGTGTTTGGCTAGAAGGACAAAAAGTAGCCGCCATCGGGATTAAAGTTAGCCGTTGGATTACTATGCATGGGTTCGCCCTCAATGTTTGTCCTGATATGTTAGGCTTTCAAGAGATTATCCCCTGTGGTATTGCTGATAAGCCTGTAAGTAGTTTAGCCGAATGGATTCCCGGTATTACCTCTCAAGAGGTACGTGTTCATATAGCCCGGTGTTTTGCCCAAGTATTCGGCGTAGAATTGATTGAGGATGGACTAAACCGCTGGAGCAGCGGAAATCACCAACAATACTAGCAGTACCATCATCAGGATACTGAGTTTAAATATCAAGTAAGTGGTAGGGTCAGATAATGTGAGATTGTGAGTCATCTTAAACCTCCATTTGCTGGGTTCCTACCTCCATTGTGGCTCAAAAATCCCTAAAATACTGCTGATGTGAACTTTCAGTAATATTTTGTAGCATTCCTACACTGGGGCAGATTTTTGATATTCTATCCGTAGTTGTGGAATATCAGCCCGGTCACTCTCAAAAAATACAATCCGGTTGAGTTCTTGTAAACCCAATTGTGTAAACTGGGCTAATTCGGAACTAGACAAAGGCCAAGGTGGTCCATCAGGTTCTACCTCAGTTTCGCGAAACCGATTAATCAATAGTAAAGTACCTGCTGGTGCAACTACAGAAGCAACCGATCTGATTACAGTTGAGCGGATATTTAAGGGTAGAGCTTGGATATTCCTGATTTCTACCACTAAGTCAAAGCCTTGCTCCCATTGTGAGGGAAGGGCTAACAAATCTACAACGACATATTTCACAGAGGAATCAGGAAATCGTTGCTGACACCAGTTAATAGCTGTGGGAGAAATATCAAAAGCGGTTACTTTAAATCCCCTGGTTGCTAAAGCTTCCGCATCATCCCCTAAACCACACCCAACTACCAGGGCTGATTTTCCCTCACCTCCAGGGTTATTAGTCGTCAACCAATCTTGTAAATGGGGGTGAGCGGTTAACTTCGCCCAAGGAATTTGGGTAACATCACCCTGGGACTGACTATACAAAACATCAAACCAGGCGGTAGGATTTGAGTTCTCTATGGCTTCAGTGGCTAGTTGTTTTACGCTTTGCTGTAAGTTTTGTGGCTGTTTCTCAAACATCTGTTAACTCTGTTTAGAATAAATTTATACATAAATACCCCCAGAAATTATGAGGGAGTTGGGGGGTATTCAATTCTGATGACTAGCTATACAGGGTTAGGTTGAGTTTTACCTTGCAGTAGCCGAATAACCGCAGTTTTTTCTAATATTCCCACAAGTACGCCATTGTCACGAATGACAGACAGGGTAGATAATTTTTGTTGTTCTAGTAGCTGCACTACTTCTAACAGGGGTTGATCTGATTTGACTGTGGTAGATTGCTCAATGGACTTCATGACGGTGCTGATGGGGGTTTGTGTCCATTGGGTTGTGGGAATACCTCGCAAATCATCCAGATTAATTACGCCTACTAATCTTCCCTCTTCATCAGTGACTAAGAATTTCCTCCAGTCTTGATTTTGGAAAATTCTTTGATCGGCAAACTCTCTCAGGCTAGTATTAGCCGATATAATGGGGCTATCAGTGGTAACAGCATCTGCTGCTGTTAAACCTGTGCATTTTTCTTGCACCCTGGCAAATTGCGCTGCTCTACCGGCATTTTGCAGCAGGAAGAAACCGATTAATAGATTCCAGAAGTTAGCAAAGCTACCAAAGAATACTAGTGGAATTAAACCAGAGGCGATCGCCACCCCACCAAATGCTTGTCCGACTCTACTGGCAAAGGATACACCTTTATAAGGATTTCCTGTAATCTTCCACACAGCAGCTTTGAGGATATTACCACCATCTAAGGGCAAGCCGGGAATCAGGTTAAATAATGCTAAGGCTAAGTTAACGGAGGCGAGAACACCAAGGATCGCTGCTGTGGCACCTGTGGCGGCGGTGGTGACACCAATGACTGTAAAGATACCATACAGGAGCAAGCTCACTAAAGGACCGGCGATCGCCACCCAAAATGCTTCCCCTGGAGTTTGGGACTCTTTTTCTAAGCTAGCCAAACCGCCAAATATAAACAGGGTAATAGATTTTACATCAATTCCCTGGTGAATTGCGACAAAACTGTGTCCTAATTCATGGGCGACGACGGAGGTAAACAATAACAACGCCGTCATCAGTCCCAGTAAAAAAGCTAATCCCCCAGATAACCAGGGAAATTGTGCTGTTAGTCCACTACTGTAACTCCAAGCTACTAAGCCCAGCACGAGAAACCACGACGGATGGATATAGAAGGGAATCCCGAAGAGATTGCCAACGCGAATTGTACCATTCATGCCGTACACCTTTGAATACATATGCTGTATCCAATAATTGTAACGTAATATTAAAATCTATTAATTTCTTCCCCAGTTGTGGTAACCGCACTAAAAGGGGCGGTTTTTAGCTGAAACAGCAACCTGACGACTCACTCTTAGGGGATGTTTGGAAAGTATTAAACAGGTAATTTTTATATTAGGGAACAGGGAACAGGGAATGGGGAATGGGGAATGGGGAATGGGGAATGGGGAACGCACAAAAAACAATAAAATCCAGTCCCCTCCCCTGACAAGGGGATGGTTAGGGTGGGGTCAAACAATAGTTGATACACTAATCATGACTTATCAAACATCCTCTTAGAGGATGTCACCTATGGAGATTCTGGAGTCTTTTGCAAGCGAATCAACGTATTATAAACTTCTCGTTTTAAGTTATTGTTACTTTGTAGCTCCATAGTGATTTTGTTAAATTGATCAATACTGAGTCCATTATTTTCAACTATTTTCTGAGAATGATTACAGTAATTCACGGCAATATTTTGAGCCGGACGTGGTAGCTCTTGGATACTCTTGGGGTCGTTACAAAAGATTCTGGGCATTTCTCCACCCCCAATCAGTTTTTTAATTTCCTCAAAAGCCCGTTGTCGCCCTGTTTCCATCGCCAAAATAGCTTGGGCGTAGTTGGTAATTTCAGTATTATCAATGGAATTGTTTACAGGTGGTGTTTGACCATGGGCTTGGTAACTGAAGGTAAGACCGCTAGTGATGAAACTAGCAGTGGTGAGAATGCCTAAACATAGAATCTGGGAGAGCATATGTTGGAGACTAGTGTGACAAAATAAATTAGGGGTTGCTTTCATAAAGTCTATGACACACAAGTATAATAGGAATAGTTAATATCTTTGAATTATTTTAGGAGTCAGAAGTTCCAACAAAACTGCATTTGAATAAAATTTTTATCTTTTTGCTCTTTAATCTTTACCAGAACAACCTCTGTTTGGGTGGGGAAACTCCTCTAACTAAGTGGGCTAAATGAATCAAGAATCCCCAGCGCTTCTAGCCTTGGGAGTGTCTACGAACTTGGCATACTTGACAAATTTCTATAACTTTTGTCTGCAGTGCAGATACTTCAGGGGATCCTTGCTTGAGACTTACTTCTAATTGTAGTAGTAGTGGTAAGCAAGAGATGAGTTGCTCTAGAGAAAGTAATTTGACTTCTTGCTGTAAGAAGTAAATGCGTTTAGGGTTGTTAATTTCGGCTACTTGGGCGATCGCTTGGGGGTTACGTTCTCCGTTTTCCATGGCTATCTTCACTAATAACCAGGTACGGAATTGACCTATGAGAGTAGCAACTATCCGTAGTCCCGGTTCCGCAGCATTGATCAGATCAGCCAAAATGCTCAAGGCTTTGGGTGTATCTCCCATTCTAATTGCTGCTGCTAATTGTAGACTATTTTGGGTAGTATTTCTGACTAATTGCGTAATGGTATCTATGTCTAGAGGCTTAGTGGTATTAGTTGTATAAAGTCGCAGTTTTTCCATTTCATTATACAGCAAGCGTGTATCATTACCTACAGCCTCAGCTAAAAGTTCCGCACCGCGGGAACTTAGTTTCACCCCCACGGTTTCAGCCACTTGATTAACGGACTCTACCAGCAATTCTGTTTTCCAAGGTGGGATGAGGGAAAATTCTCGAAATTCACTAGCGCATTTTTTCAGTAATTTAGTGGATTTGATGCGTTCATCTGGTTTGTTGCGACTGGTGAGTAATAACCAGGAGTTATCGGGAATGACTGACAAAGTTCGCGTTAGTTCTGCTAAAATATTCTCTGGGCAATGCTGACAGATTGTGCTATTAACTAGCCACACCAACCGTCCACCAGCACCAAAGGCTGGTGTCATCACTTGATTTAAACCAGCAATTGCTGCATCTGGTTGATCTGGTGATAGGATTGTATAGTTAAAACTTATCCACAGGGGATCAAGGATGCGATCGCGCAATGTCGCCACTGCCTTTTCCATGGCGAAATCATCTTCACCCCAATATACATAGATTGGCATAAGTTCACCCCAGATCAGATCCTGATATAAGTGGACAGAAAAAATAATATTCTAAGATAAGCAGTCAGATTTATGATTAAATCAAAAACAGTGCAACAATTACCGGCCCAATGGATAACACCAGAAAATTTTCGGTCTTATGGTCAGGTAATTTTCCCTAGTGAAGATGGCAAGAATTTTGATGGGAAAGATGCGCAATTAAACTTACAAAATGGGACGCCGCGATTTTATATTATGAGGCTAGAAAATCGGGGTCGTAAGTTTGATAAAATTACTCGTCATTTACAATGTACCCAATGTTTAGGTTCTTTAGGAGGAAAGGACTGGTTAATGGCTGTTTGTCCTCCTCATAATCATTTAAATCAACCAGTATTAGCCCAGATGGCTGCTTTCCGTATACCGGGAAATTGCTTTATCAAATTAAACCAGGGTACTTGGCACGCGGGACCCTATTTTGCACATGAAGTTGTAGATTTTTATAATTTAGAACTGGCTGATACTAATGTAGTGGATCATTTCACTCATGATTTATTCGAGAGTCATCAGTTAGAATTTGAAATGGTGATATAATTCAGATGGCATGCACCCTGAATAATGTTGGTATTTTGTGTTGATTTATAACCAATAGCAGTTCTCGGTTTGTGCTGAGATATTATTTAACTTTTATATATGGAATTGCAGCCTTATAGCATGCAGGGGTGTATCCTTGAACTGCTCAAAATTAGAAGGGAATCAGCAGAATAAATTTTGATAACAGAGACCGCGTTAATACCAATAAGTTAAATAGTATGAAAGACTAAAGGCAAACATTGCGAAAATCACAGGAATGACATTGCTCAGTTCCATTTTTCGTTTATTGCAAATTTGCCACAGGTTCATGATGATAACTACAGGCCATAAAATCGTTGTGACCAGAAACACCACAAAAGATAAAAATTTCTCTTCGGGGGTAGAAGTCGGATGACGCAGAGAAAATTTTAGCCAATTGGTGAAGAAATAGCAGCTCATCAGGAAATAACTTAATAGTAATGTTACTTGGATCTGATTCATGTTTCACACTCCTTATGATTACTACCACTCAAGTGAATACAGCTATTATATGATTGGATTTCCCAAAATACAGATATATGTAACTTCGATCTTCTTCCTTCTGATACTGCACTAATATTTTTTAGTGAGATAGATAATATTACCCCTGAGAAGCAAACAGTATTTATGGTTAATTTTAGCTAAAAATTAGTGGGTGGCAATTATGACTAATTTTCAGTTAGACCAATTTACATTAATTCATTCTGGAACCAGTTGTCACAGGGGTGTAACCCCCGGTAACCAACTATACAGAAAGAATGTATCAGTCATAGAAATCCTGTGACCAATGTATAAATAATCAAAAAAAATACGCAGAGTAATTCCCGAGTTTGCCATTCTACTTTCTGGCATTAGTAGGTAGGCAGTAATCATTGTCTTAGCTCAATAAGGCGTGGAGATTTACAGCTTGGAATTAGAAAGCATGCGATAACTATAGCCGAGATGGGAATCTTTTTGAATGTATTGTTTCATCCTATCGAGGTCAATAAATTCGTCAGCAACATCAATTAAATTATCGCTGGTCATGGTTCGCAAACTAACCAATTCAACGCGAGAACCTGTAGCGGTAACTGCATTGACCGCATAGGCTAAATCTCCGTCTCCACTAACTAAGATAGCTGTATCATAGTAAGGAGCTAAGGTAATCATATCCACAGCAATTTCTACATTCAAGTTGTGTTTTTTTGTATGGTCTGCCAGTTGTACTTCTTTGGTAACCACACGATAACCATTTCGACGCATCCAAAAAAGAAAACCTTGTTGCTTTTCGTTAGGGCGTGAACGTGTAGCACCTAGTCTTGACGTATCGATAGCAGTGTAAAAGAAAGCTCGCAACAACCGCGAACCCCCAGTTAAATAACACAGCAATTTGAGATAGTCGATTTCAATACTCAATTGTAAAGCTGTTTGAAATAGACTGACGCCATCAATGAAAATAGCTACTCGACCACGATTTTCAATATTTAATGAGGAACCATCAGGTAATTGCTCTATTTTTGGGGAATGTTCATTTTTGGCACTATTTTTTATTAAGTTTTTTCTGGGTAAATCAGGTTCTTCCTGTGGTCGTTTATGGGGCTTTTCTGCTTTGGTAAAATTGGTGCTAGTCATTGACTCCTCTAGATTTTAAATTTGGCAACGCTTTGGGGTAATTTGTCAATAGTCTGGTTTCATGGCGTAAATAGAGCTACCATTTGCAACAGTTTAAATCCCAAAATCAAAAAACTTTGATTTTACCAAGGGGGGACTAGTTGCAAATAAACTCAAGTTGTCCTAATTGTAGAGATTCCCAAATGTAAAGCCCAGAGCAGTGATTCAATCTGGTTAACGCAGGTTTTACGCAATCTTTCCTGTGCCTACAGGTATGTTTTTCATGACTTACTGCTAATGCATATAGGTTGACTACAGGAACCAATAACTGGGGTGAAACCCGCTTCCTGTAATGGTAGAAGTAAGCTTGAACCTTTGGCAGTTATTCTTATTGTACATCTCTATGAAAAAATTCCACATTAAGGCAATCTTTGTATATTCCTCTAGTGATATTTACTCTTAGAGGATGTTTTAAAAGGTATGATTAGTGTATCAACTATTGTTTCACTCCACCCTAACCCTCCCCTTGTAAGGGGAGGGAACTGGATTTTATTGTTTTTTGTGCGTTCCCCATTCCCTGCTCCCTCCTCCCTCCTCCCTATTCCCTGTTCCCTGTTCCCTGTTCCCTAATATAAAAATTTAGGACATTTCCCTATTCCCTGTTCCCTGTTCCCTGTTCCCTATTCCCTGTTCCCTTAAAACCACAATTATGATGTCCTAACGTCTATGCGTAGTGCTATAAAATGAAAAAATACCCCCAGTAGTTAACTGAGGGATTCTGCAAGTCGGTATTGTCACACAACGATATTCGAGAATTTAATCATATTAAATCTTAAGTAAGAAAATATGCCAAATTGCCGAATTATTTTCGGTCGCCATAACCCTAGGTCTATTGGTAGATGACCAAATTCATTTTGGGGAATGGGTCATGAAACTGAAAGTACGTTTAAGATCATCAGTAAAGGTATCTTTAGTAGCTTTGGCATGAAACGTATTATCTTGATTGCTGGATTTGAATCGTTTAATGCTGACTTGTACAAGAAGGCGGCTGAGTTGGCTAAATCACGGTGTCCTCTGGATATTCGGGTGTTTAGCGATCGCAATATTACCACTGACCCAGGGGAAGTAGAAGCAGCACTGGATGGGGCGGATGTGTTTTTCGGCAGCTTACTATTTGATTATGATCAGGTTTTGTGGCTGCGATCGCGCATTAACCAAATTCCCATCCGTCTGGTATTCGAGTCAGCCTTAGAGCTAATGAGTTTAACCCAGTTGGGTAACTTTACCATTGGCGGCCAACCCAAAGGAATGCCAAAACCAGTTAAATTCATCCTGGACAAATTCAGCAACGGACGGGAAGAAGACAAACTTGCTGGGTATATTAGCTTCTTAAAAATCGGTCCTAAACTGCTGAAATTCATTCCAGTAAAGAAAGTTCAAGACTTACGCAACTGGTTAATTATCTATGGATATTGGAACGCTGGCGGTTCTGAAAACGTTGCTGCCCTATTCTGGATACTAGCAGAAAAATATTTAAATTTAAAGGTTGGCGACATTCCCCCACCACAGGAAACCCCGAATATGGGGTTACTGCATCCTGAATATGAGGGATTTTTCACATCCCCCCGGGAATATTTAAAGTGGTATCTTCAGCGACAGACATCATCAAAAAGCGGGGAAGATGGCCACCCGATAAAACCAATAGTAGGTATTCTCCTTTACCGTAAACACGTAATTACGCAACAACCATACATTCCCCAACTCATTCACCGTTTTGAGCAAGGGGGTTTAATTCCCTTACCCATTTTTATCAACGGTGTAGAAGGACACGTAGCGGTAAGGGATTGGATGACCAGCGACCATGAAGCCCAGCAACGAAAACAAGGTAATATAGAAACTTACTCCCTGTCAGATCAAGCAGTCCAGGTAGATGCAATTGTCTCTACCATTGGCTTTCCCTTAGTAGGCGGTCCGGCCGGTTCAATGGAAGCAGGCCGCCAGGTGGAAGTAGCTAAACGCATCCTGACAGCGAAAAATGTACCTTATATAGTAGCAGCACCCCTGCTGATTCAAGATATTCACTCCTGGACACGTCAAGGTGTAGGCGGACTGCAAAGTGTAGTGTTATATGCTTTACCTGAACTAGATGGGGCAATAGATACTATTCCCCTGGGGGGGTTGGTGGGTGAACAGATTTATCTGGTGCCAGAACGAGTACAACGGTTAATTGGTAGAGTTAAAAATTGGGTTTCCTTGCGGCAGAAATTGCCATCTCAACGTAAAATAGCAATTATTTTATATGGATTTCCCCCTGGTTATGGGGCTGTGGGAACTGCGGCTTTATTGAATGTTCCCCGCAGTCTAGTTAAGTTTCTCCACGCCCTCAAAGACCAAGGTTATGATGTTGGGGATATCCCCGAGGATGGGGAAGAATTAATTCGTCAGGTGAAAGCAGCAGATGAAGAAATGGAAACCTGGCAAAAAAATCAGCCTTTTCCCTCCTCTGCTAATACTGTTCATGTCCGTAAACTAGAAAGATGGTTGGGGTATCTGCTGACTTCCCGCATTGAAAAACAATGGAAGTCTCTACGGGGAACTGGAATTAAAACCTATGGGGAAGAATTACATATTGGCGGTATACAGTTAGGTAATATTTGGATTGGTGTACAGCCGCCTTTGGGTATACAAGGCGACCCGATGCGGTTAATGTTTGAACGGGATTTAACTCCCCATCCCCAATATGCGGCTTTCTATAAATGGTTACAAAATGATTTTGCGGCTGATGCGGTGGTTCACTTTGGGATGCATGGGACAGTAGAATGGTTGCCTGGCTCCCCCCTGGGTAATACTGGTTATTCTTGGTCGGATATTTTATTGGGAGATTTACCTAATCTATATATATATGCCGCCAATAATCCTTCTGAGTCGATTTTGGCGAAGCGTCGGGGTTATGGGGTGTTAATTTCTCACAATGTCCCCCCCTATGGTCGCGCTGGTTTGTATAAAGAGTTGTTATCTTTGCGAGATTTAATTGCGGAGTATCGAGAAGACCCCCAGAAAAATTATGCTTTGAAGGAGGTGATTTGTAAGCAGATTGTTGATACTGGTTTGGATGCTGATTGTCCGTTTACTGATGCTCAACGTTTGGGAATTGCTTTTAGTCCTGAGAATGTGAGGATGTTTAGCGCTCACGCCTTTGATGATTATTTGCTGAAGTTGTATGAATATCTCCAGGTGTTGGAGAATCGTCTGTTTTCTTCTGGGCTGCATATTTTGGGGGAACCGCCGAATCAGGAGGAGTTGGCGGGATATTTAGAGGCTTATTTTGGCAAAGAATCCCAGGGAAGCACAGAACACCCACAGGAGGAGCAGTTAGTTACTGACTTGTTGATGCAGTCTACTGATGAGTTGAGGAGTTTGTTAAGGGGTTTGAACGGGGAGTACATTTTACCTGCCCCCGGGGGTGATTTACTGCGGGATGGTGCGGGGGTGTTACCTACGGGCAGAAATATTCATGCTTTAGACCCTTATAGAATGCCTTCTCCTGCTGCTTATGCTCGGGGGCGGGAAATTGGGGAGAAAATTATTGCCCAGCATTTGGCGGAACATAAAACTTATCCGGAAACCGTGGCGGTGATGTTATGGGGTTTGGATGCGATTAAAACTAAGGGCGAGTCTCTGGGTATTCTTTTGGAGTTGGTGGGGGCGGAACCTGTGAAGGAGGGGACTGGGCGTATTGTCCGTTATCAGTTAAAGCCCTTAGCTGAGGTGGGACATCCCCGCATTGATATTTTGGGGAATTTATCCGGGATTTTTCGGGATAGTTTTGTCAATATTATTGAATTATTAGATGATTTGTTTCAACGGGCGGCTGATGCTGATGAACCCGAAGAGCAGAATTTTATTAGAAAGCACGCTTTGGCTTTGCAGGCCCAAGGGGTAGAGAATAGTTCTGCAAGATTGTTTTCTAATCCCGCTGGTGATTTTGGTTCTTTAGTCAATGATCAGGTGGTTGATGGTAATTGGGAATCTGGGGAGGAGTTGGGTAAGACTTGGGAAGGTCGCAATGTGTTTAGTTATGGTAGACAAGATAAGGGTCAGGCTAGACCAGAGGTTTTAAATACTTTATTGCAAACTAGCGATCGCATTGTTCAAGAAATTGATTCTGTGGAATATGGTTTAACCGATATTCAAGAATATTACGCTAACACTGGCGGTTTAAAAAAAGCAGCAGAAAAGCAACGGGGTAAAAAGGTGACTACCAGCTTTGTGGAAAGTTTTTCCAAGGACAGCACCCCCCGAAATTTAGATGATTTACTCCGTATGGAGTACCGCAGCAAGTTAGTCAATCCCAAATGGGCGCAAGCCATGGCTAATCAGGGTTCTGGGGGTGCATTTGAAATTTCCCAACGGATGACGGCCTTAATTGGCTGGGGTGGTACTGCTGATTTCCAGGATGACTGGGTATATGACCAAGCAGCAGATACTTATGCTTTAGATGCTGAAATGGCGGAGAAGTTACGCCGGGCTAATCCTGAAGCTTTTCGGAATATTTTAAGCAGAATGATTGAGGCACATGGGCGGGGTTTATGGCAAGCGGACGCAGATAAAATCGGTAAGTTGCGTCAGTTATATGAGTTAACAGAGGAACAATTGGAAGGTGTGACGGTTTAACTGTGTTCATCTGTGGTCGAATGCTGCTTCACTAATTGAACAACTGCTGCTGCTAAAGTTTCTGGTTGTACTGGTTTAGGTATGTGGATTTGAAAACCTGCGGAAATTGCCTGTTGTTGGTCAAACTCAGCGGCAAAAGCCGTTAAGGCGATCGCGGGAATTCTCCCTCTTGCCAGCCCCAACCTTGACTTTCCTCCCAAGTCATACCTGTATACTCAACCCAGCGTTGGTTATAATAGTCTAACCAGCCATCTGACCGGGAAGTCCAAACAATTTGTGGGACAGCATCTGCCAAGGTCTCGAAACTTAAATTGGAGAAATTATTCAGTTTATTGCGGCGGTCATTTATGCATAAATTTTTATTGATGGCGATCGCAGCATCACTGCTCAACTCATAACTTTCTTGGTTGTACATTATGTTAAATTCCCTTTAATAGTTCTGAAACCTTGTTGGAGGTTAAAGCTACTATTAATTTGAATTTTAAAGGAAGACCCATGGGAAAATTGAGATATTGATTGGTATCTTGCAGACAGGTTTAATCCTGAAAGCATCGGTATAGCCAATGTAGCATTTATCCCTGAGCCATCGTTACTCAGACCGGCTCCTATTCGCCACTGTAATCCGTTTTTCTGAGCATATTGCCAAGATAATTCTAAGAAATTTCTTTGAAATTGGGGAATGGGATTTTTCAAAATATCATAGTTTTTTTGATAACCTTGATATCTCAATGCGATTTGATTAGTCACCACCTCAGTATTAGCTTTTGGTAAATTGTATTTAATTTCAGCATCTATTCCCGATAAATTAGTACCGAAGGTAAAAAGAAAGTTTTTATATGCTTTGGCTAAATTCAAGGTATTATTAAAATTTAACTTCTGATTTTTGTCTAATGATATCTGTGTATTGAAATTATAATCATTTTGGCTTAACCTAATTTGTAAACTACCAGTTCCTCTATTTTGAATATTGCTAAACAACTGCATAGTTGTACTTTGATTCAAATTTAATTCATGGTTTAAATTTAATGTCTGTGAGTATAAATCTCCATTTAAGTTGATTTGTGTGTTGTTAGATATGCCATATTTGATGCGGGTATAAATATTGCTGCCACGATTTGAGGAATATTTGATTTTGTCTTGGGTATTCGCACTCAAATAAACACTTAAAGGGACATTTTGAGGATGAAAAAATAGCTCACCAATAGCATTAATATTGCCATGATAAAATGCACCTATTCCTAAGGTTAAACTTTCGGAAACTCCCCACTTTTTTTTGATTCCAGCTTGAAAATTAGAAAAATTGCCGATAATTTGGGAACTTTGGGGGAATGGGGGTTGATATAACCAACCAGCAGAAAATACAGAGGAACTTGTCCCAGAAGATAATTGTCCTGGTGTGAAAGCTAAATTAATTACTTTAACTTGGGGTTGTGCTGTTAATCTTCCTTGGGGATATTTTTCAATCACAAACACCCCACTACTGACATCAGGAAAGCGATAAATACCAGTTTCATCTACTAATATTTCACCTAAGATATTTTTAGTGTCACTCTGGGGACGGAGGACGACAAAAGTCCCCGGTTCGGCTTTTCCCTCAATGGTACGTTTAACCTCAGCAGCTTGGCTGCGTTGCTCTATATTAGTGCTTTGGGTAGGTGACAAAGTGTAACCATGGCGCTGGACTAATGACACTCCCCAGTATTGCTGAAAGAATGTCCTGGGCCACAATGTTTGTTGCTGTCCTACAATGTAGTCTTGGTGTGCATCTGAATTAACCCATTGAAAGGAATTAATTTGGAATTTTGGGTTTTCTAGTATATTTCCTTGTTGAACTCCTAAGCTCCATCCTCCCTTAAAAGCTGTACCAATGGCTTGAAAACTAGCTGAACTTTGAATGGTATTGTTATCAGAACTACTGAACTGTATATCGTGTAAAAGATGACTAAAGCTAAATAGTGGACTCTTGACTTTTGGTAACCCATCTAATGTGATTATTTCGGGTTTTTTCCTGGTGATGCGAGAAGGTGTTTGATCTAACCAGGGAGCTTGAATGAGCAATGTGTAACTGTTAATGTCAAATTTGACTACGACATCAAATAATTCTTGTATATCTTTAATTTTGAGCACTCGTCCCAATTCTGGGTCTAGAGTAAGTTCTTTAGGATTGATTCCCAGGATAAAATGAGCCGATCGCAGTTCTAATTGACCATCTGGTAGTTCAGAGCTTTGAATGTCTAGAGCTTGTAAAACTACTTCATAGGGTATTTGCCAATTCTCTAAGTCTACTGCATCAAGACCATCTTCATAACCCCGGACTAAGGTACTTTGTACTACTAGACGATTATTTACAGATATAGCAAGAGGTAAAATTTCTAACTGGTATTTGCTATGGGACTGTTGATGTAAATTAGTCAGGAAAGTTCGGATGATATCAGCTTGTAAGTTATTTATTACTAAAGTTGACTGAGAATTATGACGTGATTTCGCCTGGTGATATGAGGATGAAAAGATAATCGGGCTAAATTCCTGATGGGTGATTAATGCTGGTGTATGGTTCTCAAAATCAGGTAGATTCTGGTTGTTAGGGTCTAGTTTTCCTTCTGGTGTCGAGAAGGAATTGATATTTTGACCATGATAATCTTGAGGATAAAAAATCACCGGATTTAATTCCTGGGGGGATTAATACTGGTGTATGATTTGGAATATCAACTATGAGATTGTTTTTTTAACTGATGGTTGCAGCTTTGATCATAGCTTCACTTTCCCAAAAAGAATTCATGATTTTAATTAATCATTGATTGAGGCGCAGTCACGGAAAACCTGCCCAAAGTTAGTAGAATGGGATATCTTATTCTGTGGGACTGGCCCTGGAGTTTAGCCAGACTAATCTATGTTTTCAGTCTATATTTAATAATAACTGCTGCCCGAAGGCGATCGCATCTTCTGGGGTAGAAACTTTTCCCTCAGCTTGTGCAATGGCAATTTCTGTCAATAATTCGCCTAATTTTGGGGAAGGGGGAATATTTAGTGCTATGATTAACTCATCGCCACTCACTAATTTAGTGGGATGGGCAACCAGATCATCAGGGTTCAGGTACCGGCTGATTAATGGTGCATAGGCGCGTAGCGACTTGTGGCCTGAGGTGGCCGATACCAAATTATTATTTATTAAGGCTAAGATTATTGTAGCCGCAAATACATTTCCCGCCTCTTGGAAGAAAAAATATTGTTCTCTCACAGACATATGAGGGGATTTGAGTAGGGGAAACATCTTGAGGGCGGTGGTCACAGCCTGAATTTCAGCACGGCTGTAAGTGAGTGCTTGGAGTTGGATTTTAGCAACTTCTGGGTCAGGGTGAACTAGACAAGCGAGTTTAGCAACGCCTAACCAAGTAGTTTTGACTGTATCCCGGATATACTGCTGTAATTTTACATCTAATTGTGGCCAATGTTGAGCAATCAAATCAGCTACTGTGTCTACTGTTGCTAATTTTTGCCAACTTTCGGGGGTAGCATGGGGAAAGAAAGGCGCAAGTAAATGATGTGACGCGGCTTTAACTAGCCAAAATGTCCCTTGAGGATTTGCTAATAAATAAGCAATTTCTCCCCGTACTCGTTCCGGGGCGACTTGTGTGATCTGTGGTGCTAAGGTGGCAATAGTTGCCTGAGTAGTCGGTTCAATGGTAAAACCAAGTTGGGCAGCTTGACGATATGCCCGCATTAATCGCAGGGGGTCATCTTTGAGGTTAGCTGGTGATACCATGCGTAATACACCCTGTTGTAAATCATCATAACCGTGTAAGGGGTCGAAGATGGTTTGGGTATGGGGATGATAGGCGATCGCATTAATAGTAAAATCTCTTCTTGATAAATCTGCCTCTAAACTATCTCCCTCCTGTTGGGCAAAATCCGCTGTAGCGTTGGGAAATACCACCCGAGCGATTTGCCTTTCGGGGTCGAGTAGTACAAAACCAGCATGATAATGGCGGGCGATGGTGTGAGCTAGCAGCACCGCTTGAGATGGAATAATAAAATCGAGATCCAAATATTCACGAGTCTTACTCAACAGCGCATCACGCACTGCACCACCTACCATATAAGCAGATGGAGGGAGAAGTTGCCAGTTAAAAGGGCAATTTTCGGTAACTAGAGTGAGATTTCTCAAACTGTGGATTGTCATAAAAATCAACCCAACAACTAGTGAATACAACTTGGGCTTAAGTTACATTAACATTAACAGTAAAATAGGTTTTTGGAGTCAGTTCGATTATGTGTATTTGTGTGAACTGCCACTACGTAGACCGCTGTCAAACCTACCACGCCGTAGAAACACAGCACCAACAGCCGCACCTAACTGAAAATCCCACCTTTGATCCGAGTGAACCTTCCATCAACGTCAACATTCGTACCAGCCAAGATATCATTGAAATGGAGTGGGACGTGGTGGGTTGTTTGAGCTTTAAGCAGGAAGTGGGTAAGTGGTCAAAATTGCGTCCTGGAGAACTAGTACCAACCTGAATCAATACAATGATCATTGAAAGCGGCTACTACTGAGTGACGCAGGTAGCCGTTTAGGCAAGAATCAAGGCGATGTTTCCGGGTGTATGGATTCTTATCGTTTAATGTACTCAGTTGCTTTGTAACTGTGATCTGCATCTAACATAGAGGTTAAATGACTGTGGAATATACCATTGTAATTAGCCGTGATTGAACAAGTAGAAGACCTTGGAGCCAAACCCTACGCATTATCCCTACACACAACCACTCCCTCACTGGGTTTGGCTATCAGTGATTTTAATAGTGAAAGTCGTGTTCATACTTGGGATTTGGGGCGTGATTTATCTAGTTACATCCATCAATACTTAGTAGAATTTATTAAGCCCCACACTTGGGAAGAGTTAGGATTTATTGCTGTAGCTAAAGGTCCTGGTGGTTTTACCGGAACCAGGATAGGCCTTGTCATTGCCCGCACCTTAGGACAACAATTAAATATCCCTGTATTTACCATTTCCACCTTAGCGGCATTAGCTTGGGCTAAAAAACCTCAAAACCAGCAAAAATCGGGGGTAATAGCCGTAGAAATGCCAGCACAAAGGGGAAAAGTGTTTGGTGGGATATATGAACCATCCCCTGATCAGTCGAGCATCAGAGCCTTATTACCGGATACTGTATTCACACCGGAAACATGGCAAGAAACCTTAGCTAACTGGCAGAGTGAATATAAACTAATTAAAGCTACATCTAACTTGGCTATAACTGTAGGCAGTATTTTGGAATTGGCTTATTTAGATTGGCAAGAAGGTAAACATCCCCATTGGTTCGATGCTCAACCATATTATGGGCAGCACCCCGTAGGAAATTAACATATTTTGACATCTTTTCCCTCTTTCCTGGGTGGAACAGCGAGGGACAGGTACAACCCATCCTCGCTGAGGATATACCACTAAGCTGTCAAAGAAGCGATCGCTTGTTCAACAGCTTGTAAAGCCAAATTAATTTCCGCCTCAGTGACAATCAACGGGGGTACAAACCGGACAACCTTGGGACCTGCGGGTACTAACAACAGACCCTGATCTATAGCCACCTGCACAATATCAGCGGCGGTGAGCGGAATATCTGCTTGTAACTCCATACCATTAATTAAACCCCAACCGCGGACTTCAGAAATCACATGGGGATATTTAGCGGCGATCGCGTTTAATCCATCACGTAACTGAGTACCCCTGGCTTCCACATTCTGCAAAATATTTTCTTTTTCCAAAGTCTGACAGACAGCCAAGGCCACACCACAAACAAAGGGGTTACCGCCAAAAGTACTAGCGTGTTCTCCTGGTTGAAAAACATCGCAGAACTTCTTACTCATCATCGCCCCAATGGGGATACCGCCACCCAAACCTTTCGCACTGGTAAAGATATCTGGTTCTACACCCAGATATTCATAACCCCATAACTTACCGGTGCGTCCCATACCAACTTGTACTTCGTCGAACATCAACAAAATACCAGTTTCATCACAAAGTCGCCGTAGCTTTTGGAAATAAGCCAGATCCCCCGGGCGGACACCACCCTCTCCTTGCAAGGGTTCAATTAGAATTGCGGCGACACGATAATCACCTTCATCTAACTCACTAATTGCTGCCTCAAAGGCACTAACATCGTTATAAGGAACATATTCAAAGCCGGGGACTAGAGGATCAAAGTATTTTTGATACTTCGGTTGTCCCGTGGCGGTGATTGTGGCCAAAGTGCGACCGTGGAAACTAGCGTTAGCTGTGAGGATAATCGGTTTGTCAATTTCTAGAACCGTGTGAGCATATTTGCGGGCTAGTTTAATGGCTGCTTCGTTAGCTTCAGCACCGGAATTACAGAAAAATACCCGGTCGGCACAGGAGTGTTCAACTATCCATTGGGCTAATTGACCTTGTTCGGGAATATAGTACAAATTAGAAACATGGTGCAGCTTTTGGATTTGGCGCGTTACCGCCTCTACCATAGCCGGGTGGGCGTGTCCCAGGGTGCAAGTGGCTATTCCGGCCACAAAGTCCAGATATTCACGTCCCTGGGTATCCCAAACCCGACAACCTGCACCCCGGTCTAAAGCTAGGGGGAACCGAGCATAGGTTGACATAACAGCTTCATTGAAGCTATCAGCGTCAAAAGGGCTGGATGACATAGAATTTGATGTTGGGGGGATGGTAGCTTGCTCAATGAGAGTTTCGATACTCACGGCCGCGCCTCCTGATATCTCTTTAATTTTAATAGTCACTTACTAGTTTGCTAGAAATTATTAAAAATAACATTTTATTTATTAAATCTGATACTTTTTTCTAGGTTAACGGTTAAATATTCTGCCAAATAATGGTAACGGTAAAATAACTTTGTATTCCACACTTGAGAAAAAATACCGAAGACTCCAACAAGAACTCACCCTCGGGACTATTTCCCTGGGGGGCGTTTTTCTGACCGGTACTTTATGGTACAAGTTCATGGAGGGTTGGTCATGGGAAGAAGCGGCTTATATGACAGTGATTACCTTAACTACTGTGGGCTTTGGGGAGACTAACCCCTTGAGTAGACAAGGACGATTATTTACAATTGCCTTGATTTTGTTGGGTGTAGTCACTATTGGTTACATGATCAATAGATTTACAGAAGCCGTGATTCAAGGCTACTTTCAAGAAGGAATGAGACTAAGGCAGCAGAGAAGGTTAATGGAAACCCTGACACAACATTATATTATCTGTGGATTTAGCCGCACCGGCCGTCAAATTGCTAAGGAATTTCAGGCCGAAGGCGCACCTTTTGTGGTGGTTGACTCGGATTTAGAATCTGTAGAACAGGCACAAGCAAAAAATTACATAGCATACCAGGGCGATGTCACTCTGGATGATACCCTCTTGAGGGTGGGGGTAGACCGAGCAGTTTGTATTGTGGCCGCTTTACCTTCTGATGCGGAAAATTTATATACTGTGTTGACTGCAAAAACGCTGAATCCGAGAATTAGAGCGATCGCCAGGGCTAGTACGGAGGAATCGGCAAAAAAAATACAACGCGGCGGGGCAGATATCGTGGTTTCACCTTATATTACTGGTGGTAAGCGGATGGCGGCCGCAGCCTTACGACCGCAGGTGTTGGATTTTGTCGATGGTTTTATCTCTAGCGCAGACCGCCAGTTTTATATGGAACAGTTTCTAGTAGACCCCCTGGTATGTCCTCTGGTGGGTCAGAGTTTAAAAGAAACAAGCTTGCGATCGCAATCTGGGGCTTTAGTGATTGCCATTCGCCGCTCTGATGGTAGTCTGATTGGCGGTCCGACTGGGGATACTATTTTATTTCCTGGAGATACACTAATTTGCCTGGGAACATCAGAGCAATTACGTAGGCTTAACCAAATTCTCATCCCTATTAATGCTCAACCACGACACCGAGGGAGAAATATTTAATTAATCCCAACATCCAAGTAAAGCCTTTGGTGTGTGTCTAATAAATAAAGTAGACACCAAGCTCCCTATTCCCCATTCCCTTGATAAAGCCTTTTTCAGGCTAATGAAGTACACATCAATTGCCTATTCCCTGTTCCCTATTCCCTATTCCCTCTTCCCTGAAACTAAACAACTTTGTACCTCACGAGTATGGGAAATGCTATATTTGATTTAAATTCAATTCCAACCGTGTAAGGGTGCAATCTCTTTAGTAAAAGTGGCGATAATTCTTGGGGGTGCAACTGATATTAAAATACTCGGATAAACTGCTGCACCCCATAGGGGATGAATCAGTACACGACATTTGTTTTTCATGACTGGATAGTTGAGCAAAGCTTGCACTACTGCTGTGTCATTGTGGGGAATTTTTCCCGGACGTGACAGTAAAGGATAGCCAGTGCGAGGATCAATCAGGTCTGTTAAATAGCCGCAATCTCTGAGTTTAAATGCTAAATCGCAACCAAACCGCATAAACTTTTCTCGTAAGCGTTCTTTCTCTAATTCTATTGCGGTGGTTTTTTTTACTAGTTGATAACGTGATTGCTGTAAAAAAATTACGACCCATATACAAGGTTGATTTTTCCAGTCTGGTAATATCTGTTCGCAGTTGGCACAGATATAATGGCTGGGGGGATGAATAGAAATCTGCACCGCTTGTCCTGTTTCGCCAACTAAATTGATAGGACAGGTTTGCTCCGATAGCGATAGTGTGGCATTAGCCATAGTGTAAACTGGGGAATAGTTCACTATATTAATTCGGGTTTCGCAAGTTTTACATTAAACTATTGCTATGATGATAACTCTTAAAAGTTAATAAAACTCATGAAATTTGCAGAATTATTGATGTTTCTTAAAATTTGTTCTGTATGAGTGCTGATTTTTTGAGTCTGATGTTTATGGTTTATTAGGTTATACGTATAAATTATCATACATTTAATACTTATATGAGGGAAAATTCCCCCCCTGGTACAAAAATAAAGGTCAAAACCTCAAAGGTATGACCTTTATAGAAGACTGGTGTTTAATTAAGTTTGAGCGCATTAACTGGGACTTCATCCCAAGAGTTAACTATTCGCAATTGTGCTACCCAACCGGCTAATTTTTGGCTATCAGTCAAATTTTCTTCAAAGGATTGATGACAGTGTTTGGCTTGGGATTCATCACAACAAGCAATACAAGCGTGAATCATACCGGAAGGATCAATTTGCTCGTTTACCCAAATTGTCATAGGATGTATCCCCCTAAGGTAATTTAATTTATGTTTTTAGAATACTACTCAAGGGTGGGAATTTCATAAACTCACAACTCCTGGGAATTAGAAAACATCAGCTGGGTCAGCTTTACGTAGTTTACCCATGGCGATCCCCCCCGAAACACTACACATAATAACCGTGAGAATAAATACAGTTATGACTCGTTCTACCTTCATAGTTATGGGTAGCATGGTGGCGGCGTAGGTTAACTGATATAATCCAAAGGACAGGAACAAAGCGGGTATATAACCCAAAACAGCTAAAAATAAAGCCTCTTGTAGCAAAACCCCCAACAGATAGCCATCAGTATATCCAATGGCTTTGAGGGTGGCGTATTCTGGTAGGTGTTCGGAGACATCAGAGTAAAGAATCTGGTAGACAATGACTATACCGACAATAAACCCCACTACCACACCTAAACCAAAGATGAAACCAATCCCAGTACCCTCGGCCCAGTAATTCTGTTCTATTTGGGCGAAATCTTCTATGGTTAATACGCTAATGTCATTGGGTAAGCCTGCGGCTAGTTGCGATCGCATTTCCTCAATATTTACACTAGGCTTGAGTGTAATTAATCCTACCTCTATCTTATCTCTTTGGCGTTCGGGGAAGAGTTGTAAAAAGGTAGAGTCACTGGTAATGACATTCCCATCCGCAGCAAAGGAAGCACCATTATTAAATAACCCGCGAACACCGATGGCTTTATTATTCAGTTCTGTGTTAAAGTTACCTGTGCTTGTAAAAATATCACCCACTGCGCCATATTCTGGACGACCATCTTGATCAAACAGAACTTGATACAATGACTTGAGATGATGCTGATTTTGTTGCACTGCGGGAAATTTAAACGCCGGTGCTACAGGGTCAATACCCCAAACTAAAATAGCACGATCCTGACGTGTTTGGGGATTGCGCCATTGTGCAGTGCCAATATAAACAGAATTTACTGATTGTACACCCTCATAACCCAATGTTTGATAAAGTCTTTCTCTGGAAAAGCTTTTGACTGAAAATAAAGTTTGAAATTGAGGATTAATTAAAACTAAATCTGCTTGTAGGTTCCGATGGGGTTTGGTAGCTGCGTCAAATAGCGCACTTTCAAACCCTAGCTGAATAAACATCAGCATATCAGCAAATGTAATACCTGCGACTGCGACTAGTAAACGAGTTTTTTCTTTCATCAACTGTCGCCATGCTAGGGGGGTTTTATGTAAAAATTTGAAAAACATATAGAAATCCGGTTTAGTTTCTGAATTGATTTGTCTAGCTAGGGAAAAGGGAACAGGTAAGAAGAATTGCCATGTGTACTGAGTCTTGTTCAAAAATCAAATAGGAGTCCTATATGAGTGTTATAATTCAATGGCTGTTTGCACTTGTAAGTTAGTTAATCCCGCTACTTTTTTGCTGTCTGTGGGATCTAGGCGAATTCTCACCTCAATGACTCGACTATCTAGGTTTTCCCCTGGTTGGTTGCTAAATACATTTTGTCTATTTACCTGTAAACCAATTTGAGAAACTGTTCCCCGCAATTCACCATCAAATGCTTGACTGGTAACTACTGCTGATTGTCCTAGTTGAATTTTACTAATATCGGTTTGATACACTTCTGCTATAGCAATCATTTGCTGGGTTTGTGCTAATTGCGCGATTCCATCATCCCCAATTTTTTCGCCCTTGCGGGCGTGAATTTTCAGGATTTGTCCCTGTATTGGTGCTTTAATATAGGCAGATTCTAAGTCGGTTTTCATTTGTTTGAGTACGGCGGTTGCATTCTCAATTTCACTTTTAGCTAGTTCTATATCTACGGGGCGAATTTCAGCAATACTGTTGAGTCTGGCTTTTGCTTCTGTGATTTGTTTATTCCCGGTGGAGTTAATGCGCTTGAGCGCAACTTGCGCTTGGGTTAATTCTCTGCTTGCTGTGGAGTTAATGCGATTGAGAACTGCTTGCGCTTGTTTTAGTTGCTGTTGTGCGATGTCTAAACTTAAGCGTTTATTGTCAAATAAAGAATTAGAAATTACTCCCTGAGCAGATAGTTGCTGATAACGTTCATATTCCCCTTGGGCGTTATTGAGTTCTACTTGCAGTTTGTTAATTGTCGCCTCTTGTGCTATCCTTTCCCCCATCCATTGTGCTTCTATGCGGGCGATCGCTTCTTGCTGGGCGATGATGTCTGTTTCTAACTCAGCTTGTAAACGTTCAATTGTTGCTTGTTGCGCCTGAATTTCTCCAGTTTTAGCCCCCGCTTGAATTTGAGCTAGTTTAGCAACAGCAACTCTGAGCTGTTTTTCTGCTTGGACTACAGCAGTTTGCAGACGGGTTCTTGAGTCGAGGATTGCTACTACTTGCCCAGATTTGACTGGCTCTCCTTCCTGTACTAAAATCTCAGCTATGCGATCGCCATCTAATTGTAGTGGTGCTGATAGGCTAATTACTTCTGTTTCTGGTTCTAGTCTTCCTAAGGCGCTAACTCTGGTTGCAGTTTGCTGATTTTCTACGGCTACGGTATTTTCACTACTTAAATTAAACTGGGATAGGCCATAAATAGCAATTCCCGATGTGATCACTGTAGCACCTACCACTAATATGATTAACTTTTGATGGGGAATTTTCAATCGCACATTTGGGGACATTTTTACCTCTTTAATTAGTGTGCTTGCGATCGCTGGAGTTTAGTAGTTACAGCGCGCTTCATCGGGGTCAATGCAGAGTCAGTGACCCACTATTATTTGTATGTGCCTAATTCTGAGTCATCTTACTAAAAACCCGGTAGTAAAACCATGTAGTTGCTTCCTTGAGAGGAAACAGCAAATAGGTAAGAGGATTGATAGTGACAATAATATTCCGGTAATCTCGCCGCGCTAAAAACAAGATACCACGAGCTACCTGCTGGGCTGACATGACTCCATAGGGATTTAGTGAACTTTTGAACGGACCCAATATTAACTTACGAATTACACAACTTCCATCCAACCGCTTGAGGGTAACAATATTCCCTAATGTGCGTTTACTCAGTTCATACAGGGGACTGAAAGCAGGGGAAACTTCAGCCTCAGAAGTATTCACCCAAATTTCCTTAGTGGCTCTGTCTTGGTCTCCGGTGACTGTAGTTAAAAATATATCTATCAGTCGCACTGCGGAAAAAGTATTCACCTCATAGGAGGTGGCGATCGCCTCAGGGGTGCGATTGTTGTAGACATTCACACCGTGATTAATAATCAAGATATCGACTTTCTTCAAACTATCCTTGAGTTGGGTTTCATTCCCCAATTCCCAGGAAAGCACTTTCAAATTACTCTGGGGTGCTAATTTTTCCGGGTTGGTGGTTAAGGCGACTACTTTAGCATTATGCTTGAGTAGTTCTGCTGCTAATGCTTGACCCAGAGCGCCGGATGCTCCTGTTAAAGCGACGGTTTTACCTTTCAGGGATAGTCCTGTACCCAGTATTTTATCCACTAGAGGAAAGACACCACTGTAATAAGCATTGACATCATCAAAATGATGTCGCCAATGGTAAGAACGATTGACCCACCACACAGAAGGGATGATTTGTAAAGGCCCCGGTAAGTGGTTGTAGTCTGTATCGATTTTACCAGAAAAATATCGCAGGGAAGCGCCATACAAGAAAGTACAGCCATAGACTACTCCCAGCCATAACCCCATTTGCTGAACCAGTAAGGCAATGATTATTAAAACCACCACTAGTAAACAGGACTCAACCACATCATGATATAGCTGTGAGTCCTGGTAAGCTTGTAGGGAGACTATAGACAAATCCCGCCGATATACTTGATGATGCTTATTGTGCCATTTAGCTAACCATTTCACCTGGTGACACAAAACATGGTAACTATCTCTGAATACTTCCGCTAGGAGCAGTGAAAACACTCCCCACCCAGCAAACTGCACACAGGTATTTACCAACACCCCATTAATTGGACTGAATATAGTCATCTTTTCCAGCACACCATTTAATCTTAATCTTTCTTTATATTCTGACAAGAATAGGATAACTTGGGTTGACAAAAAAGATTACTGGAGAAATTTTTGTTATCCCAGACTTGCCATTTTAGGGCGCAGTGATACATAAAATATTCAGATAAGACCTTTATTAACCATTGTTTTACAAGCATTTCAGGAATTATTGCTAAATTTTACCCCAATTAATCACCACAGTCTGTGTTTACACTAGAGGTATCTTTTTCTGTTTGTAGGAAATCACGGGCTAAATCGAGTAAATCTTTCAGGAAAGCTACGCTTTACTGAGGTGTACTACATCCCCAAACTTTACTAACTTCCACCCTAGTTTTAACGTATCAGCTTGTATCATCTTGAACTTATCCTACCTTTTGAAAAGAGGAACTTTCCTTTAAACCATTCATCCAAGAGGGAGGAATTAAATTATCATGCTGAAGTCGCCCTACAACAATAGCAGGATGAATACCGATACGTTCTGCAAAATCAATAACTTCAGCTTTAGATTTTAGTTGAGCTAATTCTCCTTCATACTCAGAAGGTATCAAAAATTCCCGTGATGATTGATCTGCTTCCCGTTCCTGTTCAGATTCCAAACTTTCCCCACTATCCCATTCATCAAGAAAAATATTTTCCTTATTATGTAATAGGATATGTGCTGCTTCATGGAAGAAATTGAACCAAAAGCGATCATTGGTTTTACCATAAAGTGAAAGTTGAATCAGTGCCTTATGGGGATTTAACCACCGCGCGACACCACTGACGTGCGCTCCTTTGATTGCAGGTACTAAAACCAGCACAACCCCAGATTCTCGGCATAATTGTTGCATCCTTGGTTGAAATTCCTCTGGTGGTAACACCGTCAAAGAGCGAATTTCCTGGACTGCTTTTTCAAACCTTGGTTTACTGTACTTAGGACAATCTAATTTTTCTGCTTCTATTTCACCTAAACGTAACCATGCAGAAATAGCACCAACATCACTTTGTTCTTTGCGAGTGCGACGAAAATTAACTTCTAAACTTCCGTAGCATTTCTCCCATTCTTCTGGTGAAGCAACGCCGAAAAAATGTAACAACTTTTTTACTACTTCTGGCTTATTTTTAGCAATTAAATTGCACTTGGGAATTTTACCTTGGGTCATCAATTCTTTGACTGGTAACTTATCTAACCAAGATGTCCACCCCTTTAAACGGTTCTCCTCATCCTTTCTCGCCAAAGCAGCACGATATTGGGCTTCACGTCTGAGCCAAAATGCTGCGGTACTGCCTAAAACTCGTTCTAACTTCAATGCTGTTTGTTCATTAATAGGTGCTTTGCCATTAATGAGTAAACTTATATGTTTTGTGGTGTAGCCTAAACGCTCTGCTAATTCTGTTTGCGTCCAATCACGTTCTTCTAGTACATCAGCAATGGTATCACCGGGAGGAGATACCCAATCTGGGGTAAATGGTCGGGTTGTCTCAATCATGGTAATTCCCAATATAAATAATACAAACGGCAGTAACTTTTGACCAATCTACACTCCCGTCCTCATTCAAGGGAAAGAAATCGTTATCAGGTTTAAATACAAGTCTTTTAGCACCTTCTAGGTCTAGTGCAAATTGACCTACCCGATCTCCTTTTAAGGGATGGGGGCGACCTGCAACCAATTCTGTGACAGAACTAACACCATAAAGATCCGCCAATCTAGTTTTTAACTTTTTGGCACATTTTGCACCCAATTGTTTTTGTGCTTCTTTTTCCTGTAGGCATAGTTTTTCTAATTTGCCGTTGGCGAAGGTGATTTGCATTCCTTAGTAGACTAATACAAGTTTACCATTTTGGTAAATAAATTTTTTATATTTCAGGACGGATATCATATTATCTAAGAGGATATTTGGAAAGTATTAAACAGGTAATTTTTATATTAGGGAACAGGGAACACCATATCAACCAAAGCATCCATTTCTTACCAATATGCCAAACTAGCCGAATTTACCCCAAATTACCCCAAAAAATTAGGGACGAGTATTTAACCCGTCCCTGTGATTATTGCTAAAAGCCTTGAATTGCCTGGTTTTAGCTTTTTTTTCTGAAAGGCGACACCCGGATTTGAACCGGGGGATAAAGGTTTTGCAGACCTCTGCCTTACCACTTGGCTATGTCGCCGCTTTCATATTCGCTGATGATAACACATTCCACAAATTTACGCCATACGTCTGAGGAAATTTTTCTCGAGTTGAGGGAATTTAGTGGTTAATGGCATTTTAACACCCCAGGAGATGGTAAGGCGAGATAAAGATATATAGGGAAAGTGTGAGGAATTGATGAATTTCTGGCAAATATGCGTGACTTAAAATACAAAAAAAAATACAATTTCACTCTTAAGATGGATAAAAATTCAGAGATTTTGATAAATTCCATGTTGATTGATGGTTTTTAGTTCTATGGTGACATTAAAGATCAGTATGACCCGGGTGAGTTACTGCCAAGACGGAATCAGATATTCAGCAAATATGATAATCAGTGAAAATGAATCAAGTATCTCCCATGTCAATTGTCCAAATCACAGATATACATCTGTTTGGCTCGGAAAATCATAAAATGCTGGGAATGCCTACTATAAAATCTTTCCAGGCTATTGTAGACAAATTACACGCATTCGGGAATGAACTTGATCTACTGCTAGTGACGGGAAATTTATCTGGGGATGGTAATCTTCAGTCCTATGACAATCTCCAAAGTCTGCTGAACCCACTACGAATACCTGTTTATTGGTTACCGGGAAATAATGACTGTGCGATCGCCATGGATAATATCTTAAATATGGGGATGATTTCCCGGCGCAAGTCTTTTAACCGGGGTGGGTGGAATTTTATTTTACTAGATTCTTGTGTTCCCGGTTGTAGCCATGGTTATCTTTCGGGTAAAACTCTTGATCGGCTCAACCGTGAGTTGACCATATTGGGAGATCATCCCACTTTAGTGGCGCTACATCACCCCCCTTTTGCAGTCAATTCACCGTGGTTAGATCATAGTGGGTTGCAAAATCCCCAAGAATTATTTGCTGTTCTCGATCGCCATCCCCAGGTGAAGTTAGTCTTATTTGGTCACATCCATCAGGAATTTCAACGTCAACGCGGCCAAGTTCACTACCTGGGTACCCCATCCACGGGACTACAGTTTCGCACCCAAAGCCCTACTTTGATGATTGACTCAAAATACCCGGGTTTTCGGTTGTTAAAACTCTACCCCAATGGGATGTGGGAAACTACAGTAGAAAGAGTTCCTTATTTCCAGCCATTGGAGTTAGTTGCTACAGTATCTTAATTGAACTATATTTGTGTTACCTATATTACCTCATCGGCAAAAGTTTGGCGACGGACAAAGTAAAATGGACCTGCGACAGAACCCCAAATATGTTCGTTGGTGTCTAAATCCCGGCCTCGGTCAAGGCTGATAAATTTCTGTTCGTCAATTTCAAATTCACTATCTAAGTAGGTTTTTTGCCCCTTACGAAAAACAATACAGCCCTTACCAGGTTCTACCTTACCTTTGAAGCTGTTACCAGACCACTCTACAATCATATTACATCCTGGTAGCTTTTCTAAGCAGTCCTTAGTTAAAGTGTGTAAGCGCGGGAGGTCACGGGATGCGCCATAAAAATTTTCTTCTGATTTGACGGTGTAGTTTTCAATCTCGATGAGATCGCCAGCGTTGACCAATTTTAATACCCGCACACGGTAGGGGTCATTGAGCATATAATCATAGGCTTGTTCTACAAATAAACTCACCCCTGATAATAATTCTACAGGTAGGGGACGCATACACACGCGAATATGGGCAAAAAAGGGCGGATTTTCAAAGGCTTGTGCTTGATTACTAAAATCAGCCGCCATCCAGCGGGCCAAGGTGGTAATATCCATGGAATTAGTAATTACAGATGTTAATTTAAATTATCTAGCTTTATTTTAAGGCTTGGGATGATCACATCTGAGGTAAATTATCCATGCTCAGGCACTTGTATATTACTGTTAGTATAGTTATCCTCTGTCAGTTTCATACTGCGGTTACCCCAGCACAGGCTCAATTTCCCCCCAATCCCCTAGAAGTTACCACACCCGACCCCCTGCTACCGCCTTTGAGGGATAAACAGCAGTTAACTATCCCAGAACGGCAAAACTTAGAGAGGGCTTTAGATGCTTTAAATCAGGAAGCTACAGCTAAATTACAAGGGGGAGACCAACCAGGAGCTTTTGCTATTTGGAACCGGGAAATACGGTTACGCCGCTATTTAGGTGCATTAGCGGAAGTAAAAGCCTTATCCCGGTTTGGTGCGATCGCTTGGGGTGAAAATGACGGGGAACAAGTCAGATATATTACACAACGCCTGCAAACTATCCAGCAGGAAGCCCAAAAAGCCAAGGGTTTTGATTGGGAATTAATGCGATCGCTCGGTGAAGCATACCAGCAAGTGCGATCGCCTAAGTTAGCTTTACAAGCCTATGAGCAAGTTTTAACAGTAGTACAACAGCAACAAGATACAGCAGCAGTATTGCAAACCCTGACCACAATTGGCGAACTCCATTTGAGTTGGTTTGATTATCCCCAAGCTGCGGCCACCTATGAGCAATTATTAGAGTTAACTGCTAACCAGGGCGATCGCACCAGGGAGTTAGAATACCTGCAACAGCTAAGTTATATATACCAGCAGCACCAACAACCCCAAGCAGCAATAGATACCCTCCAGAGAATAGTAAAAATTTACCAACAGGAAAATAACCTGACTAAAATACCACAATTGCAACTCGCCATCGGCGCTAATTATCAACTCCTCGCCCAAAAAAATCCTAGTTTACTCACAGAAGCATTTAACAACTATCAACAAGCTTATGTTATAGCCATGGAATCGCGGCAATATGTCCGGGCTGGGGAAGCTTTACAAAAAATAATTTCTTTATATATTAACCAGGGACAAACAGACGCAGCTTTAGAGGTGAGCCAAATTTTAATAGAAACCCAAGAGCAAGCCATGAATTATTATGGCATGATGGCGGCTTATGATCAAATTGGTCAATTGTATTTACAAACTCAGGACTATTCCCAAGCACTCATAGCCTTTGAAAAAGGATTACAACTGGCTCAACAACTCAAACATCAAGAAACATACTTTATCGAGCAGATTGAGAAAGCCTCAAAATAAAATATCTCCCCTGCTCGGTCACTGAAATATTCCCTGTAGAATATTAGTATTAGTCGTAATCCATGCTGTGAGAAGTCGGGGAGCTACACCACATACATGATTTCCTAGTCGGATTCATCCGACTTCAGCTTTCAGACAGGGGTTTAAAACCCCTGGCTCCTACATACATCAGCTTCATGCGATCGCCTTACAGATCCCCGACTTCTGAACAAATTATACTAGATGACTCACATACCGAAAGAAGTCGGGGAGCTACACCACATACATGATTTCCTAGTCGGATTCATCCGACTTCAGCTTTCAGACAGGGGTTTAAAACCCCTGGCTCCTACATACATCAGCTTCATGCGATCGCCTTACAGATCCCCGACTTCTAGATAAATTATATAAGAGGACTGACATACTGTGAGAAGTCGGGGATCTTAACCATACTTAGATAACCCAGATCCCCGACTTCTATATAAATTAGACTAGAGTATCCCAGGTAACGAAAGAAGTCGGGGATCTTAACCATACCCAGATAACCCAGATCCCCAACTTCTAGATAAATTATACTAGACTATCCCAGATAACGAAAGAAGTCGGGGATCTTAACCACATACATGATTTCCCAGTCGGATTCATCCGACTTTAGCTTTCAGACAGGGGTTTTAAACCCCTGGCGTCCTCGGTAGCTGTCTTTTTAGAACCTTCAACTAGCTGATAAAGCTTGCGTTCAAACTTTTCTGTACAGGCAGACCAATCATATTCAATAATAGAAGGGCGAGCTTGTTGATTCATTTCTTCTTTCAGTTGGGGGGTACCAAGAATTGTTACTACCTTATACGCAAAATCTCGGAGATTATTGGGTTCAGCTAAAAAGCCATTCACACCAGTAAAAACTTGCTCTAAGCTTGAAGGAACACCAGCAGCTACAACAGGGGTTCCAGAAGCTAGTGCTTCAAAATTAGTAGTGCAGAAATTCTCGGTTACAGAAGGGTTAACAAATACATCTGCACGAGCAAACCAACCTAAAAGTTCTGTACCATGGGACTCACCCCAGATAGTAATACCAGAGCCAAACTTTTGCGATCGCCGGCGCAATTCTTTATCCACTGGACCACTACCGACAATTACCAAATGCACATCTGGAATTTCTGCCGCAATCAGGGGGAACATATCTATAAGTTGGGTGACGTTCTTTTCTGCGGTAATGCGCCCCACAAATAATATCGTGGGTCTGTGGTCATGGGGAATGGGGTTATAAATGATATTACGCGGGTGAAATTTTTGACAGTCAATTCCTTGATAAGGGACATATTCACCCCGGATGCAATTTAGGCGCTGATACTTCTGGAGTTGTGCTTGGGAAGGAAATAAATTGACATCATAGACTTTGGTAGATTGCTTAACTAAAAAGGGGATAATCGGACGCATTAATTGGAAAAATAGATTACCCAAATAGTATTGGATGTAAGCCACAATATCGGTGTGGAAAATAGAAATAATGGGGGTGCGGGTTTTTTTAGCGTATTCCACCCCAATAGGGCGGCCATAACCCTGCAAAAATAGTGAATAAAAGCCTCGCATTTGCGGTGCTTCTTCCACTACTATAATATCGGGTTCAAATTTTTCTAATAACTTGCTATCACTCCAATGGCGATAGTGTAATGGTTGGGGTAAGGAATTATAAAAAATTAGTGGTTTTGTCGGGAAAGAATAAGCAGAAAAGTTAGGAAAATGCTCTAACTCCTCCAGTCCTGACATGGGGCGCTTACCCACATTTTTCGGGTACTGATCATTAATTTCTGGGTGGACAAGAAAGACCTCATGGCCTTGTTGTAGTAACCAGCGTACCCGTTGGTGGACTGCAACGGAAACCCCGGTCAAAAAAGGTGCATATAATCCTGTAAATAGCGCAATGCGAAGGGGTTGCTTGTTCATGATTTGAGTTAATTTTTCTATTTTTGTGCCAAAAGAATCATGTTTTTACACATGATTCCTGTTCGGCTTACATATCAATTGAGGGAAATATTTGATGCACCTGGTTGTTCTGAAGGGTGGTAAGGGCGGTATTCAACTAGCTGAATCTTCCAGGGACTTTGGAATTTATAGGTAATACCCCGCCACTTAACTTTTGACATCCGCAGGGAAGAGAGAAATACTAATCCATAAACCCATTGTGTTAAAGGAATTGCCATTAACATCTTGAAAATTACCGCCATGGATAATTGGGTATGGGGTTGATCATGGGAGCGAATGACTAACTGTACTGCTAGCTCTAAAAAAACTGTAATTAGCAGTAATGACATTACATAGCTGCTATAGTAGCTAAAGGATAATATAGCAACATACCATTGTCCAGTTAGGAAAGCTGCTACAAACAATACACTCAAAAGAGTAGGAAACAAGATAGTTAAAATCGCGTTACCCACTACAGCTAACCAGTGGTGGTGATAAAGTCGGCAAAACAGTAGTTGGCGCTGCATCCATGATTTTAAGGCAGATAAATTGCACTCTTCCTGATTCACCATGATTAAAGAGGGGACAAATTTAATCCGCAGTTTATGTTTACCCAAGATGTCAGCCATCATGGTATCTTCACAGAAAGCTTTTCCCCAGTGATCTAGCAATTTTGTTTGTTCCAGGACTGCTGTTTTTACCGCTAAAGTTCCACCCCAGGGGATACCATATATGTACATCTGTACTACCGCTGAGATGTTCCACATATACCTAACTATAGTTCCCCAATGGTTACCTTTAGGTACATACCAACGATTACCCGTTGTCGCCCCAATCTTGGGGTCTGCCAAGGGGGTGACCAATTCACGCAGCCAATGAGGATGAACAATGGTATCAGCATCTACTAAGGCGATCGCCTGGTAGGAACGATCTAACCCAGTAATGGCTTGGATGATACAGCTACATTTGAGACTGCAATTTCTGCGGATAATTCTCAAAGGGCTGATGTCAACATTAGCTGCTCCATGCTCCTGCACTGTATGAGTAGCAACAGCCCATGCTGGATCTGACATACGATCAACGACCACTTTTAAATCATACTCTGGGTAATTCTGATTCAAAAGCGCCTTTAAACAATCACTCAAAAACGGGTCAGCACCACGGAGGCAGAGAATCACTGCCGTTTTAGGTAATTCTTCATCTGGTAACAGAGTCCTTTTGTATGACTGTAGATACCATAAGAAGACTAACATAAAAAACACTTGAACAGCCAGGCCAACGGTTAAACATTTGCATAGGAATATTACTAATTCATTCATCTTTAGTTCCTACGCTGTAATTGACCTTGGGCAATGAAGTAGAGCAATGGAAGTGACGGTCTTGTTACTCAGTCAAAAAGCACTGTTAATTGACATCAAAGAGAAATCTTCCCATCAATGGGCTGGTCTAGGGTATCATAGGGATGGTATTCAAGTAATCGAATATTCCAGGGATCTTCTACACGATAAATAATACCACGCCATTTAACTGTTGACATCCCTAGGGAAGCTACCAAAGCTAACCCATATACCCACTGTGTCAGAGGAATAGCAAGGAACATTTTCCTGACTATATCCATTGATAATTTTGTAGTTGGTTGACCATGAGCGCGAATTACTTGACTGACTCCTAACTCTAAAATCAGGGTGATTAAGAGTAACCCCACAGTATAAATGCAATAGGTAGTCAACAGTAAAAACGCTAAGTCCCATTGTGTATCTAACAACGATAACACAAACAATACTATTGCCACACAAGGAAACAGAATACTAGACACAGCATCGCCAATGATGGCTAACCAAAAGGGATGGTAAAGGCGACAGTAGAAGAGCAGGCGCTTAAGAGATTCTATGAAGCCAAGTAACTCGCACTCTTCCCGATTGAGCATAATTAGAGAAGGTACAAACTGAACTCGCAACCCATGTTCTTTGAGGATATTGTGCATCATAAAATCTTCCCCCAAAGCTTCCCCCCATTTATCTAGCAGACCTGTTTGGTGTAGTACATCTGTTTTAATTGCTAAAGTCCCACCCCAAGGAACTCGGAACAAGTACATCTGCACAACGGTAGATACATTACCGATATACCGGACTAAAGACCCCCAATACTTACCAGTGGGTACAAACCAACGATTACCCGTGGTCGCTCCCACTTGGGGATGAGCTAGAGGACTCACTAGTTGACGTAGCCAATGAGGGTGAACAATGGTATCAGCATCTACTAAGGCGATCGCTTTGTAGGAATCATCCAATTCTGACACAGCTTGCAACAGGGAACTGCATTTAAGACTGCAGTTGTGTCGGATAACCCTCAGAGGGCTGATTTCTACGTTCGTGGCTCCTTGTGCTTTGATAGTCTCATTCACAAGCCAAGCTGGATCTTCCTGACTATCAATAATCACCTTTAAATCATACTCTGGATAATCCTGATTTAATAGTGCTTCCACACAGTTAGACAAATAAGGATCCGCTCCCCGTAGACAAAGAATCACCGCCGTTTTGGGTAACTGTTCATCGGCTGATAAATTTGGCGATTTTGATGATCTGAGGTAGAATAGAAAAACCATTGCTAAACACATTTGAATAGCCAGCCAACCCAGCAGAGACTGAGTAATGAATATCGTCAACTCTTTCATATATAGTAGTCTCCGGCGGATTTTGCCTTGTGTAATAGCGAGTCGCGACTCATCCCCATCCCCCATCCCTACTCCCCTTTATGAATCCAGGGAATATTTCATCAAAATGTTGATGGTGGTATTTTGATTTGGTATTAGTAAAAAGCTGGCATCATGAAACTTGGGTGTACCGGTAACAATTGAAATGGTGGGATTTTGGGAAATACCAAAACCTTCTTGAGGTATACCCAGAAAGTCTTTATTAAGCTTGCGATCGCCATTTTGATCATCCATGACGGCCACTGCATAATTTCCCGGCTTCAAGCCCGAAAAAACATGAGTGAGACTTGTCCCCCTAGGTTGCACACAAGCGCTTTTAACCACTGTATCAGTATTGGAGGGAAAACCCCTAGAGCTAGAGTAAACCCCCATGCAAATCTCACCCTTTTGGTTATTAATACCATCCACAACAACTGTTAATGTTGCAGTAGGTTTGGCGTTGACTGTTTTGGCAAAGCTAATACTCAATAAAGTAGCTAGGATTAAACGACTCAGATGTGTGATTTTCAACATAGTTACTGACCTGAAAAGGTGATTTTACTTTGAACCATTGATGACAGCAGTTGCTCTTAGGAGTGATTAGCTGTTTTATATAAAGAAAATACTATTTGAGGAGTCTTTAGTAAATCTTTAAGCAACAGATATTCATTGCCTTGCAACTGCTGATAAATGCTGATGTGGCAACGTAGACGCTGCTCAAGACTCAGTGGAAATAGCCAAACAGAGCGCATATATTCCCAAACTATTCTCCAATGTGGCAATAAGATTTTGCCTTTATTAGCTGAGTCAAACCACAGGGCATAAGCATACAAATCAGGTAAAATTCTCCGATTATCTGCAGATTTTCCTTGGTTTAACAAATGATAATTGGGAAAGTACATACTCAATGACTGTCCCGAATGGCTTCTAGCAAAAAATAAGTATTCGGGGATTTCGTAAAATTCCCCCAGCAAACCAATTCTTAATAATAAAATGCCATCCGCAGTACCATAACTCCCCATAGGTGGTACTTTCCTGAGAGCGCTAGCGCGAATTACTCCATATAACTGATAGCAAAGATGTTTACTCAGCAACTGATGAAAGCGCTCATGGGGTTGTGGTGAATCAGTCTTGAGGTGAATATTGTAGTTGTCCAGAAAATCACCATTCTCATCGATAAAACGTACATGAGAATGACACAAAATTACCTTTGGGTTATGATCAAGTACCTCCACACATTTGATCAGAAAGTCTGGGGCGTGTAAATCATCATAAGCCGCCCATTTAAAGTATTCACCCACAGACAAATCAAACACACGGTTGAAGTTACGCGCACAACCAAGATTAATTTCATTACGATAGTAACGAATCCGTTGATCTTGCGCTGCATAACCCCGACAAATTGCTTCAGTTTGATCTGTAGAAGCATTATCTGAGATAATCAACTCAAAATCTGCAAAGGTCTGAGCCAAAAGTGAATCCAGGGCTGCTTTGATAAATTTCTCGCCATTGTAAACAGGTAATCCGATACTTAACTTCGGCTGCTTGCTCATATAGTATGATGTTTGGTAAAATGGAAAAACAAAAACTATTTACCTATCTTTTCGATATCAGTGGTTTGCAGCCATGCTTGTGTAAGTCTCAAACCATCTTCCAGGTCAATTTTTGGCTTGTAATCTAATAGAGTTTGGGCCTTAGCAATGGCATAAGCATAAGGACGACTCATAAAATCTACAGATTCTGGTAGGATGTCAGCCTTTTTGCGAAAAAGTTTTTGTCCTTGGGCCCGGAGTTTAAGAAATAACTTCATTTCATCTTTGGGTAAAGACATAGGCGCAGATAAACCTTCCATTGCTGCTAAACGCAGAAAATATTCTTTCCAGGAGGTCTGTTGACCATCGGTAATGTTAAATACTTCACCGTAGGTTTGTTTTGCAACTGCAAGAAAAATCGCATCAATCAAGTTATCTACATATACATGATTCATTACACCCTGACCATCGTTAGCATAGGCGAATAATTTTTGACGCATCATTAAAATTGGTCGCACTACCCAAGCAGGACTTCCCGGACCATAAACATCTCCAGCGCGGATAATAATTACACCAAAATCTGGGGGAGAATTCAGGGGTAAAAGCTCGGTTTCGGCTTCTATTTTGGTCTGACAGTAGGAATTATTCTCCCCCGATAGTGTCCCAGTTTCCGTCACACCATCAGGATAATTAAAGCCATATACCATTACACTAGAAAGATGGACAAAAGTTTTCACCCCAGCATTTTTAGCGGCTTTTGCCATATTCAGGGTACCGCCAACATTGACGCTACGAAATTCTTTAATTGAGCCGCCTTCTTGAGCAATTTGAGCAGTATGTAAAACAATATCTACACCTTGGCAGACTTTTTGAGCAATATTAGCATCTGTAATCTCACCGACAATGATCTCAATACCTAAATCTTGGGCTGTTTTGTTGACATGAGGAGAACTTTGTAGTCCTCTAACTTTCATTCCTTGGGCTATGGCTAATTCAGCCGCACGACAACCGATAAAGTCATCAATACCAGTGATTAAGAGAGTTTTATTTTGCAGGTTCATAGAGGGATGACTGTTTCGGATAAGGGGTTTAATTAGAAAATATCCGCCGGGTCTGCGGAACGAAGTTTATTAATAGCAAGTGACCCTGAAGTAATGCACATGAGCACTGCTGAAACTAAAACGATGATGGCATTATTCGCAGTCATCATGATGGGTAACTTGGTCGCTTCCATAGCAAAACTATATAAGCCTATGGAGAGGATAAAACCTGGGATATAACCCAACACAGCCAGGATTAATGCTTGCTGAAAAACTACATTTAGTAAATATCCATTAGCATATCCAATCGCTTTTAAGGTTGCATAGGCAATTAATTGATTAGCAATGTTGCTGTAAAGGATTTGATAGACAATGACAACACCGACCACAGAAGCCATAGTTAGCATGAGGTTGAGTATAAAACCGATGGGTGTCCTCACAGACCAATACTCTCTCTCAAAATCAATAAAGCCTTGACGAGTAAAGACTTGGACATCATTAGGTAAACTGGCGGTTAATTGTTGCAAAACTGCATCAGCATTTGCGCCGGGTTTAAGGGTAATGACACCAATATCAATCATGTCTGCGGGGCGAGTATTAGGATTGATCCTAAAAAAAGTGGAATCACTGACAATTAAGTTACCATCAACACCAAAAGAAGGGCCTAAGCTAAATAATCCCCCGACTCTGACTCTGTAACCAATGGCAGCATCAAAGGCGAATATTTCAATTGTCTGTTCAGTATTTCCAGCAGTAAAATTACTGGCGATGGGGCCAAATTCTGGGCGGGAAATGCGATCAAAAAGGACGATATCCGGAATTTTGAGCTTGTCTAAATTGGTGGCAACTTCTGGTATATTGAATACAGATTGTCCCGGGTCAAAGCCAATTACATAGATAGAATATTTCTCTCCACTGGCGGGATTTTTTAATTTGGCAAATTGCAAATATATGGGGCTAACTGACTCTACACCATCATAACCCAAGGTTTGGTATAAACGACCGCGGGAAAAACTTTGACTGGCGGTCAAGGCTTTATATTGGGAACTAACTAAAAATAAATCCCCTTGAAGATTTTGATGCAGTGCAGTGGCGCTAGAATAAAGCGCATCTTGAAACCCCAGCTGGATAAATGTCAGCAGCACAATAAAAGCAATTCCACCTACAGCTACTAAAAACCTAACTTTTTGTTGGGCTAACTGTAGCCATGCTAAAGGAATTTTTAAGTTCATGGTTTAATACCATTGGATTTTGTTGTCTCGAAGGGTGTGTAATTAGATTTGAATGGCAACATCCACTTGTAAGTTAGTTAAACGCTCTACCCGTTGACTATCTGCGGGGTCATTAATGCTAATTTTGACTGCCACTATTCTGCGGTCTGTATCTGCGGCGGGATTAAGACTGAAGATACGTTGTCTGTCAACTTGCCAACCGATTTCCTTGACTGTTCCCTGTATTTTGCCGGGAAATGCGTTACTGGTAATGGTGGCTGTTTGACCTAAATTTACTTTTTGAATATCAGTTTGATACACTTCTGCAATTACATACATTTGAGATATCTTCCCAATCTCAGCAAATCCATTGCTGCTAATGGCTTCCCCAGTTTTAGTATGAATTTTCAGAACTTT
This sequence comes from uncultured Nodularia sp., assembly GCA_903911355.1. Taxonomy (GTDB): domain Bacteria; phylum Cyanobacteriota; class Cyanobacteriia; order Cyanobacteriales; family Nostocaceae; genus Anabaenopsis; species Anabaenopsis arnoldii. The sequence continues at coordinate 27,804 of CAIWDD010000129.1, read as the reverse complement.
ACCATCTATGGGAGATTTCAGGTAAGTTAATTCTTGGTCTGCTTTGGCTTGTTTGATAGCAGTTACAGCACTATTAACTTCAGTTTGTGCCAATTGTACATCAACAGTACGTACTTCTGTTAAACTGTTAAGTCTGGCTTTGGCTTCTTTGAGTTGGTCTTGGAGAGTATTTTCGGTTCTATTCAGGTTGGCTTTGGCTTCTTTGAGCTGCTCTTGTAGGGTCTGGAGTTGCAAAGCTTTAGTATCTGCTACCGTAGCGGGGACTGCACCCTCTTGGTATAACTGCTGATATCGATTATTTTCGGTTTGGGCGTTGTTTACTTGGGCTTGGATCCGGTTGATGGTGGCCTTTTGAGCCGCCAGGTCTCCTTTTAATTGGGACTCTAAACCTGCGATCGCAGCTTTTTGGGCGGCAATATCTCCGGGTTTAGCGCCAGACTGGACTTGTGCTAGTTTAGCTTTAGCAATTTCTAGTTGGTCTAAAGCCTGTTGCAGTGCCGCCGTGGAACGCTGATGATTTTCTAGATATGCCAATACTTGACCGGCTTTGACTGCTTCTCCTTCCCTAACTAAAGTTTTTTCTACCCGCACACCGTTGACTGAATTGGGTGCAGATAAATTAATTACTTCCCCTTCAGGTTGCAAACGTCCCAAAGCTGTTACCGCCTGTTTTACAGGAGCAGCCTGGGGTAAATTTTCTGGAGAAGTTGTCACTTCCTGGCTAAGTCGATTTTGTGAAAAGCTGTAAATTACTAATCCAGTGGCTAAACTGATACAAGCCGCCACAATGATCCGCCACCGCCCTCGGGGTTTGATGAGTAACAGGCGTTGTTTGTTTGCTGCCATATTTTTATTCCAATTGTGCTATGCCAGGGACAGCCTAAATGGCCAGATGATGTGAAGGTAATCAACGGTTTGACTTAAGTAAAATCAGCGGTCTAATTGGTTCTATATAAATTGTCCTACGCCTATACAGATGCCTTAAATTCCTAGATGATCCGCAAACTTTAATGATGGTGTCACTGCAAATCTTCCTTAGTTTTATCCTAATTTCATCTCAAATGAAGTAGTGTAAAGTACAATATATGTGCTAAAAGGTCTAAATTTCCAGATTTATGCAGTGCAGAAAAACCTTAACCAGGAAAACCTGTATAATCTCGTGTTTAATCATTGCAGAAAACTATCATCTTGTCAATGTGAATTTAGAGGTTGTTTGATAACTTTTAAAACATCTTAGGGAACAGGGAACAGGGAACAGGGAATCGGGAACAGGGAATCGGGAATCGGGAATCGGGAATCGGGAATCGGGAATCGGGAATCGGGAATCGGGAACAGGGAACAGGGAACAGGGAACAGGGAACAGGGAACAGGGAATTTAGATTTATTGTTTACCGATTGGGTATACTGAGGCTATATACTTAATGGTATTTAAGGGTATTTTTTACCTGTAGGGAAGTTGAGTAACTATGGCTACAGTTCCTATAAATAAAATTCGCATTGGTCGTAACCGCCGTCCGGTTAAAGGCGACAAGGTAAATGAGTTGAAGGAGTCCATTCAGACTAATGGTTTATTAAACCCGATTACCGTGGATCAACAGCTAAATTTAATTGCGGGTTTGCATCGGTTGACAGCTTGCAAACTTTTGGGGCTAGAAAATATTGAATGTCATATTGTCAACTATGAAAACTCTGACCAGTCTCGGTTGGCAGAAATTGACGAGAATTTGATCCGTAATGAGTTAGAACCCCTGGAACGTTCAGAATTGTGGTGGGAGCGAGACCAAATTTTAGAGCGTATGGGGGTTCGGGCTAAGGTTGGCGATAATCAATATACCACTAAAGGTGGTGAAACCGTTTCACCACCCCTCAAGCGCACTGTGGAGTTAGCCAAAGAAGTGGGCTACTCTGAACGCACCTTTCAGCATGGTAAGCAGATTGCTAAAGGTATCCACCCAGAAGTTAAAGAAATTATTAAGGGTTCCCCAATTGCTAATAGTCCTACAGCACTACTGAAGATAGCTAGGGCTGGTAATCAAGAACGTGTGTTAGCCGAAGAATCTCATCAGGCTTGGAGTCAGCAACAGGTCAGGGGAGACGAAGCAGAATCAACACGATTAGCTCAAGTAATTGTGGAAGCCAGAGCCAAGCAAAAAGAGTTACAGTTATTAGCTTACAAAAGTGCTATAGCCCAAAGGGAGGCTAAGTTAGCACTTAAAAAAGGCCAACCCCAGCCAGAATTAGCTATTGCTACTCATGACCCCAGTGTGAAACTCGGTGAACAATGGATGCTAGACCGGCATTTACTGTATTGTGATCATACTGCTAGTTTAAATTTTAGAAACCTGTTACCATCAGATGCAGCCTTAGCGATCGCCACCCTTTCCCCCACTTGGGAGCATAATTACTTGGTAGATGAGGCGCGGGTGGTGGCGGTGTTGCGTTCACCGGGTCATATTTATGATTTTTACCGCCATAGCCAAATGCCCTTTCAATATGAATTAGTTCTTGGTAATGTTTATGTGGGCATTTTTTCCCATCACTCTATATCTCAGCCACAGACACCAATTAATGTTGATGGGGTTGAGGGTATTGTCAACTACTTAATTAATTTATATACCCATCAGCATAATTTTGTCATTGCTCCGTTTATGGGAAACGGTGAAATTCTGATTGCTTGTGAAAGAATGGCGCGCATCTGTTTTATTGGCGATGAAAATCCCCAATTGGTCAATCGGGGAATCATCCGATGGCAACAATGGACTGGTAAAGTACCCCATAAAATCCCATTGCGGTCTTAGTTGTGATCTGGTGAAAAAACAATAATATCAGTCTGTAACAGCTTTGTCAGATATTAATAAATGTCCTCATAATTGAGGTGATTTATAAGAAATAAATTTTGTTTATTATGCACCATCTGATAATTTAATATTTGCTTGATAAATTACGATTATTGTCACTAGGTAATTTTAGGTTTAGGGATTTTCTCATCTTTGCCGTTAATTATCATGTTCTTCTGAAAAATCCAGCTAAACATTTATGCATTTGATTTATGTATTTATTTTCATTAACTTACCTCTATATATATACGTGCTGAGATGAAAACAATGATTTATAAAGAATTTAGCTGATTATTTCACTATGTATTATACATAAATTATACTTATACGCAACGATATTTTCCCGTCCCAAACCAGCCAGAATCTAGTTTTTTCATAAAAATCAGTTAAACCAATGATTTAGTTTCTGTGAATCATGCTATTCTTTTTATTAATTCAGACGATTCAAATCGGTAAGGAAATTAGTTATTCTGTGGAAAATTAAAAAAGCAAAACTAAACCTAACTGCCATGGCATCACACCTGATAAGTGTGTGAGTATTTCTACAGAAAACTACATTAATTCAGAATTAAGGGGGATGTTTTTTCTGTAACGAAATTGTCAACTTTTCCGGGTCAAATTGCTTAAAGTAAATTATCTGGACGCTGAAACTGTCTATGGCATTTATCAAGATACAGAACGTTGTGATTAACACCAGCTACATTGCTGCGGTTAGGCTAGATACCCAAACTAGTTTGGGCGAAAAAAGCGTTTCTGTCCTAGTGGTTACTCCTCAGTTTCCCCTCATCCAGTGGGATACAATTGCCGAAAATCTCTACCATTACGAATGGATGGAATTCACGGGTCAAGCAGCTAACGTACTCCGAGACTATTTTTCTAGTTTCAACAATGTCATTGACCTATTACCTCAATATCAAGAATCCAGTGCTGTATAACATGATTTCCAAAATGCTGTATTCCAAAATTAATTAGGGTGACAAAATTGTTATTTTAGAAACAAGCAATTACAGCATATTTCATGGAAGTAGGAATTACCTCACCCACAATGTGTAATTCTGAGCAGCAAACAGATGTCATTTGAATTCTTAATTATGAATTAGGAATTGCTACAGATTCGCCACAGGAGCAATCATAATTCACACTACTTAACAACAGTATATGCCCTATGTCTGCTTATTCAATTGATACGGCCATGGCAGAGTTGGAGAGCCTTATCAACAGTGTTGAGAAAACTTTGATTAGGTCAATAGAGGAAAAAAAATCGCACCAGGAGAAACCCATGTCAGTTAATAAGATTAATAGAAAATTACAACAAAACCCCATAGCCATTGTCGGGATGGCTTCGCTCTTACCTCAAGCTAGGAACTTACAGGAATACTGGCAGAATATCGTTAACAAAATTGATTGTATTACTGACGTTCCCCCCACACACTGGAGCATCGAAGATTATTACGACCCTAACCCCAGAACCCCTGAGGACAAAACCTATTGTAAACGCGGTGGGTTTATTCCCGAGGTAGATTTTAACCCCATGGAATTTGGTATTCCTCCCAGCATTTTAGAAGTGACAGATATTTCTCAGCTATTAAGTTTAGTCATAGCTAAAGAAGCAATGGAAGATGCTGGCTATGGCGAATCTCGGGAGTTTAGCCGTGAAAATGTCGGGGTAATTTTAGGCGTGGCCATGGCCAAGCAATTGGGAATGCCACTTTCTGCCCGGTTAGAGTATCCTGTTTGGGAAAAGGCACTTAAAAGCAGTGGTATTTCCGATGAAGATACCCAAAAAATTATCGAAAAAATCAAAAGCGCCTATATCAAGTGGGATGAAAATGCTTTCCCCGGGATGCTAGCCAACGTCGTTGCTGGACGCATTGCTAACCGCCTCAACTTTGGCGGAACCAATTGTGTAGTTGATGCTGCTTGTGCTAGTTCCTTTGGCGCTCTGAAAATGGCCATTAGTGAACTGGTGGAATACCGGGCTGATATGATGCTCACAGGTGGTGTGGATACTGATAACACCATCATGGCTTACATCTCCTTCAGTAAAACACCGGCGGTTTCCCCCAGTGAAAATGTCAAGCCTTTCGACGCTCAATCTGATGGGATGATGCTCGGCGAAGGTATTGGGATGATTGTTCTCAAACGTCTGGAAGATGCCCAACGGGACAATGATAAAATTTACGCAGTCATTAAAGGTATTGGTACTTCTAGCGATGGTCGCTACAAGAGTATTTATGCTCCCCGCAAGGAAGGCCAAGTTAAAGCCTTAGAACGCGCTTATGATGATGCTGGCTTTTCCCCCGCTACAGTAGGGTTAATGGAAGCCCACGGTACTGGGACAATGGCTGGTGACCCCACGGAGTTCGGTTCTTTAAAGGACTACTTTAGCAAACATGATTCCCAAAAACAGCATATTGCTTTGGGTAGTGTCAAGTCCCAAATTGGACATACTAAAGCCGCTGCTGGGGCTGCAAGTCTGATTAAAACAGCCTTGGCACTGCATCATAAGGTTTTACCCCCAACTATTAATATTACTCAGCCGAATCCTAAACTGGATATCAAAAATTCTCCCTTTTATTTGAATACTCAAACCAGACCTTGGATCAAGGCCGACGGGGAACCCCCAAGACGCGCTGGTGTCAGTTCTTTCGGTTTTGGTGGCACAAATTACCACGTGGTTTTGGAAGAATACGAAACCCCAGAAAACCTTCCCTACCGTTTGCATGGTACCGCTCATGAAGTGCTGCTGTTTGCTCACAACCCCGCACAACTTTTGAGTAAGTGTCAAGAAACTCTGGGTAAGTTGCAAGGAGATGGTGCTGATAGACATTTTGCGGCTTTAGTCAAAGAGTCCCAATCTTTGGAAATTCCCTTGGCGGCTTCTAGGGTGGGGTTTGTGGCTGAAAATGTCCCAGAAGCCTGTAAGTTGATCCAAGTTACTATTGACTGGCTCCAACACAAAGCTTCCGCACCTGCTTGGGAACATCCCCAGGGTATTTATTACCGCTCCTCTGGAATGGAGTTGGGGGGAAAGGTGGTTTCTCTGTTCTCTGGACAAGGTTCGCAATATTTGGAAATGGGGCGCGAAGTGGTAATGAATTTTCCTACCATGCGCCGTTTACATGGGTGTATGGATAGTTTATTACTCAAGGATAATTTACAGCCACTTTCGGATATTGTCTTCCCCCGTCCCGTTTTTGATGAGGCGGAGAAAAATGCGCAAGTTGCAGCACTGCAACGCACAGAATATGCTCAACCCGCTATTGGGGTGTTTAGTGCCGGTTTGTATTCTATTTTGCAACAAGCCGGGTTTAAATCCGATTTTGTCGCCGGACACAGTTTTGGTGAACTGACTGCTTTGTGGGCTGCAGGGGTTTTGAGTGAGCAGGATTATTTGTTTCTAGTCAAGTCTCGAGGTCAAGCTATGGCTGCGCCTAAAGACCCAGACCACGACGCGGGAAGTATGTTGGCGGTGAAGGAGGATATGAGCAAGGTTGCTCTGGTGCTGCGCAAGTTTCCCCAGGTGACCATCGCTAATTTTAATTCCCCTACTCAAGTGGTCTTGGCTGGACCGACCGCAGAGATCACTAAGGTCAGACAAGCTTTACAAGACCAGGGTTGTACTGCTGTGCTGTTACCTGTGTCCGCAGCTTTCCACACTCCCCTGATTGCTTTTGCTCAAAAATCCTTTGCGATCGCCACTAAGTCTGTTAAGTTTAATCCGCCTCAAGTTCCTGTCTTTACTAATGTCACGGGTAAACTCTATCCCCAAGACTCCCAAGGTATTCAAAAAATCTTGGAAAGTCACTTGGCTAACTCGGTGATGTTTAAACAGGAAATTGAAAATATCTATGCTGCTGGTGGTTCCTGCTTTGTGGAATTTGGACCGCGCCGCATTCTCAGCAATTTAGTCAAGGATATTTTAGGCGATCGCCCCCATCTCACTATATCCCTAAACCCTAGCACCCAAAAGAACAGCGATCGCTCTTTACGAGAAGCAGCTGTACAGTTGCGCGTCCTAGGTCTAGCTTTAAAAAACCTTGACCCTTACCAAGTTGAACCTGTACTACCCCCAGTTGAGCAGAAGAAGGCGTTAAATGTGCGTTTAAAAGGTGTTAACTATGTTTCGGAAAAGACCAAAAACGCCTTTACTCAAGCTTTGCACAATGGACATACAGTTAGTTTAACTGGGAACAAAGAACTGTCAACCGCCAAAGAAAATCATACTCATGGACTGGTTACCCAACAACCAGATAATTTACCTGAATTGACTGCACCCACTCCCTCCCCATTACATACCTCTGATCATTGCGCACCCCATCCTGTTAGCAGTCCGGAGACCAAAATGCAACCAACACCAGAAAAACCTGTCAATTACCAAACAGCCCTAGAAAGTTTAGAATACCTCCTTACCCAGTTCCAAAAGAATCAAACTGAAAATTTACAAGTCCACGGGACTTATCTGCAACATCAGATGGAATACACCAGGGCGTTTTTCCAATTGATGCAGCAACAGAACGCTGTGTTTAATAACAGCAAATCTCTGGCAGAAGCAGCACAACTTCAAGTATTTGTCAAGCAAAGTCTCGAACGTGGGATGATGCAGTTTCACACTCACCAAGGTGAAACCCTCCGCATTCATGAACGATACCTTTTGGAACAGTTAGAATACTCCAAAAACTTTTTCCAACTTATACAACAAGAATATTCTCACATTATTTCCGGTGATTCTGTAGCTACAACTCAGGAGCATAGCCAGGAAACTATACCCCAGCCTCTCGAATCCATCTCACCAGTCCGGGATCTGAATCCAGAACCTGTGATTGAAACCACTATACCCAAGACTCTCGAATCCATCTCACCAGTCCGGGATCTGAATACAGAACCTGTGATTGAAACCACTATACCCAAGACTCTCGAATCCATCTCACCAGTCCGGGATCTGAATACAGAACCTGTAATTGAAACCACTATACCCCAGCCTCTCGAATCTATCTCACCAGTCCAGGATCTGAATACAGAACCTGTAATTGAAACCACTATACCCAAGACTCTCGAATCCATCTCACCAGTCCGGGATCTGAATACAGAACCTGTAATTGAAACTAAACCAGCTGCTCCTCATATTGACCTAGCCGACTTGGGTAAAAATTTGTTGGCTATTACTAGCGATAAAACTGGTTACCCGGTAGAGATGCTGGAAATGGATATGGATATGGAGGCTGATTTAGGCATTGACTCTATCAAAAAAGTAGAAATCTTGGGCGCATTACAGGATATGTACCCCGAACTACCCAGCCCTAATTTAGAAGAATTATCGGAAAAACGCACCATTGGTCAAGTTGTAGAATATCTGCAATCCCATGTGTCTAGTAATGCTGCTGTAGAAATAACAACCCCTACTAGCACTCCAGAAGTTATGCTAGAATCCATGGAATCTCCTGTCTTTGTCATGCCCATGGGGGAAAATAAGATCCCCGGTTTTGTAGAGACGACTCCCCCCATGGAACTAGAAATAGCAACTACTGATGATTATGCAGATTTGGGTGAAACTTTGTTAGCCATCACCAGCGATAAAACTGGTTACCCGGTAGAGATGCTGGAAATGGATATGGATATGGAGGCTGACTTAGGTATTGACTCCATTAAACGGGTGGAAATATTGGGCGCAATCCAAGAAAAATACCCCGATTTACCCCAACCCAATCTTGAAGAACTAGGAGACCTCCGCACCATCGGTCAAATAGTTAATTACCTCCAGAAGCTGGCTGGGGGTGAAAAAAAAAAGCCCCAGTCGCAGTTTAGTTACCAGCCAGTCCAGGTAATTGAGGGGGTAACCAGACGACCTGCTAAACTGCATTTTTTGCCACCCCCCGATAGTTTAGATTTTGCTTTACCAGAGGGATATGTTACCGTTATCACTGATGATGGTTCCCTCACTACTTCCCAACTAGCTCAAAGTTTAAGCGATCGCGGTGGCAAAGTGGTGATCTTAAGTTTCCCCCCTTCTATCGTTCCCCAACAATCCCCTTTACCTGTTGGCGTTAATCGTGTCGTCCTCGCAGATATGACTGAAGAATTACTACAACATAAATTATCTGCGATCGCCACTCACTTCGGCAATATTGGGGCTTTTATCCACATTCATCCCCTATTTACCCCCAATCAACAACCTGCTTACATACCACAAGAAAAAGCAATTGTCAAGCACATCTTCTTTATAGCTAAACATCTCCAGCAATCTCTCAATCAACTGGCCCATTATGAACGCAGTTGTTTCTTGAGTGTAACTCGTTTAGATGGTGCTTTTGGATTAGAACATAGTGTTAATTTCCCAGTTATCGGTGCAGGTTTATTTGGCTTAACTAAGTCTCTCCACTGGGAATGGCCCAGAGTTTTTACTCGCGCTATTGATTTAAGTCCCTCTTTAAATCCTCAAATCTCAGCAGCACATATTATCGCTGAAATGCACGACCCTAACCTTTATATCACTGAGGTGGCTTACGGTTCTCAAGGTCGTGTGACTTTGGTCGCTGATTCCCTCCCCTAGGGTTGGGGGTTATATCTCACGCACCAGACGCACACCCCCCACATTAGTGCGTCTGTGCAAGTTTCTCATCATAAATTATCAATAATATGAATACACAGTCTTCCATGGTTTTTGTTGTTAGTGGCGGTGCTAAGGGTATTACTGCTCAATGTGCGATTAAAATGGCCCAGCACTACCCTTGTAAGTTTATTCTCCTCGGTCGTTCGGAATTTGTGGATGTTGAACCAGAGTTCGCTCAAAACTGTGAGTCGGAGGCGGACTTAAAGAAACGTATTATGGAGTATCTTCAAGCTCAGGGTCAAAAGCCTACTCCTATGAGTGTTTTGAAGATATATAATCAGATTGCTTCTAGTCGGGAAATTAAGCAAACTTTAGCCAGTTTAGCAGCAACGGGCGCTCAAGCTGAGTATATTAGTGTGGATATCACTAATGTCACAGATTTACAGCAAAAATTAGAATCTGTGGGTACTGTTACTGGCATTATTCACGGAGCTGGTAATTTAGCTGATAAACTGATTTCCAAGAAAACTGACCAGGATTTTGAGAAGGTTTATAATGCTAAGGTCCAGGGGTTAGAGAATCTCCTGACTTGTGTAAAACCTCAGCAACTAGAACATTTAGTATTGTTCTCCTCTGTCAGTGGATTTTACGGTAATATCGGCCAATCTGATTATGCGATCGCCAATGAAATCCTCAATAAATCAGCCCATTTAATCAAGCAAAACTATCCTCAGTGTCATGTAGTGGCGATTAACTGGGGCGCTTGGGATAGTGGGATGGTGTCCCCAGAACTGAAAAAGGCTTTTACAGAACGAGGTATTGATATTATCCCGGTGGATGTAGGTACACAAATGTTAGTTAATGAACTACACCCCACCCATCATGATACTACCCAAGTTGTGATTGGTAGTCCCCTTCTTCCCCCCACCAGAGAGTTAGATTCCTATCTGCGCACTCATCGTATTCGTCGCCAGATGACACTGGAAGCTAATCCTTTTTTATATGACCATGTGATTGCTGGTACTCCTGTTTTACCTGCTACTTGTGCAATGACATGGATAATTAATACCTGTGAGGAAATGTATCCGGGTTATCGATTATTTAATTACACAGATTTCAGGATTTTAAAGGGGATCACCTTCAATGACACTTTAGCTAAAGAACACACTTTAGAAATAGAAGAAGTTGAGAAAATCAACGGCGAAAAAATTGTCGTTAAAGCCAAAATATGGAGTAAAAACCCCGCGGGAAAAGTCCATTACCATTTTAGCGCTCAACTTAATCTCCATCGCGAAATTCCCCAGCCTCCTAGTTATGAATCTATTAATCTCAATTTAGATGACATTATTAGCGATACCGGTAAAGATTTCTATCAGCATGGAGGCGCTACCCTATTTCATGGACCTTCATTTCAGCAAGTGCAAAGAGTTTTAAATATTACGCAACAAAAAATCACCACAGAATGTTTGTGGACAGAGATCAGCGCCCAAAAACAAGGTCAATTTCCTGTGAGATGGGTAAATCCTTATACAACTGACCTGAGTATGCACGCCCTGTGGATATGGACACAGCACTTTTATGAAGAAGGGTGTTTACCCGGAAAGGTAGAGAAGTTTGAACAGTTTGCCCCTACACCACATAATGAACTATTTTATGTTTCCTGTGAAGTAAAATCTAAAACAGCAAGTAGTGCGATCGCAGACTTTATTATCCACGATAATCATGGTAAAATCTACTCCCAAATGCTGGGGGCTCATGCCATCATTTGGTCAACAAAATTAATGAAAAGTTAGCAACACAAAGGAAACCGAGGAGACTTAAAAAGCGGCTTTGCTGGAGTAGTATATTTTTTACTCCCTGCTCCGTGGTGCTTGACCGATAGCGATCGCCATAAAAATTCTCAATTTGGGTAAGTGCGTAAATCCTAGTTTCTTTTAAATACCCCGCAGATGTTGAGGATATAACAATGGAAAAAATAGCCATCATTGGATTATCTTGTTTATTTCCCGATGCTAAAACCCCTGAGGAATTTTGGCAAAATCTTGTTTCCCAAAGAGATGCGACATCATCAGCCACCATCAGCGAAATAGGGGTAGACCCCAGCATTTTTTACCATCCAGTTAAAGGGACAGCAGATAAAACCTATTCTCTCAAAGGTGGATATATCCGGGATTTTGAATTTGACCCCTCTGGTTACAACCTACCCGCAGAATTAATCGCCAGTTTAGATGATACCTTTAAATGGTCATTGTACGCTGCTAAACAAGCCATTAGTAACAGTGGGTACTGGGGTAATCAAAAGCTACTCCCTGAGTGTGGCGTAATTCTTGGTAATCTGTCCTTCCCCACTAAACTTTCCCATCAATTATTTTCCCCTATTTATCAGCAAGCGATCGCACCTGGGGTTAAAGAACTTTTGCAAGATGAAAATATTCATTTAGCCCCTTTACCAACAGCAATCAAAGCATCTGTTTATAATGGGATGATTTCCGGCTTACCAGCATCCATAGTTGCTCAAGCCTTATCACTATCTAGAATTAATTTATGTCTAGATGCTGCTTGTTCCTCATCCTTTTATGCCATCAAACTAGCCTCTCATTATCTATCATCCCATAAAGCTGACATGATGTTAGCGGGAGCCATTAGTTGTGCAGATTCCTTATTTGTGCGGATGCTCTTTTCCGGTGTCCAAGGCTTTGCAGAAGATGGTACCAGTCGCCCCCTAGATAAGACATCCAGAGGTTTGATTCCCGCCGACGGCGTGGGTATGGTAGTACTCAAAAGATACGCCGATGCTGTCAGAGATGGTGACAATATCCTGGCCACAATTTGCGGTAATGGACTCTCCAACGATGGTAAAGGTAAACATTTACTCAGCCCCAATACCAAAGGACAAGTCCTGGCCTTTGAACGCGCTTATAGTGAGCAACAAATCAGCCCCCAAAGCATCGATTACTTAGAATGTCATGCTACCGGAACATTATTAGGTGATACAACTGAACTCAATTCCATAGATACCTTTTTTGGCCAACATCAAGCCTCCCCCCTGGTGGGTTCCGCTAAAGCCAATACGGGACATTTATTAACCGCTGCGGGTATGGTGGGCTTGACCAAGGTAATTTTGAGTATGTCTGAAGGACTCATCCCACCTACCATTAATATTGATACACCTTTAACCTCAGACAATCATGTTATTTCCAGTGACAACATTGTTAGAAAAGCAACGCCTTGGCCTAACAACCATCCATCAATTAAACGAGCCGCAATCAGCGCCTTTGGCTTTGGGGGGACAAACTCCCATTTAATTATTGAACAGGGTACTACACCCTCACCAGCAGACCATACAACACCGACACCACAGGCTAAAATTGCCATTGTGGGTATGGATGCCTTTTTCGGTGGATGTAACGGATTAGATGCCTTTGAACGCAGTATTTATCAAGGAACCCAGCATTTTATCCCCTTACCCCCTTCTAGATGGCAAGGTATAGAGGAGCAAACCAGCTTACTGCAACAGTATGGTTTAACAGATGGTAAAGCACCTGTAGGGGCATACATCCAAGATTTTGATATTGACACTTTAGCTTATAAAATCCCTCCCAAGGAAGTTGAAAAACTTAATCCCCAACAACTTTTACTGCTCAAAGTTGCCGACCGCGCCGTTAAAGATGCGGGACTTAAACCAGGGGGAAATGTTGCAGTAATTGTGGCTGCAGAAACCGAACTTTCTGTACATCAATTACAGCAAAGATGGGATTTATCCTGGCAGTTGAAAGAGGGTTTATTAGAGGATAATATTTGCTTATCCGATGAACACCTCGCCCAACTAGAAGGGGTTGTTAAAGACAGTCTCCATCATCCCGTTGAAACTGGGGAGTATGTCAGTCACATTGCCAATATTATGGCCAGTCGCATTTCTGCTTTGTGGAACTTTACCGGCCCCGCCTTCACCATGACCGCGGGTGAAAACTCTGCTCTTAAAGCCTTGGAAGTGGCACAAATGCTGTTAACGGCGGGGGAGGTGGAGGCTGTAGTTTTGGGTGCGATAGATTTGGCTGGCGGTGTAGAAAATGTCTTATTGCGGAGTCAATTAGCTCAGGTAAATCAAGGGATCAATACTTTAAGTTTTGATGAGAATGCTAATGGTTGGATGGTCGGTGAGGGTGCTGGTGCAGTTGTCCTCAAGCGTCATGATACTGCTCAACAAGATAACCAACGGATTTATGCTGTACTCGAGGCGGTAAGTTTTGCATCTAGCTTAAATGATGCTTGTCAACAAGCTTTTCACACCGCAGAAATTCAACCTCAACAGGTTAATTATGTTGAGGTGAATGGTAGTGGTATTCCTCAACAAGACGAAGCGGAAATTAACGGTTTATTACAAGCTTATCCCCAAAGTGGTAATGGTTTACAATGTGCCATTGGTAGTGTAAAGGCTAATATAGGTCATACCTATACGGCATCGGGAATTGCTAGTTTAATTAAAACTGCACTCTGTCTTTATTACAGATACATTCCTGCTACTCCTCAATGGTCTAATGTCAAGACACCACAACAATGGGAGGGTAGTCCTTTTTATGTGGCTACAGAGTCCAGACCTTGGTTTGTCGATAAAGGAGCCACCCGCCGCATAGCCGCCATCAATAACATAGGTATAGATGACACTTACTCTCATGTCATTTTGTCAGAAGACCCAAACCAACAACAGCGCGACAGTCGGTATTTACAGCAAATGCCTTTTTACCTGTTACCTGTAGCAGTGCGGGATCAAAGCAACTTAGAAGAGGTTTTAAATAGCCTCCAACAAAGTATTGAAGATAGTTCTTGTTTATCCACTAGTGCGAGTCAGACTTTCACAACTTTTAAAGAAAGTTCAGAAGCTAAATATGCTCTAGCAATTACCGGACGTAATAAAAAAGAACTACTTAAACAAATTGATGCGGCTCGTAAAGGTGTAAACACAGCCTTTGAAAAAGGTACAGATTGGCAAAGTCCTAACGGTAGTTATTTTACAGCCAAACCCTTGGGTAAAATCGCTAGTGTGGCTTACGTTTATCCCGCTGCTGTTAATTCCTACATTGGGATCGGTCGGACAGTCTTCCGTTTATTCCCCAAGGTATTTGAAGACCTCAAGAGTAATAATCTCTATAACCGTGCTGCTGATGTGGAAAAATTAGTTTATCCCCGCAGCTTCCCTAAACTCTCCACCAGACAACTAGAAAGCCTGGAAAAGCAACTGTTAGATGACTCCCTGGCGATGTTTGAAAGTGAAATCGCCTTCGCCAGATACATGAGTGCGATTTTCCGGGATGATTTTCAAGTCAAACCCCAATGCGTCTTTGGCTATAGCTTGGGTGAAACCAGCATGATGGTGGCCCAAGGGGTTTGGAGTGATTTTGAGGGCGGTAGTAATACCTTGAACTCATCCCCTTTGTTTGGCGATAAATTATCTGGCCCTAAAAATGCTGTGCGTCAGTATTGGGGGTTGACGGATAGAACAGAATTACAAGACGATAACTTCTGGGCTACTTATGTACTTATGGCTACACCCTCTCAAGTGGAGGAATGCCTAAAACATGAGCCGCGGGTTTATTTAACTCAAATCAACACACCAGAAGAAGTGTTAATCGCTGGTGAAAAAACAGCTTGTCAGAGGGTGATTAAATCCCTTGGTTGTAACTCCTTCGCCGCACCCTTCGATCATGTAATTCATTGTGAAGCCATGGGTTCAGAGTACGAAGAGATAGCCAAGGTTAATACTTTACCTACCCAAGACCTACCAGGCATAACTTTTTACTCAGCAGCTAAGTATCAACCCATCGCACTTGATAGCGCCGTCATAGCCAACAGCATCGCCAGCGCCTTATGTCAACAACTTGACTTTCCCCAATTAGTTAACCGTGTCTACGATGATGGGGCGAAAATATTTGTGGAGGCTGGCGCTGGTGGCGTTTGTTCCCGATGGATTGGTAAAATCTTAGAAAACAAAGAACACATCACCATATCCCTGAATCGCCGAGGTATGGATGACCACACCTCTATAGTCAAAGCCTTGGCAAAACTCGTCAGTCATGGAGTTAATTTAGATTTATCACCTCTGTACAATCTCACCACAGCAACCACTAAACAAAATAACTTAACTCTCCACAAGGTTACCCTGGGCAGTAAATCAATTACCAACAGTATATTGAGTCCAGAAAACCGCCAATTATTCCCAGATATCCTGCACAATTATCGGGTTGAAAAACTGCACCAAAACATACCATTATCTACCGAATCAGATCAGAGCGATCGCCAGTCTCCGCCCATACCCGCGGAGCAGCCCACAAAAAATATCATGGAACACGGTTTTGAGGCTCCAAAAACACTACAATCTTCTGAGTCAGTCGGTTCCTGGGAACAACAAACTCTACAACCAATTGTGTCATCTCCAGCCCAAAACCACCTTGATCACACAATTAGAATTATGGGACTAAACATGACTCAGTATAAAGAACTGAGTGCAAACAACAACCGCATCACAAAAAATCACTCTGCTTTCCTCCAAGCCAGACAAGATTTTAGTCAACAGATGAGCGAGATCATTAAATTGCAGTTAGCCTGTGCTGAAAATTTATTGAATGCAGATAGATAAGTAATTTGGGGAGGTTGCACACACCAGATCACTACATCCATGGGGTTACTAAAACCTCCCCATTCACACTTAATAAACCATCATTGACAAGAGGTATAACTACAGTGACCCCCGTAGATACGCTACCAAATCAATACAATAATAGTCTGCAAGCCCCTCATTGCCAATTTCAAAACCTGATCTGGAAAGGTTCTTTAGATACTTTATCTTTTGATAATTCAGCTATCAAAGATAAATTACTCACATTAAATAAACCCTGTTACTTTGTCAAAGTTGGGGGAAAAATTGGTGTTACACATGAGGGGTATTTATCCTCTCCTGAAAATAACACTACAGCCACAGCACAACTGCTCACTTTCATCCCCCCCATCACTCTGCAACAACTAGGAGACCCCAATTTCCTAGCATTTCATGGGGTAAAATATGCCTATGTCACCGGTGCAATGGCGGGGGGAATCGCTTCTGAAGAAATGGTGATTGCTCTGGGTCAAGCTAAAATATTGAGTTCCTTTGGTGCAGGTGGTTTACCCCCAGAACGCCTAGAATCAGCTATTAAAACTATTCAAGCCGCTTTACCCTATGGTCCTTATGCTTTCAATTTAATTCACAGCCCCAATGATTTGGCTATGGAACGCCAGGCTGTGAAATTATACCTCAAATATGAGGTAAGAACTGTAGAAGCTTCGGCATTTTTAGATTTAACCCCCAATATAGTATATTACCGCGTTGCCGGGCTGAGTTTAAATGATGCCAATCAAATTGAAATTAAAAACAAGGTCATTGCTAAAGTTTCCCGTCGAGAAGTAGCCACAAAATTTCTCCAACCAGCCCCCCCAAAAATCCTTCAAGAACTACTCGCACAAGGATTAATCACCGATTTACAAGCCAAACTTGCAGCCCAAGTACCCATGGCTGATGATATTACCGTCGAAGCTGATTCTGGCGGACATACAGATAATCGCCCATTGGTGTGTTTATTACCTTCTATTATTGCTTTGCGGAATGAAATTCAAGAACAATTTCATTACCAGCAACCAGTTAGAATTGGCGTGGCTGGGGGAATTGCTACACCCCAATCAGCTTTAGCAGCTTTTATGATGGGTGCTGCTTATGTCATGACTGGTTCTATTAATCAATCCTGTGTGGAGTCTGGAGCTTGTGACCATACTAAAAAATTATTGGCTCAAGCTGAAATGGCGGATATGACCATGGCTCCCGCTGCTGATATGTTTGAAATGGGGGTAAAATTACAAGTCCTCAAACGGGGAACTATGTTCCCTATGCGAGCGCAAAAGTTGTATGAATTGTACCGTACCTACAACTCAATTGAAGAGATTCCCCCAGCAGAAAGAGAAAAATTAGAAAAGCAGGTTTTTCGCAAAACCCTAGCGGAAGTCTGGGAAGCAACAGCTACTTATTTATCCCAGAAAAACCCGGCAAAATTAGGTAAGGCTGTTAATAATCCTAAGCTGAAAATGGCGCTAATTTTTCGCTCTTATTTAGGATTATCTTCCCGCTGGTCTACTTCCGGTGAAAAGGGTCGAGAGGTAGATTATCAGATTTGGTGTGGCCCAGCTATGGGTAGTTTTAATGACTGGGTGCGCGGTTCTTATTTAGCTGAACCCCATAATCGTCGGGTGGTTGATGTGGCTGATCACATCATGAAGGGCGCAGCTTTTTTATATCGTATTCAAAGCTTAAAAATCCAAGGAATGGAAATTCCTCAAGTCTACAGTCAGTATTGTCCAGATTATTCTCAATTATTGGAGATTTAAAAAAATGACTCTACAACCATCTCATAGTGCGGCGGATATTCAAGCATGGTTAGTTACTCATTTGGCTGAGTTAATCGGGGTGGAAACTGATGAGATAGATATCAGGGAGAATTTAGAAAACTATGGTTTAGATTCAGCACAGGCCATGACTCTGGTTAGTCAGTTAGAAAAAATGTTGGGCTTTCAACCATCTCCAGTTCTTTTATGGCACTATCCTAATATTGAGTCTCTTTCCCAACGTTTAGCCGAGAGCGATCGCCCAGAATCTCCATTAGGTTTAGATACCTCTCCAGATCCTCAACTTAACCCTATGGTTCTTAACTTAGCGGCTGAAGTTGTCCTTGACCCCACTATTGATCCTGCTAACGCTGTGAGTGTGGATGTAGCCACACCTAAGCATATATTTTTAACTGGGGGAACTGGTTTTTTAGGCGCTTTTATTATCCGGGAACTACTCCAAGAAACCGATGCGGATATATATTGCTTAGTCCGTGCTGCTAATGGGTTGGAAGCTAAAACCAAACTGCAAAAGAATTTACAGCAGTATGCAATTTGGGATGAAAAGTTTAATTCTCGACTGATTGCTGTTGTGGGTGATTTGGCTCAACCACTTTTGGGGATTAATCCTGAACAGTTCCAGATTTTAGCTAGCAATATTGATACTATTTATCATAGTGCGGCTTTGCTTAATTATGTTTATCCTTATTCCGCACTCAAAACAGCTAATGTTTTAGGTACTCAGGAGGTTTTGCGGTTAGCTTGTCACACTAAAGTTAAGCCTGTACATTATGTTTCTAGTGTGGCGGTTTTTGAATCTACTGCTTATGCTGGTTATCTGGTAGAAGAACAGGATGAGTTTGACCATTGGGAAGGTATTTATTTAGGTTATTCTCAGACTAAATGGGTGGCGGAAAAGTTGGTTAAGGTCGCCCGTGACCGCGGTTTACCTGTGACTATTCACAGACCGCCATTAATTGCAGGGGATAGCAAAACAGGTATTTGTAATACCCATGATTTCATCAATTTGATGACTAAGGGCTGTTTACAAATGGGGACTTTCCCTGATGTAGACTATATGTTAGATATGTCCCCTGTTGATTATGTCAGTAAGGCTATTGTTTACCTATCAAGACAGCCAGAATCTGTTGGTAAGGCTTTCCATTTACAACATCCTCAACCTATTTCTTTAAAAGATTTGGTAGAATGGGTTAAATCTTTTGGTTATCCCATAGAGATGATTCCCTATGAAGAGTGGCAATCAAAGTTAATTAATGATGTCTCTTCTACAGAGAATCCTTTATATACCCTGCGTCCTTTTTTACTAGAACGCTGGTCTGATGAACAGTTGACTATCCCTGATTTATATCTGCAATCCAGAAGACCAATTATTAGCTGTCAAGCTACTTTACAGGCTTTGTCAGGTGGTTCTATTACTTGTCCCCCAATTGATTCTCAATTGTTGATGACTTACACTTCTTACTTAGTTCAAACTGGCTTTTTAACTCTTGCGTAGTGGGTTGATCAGGTTTAGTCCCCTCTGCGGACTAAACTTGTATCAGTATTGCCAACAGTGTAAAGTCTCAATATTGCCCGCCACCACCACAGCAGCTAAGTAATCTTCCTCAGGGTTTAACTCCAACAGACTCCACTGAGATTTGTGTAACCGGGCCGGTTCTGTGGGAGTTAAGCTGATTTCCGCTTGTTCTAATTTACCTAGTCCTTCTCCTGTTGCTTTTAAGTAGGCTTCTTTACAAGTCCAGTAACGGAAAAATGTTTCTTGCTGTTGTTCAGGAGATAGCGATCGCATCAAAGCATATTCTCTGGGTAAAAAGAACCTTTTAGCCAAGCTCTCTATATCACAGCTGCGGCGGGTATATTCTAAGTCTACACCAATTTGACGATGATAATTCACCGCACACAGAGCTAAACCCTGAGAGTGAGACAAGTTAAACCATAGTCCACTTTTACCGAAAGCATCTGCTAAAACTGGTTTACCACGCTCTTGATAATCAAATTGCACCTGTTGCGGTTCAATCCCCAAGTACCTACCCAATATCCGCCGCAGAATACCCCGACCAGCGATAAAATGTTCTCCAGTTCGGTGAAAATGAAATCGATTAGCACGAGCAACTTCATCACCCGAGAGGGTTGCTAATAAATTTTCCCGCTGTGCTCCTGGGATATCCAGGTGAAACCGCCAAACATGAACATCATTTGGTAATAAAGTCAAGTTTTTTGGTACAGGTAGCCACAAATGATTAAAAACCGCCATGGATTACATGATTGACATTAACCTGGCATTTTGGCACACATAATTAAAAAAGGACAGATACAGTATTCATGTGGGATACATTTCATGTGCAAAGTACTAAAATTGAACCCTTTGATCAGCTATTTTATAGCCGATCGGGGGTTTTTTTATTCAAACCGCTATTATGGGTTAATTCATTAGCCTATGGCTAAATCGAATAGTGTAGGGGAAAAGACCTCGCATCTTTTGGCTTGACATATACCCGTTCTTGTGGTTCTAACTGTAACTCATTAAAGCGATCGCGTGTTAAATGGGCCGCTACCACCTGGCCATCATCTAAAGTTAATTCTATCTGAATTTCCCAACCCAAATGTATTAACCTAGTCACTGTAGCTGGTGCAGTATTACCATGAGGCTCTCTGGAAATCGCCACATCCTGGGGTCGTAAAAATACTTGACTATGTGCTGAATCAAACCCCGTGCTCTGGAAAATATTTGAGGTGTTAGATAAAACATTCACAGGGCCAATAAAGCTCATGACAAAAGCCGTCGCCGGATTGTCATAAATTTCTGCTGGTGTTCCCACCTGTTCTACACGCCCTTTATTCATCACCACCACCTCGTCAGAAACTTCCATAGCCTCTTCCTGGTCATGGGTGACGAAAACAGTGGTCACATGAACTTCATCATGGAGGCGGCGTAACCATGCCCGCAAATCTTTACGCACTTTAGCATCAAGTGCGCCAAATGGTTCATCTAGTAATAATACTTTAGGTTCTACAGCTAAAGCCCTGGCTAATGCTACCCTTTGTCTCTGACCACCGGATAACTGTGATGGATAGCGATCGCCTAATCCACTTAGTTGCACTAACTCTAGTAACTGATCTACCCGGTTCTTAATCTTCTTGGCCGGTGCTTTGCGAATTTCTAAACCAAAGGCAATATTCTGACGCACATTCAAATGTTTAAATAGGGCATAGTGCTGAAACACAAATCCAATATTGCGCTCTTGGACACTTTGATATGTAGCATCTTTACCAGTCAGTAAAATTTTACCGCTATCGGGGGTTTCCAACCCTGCAATTAACCGCAGCAAAGTGGATTTACCAGAACCTGATGGACCCAATAAAGCCACCAGTGAACCGCTGTTAATCTCCAGATCGACTTGATTTACCGCTTGAAAGTTCCCAAAATTTTTAGATACGTTCTCAACTACTATACCCACTGCTGCTGTACCTCTTGAATGCAATCTACGGCTTCTTGCTAGGATTACCGTGTTTTACATATACCACAGATCAGCTGACCAAGGAGCAATAAATGTGATTCTGGTGGTGTCTAATCCTGGTTTTTGTATCGAAACATTAAGGAATATTGCATTTCCTTCAAAACCAGAAGGTAGAGCGGGAAACTAGACAAAACTCCGTGATAGGATGCTCTAGTTAAACGTTTTTATCAACTATTGGGAGAAGACCTTTGACACTACGGGTTGCTGTTGTTGGGTCAGGCCCTGCTGGTTCATCTGCGGCGGAAACGCTAGCAAAAGCGGGGATTGAAACTTACCTATTTGAGCGAAAACTAGATAATGCGAAGCCCTGCGGCGGTGCAATTCCCCTGTGTATGGTGGCTGAGTTTGACCTCCCACCAGAGATTATTGATCGCCGTGTGCGGAAGATGAAAATGATTTCACCTTCCAATCGTGAGGTTAATATCAATATAGTAAAAGAAGAAGAATATATAGGAATGTGCCGCCGGGAAGTCCTAGATGGTTTCCTGCGCAATCGGGCGGCAAAACTAGGCGCAAATTTAATTAATGCCACAGTTCATAAAGTTGATATACCCACAAATAATACCGACCCTTATACAATCCACTATGTAGACCACAGCGAAGGCGGTTTACAAGGGACTACAAAAACCCTAAAAGTAGATTTAATCATCGGTGCAGATGGGGCTAATTCTCGTATTGCCAAAGAAATGGATGCGGGAGATTATAACTATGCGATCGCCTTTCAAGAGCGGATTCGCCTCCCCCAAGAGCAAATGGAGTACTACAACGACCTAGCGGAAATGTACGTCGGTGACGACGTTTCCACCGACTTCTACGCCTGGGTATTCCCCAAATATGACCACGTAGCTGTTGGTACTGGCACAATGCAAGTCAACAAAGCCACCATCAAACAGTTACAAGCTGGTATCCGCACCCGTGCAGCCAAAAAGCTAGCGGGCGGCAAAATTATCAAAGTAGAAGCTCACCCCATCCCCGAACATCCCCGCCCCCGTCGTGTTGTCGGTCGCATTGCGTTAGTAGGTGATGCAGCTGGTTACGTTACCAAGTCCTCCGGCGAAGGTATTTACTTTGCAGCTAAGTCCGGGCGGATGTGTGCAGAAACCATTGTGGAAATGTCTAACAATGGTGCAACCATTCCCACAGAAAAAGACCTCAAGGTTTACTTGAAGCGCTGGGATAAAAAATACGGACTCACCTACAAGGTCTTGGACATTCTCCAAACCGTCTTCTACCGTTCCGACGCTACCCGGGAAGCATTTGTGGAAATGTGCGACGACCTAGATGTACAGAAGCTGACATTTGACAGCTATCTGTATAAAACCGTTGTCCCCGCTAACCCCATTACCCAACTGAAAATTACTGCTAAAACTATTGGTAGTTTGATTCGCGGTAACGCCTTGGCTCCCTAAGCACAGCAGCGGGAAAATTAAAGGATATATATAGAGGGGAAGAAACTTTTTTTCTCCTCTATCTGCGCAGACTGCGGGGATCTAGAGCATCCCTCAACCCATCACCAAGTAAATTAAAAGACAGCACAGTTAGAATAATTAAAGCAGCTGGCGGCCAGATTAACCAAGGTTGCAACACCACAATAGAAGCATTACTAGCCAAAGATAACATATTCCCCCAAGAAGGATCAGGCTGTTGGATTCCTAAACCAATCAGACTTAATACCGCTTCCGCACCAATAAAACCCGGAACCGCCAATGTGGCAGAAATAATTACATAGGTGGCAGTTTGGGGTAAAATATGGCGGGTAATAATGTAAATTGGTTTACCACCCATTGCTACTGCTGCTTGTACAAATTCTCGCTCCTTAATTGATAGCACCTGGCCGCGAATTACCCGGGCTAACCCCGCCCAACTAATCACCGAAGTAATCACCACAATTAATACAAAGCGCTGGGTACTGGTTAAACCAGGTGGTAAAACAGCACCCAAGGTCACTAACAGATAAATCCCTGGGAAAGTCATGAGCACTTCTGTTAACCGCATAGTTACGCTATCAATCCAGCCGCCAAAGTAGCCAGCAATACCCCCAATTAGTAGACCTAGGGGAAAAGTAATCAATACCCCAATAATCCCAATAAATAGACTAATGCGACCACCATGTAATAACCGGCTGAATTGGTCGCGTCCTTGGTCGTCAGTACCTAAAATATTTAAGGCTGTGGGACTAGCTACCCCATCCCCATCATTTATAGCCCCAAATAAATGCCAGTCTGAAGGAATACCGGGGAAAATAGTCACCTCTTCCCACTTGGGAGGGAGGGGTAAAGTTAACTGTAATAGTCGGTATTCCGCACCACGGACAAATAACCTGATGGGTGTTGGTTGAGCAAAGTCTACTATGATTTGGCGATCGCCCGTTTCTAAATCAGTATCGCCCTGAAGAGTAGGATATACATGGGGTCCGATAAATTTTCCTGGTTCTGACTGAGAAAACCAATAAACCCGAGTTGGTGGTAACAGGGAACCATTAGGCTGTGAGGCCAGAGGATTATAAGGAGCGACAAAATCAGCAGCAATTACCATTATATAGAAAATTAACAGCACAATTGCCCCAAATCGCGCCAAAGGGTTTTTCCGCAGTTTTTGCCACCAATTCATAACTTCTCCCTCCTTCACAATCCCTAATTATAATGCTACAATCATTAATATCTTATTTTTTGACTCCATCTGTCCTGACTGCGGGTGTAATTCAGTGGTAGAATGTCACCTTCCCAAGGTGAACGTCGTGGGTTCGAGTCCCATCACCCGCTTTGACTATTGTCACTTGTCAGATTATTTGTCTGCGTTGAATTGTTGTCATTTTAACAAATTACTGTCCTCTTCAACATAGTAAACAGTTGTCAGTTTTAAATATCTTGTTGATTAAGAGTTTAAATTGTTAATTAATTCTTCTATAACTGAACTTTTATCTTCTTCCGATAAATAATCAAAAACTTTCTTAACAATTTCTGGGGACGCATTTTGAGCAAACCAATCTTCACTAGGATTATCTTGAATATTCAAAAAATACTTTAACCGTTCCTCTATAGCTTCCTTATCTGCTTTATCTAATTGTCCAATTCGATTTAACCAATTTTCCGATGAATCTTTAAAAGAATTAGCATCAACTGTAGATATTTGATGAACTAGAACATAGGAATTTTTCTTAAGGCCATTTCTAACAGTAGAATTAATTGGATAGGTAGTTGGTAAGCCATTAAATGTTGTTTGTGAAGTTAGAGGAATCACAGAAAAAGTAGCTATATATCCAGATTCATGTTGAAATTGATCACTTGTCCAGATGATATAGGGATGTGTTCCTCTAAAAACCCTACTTGAATTAATATTCTCTTTACAGGTTTGACATTCTACTTCTCCTGGTTCATCTAAATTATAAATATGAACATGACCCAGTTTGCAACGAAGAGATACCCTGTAAGGATTAATCCAATAAATCCAACCCTGTCTAGGTTTTTGTCCAGCCACTTTTACGATCCTAACTCACTGATTAATTTTGCTCTTTCTGCTTGCAGATTTAGTTTAACTTTTTCTTCTGGTTGATGGTTTTTTTGAGCTTCAACCATTGGCGCAGTGCTATACACATACTCTAGTAATTGATTTATTTTATCTTGTCCTGCACCTGCCCATTCTCTTCTAATGTTATCAAGAATTAGCTTGAGACTTAAAGGTAAATCTAAATCATCAACATTACCTGATTCCGTACCAAGTTTAATCATTACTGTATTACCTTGAGATTCTTGAATAATCTCTTTTCCATTCATTATCTTTAAAACATTATCTATTTCCTCATTCCAAGGTCCATAATGATAATAGCACCAATCTAAATCAGTTAATTGATTTCCTGTCCATTTGACAGCATAAAGATCAGCCAAATACAAGAATTTAATTAACTGTGTTTTTGTAATATATCCTTTTGTCGCATAGACAAAATATTTGATGAGTTTATCCAGCATAATCTTTGTTTCTCCCGATTCTCATAAGATGATCTAATTCCTTTAGTTTGGCAATATATAGCATTTCCTATGCTCGTGAGGTACAAAGTTGTTTAGTTTGAGGGAACAGGGAACACCGGAACAGGGAATAGGCAATTGATGTGTACTTCATGAGCCTAAAAAAGGCTTTATAATTCGTGTTTATCTAAATTTCTGACAATTTTTAACTTAGCATTTGTATTAATAGTGCTAATGTACTATACTATCATATTTGGATGATGTAATTACAGTTAGCTATACAATTTTTGACTCAAGATCACCCTATACATTCCTTTGGGTATTTGTAACTACTGTAAACAAGTGGCTGGTTATCAACATGATCAGTAAATCAGCTAGGCGATCGCTCTCAATATCCTAAATTCTTTTCTGATGTTCTACCATATCTAGTATCCATAGATGAAGGTAAGGCTGTGATTCTGGTGTGGTTAGATGTTATTTATCACAATTTAAGGCATAATATTATTAAGTAGTTCAACCAGTATAAGGAAAGATGTATGTATCTTTAAAAACCCAGTTGCATGACTTCAGATACACGGACAAAATTTATTGATAAGTGGAGTATTTCACCGAAAAGCCCTAAATATGTACCATTTTGGGCATAAATGAGGATTTTTTTATTTCCATCTATTTGATCAGAAAATCTTATCTGACTGTTATGTGACTGAAAACCGAAATTTATGAATTTACAGAATTAAACAATGGTTGAAAGTCTTGCTATTTATGGATTTTAAATATTTTCGTTTAAATCCCGTTATGTGATTCTAGAAAATTCTGAAATTCTACCATCTCCCCAAAAGGTGTAAAACACCGATGACACCAACCATCAACCCACAACGCCGGAACTTTAAACCTAGCCCCAGCCCACAAGATTAACAGTAAATTAACAGTAAATTACCATTTATGACCCGCTTGACTTGTGTTAGTACCGGTAAATCAATTAATCTCCTGAGTGAACTGGCTAATAGTGGTGAGGCTAAAGTTTGGCGGACTGATTACAGTGGTTATTTAGCTAAAATTTATCACCAGTCCACACCGGAACGAATGCAAAAGTTAGCGGTGATGCTCAAATATCCGCCCCCTGATCCAAATCACCACATCAATCATATTTCTTTCGCTTGGCCTCGGTCAGTCCTCAAAAATGCTCAGGGTGATTTGGTGGGGTTCTTAATGGGGGAAATTCAGGGGGGAAAAGAAATTTATGATGTGTACAACCCCACACGGCGCAACAAAATATGTAAACTACCAGCTGATTGGCGGTTTCTCCACTACACAGCTCGGAATATTGCCTCAATTATCAAGGTTTTACACCATCAAGGGTATGTATTAGGTGATATTAAGCCGCAAAATATTTTAGTCAATGATCAGGCTTTACCTTCAATTATTGATACAGATTCTTTTCAGGTGCGTCATCCTCAAACTGGTAAAGTTTACCGTTGTTTGGTGGGAACCCCTGACTACACACCACCGGAGTTAATTGGTAAAGACTTTGCAACCATTGAGCAAACAGAAATCCATGACCGATTTCGCTTGGGAGTGATTATACATCAATTATTATTCAGTGGTCAAAATCTGTATGCGGGGATGTGGAAAGGTCCTGGGGAACCGCCAGAACCTGGTGATTATATCCGTCAGGGTATATGGCTATATTCTCACCATCAGTTACTGGAACCCGTAGCTAGAACCATACCCCTAGAAATTCTCCATCCACAGGTACAAAGTTGTTTTCTGAGATGCTTTAATGATGGGTATAAAAATCCTAATTTACGCCCCAGTGCCGAGGAATGGTTCCAGGCGTTAAGAGTTGCTAGTGAAAGTTTAATAGTCTGTAAGCAGGTTGACAGTCACTACTATAGCCAAAGTTATGGTAGCTGCTATTGGTGCGATCGCGTTGGTAAAATTGGCGTTGAGATTTTTCCAGGGAGTGTAAAAGTCCAGCCGTCCCCTCCTAATTATGCACCCCAGAGCCAACCTGTAACCAGTGCAACGACTCAGACATCCCCATCAGCAAAAGTTACAACCTCACCCAGTGGTAACTTTTCACCCACAACCCTCACCGGTCATTCTAATACTACTTCGGTCAAGACAACTGCACCCCAGCGCCAACCTGTAACCACTGCAACGACTCAAACATCCCCATCAGCAAAAGTTACAACCTCACCCAGTGGTAACTCTTCACCCACAACCCTCACCGGTCATTCTAGCTCGGTTGAGTCTGTAGTATTCAGCCCCGATGGTCAAACCATAGCTAGTGGGAGTAATGACAAGACTATCAAACTGTGGGATGTGCAGACAGGTAACCTTCGCCACACCCTCACCGGTCATTCTAACGGGGTTAGGTCTGTAGGATTCAGCCCGGATGGTCAAACCCTGGCTAGTGGGAGTGATGACAAGACTATCAAACTGTGGGATGTGCAGACAGGTAAGGTTCGCCACACCCTCACCGGTCATTCTTACTCGGTTTTCTCTGT
>CAIWDD010000128.1 GCA_903911355.1 uncultured Nodularia sp. | reverse complement strand
TAAAACCAGATTCTTATAACTGTGTGTTCATGTGGGTGAGAATCCCACCCCCTAGGTGCAAGGGTGACAGCATCTTCCTTACGGTAGCGACTAGCCATCAATCCGTAAAGCAGGAGGAAAAGGCGTTCCTACTGGTAGCCTAACCTGGTATACGTCGAGCAAAGTACCCATGAGTAGTCAACAAAGATGTGTTTGAAGCGTCGTGAGGTATAGTACGGTTTTGAAGACGAGTCGGATGGGCGACTGTCCGGCTTAGTTTAATCCTATGGGTTATAGCAGTAACCACAAGTGTTAGGACATTTCCCTGCTTGTTGTTCCCTGTTCCCTGTTCCCTGTTCCCTTAAAACCACAATTATGATGTCCTAACGTCTATGCGTAGTGCTATAAAACTGTAAACAGTTAGGGAATGAATTATGAGGAGTGGCGACCAAAATTTAGTTATTTTGACCCTATATATTATTGGCGTTGCTTACGTCTTTAATCGTATGGTGGAGTCTATTGATGATCAAGTAAAATTTGAATTTCAAAAAGCAGCGGTTGATCAACAACTCAAAGAACAAAATCTCCTCGACCAAGTGGGGATTTCTTTTAAATTCAAATCCTTATATGCCGTAGATGACGTCAAAGATTTATCCCTGAGTATTGAAAATAAATCCGATAATATTGCCATATATGTAGACTGGGACAATAGCTCTTTAGTGGTGGAACATAGCAAGCAATCACGTCGAGTCATTCGCAAATCACCTGATTTAACCCGTGACTTAGGTGTACCACAAAGTCCTAGCCTAATTGCTCCCCAGAAAACTCTTTCAGAAACGGTAACAGCAGAAGATGTTTTTGACCGTGATGCCGCCACAGGAACCTACTCTGCTACCAAACCCATAGTTAATATCACGGCACTAAGTAAAGGTGGTGCACCGCAAAAAAAGTTATATAACGATTTTATGAAGGAAAGAAAGGAGTTGACATTTTCACTCCAGCTAGTGTTACGCATCTCTGAATTACGTGTGGGTCTAGCCCCGGGTGTGGATATCCCCCCCACTTGTATTATCAATTGTCCTTTCACTATTAGAAAAGTACCCTGGACCTATGCTTTGCCTTGGAAAAAAAAGAAGTAATCCAAACCAGGCACATTGTGCCATCCCGGATTACACTGGAGTTGGGGAGAGAGTAGGCGCAGGCGGTTGCAGATCAGTTACAGTGACTGGTTTGAGGAAAGTCCGGGCTCCCCAAAGACCAAACTTGCTGGATAACCCCCAGTGCGAGCGATCGCGAGGATAGTGCCACAGAAAGATACCGCCTTTTTTTAAAGGTAAGGGTGCAAAGGTGCGGTAAGAGCGCACCAGCACAACCGAGAGGTTGTGGCTCGGTAAACCCCGGTTGGGAGCAAGGCGAAAGGAAACTAAGGTTGGTCTTTTACCAGTTTCCAATGATTAGAGCCGCTAGAGGCGTTTGGTAACAAGCGTCCCAGATAGATAACTGCCCTCAAAGGTGTTTTTTAACAGTCTGCGAGAACAGAACCCGGCTTATGTCCGACTCTCTCCCCTCTTTTTATTCCCCAGCCCCCCATCCCGTTTAATGACACTTGTTTATCCACGTCGTCAGCGACAGCTCGAAAGTTTAGTCAGAAAGTTAGGTTTACCACCAGGTTTACCCATTAAGTGGGAACTGTTGGATTTGGCTCTGACTCATCCTAGTGTTTCTGAATCCGCAAATTATCAACAATTGGAGTTTGTCGGTGATGCGGTGGTGCGACTGGCGGCCTCGGTAGTTTTGTGGGAAACATATCCTGATTGTCCAGTAGGGGATTTTGCTGCTATTCGTTCAGTGTTGGTGAGCGATCGCATCCTGGCTCAACTAGCAAGAGAATATGGTTTGCAGTTATACTTACTTGTGGTCGGTAGTGCTACCAGTGATAAAATTGGTCAAGAATCACGATTAGCAGATGCTTTTGAAGCTGTTCTAGGTGCCTTGTACCTGAGCACAAACAACCTGGAATTAATTCGCCCTTGGCTAGATTTTCACTGGCAAAAGTTAGCCACGGAAATTCGCCGCGACCCAGCCCGACTCAACTACAAAGCAGCTCTCCAAGAATGGACACAGGCAGAATTTAAAGTTCTACCTGAGTATCGAGTCAGGGAAGTTAATCAACCGAATCCACATCAAGAGCGCTTCGCCGCAGAAGTTTGGCTTCATGACAATAAACTAGGTGAAGGTAAAGGACGCTCAATCAAAGCTGCGGAGCAAGCCGCAGCCAAGGTAGCTTTTTTAGCCATTCCGCCCCCAGAAAAACCGTGAATACAACGATAGATATGACTTCCTAATGGCGAGTCATGTAACCCATAATGCCGTTATCTTGACAACCAGAAGTCTCAATCACGCCTTCTTTTGCTGCTGCACCAGTTAATAAAGCAGTATCAATCATCGGCAATGTAATCTTGACAGTCGTGCCTTTGTTTATACCCGCACTTTCCAGAGTAATACTACCTCCCATCAGTTCCACTAAATTCCGCGAAATAGCTAATCCTAGCCCCGTACCTTCAACTTTGCGTGTGGTTCCTCCATCTAACATCACAAAGGGGCGAAATAGTTTGTGCTGCTGGGTAGGTTCTATCCCTAGACCTGTATCTGTGATGCTGATCATCACCTGAGATTTATTCTGACCAGATTTGGAAATGGCTGTAGCAATGGTAATGCTTCCTTGGTCGGTAAACTTAGTGGCATTGCCAATGATATTAATGATCACCTGCTTTAACTTTACCGCATCTGCTGCGACAGGAATCAAATCAGTACCTAAATCGGTTTTTAACTGCAAACCTTTATTTTGAATATTTACTGATTGTAAATTAATCACTTCCAGCAGTATTTGTCGCAGATCAATAGGTACTGTAACTACTGACAGCTTACCTGCTTCAATTTTAGAAATATCAAGCAGCTCATTAATAATACCTAACAAGTGAATAGCTGTTTCGTCGGCACGTTGCAGAAATTCTATTTCCTCTTCCCGGCTATCACACAAGCCATCATGCACCACCCGCAGACAATTAATAATCACATTAAGTGGATTTCTCAACTCATGGGAAGTAGTAGCCAAAAACTGACTTTTGATCTGGTTGGCGCTTTTTGCCTCTTTCCAAGCATTTTCTAGTTCTTCGGCCCAGGCCTTGAGTCTCTCAACCATTTGGTCTATGGCTTGGGCTAGTTGGTTAAACTCCCGAATTTGGAAATTTCGCGGTACTGGTTGTGCGGCGTGGTGGCTATGAAGATGCAGAGCATAGTCTCGCAATTGTTCTACAGGACTGGCTAAATAAGGCGCTAGATATAGGGATACTAACAAACTCGCACCAATCAAACCAACTGTTAAAACAATCAGGATGAGTTTAATTTCTTCTAAACCTAGAAGGGCATTATCTACAGTGGTTACAGCCAGAACTATCCATTTTTTACCCGGTTGTGTTGTGATGGGATTAGCAATAGCCGTGTAACCGACGATGAATTCTGTACCCTCTTGAGAAGCTAAATTGACGGAGTTACTTTGTCCCGCTACGGCATTTTTAACAATTGCTTGCAGTTGGCGAGCATCTGGGTGTTCTTGAATATTACTACCAACTAACTCCGCTGATGGGTGTGCTAAAATTATCCCATTTTCAGAAATTACTACCGTAGAGCCTGTTAAGGAACCCGGTTGATTTCTGCTTTGTTTATATAGTGCTGATTTGATGCTCAATGTATATCGCACTTGCCCTGTGGGGTTGTTGACTGGGGTAGATAGTAGCAGTTGCAGTTGATTACCCCGATTTATTTGACCTGTGGTTCCTAATTTTGGCGGTAATATTTTTTGTATATTAATTTCTCCTGTTTGCTGAGGAATAGATGATTGCAACTCGGCAATTGGTTGCTCACCACAGCTACTGGCAATAATTTTACTTGTTTGTATATTAGTTAATTGTAAGCAGTCAATGTGACTTGGTAATTGTTTTGCTACTTCAGTGAGATATTTTTCTACTTGCGCAGAAGAACCAGACTGAATGACTCTTGTTTGACTCAGAATGAGTAAGTGAGTTTTGAGGGTAGCGATCGCATTAGCTATTTTTTCACTTTTGAAAACAGCACTCTCTGTAAGATTTTCGCCGGCGGTTTTTAATAGGCTAGATCTGGCCTTATTCAAAGCCACGATTTCTCCGAGCAATATCACCGGGACAAACAACAGCAAAATTCTTGTTACTAAAATACGTCGAAAGGATGATTGACGAGCCTTAGCCATCGAGTATCTCACTTCGCATCTGTAAACCACAAAATTAACGATGTGCAATTAGAACAGCTCTAAGAGATATTCTGCTAAGTTATAATGGTGTTCTTGTCAACTGCCAAAAGTTGGAAAGATTGAACGTATAACCAGAAATTAGACATACCAAAACTCTTATGGGGTAAATGTGAATGTGACTGCTGTTGCATATGGATATAGATATAGATATGGTATAAAATCACTCAACAGTAGCCGGGGGCAAATATTTTTTGGCAAATTAATTCACTAACAAGTAAAATTTCCAAAATATCACACTCATCCCATAATGCAACATCGTCCTCATACTATAGTAGTTTTGGCCATGAGTGCAGATGGCAAGATAGCAGATTTTAGGCGATCGCCTGCTCGTTTTGGCTCAGGATCTGATAAAGCACACCTGGAAAAACAAATCGCTGCTGCTGATGCCGTTTTATTAGGTGCTGGCACTATTCGCGCCTACGGTACAACACTTACCGTATCACAACCAATTCTGCTGCAAAACCGAATGAAAGAGGGTAAACCCCCTCAACCGGTTCATATAGTCCTTACACAATCCGCCGAACTTCATCCGGAAATTAAGTTTTTCCAACAGCCTATTGAACGCTGGTTACTCACCACAACCACGGGAGCAGATGCTTGGGCAAAAACCCAACAGACACCACCCACAAGGGAGTTAACAGCCTTACAGGGTTGTCCGGCTAAATTTGATCAAATTCTCATTTTTGATACACCCACGGGCAATGTAGACCTATCTGCTGCTTTGTTACACCTTAGATCCCTAGACATAAAACGGTTAGCAGTGTTAGGGGGCGGGGAATTAGTAGCTGCTCTATTGCAATTAGATTTAATTGATGAACTGTGGTTAACAGTGTGTCCACTAATTTTAGGTGGTGCATCTGCGCCTACGCCAGTAGAAGGTGACGGATTTTTATCACAATTAGCCCCCAAGTTAGAACTTTTAGAAGTGCATCAAGTCCAGCAAGAGGTGTTTTTACACTATCGACTACAACGTTAATTTATTGTAGCCTTTGGTGTGTGTCTAATGAAGTAAACACCAATTTCCCCCTTACTCCTCACTCCTCACTCCTTACTCCCTACTCCTTACTCCTTACTCCTTACCTGTTCCCTTTTTTATTTCCCAAGAGTTTTATTTAAAAAAATTTACTTAATTTTGACATCACAGCGGATCTTTGAGAAGTGTGATAGGTTATACTGCTGGAATAATTCCCTTGGCAGTTTCACCAAATTACAAAGTACTTTATTAACATCTGGTGCGGACATCTCCAATATCCGCAAATAGTGCGATCGCCATCGGCCATAACAAAAACAGCCCAGTATAGTAACAGACTAAATTTACATTTTCAACTTAAGCAGTAGCGGAAACCCTTGACTTTTGTAGCTCACAGATATTTGGAGAAAAGGTGATTTATCTATGGTAACTAGTGCTTCCAACCAACCCAACTTAGTGATTAGTTCCCTGACAATTCCCACAGAAGTAACTTGGGGTGAAACCTATGAGGTTTCTTGGACGGTCACCAACCAAGGTGAAACAGCAACCAGGAGAAGACGGTGGTATGATGAAGTTTACTTTTCACTTAATGACCAACTGGGCAATGACTTTTACCTAGGTGATTACGAATATGAAGGCGGGGTATTAGCACCAGGGGAAAGTTACACTGGCTCTGCTCAAATTACCGTCCCCCCCGGATTTAGCGGAACTGGATATATTTTTGTTGTTGCTAATTATAGTGACCAATTAGAGACAGACAGACAAGATAACTTAGCAGTCCAAGCAGTACAGGTCAATACTTCTGATTTATTGGGTGATTTACCGGATTTAGTTGTCACCTCAATTACGGTAGCGGAATCTGTGAGGTGGGGGGAAACTCAGGAAATATCCTGGACTGTCACTAACCAAGGTAGTAAGACAACTGGGACAAACTACTATGGGTGGGGGGATAGGATTTATTTTTCCTTAGATGAGAGTTTTGATGAGAATGATATATTTGTAGGTGATTATTATATCAACTATAATCAACAACTAGCTCCTGGGCAGAGTTATACAGCTTCACAGACAGTCACAGTTCCCCCTGGGTTTACAGGTAGTGGGTATTTGTTGGTAGTTACGAATGCCAATTATAGCCCATACGGACCTCTGGAGTCGGATATTACTAATAATGTTTTGGCTCAAGGGATTGAAATTAACGAGGGGGATTTACCAGATTTAGTAGTCACAGCAGCAACCATCTCCACTAGTACCGCAGGTTGGGGTGAGTCTGTAGAAGTAGATTGGACTGTGACCAACCAGGGAACCCTGGTGACCCAAGGAATTTGGTATGATTATATTTACCTATCCACTGATGAAATATGGGATGATAGCGATCGCTATGTGTCCGATTTCTGGACTGGTAATAATAGCCCCTTGGGAATAGATGCAAGTTACAGCTTAACAGGCAATATATTCATTCCTTATGATGTAGCAGCGGGTAATTATCATCTGTTAGTGGTGACAAATCCTGACAATTACAACTACTACCGACAATATGAAACAGATCAGACTAATAATACCCTTGCAGTTCCCATTACCATCAACGAAGTTAATTTACCAGATTTAGTCATCAGTGAAGCAACCATTTCCACCAGTACCGCGGGTTGGGGTGAGTCTGTAGAAGTAAGTTGGACTGTAACTAATCAGGGAGAGGGTATAGCTAAAGAGGAGTGGTATGATTATATTTATCTATCCACTGATGACATATGGGATGATAGCGATCGCTATCTGTCCAGTTTCTGGACTGGTAATAATAGCCCCTTGGCAATAGATGCAGGTTACAGCTTAACAGGCAATATATTCATTCCTTATGATGTAGCAGCGGGTAATTATCATCTGTTAGTAGTGACAAATGCTGACGATTACTACAACCGACAATATGAAACAGATGAGACTAATAATACCTTTGCAGTTACCATTACCATCAACGAAGTTGATTTACCAAATTTAGTAGTCACCACCGCCACCGCAGCAGCATCAGGTAACATAGGTAGTACCATTGAGGTATCCTGGACTGTCACTAATCAGGGAATAGTAACAGCAGAAAGAGATTGGTATGATGCTATTTACATCTCAGATGATGAGATATATGATTCCTCTGATACTTTTATTACGTCACAATTCATTTCTGAGCAAACACCCTTAGCAGCAGATGGTAGCTACACTATCACCAGTAATATTACCTTACCGAATACAGCTACAGGTAACCGCTACCTGTTATTCAGGAGTGATAGTTATAACTACCAAGTCGAAACAGATGAGACTAATAATACCTTTGCAGTTCCCATTACCATACTGGAAGGTCCCGATTTAGTCATCACCACCGCCACCGCACCAGCATCAGCTAACATAGGTGACACCATAGGGGTATCCTGGACTGTAAAAAATCAGGGAATAGTAACAGCACAAAGAGATTGGTTTGATGCTATTTACATCTCAGATGATGAGATATATGATTCCTCCGATACTCAGGTTACATGGGAATATATTGGGGAGCAAACACCTCTAGCAGCAGATGGTAGTTACACCATTAGCCGTAATATTACTTTACCCAATACTACAGGCAACCGTTATCTCTTATTCCGGACTGATTATTCATGGAACGGTCAAGTCGAAACAGATGAGACTAATAATACCTTTGCAGTTCCCATTACCATCAACGAAGTTGATTTACCAGATTTAGTCATC
>CAIWDD010000127.1 GCA_903911355.1 uncultured Nodularia sp. | reverse complement strand
CGCGCTCACGGTAGCCATAAGTCTTTTTTTTCGCGTAAAACCAATTTTTTTCAAAGCTCTTGAGATTGTGCGAGCGCTAATTTCTTCAGGCCAAAGTGAGGCCATCTCTACTTGGGTTTGATCGCCATGTACGGAAGCGAACTCACGAAATTTTTCCCAATCGGTAATTTTGTGACCATTCCCAGTCCGCTGATTAGGCAAGGCTTGGAAGTCCCCCGTTTCGGTTTTTCGCTTCAACCATAGGGTGATGGTGTTGCGACTAATATTAAACATTTGACTGGCTTGAGTTTTCTTCAAGCCATCGAGTTCAATCGCTTGGATTACTTTTTGACGAAGGTCGTAACTGTACGGCTTGGGCATATACCTATAGCAAGCGATCGCTTCACATGAAAAGGGACTACTTATAGTTTATGCTTAAATTACCTTGGCGGTTGCTATATCTTTAAGGGAAAGCTAGAACTAGTTTTTTTAAACCATGTTAGTCACTGTTCACTTAATGATAGGATACATCTTGATTTAGTTAGATATGTTGAGCTATGATTGGAGAAAACAATCCCGAAATTAACGTTGATGAATTAATGGCTAAGATCCGCGATGAGGTGGCTAAAAGAAAAGGTCGCCCTCAGGGAGTTATAAAATCATCTAATGCAGATACAAGTAATCTGACATTACACCTGAGCTATATTGAATCTTTCCTCAAAAATGCTGAGGATAGGGCATATACTCGCACCAAATGGCCTGATAAACTCAACCGCTTTCCTTTTAATCTAAGCAAAAAGTTACAAAAAGCGACTTTAAAGTTATTAAATTTTCTCTTCAAAGACCAAAGAGAAATAAATTTTAATTTGCTCCAAGCTCTCAGAGAATCTGTAGTTATTAACCAACAACTAATAGCAGAAATCTCTAGCTTAAAAACACAGCTTAATGAAAATTTACAGACAGTAGATACTCAACTACAAACCACCCATGAGCGCCTACAGACAGTAGATACTCAATTACAAACCACCCATGAGCATTTACAGACAGTAGATACTCAATTACAAACCACCCATGAGCATTTACAGACAGTAGATACTCAACTACAAACCACCCATGAGCGCCTACAGACAGTAGATACTCAACTACAAGCCACCCATGAGAATTATATCAGAAATGACAGCTATGTAAAAAATGATCTCATGCAGCAGAAGCGGTTAATAGGATTATTTTTGGAGGAAGCACGGCGACGATTACCCGCACCTTTTGACCAAGAACAGCTACAAACCTTTGTGAATGAAGATGAACATTTGTTAGATGCTTTCTATGTGGCTTTTGAAGATTATTTCCGGGGTAGCCGTGAAGATATATTAAATAGATCAAAAGTATATTTACCTCTGATTGAGCAAGCCAATATTGGTACAGCGGACGCGCCTATTTTAGATGTAGGCTGTGGGCGGGGTGAATGGTTAGAATTACTCAGGGACTCTGGATATATATCTAAAGGTATAGATATCAATAGAGTGATGATAGAGCAATGTCAAGCCAGAGACTTGGATGTTATGGCCGCAGAGGTCATCGATTATTTACAAACTTTACCGGAAAACAGTTTGGGTGCTGTCACAGGATTTCATATTATTGAGCATTTACCCTTTAAACTATTAATGCGGTTATTTGCAGAAACAGTCAGGGTGCTGAAACCCCAGGGGTTAGTAATTTTTGAAACCCCCAATCCTGAGAATGTTTTAGTAGGTAGCAATAATTTTTATTTAGATCCCACCCATCACCATCCATTACCTAGCGCCACAATTCAGTTTATGGCTGAAATATCTGGTTTATGTAATATCCAAGTGATGAAATTACATCCATATCCAGAGAATCAACAAGTTAAAGGTGAAGATTTAGCCCAACGCTTTAATGATTACTTTTATGGTTGCCAAGATTATGCAATTGTAGGGTATAAAGTATGAACTCAATAGCAATAGTTACACCTTGGTTTGGTAAGGAGTTAAAAGGAGGAGCAGAACAACAAGCTTGGCAAATTGCAACCCGTTTAGCGCAGCGAGGACATGAAATCGAGGTTTTGACAACCTGTTGTCGAGCTTTTGCAGATGATTGGGCTGTAAATCATTTCAGACCAGGGTTGAGTCAAGAACTAGGGATAAAAATTAGACGCTTTCCTGTTAATCCTAGAAATAGCACTAGGTTTGATGTAGTTAATTCGGCGATGTTAAGTTTACCATCTTCTCAGTTAAAACCAGGAGTGAGTCCAATTGTTTTAGAGGATGGTGATGTTTTTGCGCAGGAAAATATTAATTCCACTGCTTTACTAAATTTTTTAAACGAAAATCAAAACAACTATCAAGGATTTATATTTATTCCCTATCTTTATGGTGTGATTTTAAATGGTTTACCGGTGGTGTCTAGCCGAGCATTTCTCCAGCCTTGTTTACATAATGAAGTTTATGCCTATTTACCACAGGTTGTTGAGATTTTTCACGCTGCGAAAGGGTTGTTATTTATTAGTGAAGGTGAAGCAGAATTAGCCAAACAGTTATATGGTCCGGGAATTATCCCTAAAAGTATAGTTGCAGGTGCTGGCATAGAATTAGAACCTGATGATAATACACCAACTATTGAAATTAAAAATTTTTCCCCACAACCAGAAAAATATATTCTGTGTTTAGGACGTAGGGATGTAACAAAAA
This sequence comes from uncultured Nodularia sp., assembly GCA_903911355.1. Classification (GTDB taxonomy): domain Bacteria; phylum Cyanobacteriota; class Cyanobacteriia; order Cyanobacteriales; family Nostocaceae; genus Anabaenopsis; species Anabaenopsis arnoldii. The sequence continues at coordinate 48,727 of CAIWDD010000127.1, read as the reverse complement.
ATACCGATTTATTGGCTAGGGCTTATAGTGATTTTAAGCAAAAGTATTCAGATTCTCATTTGAAATTAGTTATTGTCGGCCCTGGTAATCCATCTTTTCTCACACCCATAGAGGGATTAGTAGATTTAGGTCTAGTGACAGAAACTGAAAAAGCGACGTTATTAAGTAATTGTTTAGCTTTATTTCAACCGAGCCAAAACGAAAGTTATTCCCGGGTGATTATGGAGGCTTGGTTCTATGGTAAGCCCGTAGCAGCTCATAGTAGTTGCTTGGCTACTGCAATGGCGGTAAAATCTGCTAAAGGTGGTTTGGTAGCAGCAACAGAAATAGAATGGTCAGAATTATTTGCTGAATTTGACCAATTAGATCAGGACACAATCACAAGATACGGCATGAATGGTCAAAAATATGCTCAAGAAAATGCTGTTTGGGATCGGGTAATAGAACGTTATGAATTGGTATTGGGTTTATCTCCACAATCCCCACCAGTAATTAATAAAGTCAATTCAGGAAAGCTGAAAGAAATTCACCAACTACTACCTAATTTAGCCTATGGTGATGCTATTTCTAATCATGCTTTAGCAATTAGAGATTATTTACGTAAGTGCGGCTATGAATCAAATATTTTTGTCAAATATTTAGATGACCGAGTTGCTCAGGAAGCTAAATTATTTCAACCCCATGCTATTAGTCAAACAGCAGGTTTAATCTATCATCATTCTATCGGTACTGAACTGACAGATTATGCGATCGCTCACCGGAATGTCAAATGTTTAATCTATCACAACATTACCCCCGCTGAGTTCTTTTTACCGTATCGACCAGACTTTGCCCAGATTCTGAGCAAAGGTCGTGGGGAACTCCCACAACTAGCCGAGTATTTTCCCCTTTCCTTAGGAGATTCTGCTTATAATGCTGGGGAACTTTTAGCATCTGGTTTTAGTAACCCCGGGGTATTACCCATAGCAGTAGACCCCAGTAAATGGGATATGGCTGCGGATGCTGAATTAATGGAACACCTACAAGATGGTAAAACAAATTTATTATTTGTGGGTCGTTTAGCCCCCAATAAATGTCAAGATGATTTACTAAGAGCCTTTGACCATTACCTGACCATGGATCCACAGGCCAGACTGATTTTAGTAGGACAAGGACAACCGAACGATCCATACTATCGACATTTACTCAACACCATAGACAAGCTGAGGCTGACAGAGTTTGTCATGCTTCCAGGTCAAGTCAATGATGCCCAACTATTGGCATTTTATCGCACAGCCCACCTGTTTTGGTCGATGAGTGAACATGAGGGTTTTTGTGTACCCTTAGTTGAGGCTATGTGGTTTGATATTCCCATTTTGGCTTACGCCAGCACTGCTGTACCAGAAACCTTGGGAGAGGGGGGTATACTTTTCACCACTAAGGAGGACTTAATTACAGTGGCTGCTCTGGCTAAGATTCTGGTGGGCGATCGGGGTTTAAGAGCAAAAGTAATCAATGCTCAACGTCGGCGTATAAATGATTTTTCCTTGGATAATGTCCATCAAAAAATCAGTGAAATGGCTATGAGAATGTCAGATATGTAATATTTGTATAAAACTTATCCAGATCAGGAGTAATCATGCGAGTTGCTTTTGTGGTGCAAAGGTGTGGATTAGAGGTAAATGGCGGTTCAGAAACTCTCTGTCTTCAAGTCGCCCAGAGAATGTCTCATTACTGGGAAACAGAAATACTAACAACCTGTGCATTAGACTATATTCAATGGCAAAATTACTATTCAGCGGGAGTTAGTAAAATATCCGGTGTGACCGTGCGACGCTTCCAGGTAGCTCCCACCAGAGACATCGAAAAATTTAATTATTTGTCTGCAGAAATTTCTCATCATTTGTTAACAGCTACCCTGGAGGAGCAAGAAACCTGGATGCAAGCCCAAGGGCCACTGTCTCCCGACTTAATTACTTACGTTCAGGAACACAAAGATGAATATGATGCCTTTATTTTCTTTACTTATTTATATGCCACCACCTATTTAATTTTACCATTAGTGGCAGAGAAAGCTTACTTAGTTCCCTGCGCCCATGATGAATGGCCTATTTACCTAAGTATGTGGGAAAATTTCTTTAAAAAACCACGGGGCTTTATTTTTAACACCCCAGAAGAAAGGGATTTTTTAGCAACTCGTTTTCCCCGGGTCAGTTTCAGTGGACCAATTGCGGGGGTAGCGGTAGACCCACCTCTTACCCTGAATGCAGAAAGATTTCGGCACAAACACAACATACATGAACCCTTTTTACTGTATGCTGGCAGAATAGACCCATCTAAGGGATGTGACCAACTTTTTGATTATTTCGCCTTATTACGAAACCAGGAATCAGGTTTAAGAAAGTTGGTTTTGTTAGGTAAGGCCGCAATGCCAATTCCCCAACATCCAGATATGATCTCATTGGGTTTTGTAGATGAACAAACCAAGTGGGATGCTTTAGCAGCTTGCGATTTACTAGTGATGTCCTCACCCTATGAGAGCCTTTCTATTGTCTTGTTAGAGGCTTGGGCAGTAGGTAAACCTGTATTAGTTAATGGTAGATGTGATGTATTAGTGGGGCAATGTCGCCGCTCTAATGGTGGGGTTTGGTATACAAATCCAGAGGAGTTTCAAGTTGCAATTGAAACAATGGACGAATCAGTAAAGAATCAATTAGGTAAGCAAGGAAAATTTTTTGTAGAAAGAAATTATACATGGATAAAAATAGAGCAAGATTATTTACACTCATTGAGTCTACAAAAATAACAGTTCTATTATTTACAGCTGAAGGGGGGACAAAATAAACTAAAAGACGGACTGTATTACGCATCTTTTTATCTTAGAAATTACGCATCTTTTTTCTCAAGGTTAATTTTTAATTTTTTACTTAAATAATTGGCATAAAACCATGGTGTCACCACACAATCTCAAAAACAATTCTTTTTACCTTATATTGTTAGTTTTTGTTGTCGTTGTTCTCGCTTTCAGTTTGTTAATCGTTAAGAATTTATCTGAACCACTTGTGGGTTATGGTGATACTGAGCAATGGGAGTATGTAGGTTTTTATTTAAGGAATAATATTAGCTTTACACCTTTCCCCCAACTTAATTTAGTTAACAATCAAGTATTTTATCCTTACGGAACTAGTAGTGTTTTTCAACCTTGGTCAATTGAGAGAGATATTTTTTACGCTACATTTTACTCAATTTTCGGCATGGGTCCATGGATACAAATATACTATGTTTTGAGTATTTTAATTACAGGAATTGGTAGCTTTCTTTTATTATTTGAAGATTATGGTTTCCTCCGGGCTAGTGCTGCTGGATTTTTAATTCCTTTTTTAAGCTTTTACGCATTTCATAAATATCCAGAACATTTAAGTTCTTCAGTAATTCATTGGACAGCACTCAGCTTCATTGTTGACTTTCTCATAGTCAAAAGAGTAGTAATTGGTCGCTATGTATCTTTAAGAATGATCTTAATCAGAATATGTTTACTAACTCTATGTTTAGGACAAGAATTAGGATACATAGCTGGTTGTGCCTTAACATCCTTCACAGTTTCTATATTATTTGTGCTATTCTTGCTTATCTACAGATATTATAAAAATATAAAATCGAATTTAATTAACTTAATTAAAATTACAGTCGGCAATTATAAAAGTGAATTTTATACATATCCCCCTATATATTTAACTTTATTAGGGGTGTTTTTGACTGTCAGCTTTATTTATTTTCCCTTGGTTTTGCAAATCTCCATAGCAGCAAAAAGCTTTGATTTTACTGGAGTTCCCAGTGGAGCTTGGTGGGCTAACCCTCTGAGAATATTTATTCCATTCCTACCCTTTTTTAACCCGGGTCTGAATCTTGAGCAATTACTGAAGGACTCGCCAGAAGGTTTAGGTGCTGGTAGTCCAGGGTGGTTTTTACTTATTCTTGGGTTTGTGGGTTTATGGCAAACGCGGAAACAAGTTGCTATATTTATACCTATGTTGATAGTTTTATGTTTATGTATTTTCTATCACCCAATTTACTTTCCGATCTTAAAGATATTTCCCTGGTTTAGCTTCAGTCGCGTTCAAGGTCGTTTTACCATTGTCTATCCAATTATACTAAGTCTTTTTGCAGTACACATTAATTTGACTAATTTATCTGTGTATCGTAAGCGACTAATATCAATGTTTTTAATAGTTATCGCTTGTACTGAGATATATACAGCCTATACACTCAAGGTAAAAGCCGAGCCTTTTTACTCCTTAGATCATAACTTTGTTGAATATATGAATTATGTCAAGCAACAACCAGGAGAAGCTGTTTTAGATTGGCCTTTTTGTGTAGCAGGGGGTAATGGAGTCGGTGCTGGTACAGGTCTTTGCCCATATTATTTGAGAAATAATGTAGTTTCTGCTTTGAGAAGATTTCATAATAAAAAAGTTATGGGTCATTATTTTGGTCGGTTACATCCTACTCAAATTCAGCCATATCTTGATGCTGGATGGAATAAACTCTTTGCTCCAGATAATGAAGATATTTTTCAAGCAACTCAACAAAAACGCTGCTTTAATGCAGATGAATGGAAATTTTTTACGGATTTTTATAAGTTTAACGATTTTGCAGGAATTAATCTTTATGTAAATTTTTTCCCTGAACAGTGTGTCCAAGATTTTTATACCCGATTTGGTCAACCAACCATGGAAACGCAAGTACCAGGAGCCGGACTTGTAAAATTTATACCAAAATCTGTGGAATTAAGAAATCAAGTTGATTTAAACTTAGGGAAAGAGCTAAAATTTAAACCATTTTTAAACTTTGCTGAAGCTGACTTACTAGAATTTGAATCACCTTATAGTTTAACTATCAATGGACTAAACCAAGGTAGAATTGAACAGAATGACAGTAGCAAATGGCGTTGGGGTTTAGAACCAGAAACTACGCTCAGATTTAAGCTACCCGAGTCTAAATCAATCATCTTAGTTTTTAGTTTTATCAATCCAATTTCTGGACAGGATGTAATTGTCAAAGCCAATGGAGTAACTTTAGAAAAATTACTTAATTTGAAGACAGAGAATAAAATTGAACGTCAACTTGAGTTTCGAGGTGTTGCAGGATGGAATAAAGTAGTTTTTAGCTATAAAGATGATTATTGGAACAACGGTAAAGTTACTTTTGCTCCGGGTGACGAACGCAATCTGACTGTCAACTTTACACAACTTGCTATTAAAGAGAAATAGCAATGTAAATGAAAATTCTGCCAAACATCAATCAATACAAGGGTATATTTGTGTCACCACAAGAATTTAGTTTATTATTAATATCAGTTTTAGCAAGTGTAGCTGGTCAGTTTTTCTTAAAAGCTGGCGCACTTAAATTAGGGAAAGTCAATCTAAACAATACCATTAGCCATATTTTCAGTATCATTACCATCCCGGAACCGCTGCTGGGGTTGACCTGCTATGGTTTAGGTGCTGTAGCTTACATACTCTTATTAACCAGAGTGAATTTAAGTGTTGCTGGCCCTTCCATAGCATTAGTGTATGTGTTTTCAGTGTTGTTGGGTTACTTTATCTTTAAACAAACAATTCCTCTCACTCGTCTAATAGGTTTGAGTTCTATTATCGCTGGAGTGATTTTAGTAGTTTGGCAAAAATGACCTATTAATTTGATAAAATTTGATAATTTTGATGGTGAAAATCCTCATTGATGCTACCCCAGTAGAACCCCAACCGAGGGGGATTGGGTTTTATGTAGCTAATTTAATATCTGCTCTGAGTGTAATACAAACAGAAGAGAATTTTGAGTTAGGATTAGTTTATCAACCAGGTTTAAAAAAGTGGTTACGGGGTGATTTGGGCTTTCCTGATACTCTAAAACATTACCCCCATCGTCATGTATTTCCCTTACCGGTAAGACTATCAAATTTACTCTTAGCTTCAGGGTTTAGACCTGGTTTATCTTACTGGGAAAAATATTTTGACTCTCCAGATATCTTACACGGTACTAATTACTCAGTCTATCCTTGTCAAAATAGCCTCAAGGTAATGAATATATATGATTTGACATTTATCAAATATCCTCAATATGTAGATGGAGTTGTCAAAACATATACAGAAAGAGTAAGGCGCTGTTTACAGTGGACAGATTTAGTATTAACAATTTCCGAAAGCTCTAAACAAGATATTATCGAATATTTGCACGTAGCACCGGAAAAAATTTATGTAACTCCCTTAGCTAGTCGTTATAATCCATCCTTCTTAGATCAAGCAAATATTCATAAATGGGAAAAACAAATTAAATATGATTTTTCCCAACCTTATATTCTGTTTGTCAGCACCATAGAACCCAGGAAAAACATTGAGAATATCATTACTGCATTTAATTTATTAAACCAAAAATATCAAATTCCTCATCAATTAGTCTTAATAGGTAATAAAGGATGGAACTACAAGCCAATATTTGCAGCAATTGAAAATTCACCTTGGCAAAACAAAATTCACCATTTACAATACCTCAATAACCAATTAGTAGGATTATTTTACTCCCAAGCTGATGTATTTGTTTATCCATCCCATTATGAAGGATTTGGTTTACCTGTCTTAGAAGCAATGACTTTAGGCGCACCTGTGGTCACTGGGAATACTTCCTCTCTCCCAGAAGTTGCGGGAGATGCAGCTATATTAATTGACCCCAAAGACCCGATACAGTTAGCTGAGGCTATTCTACAAGTAATTAGTAATTCTCAGTTACGCCAAGAATTAATTAATAAAGGTAGAGACAGAGCCAAATTATTTTCCTGGGAAAGAACAGCAAAAGAAACATTAAAGGCTTATAGGAGTATTATTTGATCAATCTCCCAAGAATTAAAGTCATAAGAGGATGTTTGTCAAGTCATGATTAGTGTATCGAATATTGTTTGACCCCACCCTAACCCTCCCCTTGTAAGGGGAGAGGACTGGATTTGATTGTTTTTTGTGTGTTCCCTGCTCACGGTTTTTTGGTGCTGTCAGCAACGGCAGAAGTTATTTACAAAACTATAGATTATTACTGTTGTGAAGGCGATCGCCTGTGGGATAGTTGTCAGCCAAAAATTCTGTGCTCACAATCTAGGCTTTGCTCGCTATCTTCTGTCGGAGTTTAGAGATAATATCAGGGGTTAGTTCATTTTCTGGTTCTACGACTTCCCTTGTGTCTAGTGCGAGTTTTACCTCTTCGGGGGTCGCCTGACCCAAATCATTGAGCAGTTTTTGGAATGACATACTCTGCTGTTCAACGGTCTGAGGGGAAACGGGTTCAACGACATAATTTTGGGAAACTTGTCGTGTTAGGGCATAGACGATGTATTGATTTAGGGATACGCCCTCTTGGGAGGCTTGATAACTGAGTTGTTGATGGAGGCTTTCGGGTAAGCGTAGGGTGAGACGGCTCATTTTATTGATCTCCTGTCAGTTTCAGAATGAGTTGGAGGGGGGACAGAACAGTTAAACCTAGGAACTGTTTTGCCCGTTGAAAATCTTTGAGGTTTGAGGTGACGATTGCCGCATTAGCGTTCATGGCACAGTCGATAATCAGATCATCACCAGATCAGGGGAGGTAGGTCGCCACGTAAAGTAGATTTCGGTAAATTCGGTGAGGGTGAGTAACCTACCAAGGACGGGTTGTAGGTTTTGCCAACGGATGGGGGATAGTTTGCGGGTCAAAACATCTTGGTACTCATAGGCGATCGCTGTGGAAATATGAACGATAAATAATTATCTGGCGATCGCCAAAAATCTTTTGCATAATGGGGTTAAGACTTGGAGAAATATTATGTGCTAAATTACTGGTGCTAACATCAGTATAAGCAACACCTGTGAAAGTTACACCCACTGAAATTCCTGACGTTCACCTCATCGAACCGCAAGTATTTGCTGACTCGCGGGGTTTTTTCTGGGAATCCTACAACCGGCAAAAATTTACTGAGAAATTAGGTATTACTGCTGATTTTGTCCAAGATAACCATTCTGGTTCTCAGCAGAACGTCCTGCGGGGACTCCACTATCAAATTATTCGACCCCAAGGTAAATTAGTCCGTGCTGTGGTGGGTACCATCTTTGATGTGGCTGTAGATATTAGAAGAAGTTCCCCCACCTGCGGAAAATGGGTAGGTTATCAACTCAGCGCCGAGAATAAACGCCAACTATGGATACCACCCGGCTTTGCTCACGGTTTTTTGGTGCTGTCAGCAACGGCAGAAGTTATTTACAAAACCACAGATTATTACTGTCGTGAAGGCGATCGCACCATTAGTTGGAATGATCCAGATTTAGGGATTGACTGGCCTAATGAAGGTGATCCCATTTTATCAGATAAAGATACTCAAGGTCAAGCATTTAGCACAGCACAAATCTATGAATGAATCAATCTTACTACTGGGTAGTAAAGGTCAAGTTGGTCAAGAAATCGAAAACATTCTTGCACCCCATTACAAAATTATTCCCCTAGCACGTCCGAATATAGATTTAACTCAAACCGATAGCTTGGCGCAAATTATTAGAGCTATCCAACCCCAAATTATTATTAACGCCGCCGCTTACACTGCTGTAGACCAAGCCGAAACCGAACCGGAATTAGCCGCAGCCATCAATGCAACAGCACCGGAAATTATCGCCGCAGAAAGCAAAAAACTGGGTTGTTTCCTAATTCACCTGTCTACAGATTATGTCTTTGATGGTGAACAAACTCGCCCATACCAAGAAAATGATGTCACTAACCCCGTAAATATTTACGGTCAAACTAAACTAGCGGGGGAAAGAGCAATTCAGCAAACCCACCCCCATCATATTATCCTGCGGACAGCTTGGGTTTATGGCAGTTTTGGTAAAAGTAACTTTGTCAAAACCATGCTGCGACTGGGTAAAGAACGCCCAGAAATTCGTGTAGTTACAGACCAAATTGGTAGTCCCACATGGGCGCGAGATATTGCGCAGGCGATCGCCCACATTATACCCCAGTTGACACCAGAAATTGCCGGCACTTACCACTATACTAACAGTGGCGTGATTAGCTGGTATGATTTCGCCGTGAGCATTTTTGAAGAAGCCCAACAACTAGGTTTTCCCATCACACCACCCAAAGTCATCCCCATCACCACCGCCGAATATCCCACCTTAGCCCGTCGCCCAGCTTATCCCGTCCTAGCTTGTGGGAAAATATCAGAAGTTTTAGGGACTTACCCGCCCCATTGGCGACAAAGACTCAGACTCATGCTCACAGACTGGCGCTCTCAATCCAAATCACTATGAAAGCACTGATTCTCTCTGGCGGTAAAGGTACACGCCTACGCCCACTCACTTATACAGGTGCAAAACAACTCGTACCAGTTGCCAACAAACCTATTTTATGGTATGGCATTGAAGAAATGGTTGCTGCGGGTATCACTGATATTGGTATTATTATCAGCCCAGACACCGGGGCAGAAGTAAAAAACAAAACCGGAGATGGTCAACGTTTTGGCGCTAACATCACCTATATTTTACAAGACCAACCAGCGGGTTTAGCTCATGCGGTCAAAGTCGCCCGTACCTTTTTAGCAGATTCACCCTTTATCATGTACTTGGGTGACAACCTGATTCAACCAGGAGACTTAAGTTACTTTCTACAAAAATTTACACAACAACAACCAGAAGCATTAATTCTACTGCGGGAAGTTGTCAACCCTAGTGCTTTTGGTGTTGCTAAAGTAGACCACACAGGGCGAGTATTAGAACTAATTGAAAAACCCAAAGTTCCCCCATCCAATTTAGCATTAGTCGGGGTTTATTTCTTTTCCCCCATTATCCATGAAGCTATTCATCGCATCCAACCATCAAACAGAGGCGAATTAGAAATCACCGATGCGATTCAATGTTTAATTGACCATAAAAAACAAGTGGTAGCCTGTAAACTAGATGGTTGGTGGCTAGATACTGGGAAAAAAGATGATTTACTAGAAGCTAACCGTTTAATTCTCGATACCTATTTAAAAGCATCTAATTTAGGTGAAGTTGACAGCAAAAGTCAGATTATTGGGCGAGTCAAAATTGGGAGTAATTCCCAAATTATTAACTGTACAATTCGCGGACCAGTAGTGATTGGTAAGAATTGCTATTTAGAAAACTGCTTTATTGGTCCCTATAGCAGCATTGCTGATCACACCAAGCTCATTGATACCGATTTAGAGCATAGTGTAATTTTAGAAGGTGCTAAAATTATCGGCATTAATCAGCGTATCATTGATAGCGTCATTGGACAACGCGCCCAATTAACAGTTGCGCCTCGTCATCCTAAAGCCTTACGGTTTTTGATTGGTGATGATTCTCAAATTGAACTCATATAATTTACTTTATTAACAATGACTAGCAAAAAAGCCCTCATCACTGGACTCACTGGACAAGATGGTTCCTATCTGGCCGAAATTCTCTTAACCAAAGATTATCAAGTATTTGGTCTAGTCCGCCGTTCCAGCACCAGCAACCTAGAACGTATTAGCCACCTTTCCAGCGACATTGAAATCGTATCAGGTGACCTCCTCGATCAATCTTCCTTAATGGATGTAATTACCGATTCACAACCGGATGAGATTTACAACCTTGCATCTCAAAGCTACGTCCCCCTTTCTTGGACTCAACCAGCCCTGACAGCTGAATACACAGCTTTAGGTGTTTCCCGTCTCTTAGAATCTATTCGCCGCTGCAAACCAGATGTAAGATTTTACCAAGCCTCTAGCAGTGAAGTTTTTGGTCAACCTGATGAGTCACCCCAAAGCGAACGCACGGCTTTTCGCCCCCGTAACCCCTACGGTGTGGCCAAAGCTTACGCCCACTGGATGACTGTTAACTATCGGCAAAAATACCACCTTTACGCCTGTTGTGGTATTACTTATACTCACGAATCACCAAGACGGGGTACAGAATTTGTATTTCGTAAAATTACCCACGCCGTCGCCCAAATTAAACTGGGTTTGGCAAATGAATTAAAATTAGGTAATTTAGATGCCCGTCGTGATTGGTGCTACGCTAAAGATGCTGTCTATGCCATGTGGTTAATGTTACAGCAAGAACAGCCGGAAGATTATATTATTGCCAGTGGTGAGACTCACTCGGTGAGAGAATTAGTTGAATGTGCCTTCAACTGCGTTGGTCTCAATTGGCAAGATTATGTGACAGTTGACCCCGCTTTTTACCGTCCTGATGAACCAGTGCAGTTGGTTGGTGCTGTGGATAAAATTAAAACTGAGTTAGGTTGGCAACCTGAATATAATTTCGCACAAATGGTAGAATTAATGGTTAATTATGACCTGAAAAAATTGCGGGATAGCCTCGATTAACAGCATCATGTATTGGGTTGATGAACCACAGATGAACATAATCTGTAGGTAACGATTAGCAATTCTCTCAATCAACCCGCCTTTGAGGATTGTTAATTACTGTTGAGTTATTTAATTTTTTACTTAAAAATTGACAAGTACAATTAATGGATTTAATGAAAACCTTAGATAACCAACTAATTATAAATTTATCTATTCTTTGGTCACAGCCAACAGGGATTAGTAACTATGCTCAAAATATCTTCCCTTATTTAAAATCTCTCTGTCCCACCTTATTAACACCACAGCAAGACCCAGAATTTAACTGCTATCCAGTTCCCAATAATCTTACCCCCGCTCAAGGCACAAAAGGACATTTGCGCCGCTTACTGTGGACACAGTTCCAACTTCCCCAAATCTATACAGACCTCAAATCTCGGTTGTTATTTTCCCCCTTACCAGAAGCACCGCTTTATAGTAACTGTCGTTTTGTGGTCGTGTCCCACGACTTAATACCATTGCGCTTTCTCAAAGCCTTATCACCCCTAACGCCTTACCATCGTTACTACGTTCCCCAAGTCCTCAAACAAGCACAACACATAATCTGTAATTCCCAAGCGACAGCAGAGGATATCATTAATTTTTATCAAATTCCCGCCCGGAAAATCACTACCATTCTTCTAGGTTATGATCGTGAACATTTTCACCCTGCTCAAGAAAAATCGCCAGAAAAGCAGCCTTATTTTCTCTATCTAGGAAGACATGACCCTTATAAAAACTTACACCGACTCATAGCGTCTTTTGCGGAGATACCAAATAGGGGTGAATATCAACTATGGTTAGCAGGGCCTGTTGATAGGCGTTACACTCCACTTTTACAAACCCAGGTCGCAGAGTTGGGAATTACTCAACAGATAAAATTTCTTAATTATGTATCCTATCACGAACTACCCAAGATTATTCATGGTGCGATCGCCCTAGTATTTCCTACTCTCTGGGAGGGGTTCGGTTTACCAGTCCTGGAAGCCATGGCTTGTGGGACCCCGGTGATTACTTCTAATCTTTCTTCCCTCCCAGAGGTAGCGGGGGAAGCCGCGATTTTAATTAATCCCTACAACATAACAGAAATCACCGCAGCTATGCAAATGATAGCTGAAGATCTGCAAATGCGATCGCATCTTTCTACCCAAGGTATAAATAGAGCCAGTCAATTCAGTTGGGAAAAAACCGGACTTGCGACTGCAGAAGTTTTATCCCGCTATTTATGAATGTTAGGCTAAAGTTATCTTACTCCAGCCTTCACAAAAAAACCCTATGGTTGTGCAAACCCCCACCCAGCAATATTCTATAGAAGAATACCTCGCACTTGAAGAAACTGCTGACTATCGCAGTGAATACCGTAACGGGGAAATTATACCCATGACTGGCGGCTCTATTAATCACAACCAAATCATTATCAATTTAGTAGTTGCTCTTAGCCTGGCTCTGAGAGAACAAGATTACCGCGTTTACAGTAGTGACCTACGCCTGTGGATTCCCCATTACCAACAATACACCTATCCTGATATTCTTATCATTAAAAATCAACCCCGCTTTCAAGAGGGAAGAACTGATACAGTAGTAAATCCCAGTATCATCTTTGAGGTACTGTCTAACTCTACCAGCAGTAGAGATAGGGGAGATAAATTTACTTATTACCGTTCCCTCCCGGAATTGCAAGAATATATACTAATTGACCAATATACAATTCATATTGAACAGTTTAGCAAAACTCCAGAAGGTAACTGGCTGTTAAGAGAATCTGAAGATCAAAACGGAATCTTAACCTTAGCTTCCGCAAATTGCCAAATTCCCCATAGCCAGATTTACCAGAGAATAGATTTTTGCAGTAATTCAGATTAAGGAGTTCCCAGAGCTCCTGAGTAGACCAAACCCCGCTGCATATCCAGAGTAAGAATTGCACCATCACGAATTACCTGGGTTGCTGTTTTTACACCCACAATCACAGGGACACCCAGACGCAAGCCGATGACAGCCGCGTGACTTGTAAGACTTTCTTCCTCAGTAATAATACCTGCCGCTTTACGGATGGCATCAACAAAATCAGCATCAGTCCGGGGTGCTACCAAAATATCTCCGGGATTAAAATTACTCACATCCATACCAGTGTGAGCCACCCTAGCACGACCACTTACCGAACCTTGTCCCAAGCCAATACCCTGACCTAGCACAGCGGTCACCACCTCAACCTTAACTAAATCAGTGGAGCCGGAAACACCTTGAAGAGTACCCGCAGTCATCACCACTAAATCACCTTCAGACAGGTAGTTATGCTCTTGAGCCACATTGATAGCAGCTTGAAAAGTCTGCCCTGTAGAGGGTAAACCTAGTACCAACAATGGTTTCACACCCCAAACCATCTGTAATTGTCGTGCCACATTCACATGGGGTGTCACAGCCAAAATCGGGGTATGGGGACGGAACTTAGAAACATTCCGAGCTGTAGCCCCTGTTTGTGTCAGGGTCATAATTGCCGCTGCGCCCAATTGTTGAGCAATTTGCCCCACAGCTTGACTAATAGCATTAGGAATAGAACGTCGCTCATCTCGGTGGGAAAGTAGGGCGGAATTTTGTGCCGCTTCCTGTTCCATGCGTTCAGCAATTCTCGCCATGGTAGCCACTGCTTCCACGGGATAGTTACCCACAGCAGTTTCATTTGATAACATCACAGCATCCGTACCATCTAAAATGGCATTAGCCACGTCTGAGACTTCAGCACGAGTAGGACGGGGATTACTCACCATGCTGTCTAACATTTGGGTAGCTGTGATGATGGGAATCCCTAAACGATTGGCTGTGGCGATGAGCCGCTTTTGCAGCACAGGGACATCTTCAGCAGGTAGTTCTACACCCAAGTCACCTCTAGCAACCATCACACCATCACATAAAGCCAGAACTTGTTCCATTTGTTCAATGGCTTCATGTTTTTCAATTTTGGCAATGACTGGGACTTGCTTACCAGTGCTAGAAATTAACTCTTTAATTTCGATGATGTCCTGGGGGTTACGTACAAAGGAAAGCGCTACCCAATCTACACCTTGATCTAGACCAAACATGAGATCCTCGCGGTCTTTGTCGGTCATGGCCTTAATGGATAGGTAAACACCCGGAAAGTTAACACCTTTATTGTTAGACAACTTACCGGCTACCGTGACACGACAATGTAAATCGCCTTTGTCAGGGTTAATATCCTCTACCACCATTTCTACTCGCCCATCGTCGAGGAGGATTTTCGCACCTACAGGCACTTCTTGGGCTAAATAATCGTAGGTGACGCAGCTAATTTCTTGGGAGCCGACAACTGGGCGATTTGTCAAGGTGAAGCGATCGCCTTTTTCTAAAATTATCGACCCATGTTCAAACTTACCTAAGCGAATTTTTGGCCCTTGCAAGTCTTGGAGAATTGCCACAGGTTGATTTAATTCAAAGGCAGTTTGCCGAATTAAGCGAATACTACGCTGATGGTCAGCATGAGTACCGTGGGAGAAGTTGAGCCGCAGTGTCGTCGCACCAGCTTCGATAATCGCCTTCAGGTTTTCTGGGCTGCTAGTGGCAGGCCCAATTGTAGCAACAATTTTTGTCCGGCGTAGAGAGTCTCTTAATTGCATAGGGGCTGATTCTAGGGGGCTATCTCTATCTAGAGATTCATATTAATTTAAGGGGCGTTTAGTTTTCAGTCTCTGTTATATCCATAACCAACAGAGGCGGAGGATGAATGGGGGTTTGAGAGTCACTCGCAACAGAAATGATAATTTTACCCTGGTTAAGATTTCCCAAGATTTGTGAGATAGAGTAGATATCGTACACCAAACTGGGTTCCATCCTCCTGAATATAGATTTTTCAGTCAACTCTTTATTGGTTGCCTAGACACCCTACGCGAGCAGAAAAACTTATCTCTCGTCTGGAATCATAGCGTTATTCATCTGGGCTTCGGCAAATATCAAGTTAAATCTTGCTAAATAAAAGCTTACAAAAGTTTATTATTTACTCATGTTTATCGTATATTCGTAATGTTTCATTAAACAAGGAGTTAAGAATGCTCACATTGGAGGCACAGAAGTCACTAAAAATCCCCCCCAAGGAATTTTTAGCGCCTCCTGGTGATTTTAATCCCACACTGCTACTGTTTCTGTCCACAGTAACAATCCTGGTATTATCTAACTTTGGTTACTGGCTCTGGCAGTGGCCAGATTGGTTGTGCTTTACCATTAATACCATTGCTTTACATTGTGCAGGCACTGTGATTCACGATGCTTGTCACCAATCTGCCCATCGTAACCGAATCATTAATGCCATGTTAGGCCATGGTAGCGCCCTGATCTTAGCTTTTGCCTTCCCCGTATTTACACGGGTGCATTTACAGCATCACGCCCATGTCAATGACCCCAAGAACGACCCGGATCATTACGTCTCCACAGGCGGACCATTATGGTTGATAGCGGTACGTTTTTTGTACCATGAGGTGTTTTTCTTTCAGCGGCGACTGTGGCGTAACTATGAACTATTGGAATGGTTCATTAGCCGCTTAATTGTCGGCACAATTTTTTATATTTCCATTCAGTATCATTTTTTAGGTTACATTCTCAATTTTTGGTTTATCCCGGCTTTTTTAGTGGGGATAGCACTAGGATTATTTTTTGATTATTTACCACATCGTCCCTTTGTGGAACGCGATCGCTGGAAAAATGCCCGGGTCTATCCTGGTAAACTCCTAAATATCCTGATTTTAGGACAGAATTACCACCTGATTCATCATCTTTGGCCTTCTATTCCTTGGTATAATTACCAACCTGCTTATTATGCAATGAAGCCGTTGTTAGATGAAAAGGGTAGTCCTCAGACATCAGGTTTATTGCAGAAAAAGGACTTTCTGGAGTTTGTTTACGATATTTTTATCGGGATTAGATTTCATCGTCATCACCAATAGAAATACCCCAGCCCACCTTGGGTGGGCTGGTTTTGTGGAGACAAAAGGTCAAATCTCAGTAGATAAGCTTTGAGCGTAAATCACCTCAATCTTGCTACCAAGTTCCAATTTTTCTAAAGATTCCGTGAAAAACACAAAACCTTTATATGCTGTGAGATACTTATAAATTTTTGTGAAATACCCTTCACTTGTGACAATTACTAGTGGCTGCTCCATTTTGGAGAGAATGGTCAGAAAATCTTCTAGTTTTACGCACACACCAGTTACCCGATCATTAAACATTCTCCCGCCCATGGCAGCAGGTTGAGCCGCATCACTACCGTAATAGCTCATTTCGTGCTAATTTTTACATATAATTGACAGTCAAATTCTAAACTTTTGACTTAACTGCCTGCTGTGATGGTTGTAACGGCTGGGATAAACTCCAATCTGGACGTAATTTAGCAGCTTGGCGTAAATAAATATGATTAATTGGTGTAGAAGCTGGAAGGTAAGCGTGGATAAGAAACCGAATGCAACGCTCTAAGCTACCTTCGACGTGCATTTGTTGTACATCCAACATTGCCACATTGTCCCACCCAGAACGCGATCGCGCGATGGCCGCCGGAAAAATCGCATCTAAATCACGTGTCACCGAGAAAGTCACACTAATCATCTTTTCTGGTTGGAGTTGATTCCTTTGTTCTAGTTGATCTATTAGTTCGGTTACTGCTTCTCTAATCCCTTCAATAGTGTTTTCAGCAACGGTTGTTGCTCCGCGAATAGCCCGCATTTGCCACTCCACGCCAAAATCCTCCTTACATTACTCATTGGTCATCAGTCATTGTAAAAAATTTACAATGACTGCTAATTATTTAAGGTCGATATAACCACAGTGGCAGACCACTGGTAGACATTTCAAATTCCAACCAATCAATTCCCGCCCCCAGACCTGATGAAACCAGACGGCTTCCGGGTAGAACGCGACTCAATAAAGGTTTTCGTTCTTCTAGGGTATAGCAGGGTGTCTTATCCGGATCAAGACCTACCATTTGTGCCGTCCAGCGCAGTGCATCCTCTTCAGTTCCCAGACGGTCTACAACACCTAATTCTAAAGCCTGTTCCCCGGTGAAAATCCGACCATCAGCAAAAGTCTTAACAGTTTCTAGTTCTAGAGAACGCGCCTCAGCGATGGTCTTGACAAACTGCTGATAACTCACATCAATTAACTCTTGCAGGATGCTTTGTTCTGGTACAGTCAGTTGGCGGTCAAATGCCAAAATATCTTTGTAGGGGCCAGATTTGACGACTTGGAAGGAAACACCGATTTTTTCCAGCAACCGTTCTAAGTTGTTACCCCGCAAAATCACACCAATACTACCGGTGATTGTACCGGGGTTAGCCATGATATGTTCTGCTCCCATGCCAATGTAGACACCACCAGAAGCGGAAATATTGCCAAAGCTGGCGACGATTTTGATTTTATTGCGTAACCTCTTCAGGGCGCTGTAGATTTCTTGAGAATCGCCCACTGTACCCCCAGGACTATCAATACGCAGGAGTAAAGCGGGAAACTTCTTCTCTTCTATGGTTTTTAGGGCTTCTAACACGCGCTTGCGAGTAGAACCAGCTATTGCACCAGTAATTTCAATCCGGGCAATTTGTTTCCGAAACTTAGACTTGAAAGGCCAGACCATGAGCAGTTAAAAAACCTCTGTAATACACTCAATATAAAATGCCTAGCGATGAAAAGACCTAATTTACTCTAGTGCCAAAATCAGTAGGCATGGTGTTCTCAGCAATCTTAATGAAACTTTTAGATTCTTTGTATATCTTTATTTAAAGGTGACGCTATAATTTATTTTATTACCCAATAGTGTGCTAATACCATAATTTATCAGCTACTGAGGATTTAATTTAATTAATTTTTATTAAAACAAGTTAATTATATAAACCTAATAAGACCCATGTATGTTTAGGCTCGGAATATGAAGCTGTTTTAGAGTATATGAATATACAAAATTGCCATGATTACTTAAGAATCAATGCGTAAGATTTGATAACGGTAGTAAGCATAGGTATCGAATAGCGCCCCAACGAAACTACAAGTCAAACTAATGATCACAAGTCCATGAAGGGGATGACCGCTACCAAAGATAGAAAGAAAATGGATGATCCTCATCGTGCTGGCATCAGTAGCCCCTTGTAAAGCTGGAAAGTAACCGATGACAGGCAAAAGGAATAATACGCCCCCCACCAAGGACATAGGAGCGATAAAACTAAAAAACATAGTCAGCAGTAGGGAGCGGAGAAAGTTGGTGAAAATAGACATATACAGCAGGCTCCGTTGAGAGAGTGAACAATCGCCGAGAACTAAGATGTCATCTTCCAGAATACGTGCGATCGCTCACTAAAAAGCAATATGTCAAAAATCTTAAGTTTTGATTAAAAAAAATCTTCACCTTTTAAATCAGATGATGTGAGCGGCAAAAAGTCTAAAATTATCTAAAAAACTTGCCAAACATAGCTTTCAGTCTATATCATTTCGTAATAATGGCATCAAAAATCGATTTAAACAACTTTACTTTATGAGATGACCTTTAAATTAAGTTAATGTTTCACCCAGGGAGTAGGGTCCCCCCAAACAACAGAGATCCGCTATCCTGAATGCAGTTACCGAGTTAGCTAAAAAACATTGAGTGAGACTAAATCCAAATCCAGTTTAGGAGCATGGAGTCAGCGACTGCTGGCGGCGATTTTCCTGGGTGGACAAGTAATAGTTCACCTATTGAGGGGAAAAATTAATTGGCGCAATACTGTAGAGCAAATGGCCACTGTGGGGCCAGACTCCCTATTTATTGCCCTGTTAACGGCTATATTTGTGGGCGCAGTATTTACGATTCAGGTAGCGCGGGAGTTTATTAACTTTGGCGCTAGTAATCTAGTTGGCGGAGTCCTAGCGGTAGCATTAACAAGAGAATTATCACCAGTACTTACCGCCGTGGTTTTGGCGGGAAGAGTCGGATCCGCCTTTGCAGCCGAAATTGGGACGATGCGGGTAACCGAGCAAATCGATGCTTTATTCATCTTAAAAACAGACCCCATTGATTACCTCGTTATCCCTCGCCTACTGGCTTGCTGCTTAATGCTGCCGATTTTAACCCTCCTGTCTTTAATCACGGGGATTTTAGGGGGATTAATAATTGCCACAAGTATATATGGTATACCCGATACGGTATTTCTAGACTCAGCTCGTAACCTGATCAGTATTGGCGATATCATCAGCGCCTTAATTAAAGCCTGTTGCTTTGGCTTATTAATCGCCGTCATTGGTTGCAGCTGGGGTTTAACGACCAAGGGAGGTGCAAAAGGCGTGGGACAATCCACCACAACGGCTGTTGTTACTTCCTTACTAATTATATTTATTAGTAACTTTTTTCTCTCATGGTTAATGTTTCAGGGAACCGGGAGTGCATTGCTAGAAGGTTTTTGACACAGGACTGGGATCTGTTTACCAATAACTCGGCAAGTTAATCAAACCCAGAACCCCTAAAATAGGATAGATGTTTACCAACAAAACAGGATGGGAAACTGTGACCAGTTCATTTACAACTGATTCCACCTCAACTGTGGAACTCCAGCCTAGTTATAATATCCCCATTGTATTGCTGATTGCTGCCATACCTCTATTGGTAGTGCAAGTTTGGGTAGGGGTAGTAATTGGATTATTGGGCTTATTTCTGTTGTTACAAACCGCAACAATACGTTTACATTTCACCGCCACAGATTTAGACATCTATCGAGGGGAAAAATTACTGCGGCGCTTTCCCTATCAGGAATGGCAAAACTGGCGGATATTTTGGAATGGAATCCCTATCCTGTTTTATTTTAAGGAAGTCAATAGCATTCACTTTTTACCGATTTTATTTGACCCCAAAACCCTGAAATCTTGTCTAGAATCACGTTGTCCACGGATATGAGCTATTTTCTGAATCCTGTGAGCCTCAGTGATCAGTGGTTTTGCATCTAGACTATATTCTTGAAACTTATTTATTTATTTGCATTATTGTTTATGAACCCAGAGGAATCTCAAACTCCAGAACAGATGGATGAGTGGTTGGAACAAATAGAAGCAGAAAACTCACCCCCAGACTCACTGCTGGAAACAGAAGCGCCAACTTCATCTACTGATACACAACCAAATAATGCAAATCTTGTGCCAATCATACCTCATACAGAAGTGGTATTTGCAGCCCTTGAGTCCACAGAAGACTCAACCCTTGAAGATGCAGTACAACAACCAGAAACTTCCGTCGTGGTAGAGCAAAAAGATAATTTACTATCTGCTCAAGCTGAGGATACAGTGGCAGATTTGCAACGCCAAGAAGCATCTCTAAAGGCAGAAATAGCCAATCTACAAGCATCTTACAAAACCCTTCAAGAACAACTCACTCAAACTCAAATCTCTCTGGGGCGACTTGTACAAGAGTCGCTAGCGCAGTTAGAACAACGCAAACAAGCTCTACAAATTTCTGTAGAACAACTAGAACGCCGCCAAGAACGCATTCGTAATGAAATGCGAACCACTTTTGCGGGAGCATCTCAAGATTTAGCAATTCGGGTGCAAGGCTTTAAGGATTATCTCACCGGTAGTTTACAGGATTTGGCAATGTCAGCAGAACAATTGCAACTGACACCAATCGAACCAGCCAAACCTGTGGTCACAGAGGTGAAAATCACCCAAGAACAGCCACAAACACCCCAATTTGCCCAACAACAGTTTCAAGAGACTACAAATAAAATTCGCCGCTTGATTGACCAGTATCGTAGTAACCCAGATTACTATGGTCCGCCCTGGCAATTACGGCGGACTTTTGAACCGGTTCACGCAGAACGAGCTGCTAACTGGTTCTTTAAACAAGGCGGACGCGGCGCTTTGCGAACCATGGGAAGCCGCTTGCAGAATATTCTCATTGGTTCATCTGTCGCTTCTATATTACACAGTTTATATGGCGATCGCCTCCGTACTCTGGTTTTAGCAAATTCCCCAGAACGTTTAGGTGAATGGCGGCGCGGTTTGCAAGACTGCTTAGGAATTGGTCGCACAGATTTTGGTCCTGACCAGGGTGTAGCTTTGTTTGAAACAGCCGATGCTTTGGCTTTGAAGGCTGACCGACTGGTAAAGACTAATCAATTACCTTTAATTATAATTGACGATTCCGAAGAGCAAATCAGTTTAGCAATACTGCAATTTCCTCTATGGTTGGCTTTTGCACCTGACCCTAAAGCCGTGAGAAGTTACTCTGGTGAAGGGGGAGCCTTCCGACTATAGCAGATGAAAACGGAGGACTTTTGTCCTCACTGCAAGCATTGAATTTTTATGGTGTTTTGTGATTTAATTATGGCTATTTGGTTCAGTTTGTGTGGTGTGGCTTTGGTGGTAGCTTATCTGTTGGGTTCTTTTCCCACTGGCTACATTGCAGGAAAGCTTTTACAGGGTATTGATATTCGCGAAGTTGGTTCGGGTTCAACGGGCGCAACTAATGTGTTACGCACTTTAGGGAAAGGCCCGGGATCTCTGGTTTTAGTAATTGATTGCTTCAAGGGAGTCTTAGCGATCGCAGTTGTTTACTGGTTATTCTCCTTTGCTCCTACTCAAAATCTTCTCCCCTCAACGGTAAATACCCAACTTTGGCAATCTTGGATGATTACTTTAGTGGGGTTATTAGCTATCCTGGGACACAGTAAATCAATTTTTCTCGGCTTCTCCGGCGGTAAGTCTGTAGCCACCAGCTTAGGAATTTTATTAGCGATGAATTGGCAAGTAGGATTAGCTACAGCCGCAGTGTTTGCTGTGTTTATAGCTATATCCAGAATTGTATCATTAAGTTCCATTGCTGGTGCGATCGCTGTGCCGATTTTGATGTTAATTCTACATCAACCCCTACCCTATATCCTGTTTGGTATTACTGGGGGAATTTACGTAATTTTCCGCCATCGTGCTAACATTCAGCGACTACTTGCAGGTATAGAGCCAAAAATCGGGCAAAAGCTAGCAACAGAAACAACTACTGATAGCTAGCTATCTAATTAATCTAATTAATCACTTACCTGTCAGCTTCACTAGACCAATACCACCAAAGTAGAGTCCTAAAACTGCTCCTGCTAAGAGACTTTGGGTCAGGGGGTCAGTGGAAGGGGTGAGAACAGCACCGAGAACAACTGCTCCCATAATCACAAATCGCCAGCCAGAAATCATCTTTTGAGAGGAGACAATTCCCAAATTACCTAGTAATAATTGAATAATGGGAATTTGAAATGCTAAACCAGTACTAAATAATAGTAACAGCACAAATTCAAAGTATTTGTCAATAGACCATAGTTGATCTACCACATCTTCGCCGTAGCTAATGAAAAAATTCAAAGCTGCGGGAATTAATAGTAAATAAGCGAATACTAAACCCGTGACAAACAGCACACTAGAACCTAAAACCACCGGTCCGAGTAAGCGGCGTTCCCGCCGAGTTAGTCCCGGAAGAACAAACTGGATAATTTGGTAAAGAATGAAGGGGCTAGAAAGTACTAATCCACTGTAACCCGCTACTTTGATGGAAACAAAGAAATATTCCCCCGGAGCCAGTTGGAGAAACTTGACCCCTTGTGCGGGTACTTCCAGTAACTTAACAATGGGTTTCACGGCGATGAAGCAGCCAACAACACCAACTGCAACACCAATTAAAGAGTAAAAAATCCGTTGTCGTAGCTCTTCTAGGTGGTCGAAAAGGGACATTTCCACTTCATCAGGCAACTCATTGAGAGCATCCAGTTCTGAGTTGCCGTATTCCTCTTGTTGGATATCAGGAGTAGTTACATCTTGTGAGGGTGTCATTAGTCATCTCAATAGGCAACATTTGTTAACTATTGTATCCGGCGAAGCAGCGACAAAACTATGTTTTTCCCAACAATAAGTTACGCGAGGCTAGGCTATGAGGATTTTATCTTTTCTTTTTGAATTACCTCTGGGGCAATTTGGGGTGTATCTGTGAATATCTTGCTACCTTGGCGGAAATTTCGGGGTTATAAAGTCTCAGATAATTCCAATAGTTACCAAAGACTTGCCGCACGTAATTTCTAGTTTCATTAAAAGGAATATCTTCCACAAAATCATCTGGATCATCTTTGCCGATGGTCTGTAGCCATTTGGCGACGTTACCTGGGCCAGCATTATAACTCGCGATCGCTAACATGGAATTATTATTATACCGCCGATGGGTATAGTCTAAATACCATGTTCCCAGATTAATATTTTCGTTGGGGTCTTCTAAGTTAATTGTTTTACTATCCAACTGAATTTGGGGAGCAATCCATTCACCTGTAGTCGGCATGATCTGCATTAAACCAGTAGCACCGACCACAGATCTAATTTTTGGCTCAAACATTGATTCCTGACGCATCAAACCAATTACCAGGAGGGGATTTAACTCTCGTTGAGCCGACCATTTTTTAATTTCCTGGCGATAGAGAAAAGGATAACGGGCTTGCCAATAACTTACCTGCTGGCTCAAAGCCTGATACTCCGCTTGTTCCTCTGGTGTTTCCCTGTCTTCGAGTTGAGAAATCAACTTAATTGCTGCCAGATTTTCCCCTCTCACCAGGCGCACTAATCCCTCAGTAAACTGTTCTGCTACGGTGGGCTGGAGTTTATTGGTAAATTCTGTTTCCCATTGGAACCAAGCATCACGATCTTCACCGAGTAAATACAGTTCTTTGAAAGTTTCTGAACCGGCGGGGGGTACAGGTCGTTGCGGTGGAACTACTTCCGGCTGCAATTCCCTGAGGTTGTCAAAATTACCCACATTCAGCCCCAGAGTTACAGCTGAACGCCAAGCATAGTAAGAGTGAGGAAATTGACTCAACACATACTCATAAGCCGCTTTAGCTTCCTCTTTTTGCCCTAGTCTGGTAGCCCATTTGCCCACCCAAAAGCCTGCTCTGGGAGCTAAAATACTATTAGGGTTCTCAGTCACAATTGGTTGTGCCCATTGCCAAGCCCCTAAGTAATCTTTGGCGTTGGCTTTCTCTTTGGCTTTGTTCCAGCGATACTCTGCGGCTTGATTAGAACTACCGTATTCACTTAATAGCAATTCCCAAGCCTGTTGAGCCGACTTTTGATCATTTAGTCCCTGGTAAATTTTGGCTTTTTCTACTACTGCTATACTAGCTTGTTGAGGAAAATTAGCAATTATTCGGTCAAGATAGGGCAAAGCATCTTTAGGGTTTTTAGCCAATTCAGCTAAACGTAATAGGGCTAGTCCGGTTTCCCTAGCATCGGGAAATTTTTCTACTAGTTGATTATAAATCGCCAATGCCTTTTCGGGTTGTTTACCTCCTATCTGTAAACCTCGCGCAGCGCGGTAAAGGTTGCGGGCTGTCTGGGGTGCTTTAACATAGGCATCACCAGCTCGTTCAAATTGATTATTTTCCCAGTAAGCTGTACCGACAATCTCCCAATCTATGGAACTAACTGCCACTTTATCGCTATCGGGTTTGATATCTGGTTGTTTTACTAGCTCATCTAACACACCTACTATTCCCGGTTGGTGAAAGGCGTGTTGTGCCAAAATTAACCGTAAATTTGGCTGTTGGGGATTTTCCCTTAAGCGTTTATGAATAATTTCCCATGTCAGGGGATGTGAGGGAAACTCTGCGATCGCCCGATCATGGTGTTCTGGTAGGGCGATCATATACAGCGCTCTGGCTGTTGCGGCTGCTTGGGGATAATCTCGCAGCACTCTTTGTCGTAGATTGGAGGCTTGACGACTCTCACCGAGTATGTCCTGTGCTTGGGCTTGTTTGAGTAAAATATACGCGCCCAGACTGGGGTAAGTTTTTTCTAGTCCTTCTAGAAGACTTAAGGCCTTTTCTGCTTCCCTAATATTAATTAAATCACTGGCTAACAGATAACGGGCCCGTTCTCGGTCTGGTGAAATGGAACTATTGGCGATCGCTTCTAGTTTTTCTGCTCGTTCTTGTGGAGACTGTGATACTAATGGAAATACATCTGATTTGACTTGGCTAGCTGTAGAAATTTGTTCAGACTGATTTATGACTGAGTTGAACCATTCTCCCCAGAATGTTCTGATGTTAGGGGTAGATAGGATTGCACCTGCTGAGAAAGCAAATAAGACTGCACCAGCAATTAAAGAAATCTGTTTTTTTTGTAGTTGATTTCCCATGGATACTCCCCCAAGAGTATGGTTTAAGTTTTTGCAACTTTAGCATTGGTGGCACTGGGGTGTTATTTGTCAATCATAAATATTACAAATCATCCTAAATAATCCTAAGATATCTTCATATTATGGTGGTGTTTTGCCGGGGAGGGAGACGCGATAGCTATCGCGTCTGGTATGTTTTTCCCAAGAGCCAAAACACGAGTTATCTGTCTGGTGCGTTGGCTAGTGCTGGGGTTTGCCCTTTCAAACCAATCATCAATTTGAGGGCAAATACTTTGAAGATGGGTATGCGCTGCATCATCCACAAACCTAGGCGACGAATTACTACTAGTGGTAAAAAGTTATGAGAAAACATCCTATCTAATATATCCGTGAAAGCTAGAATTGTCAGGTTTTCTGGTTTGCGCCAGCGTTCATAGCCTTTGAGGACTTGGAGATTACCAATATCCTTACCTGCTTTATGTGCTGTTTGTAACACTTGGGCTAAAGCGGCCGCATCTCGAATCCCCAAGTTTAAACCTTGTCCGCCGACGGGATGACAATTGTGTGCGGCATCACCAATTAAGGCTAATCTGGGGAGAACATAGCGATCGCTTTGCATCAGTTGTACTCGAAAAATAAAGCGATCGCCCAGTAATTCTAGCTTACCCATTTGATTACCATAGCGGCGGGTGAGTTCTGCCAAAAACTGCTGGTCATCTAAAGCACACAAAGCCTCTGCTTCTGCGTGGGGGGCTGTCCAGACAATACGGCAACGGTTACCAGGTAGTGGTAAAATGGCAAACGGTCCACTAGGCCAAAATCGTTCGTAGGCAGTGTTATTGTGGGGTTTCTCTGGTTTGACAAATGCTACAATACAGGACTGCCAATATTTCCAGCCAGAAGTTTTAATTCCCGCAGCTTCCCGGATACGCGATCGCGAACCATCAGCAGCGACAATTAATTTACCGCGGACTGTCTGAATTTGGTCAGCAATTTTGACATCTATAGCCACAATCTCCTGCTGATATTCTGTCTTAACCACCTCAGCAGGACATAGATAAGTCACATTCTGACAATTGTGGACAAATTCCTGTAAAGGCTCTAACAAAGCTTGGTGTTCCGCCACATAACCCAATTCTGATGTACCTAAATCATCGGTGATAAATTCCACAACATCGGGATAATCGGCATCAGAAAGGCGAACTTGGCAATATTTTGCGATTTGAGGCGATATTTTTTCCCAAACACCAATTCCTTGGTAAATAAGCGCCGAAAGCATATGAACTGCATAAGCTTGTCCCTTCGCCACTGCTGCTGATGCAACTTTGGCCTCAATTAGCAGAATACTTAAGCCAGAGTCCTTTAAAGCCGCGGCTAAGGTTAAACCAATAATTCCACCGCCGACAATGACCAAATCATAGTCATATCCCTGATGATCTGGCGGTGTTTGTTGAGGAGAAATTTTTTGATGTAGCTGTGTGATCACCATTGTTAAGATTAATTAAGGCGTCCTAATTATTATTTTTACGCAAACAAACAAATCCGTGCAAATATGGCCGAATTAATTAACCATAGATATAGATGATAGATGGTGCGCTACCCCACCCAGGATATTCGTCTAGGGTACACAGATAATCTTGACTGCAACTCCAAAGCAAGTCCGCCAAGAAATGGAAGCTGTGGGTTTAGCTTGGCGAGAAACCAAAAACTTGTTACCTCAGCAACACTTAATGATATTTGAAAAGCGGGTATAATATCTATACAGAGTTATTGAGGACTTAAGTCCTCAATAAAAAGCTTTAATTACCGGAGTGGCATCAGGCTAACGCTTTTGTCCACACTATCCCAAACTATCCAACTACAAGAATTATCCACATCTTCTGGATTATTGGTAACTTTAAAATACAGCTTTCCCTGTCCCTTGCGTTCAATGGCAAAGTCGGCATTTTGGGCGTAAACTACTGTAAATCCTTTGTCCCTCAAGCAATACATAGCCCAAGCCTTCAATGATTGCTTCTGTGGTTCATGGGGAATAGGTGGTTTTGTAATGGTTTCTTGGATAACTTGAAATATCTCCATTAGTTTCTCAGGGAAAATAAAATCGTTGTAGTGGAGGCATTTGTACCGATACTAGTTTACCTCACCACAGAATGCAATGTGCTGTTTAGGTCTTGATGATCTTAATTCACACCAGACCGATTCGGTTTGAATAAACTTTCTGATGCGGTTTTAATCACAATATACAAAACTGGCACCACAAACAAACTTAAAAAAGTAGCGATTAACATCCCGCCAAATACTGCAGTTCCCAAGGACTGACGACTTCCCGCACCCGCACCGGTAGCAATGGTTAAGGGGAAAATACCCAGGAGTGTGGAAAGTGCTGTCATTAAAATCGGGCGTAAACGTTCCTGTGCAGCCTCTACTGCGGCCTTAGTAATAGAAAGCCCTTCATTCCGTAATTGGTTGGCAAATTCTACGATTAAAATGGCGTTTTTACTCGCCAAACCAATCAGCATGACTAGACCAATTTGACAATAGATATCATTAGGAAAACCCCGCATTGATTGAGCCACAAGTGCGCCAAAAATTGCTAAAGGAACCGCTAAGAGAATAATTAGGGGGTCTATGTAGTTCTCATACTGAGCAGCCAAAACTAAAAAGACAAGGACAATTCCTAACCCAAAAATAATGGGTGCTAAAAAATAATGGGTGCTAAACCGCCAGATTCTATTTCTTCCAATGCAGTTCCTGACCACTCATAACCAAAACCGGGTGGTAATACTTCTGCTGCTAATTGTTCCATGGTCTGAATGGCGCTGAATAGTCCGATGATCATATTTTTCCAGCGGACTATCAGGTGAAGCGATCGCTGATATAGTGTTCTTACCAAGTTAATAAACTGATTAATAATATTGCTTTTGCTTGTCGTAAGCGGGCTTGGGTATCTTTATTTTGCAGGCGAATAATCACTTTCCCTTGTTGCACGCGATCGCCTTCTTTAAATAGAATTTCACTAATGCGCCCGTCAATCTCTGGCTTAATTGCTACTGAGCCTGGAGATGCCAAAAAGCCGCCAATTACTGAACTTTCTTGTATGGTTGTAGTTTCTACTGTAGCTAACTTTACAGGAATTGCCATGGGTTGGCCAGCCCGTACTCCGCCTCTATCTACCCGACCTGCAAAGCTATTTTGCCACCACCGCCAACCCAAGCCACCCCCTGGAATTAGCAGAATCAGCAACCAGATTAAGAGGGAGAATAGCATTTTTTTAGCTTAAAATCTATCTTTCATTCCTCGTAAACGAGCGAAAGTTTGTACTGGGTCGCTACTCTTGACAGCTAACTGTAATGAGGGTTTGTCCCAACCCAAAAAGGGATTGGTCAGCTTTTCCACCCCCAACCATGAGGGAACAGTAGCCTCCTGGCGACTACGAAAGTTGTCTACTTCCTTGTAGCGCTTTTGTAAAGCCCGATTGTCAGTATCTACAGTCAGAGCAAACTCGAGATTTTTTAAAGTGTACTCATGGGCACACCAAACACGAGTATTGTCTGGGAGATTGCGTATTTGAGCCAAAGAGTTGACCATTTGGGTGGGTGTACCTTCAAATAAGCGACCGCAACCCCCTGCAAACAAAGTATCACCACAGAATAACTCTCCAGGTTCACTCAGTTTTGTGGGGGGGAAATAGTAAGCGATATGAGCGCGGGTGTGACCAGGAACAAAAAGAACCGTGGCGGTGCGATCGCCAAACTCCACACTATCTCCCGGTTGCAAAAATACCTGTTGTCCGGGAATTCTCCCCTGATCCTCAGCACCACCATACACCGTCAACTTAGGGAAATGTCTAATTAACTGCTGATTTCCGCCCACATGGTCGTGATGATGATGAGTGTTAAAAATTGCCACTAACTCGGTCTTTAGTTGTGCAAGTTGTTTTAATACTGGTTCAGCTACTGCTGGGTCAACCACAGCGGCAAGATTTTGTTGAGCATCGTGGAGCAAAAATATGTAGTTGTCTGACAGTGCATTAAGACGGATTACCTGCATTTTCTCTTATTCCCACCGATCATACTGGTGTATGATTATGATAAAACTATATCAGGCACGAGCTGCAACTGGTGGAGGTGGGTCATGTCAACCTTTAAAATTTCTGGGCAAATTGTAGACGTTATCCACAAAACCATATTTCCTGGTACAATTACCATTGCTCAAGGGCGTATTCAATCAATTGAACAGGAACCACAACAGAGTTACCAACAATACATACTTCCAGGTTTTATTGATGCCCATGTCCATATCGAAAGCTCAATGCTAGTGCCGACAGAATTTGCCCGTATAGCTACGGTGCATGGTACAGTAGGAGCGGTTTGTGATCCTCACGAAATAGCCAATGTCTTAGGAATGGCCGGTGTGGAGTTTATGCTCACCAATGCCACCCAAACACTATTTAAAATAGCATTCGGCGCACCTAGTTGTGTTCCCGCAACGACATTTGAAACAGCAGGTGCAAACCTTACCGCCATGGAAATCAAGCAATTATTCCAACATCCCGGGATTTCTTATCTGAGTGAAGTAATGAATGTCCCTGGTGTCATAAGGAATAACACTGAGGTAATCTCAAAGATTGATTTGGCTGAAAAATTAGGATATCCCATTGATGGACACGCGCCAGGACTATCTGGTCAAGACTTACAAAAGTATGCTGATGCCAATATTACAACTGATCATGAGTGTTCAACTCTAGAGGAAGCTTTAGACAAAATCGCTGTGGGGATGAAGATTCTGATTCGTGAAGGTTCAGCAGCTAAAAACTATTTAGCCCTCCACAGCTTAATTGATTCTCACCCCGACCAATGTATGTTTTGTAGTGATGATTTGCATCCTGATGATTTGGTGAGGGGACACATTAATGAACTGGTGCGCCATTCCCTAATATTGGGTCATGATGTCATGAATGTGTTGCAAATTGCTTGTGTCAACCCAGTAAGACACTACAACCTCAATGTGGGTTTACTACAAGTTGGAGATCCTGCGGATTTCATAGTAGTGAATAATTTAGAGGAGTTTACAGTGCAGTCTACCTATTGCCAAGGTGTATTGGTGGCGAAGGAAGGTCAAGCACTGTTACCCTATGTCCCGCCATTATTTGTAAATAATTTTACTGCAAAGCCGAAACAAGCAAGTGATTTCCGAATTGCTGCCGCAGGTTCAACGGTGAGGGTAATTGAGGTGTGGGACGGACAATTACTAACCACGGAAAAGCATATATTGGCTAATATTGACAATGGTGAAGTGGTGGCAGACTTAGAGAATGACATCCTCAAGATCGCCGTAGTCAATCGTTATCAAAACAGACCACCTGCTATGGGTCTGATCCACAATTTTGGACTACAACGAGGAGCGATCGCCTCCAGTGTTGCCCATGATTCTCATAATATAGTAGCGGTGGGTACAACGGATGAGGAAATCTCTAGGGCAGTGAATGCAGTCATTCAAGCCCAAGGAGGTATTGCTGTTGTGGAAGGTAAAACCGTCAAAGTGCTTCCCCTACCGGTGGCTGGATTGATGAGTGCTGGTGATGGTTACAGCGTAGCCCAGGAGTATGGACAACTGGATACTTTGGCAAAAGATCTAGGTTCCAAACTTTCTGCACCTTTCATGACCCTGGGCTTTATGGCGCTGCTGGTAATTCCTGACTTAAAACTCAGTGACCAAGGCTTATTTAGCAGCAATAACTTTGAATTTGTCTCACTGTGGGTATAGCAAATATGACATTTGCGCCTTTGCGCCTGGGGGCGAATCCTGATTGAGATAATTGATCAATAAATAGTTGCGATCGACCCCTATGATTCGCTAGGATCTGTAAGCTTTAGGGTATAAGCGAAGCTACTGGGGTTAATCAACAGATGATGCCGCTAAAACCCAAGTTAATCAAATTTTACACAGAAAAACAAAAAAGATGGCCAAACGTGTACAGTTAGTTTTAAATCAAGATATTAGCAAGTTGGGAAAATCCGGCGACTTAGTAGATGTAGCTCCCGGCTATGCTCGTAACTATCTCATTCCCCAAAAGTTGGCAACCCATGCCACTCCTGGTATCCTCAAACAAGTAGAACGCCGTCGGGAGAAAGAGCGTCAACGCCAATTAGAACTGCGTCAACAAGCTTTAGAGCGAAAAGCAGCTTTAGAAAAAATTGCTAGCTTGCAAATTGCTAAACCCCTGGGTGAAAACGAAGCGATTTTCGGGACAGTAACTACCCAAGACGTAGCAGAAGCGATCAAAACAGCTACCGGTGAAGAAGTTGATCGCCGTGGTATTTCTATCCCCGATATTAACCATCTTGGGACTTACCAGGCCGAAGTCAAGCTATATTCTGATGTCAGCGCTCAGGTCAATATTGAAGTTGTAGCCAGTTAAATTTTGGTGTTGTGTGGAGTACAGACGCGATAGCTACCGCTGTGCGTCAGCCATATAATCGCGTCTGTACAAGAAGTCCCAACTTTTCTTAAATGGCTTATGTCTGAAGAACTGAGTTTTCAAGGTAATGGTAGCGATCGCCTACCACCCCAAAACATTGAAGCAGAAGAAGCAATTTTGGGGGGAATTTTACTAGATCCAGAAGCCATTGGGCGAGTAAGCGATCGCCTCTTACCCATAGCCTTTTATATCAGCGCCCACAAAGATATCTATCAAGCGGCGCTGCGCCTTCATGGTCAAGGTAAACCCACAGATTTACTCTCAGTTACCAGTTGGTTAGCCGATCACGATCTCCTCGCCCGCATTGGTGGGAGAAATAAATTAGCTACTCTCGTAGACCGCACAGTGTCAGCTGTTAACATTGATGCCTTAGCCGGTTTGGTCATGGAAAAGTACCTGCGACGGCAATTAATTAAAGCTGGTAACGAAATTGTTCATCTTGGTTACGAGACAGAAAGCGAACTACCGATAATTTTAGACCAAGCAGAACAAAAAGTTTTTGGTGTTACTCAAGAACGTCCCCAATTAGGTCTAACTCACATTTCTGATACTCTGATTAATACCTTTCAAGATATTGAAACTCGCCACCAAGGTATTGCCTTACCGGGAATTCCTTGTGGTTTCTATGATTTAGACTCCATGACCACTGGCTTTCAGCGTTCTGATTTAATTATCATCGCCGGTAGGCCATCAATGGGGAAAACGGCATTTTGCTTGAATCTGGCTCACAACATTGCAGCTGGTTATAAATTACCAATTGCCTTTTTCAGCTTGGAAATGTCCAAAGAACAGCTAGTACAGAGACTATTAGCTAGTGAAGCGGGGATTGAAACTGGTTATCTGCGCAGTGGACGGATTAGTCAAACACAATGGGAACCTTTAAGCCGTGCCATTGATAAACTTTCAGACCTACCCCTTTTTATTGATGATACAGCTAATATTACCATCACCCAAATGCGTAGTCAGTCCAGACGACTGCAAGCAGAACAAGGAACAGAATTAGGATTAATTGTCATAGATTATTTGCAATTAATGGAGGGTGCAGGTGATAACCGCGTACAAGAACTATCCCGAATTACTCGTTCTCTCAAAGGTTTAGCCAGGGAATTATCTGTACCGGTAATTGCCTTATCTCAGTTGAGTCGTGGTGTAGAAGCGCGTACCAATAAGCGCCCCATGTTGTCAGATTTGAGAGAAAGCGGCAGTATTGAGCAAGACGCGGATTTAGTTGTCATGTTATACCGCGATGATTATTATAATCCCGACAGTCCAGATCGAGGGATTGCAGAAATCATCATCGCGAAACACCGTAACGGTCCGACAGGAACCATAAAACTTTTATTTGATCCCCAGTTTACAAAGTTTAAAAATTTAGCCAAACAAGGTAATTATTAGTAATAATGAATAGTTATAGCATTTCCCATGCCCGTGAGGTACAAATTTTTTTAGTTTGAGGGAACAGGGAACAGGGAATAGGGAATTGGTGTGTACTTCATGAGCCTGAAAAAGGCTTTAATAATTAATAATTAATTGGGAATTGGGGAAAGAAGAAATAGGCTTAATGCTCCCACACTTCCACCCCCTTCCCCGATAGCGTTTTCAGGTTTAGTGAGGAACCCGAATTATCTGTGTCCATCTGTGTACATCTGTGGTTAATTAACCATTAAAAGTACCTCACCAAACAGATAACTGCTATATTTCCTACTTAATACCCAGTAATTCCACGTCAAACAGCAAAGTAGCGTTGGGTGGAATCACACCACCAGCACCACGGGAACCATAACCTAACTCCGGGGGAATGATTAACTGACGACGACCGCCTACTTTCATAGTGCTTAGTCCTTCATCCCAACCTTTGATCACCTGTCCGATACCGATTTTAAACTCGAAGGGACTATTGCGATCGCGTGAGCTATCAAACTTCTTGCCATTTTCTAAAGTACCGGTGTAGTGAACTACAACGGTTTGTCCCCGTTCAGGACTCGCCCCAGTTCCCTCTTCCAATTCCACATATTTCAATCCAGAGGGATTAGTTACAACATTGGTATCAGACATACTATTACTCGCAATCAAGGTTTGGTTTTTGGTGACACTCGTGGGTGCTGGTGTAGTTTCCGTCAAATTAGCGGCAACAGCAGAGTTGACCTTATTACCAACTTGTGCTAATACCAGAACTAAAACACAAACCAGCATGAAACCCACGCTGAGAAAAATTGATTTCAAAATTAGCTCTCCCTAATGAGGCAACCTGACATTTTTCAGATGATCAAGAGGACACAATTTAGTTTAACGCCAAAGCTTATTTTCTAAATCACGCACTTGACGCTCTAAACGGTCAATTCTACCCCGTAATTCATCCACCTCAGATTGACGAGCAACGCCGAAATCCTGCATAACATTCCGCATTTGTCGCTGCATTTGCTCTTCCCAGTTTCCTTGGTCTGACCTTAACTGCTGTACAATATCATCCATGACCGCCTTAGCTTGTTCAGGATCGAGTTTACCGTCCTTGACCAAATCGTCACTGACTTGGCGCATTTTTTCAGCTACCAAAGACGTTGTACCAATACCTAGCATCATTAACTGTTGCAACCAATTATTACTATCCATACTTTCTTCGGTGTTCCTTATTCTCCGCTAGCTGAGTTTGACTGTTGAGTGTAGTCATCAAGCTATGCTGGAAAAGTTGTGATTTTAGCCTACATTTCTATTTTGGCAAATTCTGAAAAACAGCAAGGAAATTAAATAGTGTGGTGATAGAACTCCTGAAATTTCAAGTTCCCCGAGAAGCGCGAGCAAATTACATCCAGAAGGATAGCGAAATTTGGACAACAACCCTGGCTAAGTATCCAGGATTTTTGGGTAAAGAAGTATGGACTAACCCCAATGACCCCACAGAACTTATTTTAATTATTCGTTGGGCAACAAGAGAACAGTGGCAAGCCATACCCGGAGAGGATTTACAAATAATTGCAGCCAAATTTACCCAAGCCATGGGCGAAACCTACCCAATTGTCGAATCAGCAGAGTTTCAAGTGGAAAAATTTCTGGTTACCTAAGTATAAATACTAGATAAATATAGCAGTTCTCTGTTTGGTAGGTACTTTTAAGGGTTAATTAACCACAGATGGACACAGATAATTTGGTTTCCTCACTAAAGGTGGAAACGCTAGATGATTTTTCCTAGTTTGCTGTGTTTTCTGACCTGCTGTGGTTCATTTGTCCCCCATCAAGAGAACCACGCCCAAAATGATTTGAAAGTTGTAGCATAGAAATCAAGTATCAATTTTTGATTATTTATGTCTGCTACGCCTCTTGTTTCTCAGGTAAATTCAGTCAAATCAGCAATAATTCCGCCCCTACTAGGTGCTTCTGTTTCCGAGTTAAGCGGGTGGGTACAACAGCAGGGACAGCCAGCTTATCGAGGTAAACAGCTGCACGATTGGATTTATCATCAGGGTGTGCGATCGCTAGCTGATATTTCTGTCTTTCCTAAACAGTTGCGTGCAGAACTTGCAGAAATCCCCATTGGACGTTCAACGATACATCATCGTGCTGTGGCACCGGATGGCACGATAAAATATCTGTTACGACTTGCAGATGATCAAATCATTGAAACTGTTGGTATTCCCACAGCAAAACGGCTGACAGTTTGTGTTTCTACTCAGGTAGGTTGTCCCATGGCCTGTGATTTTTGCGCTACTGGTAAGGGTGGCTATACTCGTAACTTAGAAATACATGAAATCGTCGATCAAGTATTGACGGTGCAGGAAGATTTTCAGGAACGGGTTAGCCATGTGGTATTTATGGGGATGGGTGAACCGTTATTAAACACTGATAATGTTTTAGCATCTTTAAGATGCTTAAATCAAGACGTGGGTATTGGACAGCGATCGCTGACTGTTTCTACCGTTGGTATTCGCGATCGCATCCGTCAATTTGCCCGACAGAATTTACAAGTCACTCTAGCTGTGAGTTTGCACGCACCCAACCAAGCACTTAGAGAACAACTCATTCCCAGCGCCCGACCATATCCTCTAGAAGACTTGTTAGATGAATGTCGGGAATATGTGGAAATCACGAGAAGACGTATATCTTTTGAATATATTCTCCTGGCTGGGTTTAATGACCTACCAGAGCACGCTTTACAACTAGCAAAATGTCTGCGGGGATTCCAAAGTCATGTGAATTTGATTCCCTACAATCCCATCCAGGAAGTTGACTACAAGCGCCCCAAAGGCGATCGCATTCAAGCTTTTGTGAACGTTCTCAAACAACAAAAAATTGCTGTGAGTGTCCGCTATTCTCGTGGTTTAGAAGCTGATGCTGCTTGTGGACAACTCCGGGCCAGTAAGTAAGTGTTTACCTAACTTTAGCACTCAATTGTTTTGTGACAGAAATACCAGGTGCATAAGCCTCAATTACTTTCCCGGTCAAGGTGCAACTGATCATCAAGTAATCGCAACTTGGGCATTGTGTCCTGGTTAAGTGACTATCAGTAATATAGTGTCTTTCCGCATCACTGCCGCAATTTGGGCAGTGAACTTTTTGGACTGTATTCATTTTTAAACCCCTGGTTGTAACTATTTATTAATTGAGAAGGCAAGAATTTTAAATTTAGATGCAGCAATAAGAAACTTTGATATTGGTTGATGCTTTTCCTGAAACTTTGAAATTGAGGTTTTTATTGTCTCTGTATGCTATCCTATTTTTACAAAATTACCATCTTACTTTAGATATAGAAATCAAATTTTCATTTATAGATTTGTTAGAAAATGAGTGATCCCTATGATTAATCGTTTGAGAGAGCTTGGTTTTATAGCGCGACTGATATGTTTTAACAGCCTTTATTGTATTGAAAAAGTAACAGTGATAAATTACTGTATCCTCTGTAACAAAATTTCTCTTTTAAGATTTTGTTAACATTTAATCTAAAAATTGAAGACATATTGAAGAGATCATTTAAATCCTGGTAGGAATTGCAGCAGGTAAATAATTGTTAATTATTGTGATGGGGATGGAAATAATTGTAAATTTCTTGGGCTAACCTCGGTCCAATCCCTGGAACCTCAGCTAGTTGTGTGAGTGTGGCTTGTCTGATATAATCAACAGAGCGGAAATGTCCTAAAAGCTGCTTTTGTCGTTGATGTCCTAATCCGGGAATTTCATCTAAACGCGATCGCTTAAATTGCTCACTACGTTGTTGACGATGAAAACTCACAGCAAAACGATGGGCTTCATCTCTTAACCGGCGCAATAACTGTATTCCTGGTTGTTCCGCGTCAGTTTCTAAAGGTTGAGACTGTCCGGGTAAAAAAATCTCTTCTCGTTGCTTGGCCAAACTGACAACCCGCAGGTCTGCTAATAAATTCATTTCCCGCAGAACAGCCACCACCGCCGATAACTGACCTTTACCGCCATCAATCATAATTAAATCAGGCCAATCGGGATTCCCTACCCTGGGTAATTGTGGGTCGGCGCTATACTGACGAAATCGCCTATGGATAACTTCAGCTAAACTGGCAAAATCATCTGAATGTCCAGTTGTCACCGTGGGGTTTTTGATTTTGTAGTGGCGATAGTGCTGTTTACCAGGTAACCCATCAATAAACACAACTTGGGAACCCACAGCATTAGACCCCTGAATGTGAGAAATATCATAACCTTCCATGCGGTGGGGTAAATCTGGTAAATTAAGAATAGCGGCTAAATCTGCCATGGCTTCATGGTTGCGATCGCCTAACTTCTGCATTCTCTGTAATTCATACTCAGCATTGCGCTGGACCATCTCAATTAATTCTGCCTTAGTTTGGCGCTGGGGTGCTGAAATTGTGACTTTTCTCCCCTTGCGTTGAGTCAAGATATCCGCCAATATTTCCCCATCTGGTAAATCGTGCTGTACTAAAATCTCTGTGGGAATTTCCACCGCATCAGCAGGTTGATAATGCTCTTCTAAAACTCGCTGTAAAATCGATCCCGGTTCAGCATGACTATTGGCGACAAATGCCAACCGTCCTACAAGTTTCCCGGCGCGAATCTGAAATAATTGAATACAAGCGCGTTCTTTGTCAGTTGCCAGTGCTAAAGCATCCCGTGAAACTGTATCATCTGGTAAGGAAACCTTTTGATCAGCGGTTAAGGATTTTAACCCAGATATTTGATCACGAATCCGCGCCGCTAATTCAAAGTTTAAGGCTTCAGCTGCGGTTTGCATTTGTGCTGTGAGAATATCAATCAATTCCTGGGTTCTTCCTTGGAAGATCATCGCCACCTTTTCTACAGTTTTGCGGTATTCTGGGGGGGAAATTAACTGTTGACACACACCAGGACATCGCCCTAGGTCATAATTCAAGCAAGGACGGTCTTTAAACAGTGGTTGGCGTCGTTGTCGCAGTGCAAAAATGCGTTTAGATATGCTTAATATTTCTCGTAATAAACCTGTATCTGTATAAGGACCGTAAAACTTATCTTGAGCGTTACCTAGTTGACGTTTGCGAGTGATGAAAATCCGGGGATAGTCTTCTGACCAAGTAATACAGATATAGGGATATTTTTTGTCATCTTTGAGTAAAACGTTAAAATATGGCTGATGCTGCTTAATTAAGTTGGCTTCTAGGGCTAATGCTTCGGCTTCCGTATCGGTGACAATAAATTCAATCTCCGTCACCTGCTGAACCATGGTAGCTGTACGATGACTTTTGTGATTTCCCTCCCGAAAGTAGGAACGAACACGCGATCGCAATTTCCGTGATTTCCCTATATAGATAATGCGATCGCTCCGGTCGCGCATCAAATAAACACCCGGTTCCGGGGGGATTTCCCCAAGACGGGCTGATAAACGTTCAGGCTCTTTAATCAGTGGTAGTGTTTTATCAGATACATTCACGGTTCAAGTTAGGTAATTTGAGAATATACCTAACTTTATTTTAAGTTTATGCCGGGTGTGAAGTTTGAAGAAATTTAGCAATTCTCTCCACAGCGGTTTCCAGTAACGGTGGTTCATGTACCAAAGCAAAGCGGACATATCCTTCTCCAGATTTGCCAAAACCTGCGCCCGGAGAAGCTGCTACACCAGTTTGTTTAACTAACTCAGTGCAGAATTCCACAGAATTTTGCTCCCAAGGGGAGGGTAACTTAGCCCAGATGTACATTGTGGCTGCGGGGGTGGGGACTGGCCAACCGATACGGTGTAAAGCGGTGATAAACGCATCCCGACGTTTAGCGAAGGTATTAACAGCATCTGTTACTCCCCATTGAGGTCCTGTAAGGGCAGCGATCGCACCATTCAAAATACCGCGATACTGATTAAAATCAATGGCTGCTTTGACTTGGCGTAAAGCCTGAATTAACTGGGGATTACCGATGGCGTAGCCTATACGGAAGCCCCCCATATTATAGGACTTAGAAAGGGTAAAAAATTCAATAGAGACACTTTTATCTGGGTCAGCTTGCAGCACAGAAGGTACATTGTCAGTTTCCCCAAATACCAAATCCACATAGGGGAAATCGTGAACTAGAACCAAATTATGTTCCTGACAGAAAACCACAGCCTCTTGGAAGAAAGATAAAGGAGCGATGGCGGTCGTAGGATTATGAGGATAGCTCAATACCATCATCCGGGATTGGGCCAAAACATTTGCTGGAATCTCCGCAAATACCGGCAAGAAATTGTTTTCTGCCCTTAGGGGCATTGGGTATATTTGACCACTAGCTAAATGTACTCCCCCTGCGTGGGATGGGTAGCCCGGATCTAATAATAAGGCGAAATCCCCTGGATTAAGCACTGCTAAGGGTAGATGGGCTGTACCTTCCTGGGAACCAATGAGGGGCAGCACCTCTGTCTCTGGGTCAAGTTTGATACCAAATTTTTCTTGATACCAGTGAGCAGCTGCTTGGCGAAATCCTTGAGTACCGTGAAACAATAAGTAACCGTGGGTACTCGGGTCAGGGAGAGATTTGGCTATGGCTTCAATTACGTGGGGTTGAGCTGGTAAGTCCGAAGATCCTAAGGACAGGTCAATTAACTGCCTTCCCGCTGATAAAGCCACAGCTTTCGCTTTGTCCATATCAGCAAATACATTGGATTGCAGGGGTTGTAAACGGTTAGCAAACTGCATATTAGTCATTAGTCCTTAGTCATTAGTTAGCTACTGCCCCTAGACTAATTATTACTTAAGTGTTTATCTAAAAACTGAAGTAATCTGTCTTTGCCAATCGCTCCTTCTGTGGATGCTAATAGCTTTTCTCCCTGAACGAGTCTAAAGGCTGGTACACCTTCTACTTGGTAGTTTTTTACGGTGGTGGGGTTAGGATCGACCTCCATTTTAACTATTTTCAGGCGATCGCTGTATTCGGTAGCCGCAAGGTTAATTAAGGGCGACATCAATTTACATGGGCCACACCAGGAAGCCCAAAAGTAAACCAACACAGGTTGCTCGGACTGCAATACTTCTGATTCAAATTCATTATCAGTTATGGTGATTACGCCTTCACTCATGACAGTCTCCATTAAGTGACATTAATCAAAGTTCACACACAATACTTTATCTTAAAAGTGCTGGATACTGTTATTAATGTAAAGCTTTATAGTTGATGGTGATTAGAAGCGAAAAATAGTTGAATGCTCATGTAACATCCCACAACGGAGGCTGTGGGAATTACTTAAAAGCACTGTGAGTAAATATGCCTTACATTTGATCTAATTGCCTTTTCAGGGCTTCTAAGTCGGCATCAACAACATCATGAGATTTGGCAGCGCTGCTGTCTTTTTGTGGTGATATTTGTGGTTGGTTGGGTGCTGCCGCAGGTGGTAGCATTTGTGCCTTCAATGCTGCTAACTCATCATCAACATCGCTACTTTCCAACTGGGCAAATTGGGTTTCTAAATCCGCACCAGCCAACTCCGCTCCGGCTTGGGCGCGGGCTTCTTGCATCAAGACCTTTTCTTCCATGCGCTCAAATGCAGCCATGGCGCTGCTGGTGCTCATCCCCCGCACCATACCTTCCAGTTGCTCTTGGGCTTTGGCAGAGGTAATGCGAGCTTTGAGCATTTCTTTTTTGGTTTTGGCTTCAGAAATCTTGCTTTCTAGCTGCATTAAGTTGCGCTTGAGGGTTTCAGTTTGAGTGGTTTGCTGATCTAAGCTAGTTTTGAGAGCCAGACTGGTATCACTAAAACTCTTTTTACGTTCCAGAGCTTGTCGTGCTAGGTTTTCATCGCCCTTTTGCAGGGCTAATTGAGCATTGCGTTGCCACTTGTTGATTTCATTTTGGGACTCATTGTACTGTGTCTGAGTGCGTTTTTGAGCAGCGATCGCCTGAGCTACACCTTGACGCAACTGTACCAAGTCTTGCTGCATTTCCAGGATAGCTTGTTCCAGCATTTTTTCTGGGTCTTCAGCTTTATTCACCAAGTCGTTGAGGTTAGAACTGACTACTCGTTTAATCCGATCAAATAATCCCATAATTTTTTTTCCTTTGGCAGTGGACGCGTTTTGTGATTAAGTTTTCTTTTTTACTATTTTAGTAGCTGTCTATTTCAATGTAATTTTTCCGGCTTGGTTCCCTACCTCCCGACGCCCGTTATTATTTAAGATATATCTTAATTGTGCTCATTGCCCAATGTTTAGCGGTCTTGACTCTCAGGTAATTGCTGTTGATTTAACACCTGACCTTTGAGGGCTGCTAATTCCCTATCGATGTCACTAGCAGCTTCTAGGGAATCGAATTGTTTTTGTAAGTCGTCAGTACCCAGTTGGGCCATGGCTTCTGATTGGGCTTCAATTTGCAAAACTTTATCTTCCATGCGCTCAAAGGCATTGAGACTACTGGTAGGGGAGGTAGTATCGAGCATATCCTGGAGTCGCACAGCAGCCTCAGCGGAACGGGCGCGAGCTATATACATATCTTTTTTGGTTTTCGCCTCGCCGATTTTTAACTCTAGCGATCGCATATCTTTTTTTAGTCTAGCTACTATGTCATTTTGCTGCTCTATTTGACTAGATAGAGCCGTAGCGGTTTCTTGATAAGCTTTGCGTTTAGTTAAAGCTTCCCGTGCTAAAAGTTCATTTCCTTGTTGTAGTGCTAATTGAGCGCGGCGATACCATTCTTCTGATGTTGATTGTGCGCCAGCGGCCTGTCTTTCGGTGCGTTTTTGAGTGGCGATGGCCTGTGCGACTCCTTGTCGTAATCGCACCAAGTTGTCCTGCATCTCCATGACGGCTTGTTCGAGAATTTTCTCTGGATCTTCGGCATTACCTAGCAAGCTATTGATATTAGCGCGAATTATCCGCAGGATACGCTTGATAATTTCCATGTTGACTCTCCATTGATGTTTTGTCCACAGTGCCGTGGAATGGAAACTAAGTACTAGGCAAAAAGAATGCAATATCCAATACCCATGGACTCAGCCGGATAAATGATAAATATTGTCTTCATCATTGTCTTCATCCTATCCTAGACTTTTAGCTTCCTGGGGGAATATTTAAACCAGGTGTGTTTTAGCTAAAATATTTATGTGCCACTATTTTAAATAGGTCTGAAAAAATTCCAATCTCTCAAGATGTCGTTTAAGTCGGTAAATCATATTTTAGATGGTCTAAAACAACAAGCCAAATGGCAAGAACAACCCTTGCAGCGCTTGCTAGAGTTATGGCCAGATATTGTGGGAAAAGTGGCTGCTACCCATACGCGTCCGTTATCAATTCAGCGTCATGTTTTATTCGTAGCAACTTCTAGCGCTGC
The DNA here is from genome assembly GCA_903911355.1 of uncultured Nodularia sp. GTDB lineage: Bacteria > Cyanobacteriota > Cyanobacteriia > Cyanobacteriales > Nostocaceae > Anabaenopsis > Anabaenopsis arnoldii. Next base: position 5,986 of record CAIWDD010000127.1, on the reverse strand, counting down.
TTGGGCGCAGAACATGACATTTGGACGCACCACTGTGCTTTTAAAGTTAAATCAAAATTTGTCTGAGCCGTTGGTAGATATTCGCTTTTCCACTAAAGATTGGCAGCCTCTTCCAGATTACTTACAGCCCATAAGTATTATCCCACAGGAGCATCCCAGTTATCTGGGTGATGTCAGTAGTTCACCGAGTGAGACTACACCCACTATTGAGAATCCCAAGATGGCTTTTGCATCCTGGGCTAAAAGAATGCAAGGGCGATCGCATGGCTTACCCCTTTGTCCGCAGTGTCAAGCTCCCACCCCACCCGGTGAACTCCAACGTTGGGGTGTGTGTTGTGTTTGTGTTTCCAAGCAGTTTTAAATCTTTATGAGTTAATAACTATATGAGTTTATTTTAAAGTCTGCCGTTTATCTTGAGTAAACTGGGAGATTTCATGACACCGACCATACCCGATTCGTCAATTTAGGATTTAATTTAAATCCATGATACTAACTTTATCTTTGATCCCTAGCGGTTTTTAGTCTTAAATAAGCGTGTACCCACTCCTGTGATCATTTACATATATAACAAGAATATAAAGAGATCGTAAAGTTGATCCCTGGGTGGGGATCGCTGAAACCTAGGTAAAATAATGACTTTTTGGTGATCTTACCTATTTATATATAAAGGCACAATATAAGAACAATAGAAATTAATCATAAATTGCATTTAAAGATGAACCCCAATGAAACCCATTAAATCCTTGACATCTGCCTGTAGATATTGTCGTCATTACCAGCCAGAAGGTCGCCGAGGCGGAATGTGTCAGAAGTTAGGAAGCCCCGTACAAGCAAGTTGGAAAGCTTGCTCTTTGGCGCTTCCACCTTTTGCACCTTCTTGGGAAACGTTGGAAGACGCTTGGGGTTTACCAGATGCAACAAGAGTTTTAGGTTCTTCACCAACTCTGGCTACACATCCAGAGAATACTATGATTGCCCCTGTAGAGGAAATAACTACCCACACTTCCCAGGAGGCTAAGACTCAGATGGCGCAAATATAGTATTTATCTAGCCATTAAGTATCGACATTTTAAGGTAGCCAAGGAAAGGTGCGAAAATTCGGGGGACGTTTTTCTAAAAAGGCTTGTTTTCCCTCAGAACCCTCTTCTGTCATGTAATACAGTAAAGTGGCGTTTCCGGCCAGTTCTTGTAAACCAGCTTGTCCGTCACAATCAGCGTTGAATGCTGCTTTTAGACACCGAATTGCAATCGGACTTTTTTCTAAAATTTCTTGCGCCCATTGAATACCTTCAGCTTCTAGTTGTTCTACTGGGACAATACAATTAATTAAACCCATATCTAGAGCTTGTTGTGCATTATATTGGCGGCATAAAAACCAAATTTCCCGTGCTTTTTTTTGTCCCACAATACGGGCGAGATAACTAGCACCAAAACCACCGTCAAAACTGCCTACTTTAGGGCCAGTCTGTCCAAAAATAGCATTATCAGCGGCAATGGTGAGGTCACAAATCAAGTGCAGCACGTGTCCACCACCCACAGCATAACCAGCTACTAAAGCAATTACCACTTTTGGCATAGAACGAATCAGGCGCTGCAAGTCTAAGACGTTTAAGCGGGGAATCCCAGCATCGTCAACATAACCGGCCTGTCCTCGGACACTTTGATCTCCCCCAGAACAGAAAGCGTATTTACCATCAGTGTGTGGTCCACCACCAGTAAATAGAACTACGCCTATACTAGTATCTTCTCGGGCATCACAGAAAGCGTCATACAGTTCAAAGACGGTTTTGGGACGGAAGGCATTGCGTTTATGGGGACGGTTAATGGTAATTTTAGCAATGCCATCGGTTTTGTGATACAGTATATCTTCGTAGTTTTTGGCTACTTGCCAGTTAATGTGCATGATGTATATAGTAAGATAAGAATTGAGAATTTTATGTGAGTAACTTTTGTATCTTGTGCTGTGGGCATCTTTCCCGCTGCTAGTTTAGCTTACAAGAGATGCACTGCAATATCTAGCGCTAATTTCTCTAAACTTTCTTTTCTCCATTGAGCATCTAATTTTCTATTTGTCCTGACTTCTAAAACTCTAATTCCCTTATTTGGTAAAACAGACAATTTCTCTTGTAACTTTTCCCAAGAACTAATCAACTCATGGGGTACATTGTATGTAGCACATAACCGAGCAAAATCTATATTCTGGGGAGTGGCAAAAAATTCTTCAAATGGTGGATCAAATTTGGCTATGGGTAACATTTCAAAAATACCCCCACCATTGTTATTAATTAACACAATGGTCAAATGTCCTAGGAATTTGTTTTTAATTAAAAATCCGTTGGTATCATGTAATAAGGCCAAGTCCCCTGTTAACAGCACACTACTTTGCTGATGGTGTGCAATTCCTAATGCTGTGGATAGTATGCCATCAATACCATTTGCACCTCGGTTAAAATAAGGTTGCACACCTAAGTTATTCGGTTTCCAGAAATATTCTACATCCCTGACCGGCATACTATTAGAAATAAATAAGGGTGTTAGTGGGGGGAGATTTTGCGAAATTACCCACGAGATTTTACTTTCAATTATTTCGTCTATATTCGCAAATATTTCATCAATATTTTTTCGTAATTGTATTTCTAGATAACACCATTTTTGTAAATAAATCCCTGGGTGACTATTCACTGCTCCCCGGTCATATATATTTTCTACAGATATCCTTAAATGGGTGGTTTTTCCATGTAAAGGGTCTAGGTCTTGATAACTACTATCAATTATCCAGTATTGGGGTTGGGTCGTAGATAGCCAGTGACGTAGTTCTTTACTGGTAGGCATTTCGCCAATTTGAATTACTATTTCTGGGGTTAATTCTTGGGCAAGTTTCTGATTACGTAAAATGATGTCATAGGTGGAAATTAAGTATGGGTTGAGGCTAGCATAATTTCTGAGTGGGGAAAGTCCCTCAGCTAAAACAGGCCAGTTGAGTGTTTGGGAAAGATCGGCGATCGCTTGACAATATTTCTCGGCTTTTTGGGGTTGAGCGACACCGGCGATGATGATCCCGCGTTCAGATTGTAACCACTGTTGGGGAATGGGGAATGGGGAGTGGGGAATCAGGTTAGTCTTTCCTACACCGGCAAAAAAGGTTTCTGGGTGTAAGTTTGACTGTAAATTCCTCAAGTCAGTTCCATCGGGAATCGGTGCAAGGGGGTCACGGAAGGGAATATTTAAATGAACTGGCCCCTGTGTGGGAATTTGACAGCGCTCCCAAGCATGAATGATGGTTTGTCGGAGATAACCGAGCATTTTCAAGTCTGGGGAGGGTATAGCTAACTCTGCTTGCCAGTTTGGGTAATTACTATATAATTTTACTTGGTCTATGGTTTGCCCCGAATGACAATTTCTTAATTCTTGTGGTCGATCGCTGGTTAACACTAACAATGGTACACGACTTTCTTGGGCCTCAATGATTGCGGGGTAAAAATTCGCTCCTGCGGTTCCAGATGTGCAAACCAATGCTACAGGAACCCCGGTGGCTTTGGCTCTTCCCAAGGCGAAAAAAGCGGCTGAACGCTCATCAAGAATAGAAATGGCTTCAATACCAGGTATTTGTTGGACAAAGGCGACTACTAAAGGTGTAGAACGGGAACCAGGACAAATGACTACACAGTTCAATCCCAAGCGTTTGAGTGTCTCGGTCAATATGTAAGCCCAAAGTTGATTAACATTCTCATAGGCTGGTGTTAAATCAAGCATAGCCACCCTATCATTTGAAATTCTCTGGCAAATTTCTCTGGGAAAGTTGAAGTTTTCCAGTCTCCGCTAAATGTCAAATTTACTCTCAAGGTCTTATGGATTGCATTCATTTAACTAATATTCGCTGCTATGGTTACACTGGATATCTACCAGAAGAACAGGTATTAGGACAGTGGTTTGAGGTGGATGTGAAGTTATGGTTAGATATGTCCACCGTTGCTAAGACTGATGCCATTGAAGATACTATAGATTATCGCACTGTCATTAGTTCCATACAACATCTGGTAAAAACAGCTAAGTTTGCTTTAGTAGAAAAATTAGTAAGTGTGATCGCTGATTCTATGCTGGAAAAGTGCGATCGCGTCACAAAAGTGCAGGTCATTCTCAGTAAACCCGCCGCGCCTATTCCTGATTTTGGTGGCAGAATTAGTATTGAAATGACTAAAACCAGGTAAATGCTCACCACTGCATCTCTTGGCGTCAAAAAATACCATACTGTTATTATAGGTATTGATGTTTAGGATTTTCTTGGCAGCATCAATATAGCAGCTTGTATGAATTCAGACATTTTATTGCATTTTCAGATCATGTTCAGATATTATTCTGACTATTTCCTCCCAAATCGTCACGGGGTTAAAAGGTTTGGTAATCACTCCAGCAACACCCATTGTGCTAAAATGTTTCTGATCTTTTGATAATACCTTTGCAGTTACTAAAATAACTGGTATCAATTGGGTAGCAGCATCAGCTTGTAACTTTTCCCAGACTTGAAAACCATCCATATCTGGCATAGATACATCTAATAAAATTGCATCGGGGGATTCTAATTTAGCTTTGAGTATAGCTTCTTTTCCGGATGTGGCTACAATTGCCTGCCAAAGGGCAAACTTTTCTAAAGATACTCGTAAAACAGCACAAATATCTTTTTCATCATCGACAATCAAAATTTTTTTTGTCATGGATATTTTCTCGGTATAGTAAAGTAAAATTTACTGCCACTATTCAGTACACTTTCTGCCCAAATTTTACCCTGATGTTCTTCAACAATGCTTCTACAAATTGCCAGACCCAAACCTGTACCACCTTTTTGGCGAGCGTCGGATACATCAACTTGTTGAAACCTCCCGAAAATCGCTTCTAATTTTTCCGGGGGAATACCTTTACCTTGATCTGTGATCGTAAACAGAATATCTTCCTCACTCATACTTACTGACAATTCCACAGTACCATCAGGTCGGGAAAACTTAATGGCATTCCCTAATAAATTCGTTAAGGTTTGCAGAATGGCTCTAAAATCAGCAAATATCTGGATATTGGGAACATTGAACTTGAGGAAAATCCCTGCATTTGTAGCTATTGGCTGTAAGTCTTCAATGGCTTGTTTGACCACAGTTGTGACATCAAACCACTGCGGATTAAGTTTTGTTTGACGAGATGTTAAACTTTCTAATTCTAGGATATCATTGACCAAATCTAAGAGGCGATCGCTATTATTAATGGCAATTTGCAGCATCTGCTGTTTTTCTAATGGTTGGTCATCTAAAACCCCGGTTTCCAGAATAGCTAAAGCCCCTTTAATAGATGTCAGAGGTGTCCGCAATTCATGGCTAACAACCGAAATAAATTCATTTTTTACCCGCTCTACTTCCTGACGTTCACTGATATCTTGAATTTGCACTACAAAGTAAATAGGTTCCTGTTTAATGTTTCTTAATAAAGAAACACTTAAGAATCCCCAAATTATATTTCCTTCCTTGTGTATATAACGTTTTTCTAGTTGAAGGTTGCTAATTTCTCCAGCCAGCATTTTTGTGAGTAAATTCAGAAATATTTCTAAATCATCATAGTGGGTAATGCCGAAAAAACTCTTATTTAATAACTCGCTTTCACTGTAACCCAACATCTCACATAAGGATTGATTAACGCGGATGAATTGACCATCAATAGCCACTAAAGCCATACCGATTCCCGCATCTTTAAAAGCGCTGCGGAAATTGGCTTCACTTTCTCGCAATGCGGCTTCTGTTTGTTCGAGCATAGTAATATCCTTACTAAAACTTATTACGTGCTGTTTTCCGTCTAAAACCAGCACTTCACAAGATATTAAAACATTCTTCACTTCTCCGGATTTTGTGAGACTATGCAACTCTAAATTACGTATATATCCTAAAGATTCTACTTTTTCAATGACTAACATTAGATCATCTTGATTATTTACCAGTGGCAAATCTTG
>CAIWDD010000126.1 GCA_903911355.1 uncultured Nodularia sp. | reverse complement strand
ACCGTCATAGTTTCTATATTTGGAAGGCTAAAAATGGTAAAGTCCCCACTCCCTGGGGACATCAATCGAATGGAAACTAAACTGCGATCGCCTCAAGGAAATGTGACACAAGATCCCCGACTTCTTAGAGAAGTCGGGGATGTTTCCTACTCGAACAGTGAGAAGAGAAACGCGATCGCATTATTTGGAAGGCTAAAAATGGTCAAGTCCCCACTCCCTGGGGACATCAATCGAATGGAAACCCACAGAAGATCCCCAACTTGTCGGGGATCTTTCCTATCAAATAGGATGACTATAATAAAAAATGAAGTCTGAAGGCTGAAAAAATCATACTTCCTACTTCACCTTTTTTTAAGACCAAATTGTAACCGTATGCTAGCGAAACATACTACTTACTGAAGTATCTTCATGAATTCGCCAAATGGTTTCCCCTAACAGGTTGGCTACGGAAAGGGTTACTAGTTGAGGAAAGCGATCGCTTTCTGGTATAGGAATAGTATTAGTAACTATCACTTCTTCAAACAGACCACTAGATAAACGTTCCTTAGCTGGTGGAGAAAACACCGCATGAGTTGCACAAGCATAGACTTGACGCGCCCCCTGTTGACGCAGTAGTCGTGCGCCTTCGGTAATGGTACCGCCAGTATCAATCATGTCATCTACCAGAATGGCTGTTTTACCCTTCACATCACCAATGACATTCATCACTTCAGCGACATTATGAGCTTGACGACGTTTATCGATAATAGCCAGGGGTGCATCATCGAGCTTTTTAGCAAATGCTCTGGCTCTTGCTACACCGCCGACATCGGGAGAGACAACCACAATATCTGACAGTTGTTTACTGGCCAAATAATCAAAAATGACTGGGGAACCGTAAACATGATCAAAAGGTATGTCAAAATAGCCTTGAATTTGCGCTGAGTGCAAATCCATAGCTAAAACCCGACTAGCGCCTGCTTTAGTAATCAGGTTAGCCACCAATTTGGCTGTAATTGACTCTCTACCCGCGGTTTTGCGGTCAGCGCGAGCATAGCCATAATAGGGAATTACTGCGGTTATCTGTCGTGCGGAAGCGCGACGACAAGCATCAACCATAATCAGCAATTCCATTAAGTTGTCGTTAACGGGTTTACAAGTTGGTTGGATTAAATAAACATCACAACCCCGGATAGATTCTTGAATTTGAACATATAGTTCCCCATCCGCGAACCTTTTACGAATCATTGGCCCCAAGTCCATCCCCAGGTAACGAGCGACTTCTTGAGACAGTGGTACATTAGCAGAGCCAGAAAATAGTCGCAGGCGATGATTTTCTGTCACCCCTGTGATGTCTGGTTGTACCTTTAAACTGGCAGAACTGAGCACAGCAGATCCTCGATGTGCATTCATGGCAATATTATCATTAGATATTTAGTAGATTTAACTCTCATGCGGTAAAAAAACTTCTGTGAGTTTTTCTTAAGCTTTCATACAAACTTTAAACATTTCTCAATATAGTTACTTGTGGCAGATATGGCAGTCTTGTTGGTGGATAAACCATTGTCAGAAGAGATACAGCAACACTGGCTCATAATTTCTTCAAGGAAGGTGAAATATTTGTGGGATACTCTTATGATACTAGCTGGAAAATTATAAACTGGGTGAGGAAATTTTGGATCGTAAATCACCCCAAAAATGTTTAGGTGTCAGTAGGGTAGAGAATATATTACAATTGGGCTGATATGTGCATATTTAGAAAGTAATCGCCGAAGAGATTGTTAAACACATTGTTAAACACATTGTTAAACACATTATTTATTACTGGTACTGATACCGATGCTGGCAAAACTGTTGTCACCACGGCTTTGGCAGCTTATTACCAAAAGTATTACCCCCAGCGTACCTGGGGAATTATGAAACCCATTCAGTCTGGTGTGGGCGATCGCGAATTATATCAAAGGTTATTTTCTTTACAGCAGTCATCGGAGGAAATTACCCCTTTATATTTTAACGCTCCTCTAGCCCCCCCCATCGCCGCCGCTAAGGAAAATCGCTCTGTGGATTTAGCCTTAGTATGGCAAGCTTTCACTCAATTGCGATCGCAGCGTGATTTGGTGCTGGTAGAGGCTTTAGGGGGTTTAGGTTCACCCATTACCGATGAGTTGACCGTGGCTGATTTAGCCGGTGATTGGCACTTACCTACAGTCTTAGTAGTACCAGTCAGACTAGGTGCGATCGCCCAAGCTGTGGCTAATGTAGCATTGGCTCGGCAATCAAAGGTAAATCTCAGAGGTATTATTCTTAACTGTGTGCAACCCCGAAATGAGGGGGAAATTGCTGATTTAACCCCGTCAGATTTAATTCAATCTTTAACTAATACACCGGTTTTAGGTTGTTTACCTTACTTAGATAATCTAGCAGATTTAGATCAACTTGCCCATGTAGCCTCAACTCTCCAGTGGGAAAGATTGAGGTAATCAGGAATTTTGCCCTGAGAGGATGTTTATCAAGTCATGATTAGTGTATCAACTATTGCTTGACCCCTCCCTAAACCTCCCCTTGTAAGGGGAGGTGACTGGATTTTATTGTTTCGGTGTGTCCCCCATTCCCTATTCCCTGTTCCCTGTTCCCTGTTCCCTGTTCCCTGTTCCCTGTTCCCTGTTCCCTAAGATAAAAATTACCTGTTGAAAACTTATCAAACATCCTCTGAGATTTTCCAGTTTTATGCAAGTTGAACTTTTTAACCAAGAGTACACTGGGAAAATATCTTCATTTAACCTTACTCAAACGACCTGGACTTGATTAATTATGGTTTCTAGTTTTCCCCATTCTGCTGTTGATTTATCTGCTGTTCGTCTAGAAATTCGCGCCTTACAACCCCAACTAGTAGAATGGCGCAGACAACTACATCAAAAACCAGAGTTGGGATTTCAAGAACGACTCACAGCACAGTTAGTTTCTAGCAAGTTGCAAGCATGGGGGATTGACCATGAGACGGGTATAGCGGAAACTGGTATTGTAGCCATAATTCAGGGTAATCAACCCGGTGGTGAGAAAGTATTAGCCATTCGTGCTGATATGGACGCTTTACCCATTCAAGAACTAAATGATGTCAGCTATAAATCCCAACATGACGGCGTGATGCACGCTTGCGGACATGATGGACATACGGCGATCGCCCTAGGTACAGCTTACCACTTACACAAGCACCGTCACAACTTGAGTGGCACTGTCAAAATCATCTTTCAACCAGCGGAAGAAGGCCCGGGGGGAGCCAAACCGATGATTAAACAGGGGGTACTAAAAAACCCCGATGTAGATGCCATCATTGGACTGCACCTATGGAATAATTTACCATTAGGTACAGTAGGAGTGCGCCCAGGGGCGTTAATGGCATCTGTAGAATGTTTTAATTGTACCATTTTAGGTCAGGGTGGACATGGTGCCATGCCCCATCAAACCATTGATTCTATCGTGGTGGCGGCCCAAGTTGTCAATGCCCTACAAACCATTGTCGCTCGGAACGTCAACCCCATAGATTCCGCCGTGGTGACAGTGGGAGAACTTCACGCTGGGACTAAACTTAATGTAATTGCTGATACCGCCCGCATGAGTGGTACTATCAGGTATTTTAACCCAGATTTAGCCGGATTCTTTCACCAGCGAGTTGAGTCAATCATTGCCGGGGTTTGCCAAAGTCATGGGGCAAAATATGATTTAGAATACTGGAGTCTTTACCCCCCCGTGATTAATGATGCTCATATGGCGGAATTAGTCAGGTCAGTAGCTGCAGCGGTAGTAGAAACCCCTTTAGGTATTGTCCCCACCTGTCAAACCATGGGCGGTGAGGATATGTCATTCTTTTTACAAGAAGTTCCTGGCTGTTATTTCTTCCTGGGTGCTGCTAACCCCCAGAAAAATCTGGATTATCCCCATCATCATCCCCGATTTGATTTTGATGAAACAGCCTTAGCCATGGGTGTAGAAATATTCGTGCGTTGTGTGGAGAAATTTTTTGACCAATGACTAATATTGCTCCTTGGCGCAGTGCGATCGCCCGTGGACTGCATCACAATCGCAGCCTTGTATACTCTCGTTACTTCCAACTAGCCACAGTTAAAGAAAATGGTCGCCCTGCAAATCGTACCGTGGTTTTTCGTGGTTTTCTGGAAGATAGTAACCAAGTAAAATTGATTACCGATGGACGCAGCGACAAAATCAACCACATTAAACAACAACCCTGGGCAGAAATTTGTTGGTACTTCCCCAACACCAGGGAACAATTTCGGCTTTCTGGGTGCTTAAAGATAGTGGGAAGTGAGGATAATAATTCTCTCCTCCAACAAGCCCGGATGAAAACTTGGCAACAATTAAGCGATGGGGCGCGGTTACAATTTGCTTGGCCTCATCCGGGTAAACCCAGAATAGATCAACCAGCAGCCTTTGACCCACCAGCACCTCATCCCACCCAACCAGTAGGGAATTTTTGCCTACTACTACTTGAACCTGTGGAGGTAGAGCATTTACAATTGCGTGGCGAACCACAAAACCGCCGAATTTACCGCCTAGATGGAGAGGAAAACTGGTTAGTTGAAGAACTTAACCCATAAATTCCTATAGTATAACGAAAAGTATGGTTAAAAAAGAAGACATGGCAGTTAATAACCAAACAGTCCAGGAAGAACCCCAAACTTCTTTGAACTATTACGACCGCATTAACCCCCATTTACTCAAACTTATACCAGGAAATGCTAAAACCATACTGGAAGTAGGCTGTGGTACGGGAGCATTAGGTGCAAAGTATAAACGCATTAATCCCCAATGTGAATATATTGGACTGGAACTTAACGCCGCCGCTGCCGAAATTGCCACCACCAGACTAGACCGGGTAATTCTCGGTAATGCCGAAGATCCCAACCTGATAACAGGTATTGACCTTGAAAGCGTCGATTGTCTGATTTATGGTGATGTACTCGAACATATGCAAGACCCTTGGAAAGTCCTCAAGCAGCACATTGACTGGCTCAAACCAGAAGGACAAGTATTAGCTTGTATCCCCAACGTCCAACACTGGAGCTTAATTGTCAAGTTATTGCGCGGAGACTGGGAATACGAAGATGAAGGATTATTAGATCGTACCCACCTACGGTTTTTTACATTAAGCACTATTAAAAAGTGGTTTGCTGAAGCTGGACTGCAAATTTATGGAATTCAGACAACAGGAAGGACACAAGAAAATTATCAGACATTTCAAAAAATTCTTTCCCCGGTAATTCAAGCCTTGAATGTAGATCCTCGACAGTTTGCTGTGCAAACCGGAGCCTTTCAATATGTAGTCAGAGCATTAAAATCACAACAGCCACCCCGTCGCCTCTTAATTCAGACAATGTTGATGGCTCCCTTACCTTGTGACAGAGTGCGAGTACTCGAACCAGACAGCTTGAGTGCAACAATTCCCGGAGTCCGCACTGTATCAACAGTCAAGACCGCTGAGTTAAGCATTGCACAGCCAGGGGAAGAAAAGGTATTTGTTTTGCAACGCCCCATTGTCCGAAATCCAGATGACTTACCCACAGTTCAAAAACTATTGCGGCAAGGATATCTGATAGTGGTAGAAATTGACGATGACCCCATGCATTCTCCTGAAAATGTAGATAATCAGTTTTTTACTTATAAAGCTTGTCATTGCATCCAAACATCTACGGAGCCACTAGCAGAATTTTTCCGGCAAATTAACCCCAATGTTGTTGTTTTTCAAAATCAACTGGCTTATTTACCACCACCCAGGCAATATAAAACCGATGGTACTGTGAAACTCTTTTTTGGCGCTCTAAATCGAGAAGCAGACTGGGCGCTAATTATACCGGCCTTAAATCGGGTTTTAGCTGACTACCCAGAAAAGGTATCAGTACAGGTAATTTATGATCAGAAATTTTTTGCAGCTTTGGCAACTTCACAAAAACAATTAGAACCCTTTTGTGCTTACGAACGGTATCAAGAATTAATGGGAGAGTGTGATATTGCCTTACTCCCTCTCAATCCCACACGCTTTAACAGTATGAAGTCGGATCTGAAACTGATTGAGTGTGCTGGCCACGGAGTAACGGTTTTAGCCAGTCCTACTGTGTATGAGAACTCCATTGTTGAAGGACATACAGGTTTAATTTATCGTTCCGAGGCAGAATTTGAAACAAAACTAAGACAGCTGATTGCAGACCCAGTTTACCGCCGACAATTAGCTGAAAATGCTTATCAATGGGTAAAGGAAAATCGTTTGCTGTCTCAGCATTATCAGCAAAGGCGAAATTGGTATCTAGAAATGCGCGCAAATCTCCCGACATTAAATCAACAGTTGGCAAAACGAGTACCCGAACTGTTTAACTAGATTCCGGCACCATCGAGAAATTGCTGTATTTCCTTATCTCTGAGGCTACACAAGGGCGCATCCGGGGGTAAATCATCTGGATGGGAGAGCACAGAAACCGCCAAAACATGAGTTTTTGTCACAGACTGACCATCTTTGAGGTTTTGGATTTCTGTTTCTAATGATGAAATCCGATCTACCAAGGCGCGAATTACTTGGGCTTCCGAGTCTGGTAAGTTGTTATGTTCTAGGGGAGCAACTCGCGCCCCGGAACGATAAACAATACGACCCGGTACCCCCACCACTGTGCAATCACTAGGAACATCCCTGAGAACCACTGAACCCGCACCAATGCGGACATTATTACCAATTTGGATATTTCCTAATACTTTGGCTCCTGCGCCCACTACCACATTTTCCCCTAGGGTGGGGTGGCGTTTACCTGTTTGTTTACCAGTTCCTCCCAAGGTGACACCTTGATAAATTAGGGCATAATCCCCGATTATAGCTGTTTCCCCAATCACAACCCCCATACCGTGGTCAATAAACACACTTTGGCCAATTGTCGCCCCTGGGTGTATTTCCACTCCTGTGAAAAACCTACCTATATGGGAAATCAAGCGGGGTAAAAATGGAACACCAACGGTATGCAGCCAGTGAGCCAGCCGATGGAATATTAGGGCTTGCAAACCGGGGTAGCAAAATAAAACCTCTAGCCAGTTACGGGCGGCTGGGTCACGTTCAAAGATAATGCCAAAGTCAGCGCGTAGTCTAGATAGCACGAGATAGTACCGATGCAAAAATGTTAACAATTGCTTGGGTTTTCTTCTGGCTTCATCCTGGAAATGTGGGGGGTAACCAGTCCACAAGCCAAACGACTAATCTAGCCGCTATTATGTATGGAAGTTTTTCCCACTCTGAGGCGTTACTAACGACTCTGTGTTTAGGTTGCTGCTCTCCCTGGGGAGGTGGAGGGCAGACCTCCGACAGCAACTGTTAAACAGCCATCATATGGGGTATTATAGCATATTTGAAAATCAATTAATCCAAAAATCGCAATAATACCCCGGTTTTGACCAATCCTTTCTCCTGACTGTAACTACTGAGAGTCAGCGATCGCAGCTTTTGCCAAAAAGACTTACCTACTATTTCCACTAACTGCAAACCGGGTAATTGACGCTCTAGGAGGGTGCGGCTTTTAGTCCAATCCACATATACATACCCTTGATTGGGTTGGGGAATACCGGCAATACTATCTTGGAAATGGCGATCGCCAGTCATAGCACTGTTCTTAGTTGTGATTAATGGGGCTAAAGTTTCTAAATTAATTAAACTAAGCCGGTCAGTCACCTGACCGACTCGTCTACAAAACCGTACGTGAGACTTTCACCTCATACGGCTCCTCAGTGGTATGGTTCTTGTCATGAACACCTATAAGACTTCCATCCCTGGCTGTCTTCTTGTCGTGGCAATGTCTGTGTAATAGTTGTAAGTT
>CAIWDD010000125.1 GCA_903911355.1 uncultured Nodularia sp. | reverse complement strand
GTGGGTGGGGATGCTTTCGCCTCTGATATTAACCCCGTGGCGGTGTTGTTAAATAAGGTGGTGTTGGAATATATCCCTAAATATGGGCAAAAGTTAGCGGATGAGGTGCGCCATTGGGGACAGTGGGTAAAGGAAGCAGCACAAACAGAGTTAAGTCAATTTTATCCCCAAGATGCCGATGGTAGTACCCCCATTGCCTATTTATGGGCTAGGACTATTATTTGTGAAGGTCCAGGATGTGGGGCGGAAGTTCCGTTAATGCGGTCTTTATATCTGTGTAAAAAGAGTAATCGCAATATTGGTTTAAGGATCATTCCCCAACCGGAACACAAGCGGGTAGACTTTGAAATTATCCAGAAGGATAAAAATAAATGGGTAGTAGCAGATCATCCAGAAATAGAGGTCAATAACCCTAGTTTTGACGGGACGGTGAAAAGGGGTTCCGCTACTTGTCCCTGTTGTGGGTATACTACCCCTGTAGCATCGGTGCGTAAACAGTTTAAAGCCCGTCAGGGAGGGGCGAATGATGCACGGTTGTTTTGTGTGGTGACCACTAAGGAAAGTACTAAGGGGCGATTTTATCGGTTACCCAATCAGCAAGATTTAGACGCTGTGGTAAAGGCTGGTGTTGAGTTACAAAGGCGGGTGAAGGAGCATTCTGGGGATGTGAGTTTAATTCCTGATGAGCCTACTCCTAAAGGTGGTGGAAGTGGTGCAGGTAGGGCATTTTCTCAGCGAAATTATGGGATGGATCACTTTAAGGATTTATTTACTCATCGGCAAAATTTAGCTTTAACTACTTTGGTGAAGTTGGTTAAAGATGTGGGAGATAAGTTAGGAGATAGGGAAGATAAAGGTTTGGCTGAGGCTGTGCAAACTTGTTTAGCTTTTGCGGTTGATAAGCAAGCAGATAGTAACTCATCTTTATGTTCTTGGCGCTCAACTAGTGAAGATATAGGACACACTTTTGGACGACAGGCAATTCCTATGTTGTGGGATTTTGTCGAAGGTAATATTATCAGCGGATCAACAAGAGATTGGTTTAATGCTGTAACAGGTGGATTAAAAGCAATTAATAGTGTTGATCATAAAATTAAATCAGGACAAACTCAACAAGCCAACGCAACGAGTCACCCCCTACCAGATGATTTTGCTCAATGCTTATTTTCCGACCCTCCTTATTATGATGCCGTACCCTATGCCGATTTATCCGACTTCTTCTATGTTTGGCTAAAACGCACTTTACCCCCTACTTTGAGAGCATCTTTCACAAATGAACTGACTCCAAAAGATGATGAGTGCATTGTGGATGAAGTTAAAGGCAAAGATCAAGCCTATTTTGAAACTACAATGCAAAAAGCTATGGCGGAAGGATGCCGATTTTTAGCACCGGAAGGTATAGCTGTAATTGTCTTTGCTCATAAATCAACCGCTGGATGGGAAGCCCAACTACAAGCCATGGTAGATGCAGGTTGGACTATGACCGGTTCGTGGCCTATAGATACAGAGATGGGTACAAGACTGCGCGCCCAAAACTCCGCCGCCCTTGCTTCCTCTGTCCATATAGTCTGTCGTCCCCGCAGCTGTGAGGAAATTGGCGACTGGCGAGATGTTCTGCAAGAACTCCCCCAACGCATACATGATTGGATGGGGAGATTAGCAGGGGAAGGGGTAGTAGGTGCTGATGCTATCTTTGCTTGTTTAGGTCCAGCTTTAGAAATCTTCTCTCGCTACTCCGGGGTAGAAAAGGCTTCTGGGGAAATTGTCACCCTGAAGGAATATCTAGAATATGTGTGGGCGGCGGTATCAAAGGAAGCCCTAAGTATGATTTTCTCTGACACCGATACCACTGACTTTGAAGAAGATGCGCGCCTTACCGCCATGTGGTTGTGGACTCTTTCCACAGGTAAGGTTGATACCACAGAACCGGAGGAGGAAGAAGAAGAGGAAGAAACCAGCACTAAAACCAGTAAAACTAGCGGTTATACCCTAGAGTATGACGCTGCGCGGAAAATAGCCCAAGGACTGGGGGTAAACTTGGAACAATTAACCCGGTTAGTGGAGATTAAAGGTAGTAGCGCCCGACTGTTACCAGTTTCAGAACGTAGACAATATTTACTTGGTTCCCCCACCCCAACCCCAGGTAAAACCAAAGGGAGAAAGAAACAACCCGAACAACTAGACCTATTAACCCAGATGGGTATGACAGAGGAAGATGGCGGGGAGGAAGATACACAAATGTTACCCCAGATAGGGAATACTACCTTAGACCAAATTCACCAAACTATGATTTTATTTGCAGCTGGACGCAGCGAAGCATTAAAAAGCTTTTTAGTTGATGAAGGTGTCGGTAGTGACTCCCGTTTCTGGGGACTTGCTCAGGCCTTATCGGCATTATACCCCGTTAGTTCAGAGGAAAAACGCTGGGTTGATGGGGTATTAGCGAGGAAGAAAGGATTAGGGTTTTAGAGGGTCAACCGCCAACAGTTAACACCCACAGCAGCCAGGGGTTAAAAACCCCTGTCTGAAAGCTAAAGTCGGATAAATCCGACTAGAAGATCATGTATTTTATTATCTTGACCAGAG
>CAIWDD010000124.1 GCA_903911355.1 uncultured Nodularia sp. | reverse complement strand
CCTCCGTTGATGATTCTCAATAAAATAAGGGTTTTATCAAGAATAATAAGGTACATTTTGTCAAGAGTAGGGAAATTTCCAAGCGCTGAAACCATTGCCACATAAATGTTTCAAGATTATTAAGAAAGATGTGAGTAATGAATAGCCTTACAAGGGGAGGGTTAGGGTGGGGTAAAACAATATTTGATACACTAATCATGACTTGACAAATATCCGCTAAGGCTATCAACTTACTTTAAATCTAATAATCCTTGCTCTTTCAATTTGGGATTAAACCGTAATTGTTCTTGTAAACCGCGGTTTTTCAATACTAGTAAAATTTCTGCTTCTACTCGCCGGGCTATATTTTTCAGTACTTTGATTTGCGCCAATTCATCATTAGCTGGGTGATGATACTTTTCTTCTTCATCAGGTGTCATTAATTGCAGCACATTAATAGGCTGTGTCCAGCTTTCTTGAGCATCTGTATTTCCCACAGAAATAGTAGTATTTTCCTCCATCCAAGCATTTTGAATACTTTCTAAAATTGCACGTTTAGGACTTGCAATGGTTTGCACTTTTACCCAATAACATTGTTCTGGTTTACGGACTAAATGCTGCTTAAGACTCAAGTAAACATCCCGAGAATAGCCGACAAATTGTAATTGTTTAACCTGGTCAAAAATAGCGTATACGCCTATTTTGCCAGAAAATACTTGAGGCAATTCTCCGTTTATATCAATATAAGGTATGTATTCTATTGCGGATAAACTGGAAAAGTTGGTTTCAATGGTCATTTGTTAAATACCCAATTCTATCACTGATAGTATACTTTGGGGACTATGTAATGTAGGCTAATAAAGGCGGACGACTAATTTATGTAATTTATATTTTTTAATACTTCGCCCATAAAAAATCATGGGAGCATTGAGAGGAATTAACCTCCCAATTGTATCATTAACAGTCCACCAGTCCATTTAATCAGTTAGTGGGGGGATTGGGGATTAATTATTGGCTAAAATTCCCATCTATTCCTCTGATAAGTGATAGTTTAACGAAGAAAACTCAGAAATAATCTCCAATACGTATAAGTCAAAAGCTTCTGTATTTCTACGTATTATGTTAAATAATCTATCAACTGTCACAGGTAAAACCCATGCACTGAATGGGACTAACTAGCGCTGTATCCTTAACAACATTGACATTTACCCTCAGTGCTACCCAGACTTGGAGTCAAACTAAAACTAATCAAAACAGCTTTACTTGTCTCTCAACTCGCTACCCCGGTTGTGTGGAGGAAATTCCCTCCTCCCCTTACAAAGGGAGGAGTTGGCGCGTGGGGTTTAACCCCCCGGATAGTAAAGCTTAGAGTGCAAAGTTTTAAAAATCCTCATCCTCATCTATATCATCTTCATATTCATCATCGTCAGCCACTAAGTCGTTGACTATGTCATCCGCAATTAATTCATCCTCCTCATCTAAAATTGACCTCTCACCACGTCGAGCACCAAAAGTACCCTCCCCTAAACTAGAAATGTCTAAGTTATAATTGCGTGCTGTGCGGTCATCTAACACCATATCCAGCGGGTCATCCACTTCATCTAAAACACTGCTACCCTCCGGTGTCCCATATTCATCTAAAGCCCCCGGCTCTTCGTAAGTGTTATAACCAGTCCCCGCCGGAATCAAGCGCCCAATAATCACATTCTCCTTCAACCCCCGCAGCCAATCAGATTTACCCTCAATAGCTGCCTCAGTTAATACCCTAGTAGTTTCTTGGAACGAAGCTGCAGAAATAAAACTATCCGTATTTAAAGAGGCTTTAGTAATCCCTAACAGCACGGGCGTATATTGTGCTTTCGCCCCCCCTGTAATCGACATCGCCTCGTTCACCTGCTCCACTTGTCGCAGTTCCACTAACTCCCCAGGAAGCATCGTAGTATCTCCACCATCATCAATTCTGACCTTGTTAGTCATCTGGCGGACAATTACCTCAATGTGCTTGTCAGCGATATCAATCCCCTGGGATTGATACACCATCTGCACTTCATTGACTAAAAAAGTCTGTACCTTTTGCAAAGCATGACTAGCACAAGCATAAACACCCTCCTCTGAACCTAGACTAAAGAAAACCTCTAGTATTTCATGGGGATTAGAAGGCCCATCGCTCAGTGGTTCTCCAGCTGTAACAGCCCCTCCATCTGGAATCATTAAATTTTGTCCTGGTCCTAGGGGATACTCAGTCACCACCCCATTCGCCTCAACTACTCTACCGGCGATCGCCTCATCCCCATCACCATAAACCACCTGCAACTCCCCAGAGCGCCGAGCTAAAATACAAGCCTCCTTAGGCTTACGGGCCTCCAGCAACTCCTCAATCCGCGGCAAACCTTGGATAATATCCCCAGTTTTTGCCCGTTCAAACACCAGCAAAACCAAATTATCTCCCCGCTGCACCAAATCCCCATCTTCCACCTGCAAAACAGCCCCCGGACTCACACGGTAAGGGCGACCCACCCGGATATAAACAGCATATTCCTGTCGGTCGAGGGCGGAATCTTCACCAGTCGCAGCAGTTGTCTTTTTCTGAACCACAGACCAGACCTGCCCCGACTCCTGCGCAAACACCCCCGGAGCTAGCTCCGCCCCTTCTACCAACAAGTCACCCATCTTAACCTTAGGTTGGCTACAGCTGCTCACCACCACCTGGTCAACATCACGTAAAACCAAACAGCGCCGCACGGTTTCCAGGTCTTCTCTCACGCCCCGGACAATTCCGCCCTCCTTAGCAAGAATCTTAGTACGCGCAACCACGGACCCAGGGGCGATGCAATCCCCATCCTCTACCTCCAAACTAGTTTCCGTACTCCCTTGAGTAGCATCCGCTGCTATATCCCGCCGCACCACCAAAGACTCCAGAATCACCAGCTGCAAACGCTGTACGGCTGGATTTTCCGCATCTTGTACTAACTCAATGTCCGCAGCCAAAGGAGAACCACCATGGTCTTGCTCCCCATCTTGCTCAATCTCCAAAACCAACTGAGTCCGTAAAAGTTCCACCCCATCCACAGACTTAACACGTTCGGAATCCTTATAAGGCAAACGCTGTACCGCCCGCATTTGTATAGAGCGCCCAGTTTGTTGGCTAATAGATGTTGTTGAAGGAACATCTGGATGATTAGGTACTGGAAACTCAATCACCGGACGGCTTAATAAAGCCGGACCTTCCGGAGTTTCCACATACTGAATGTAGCGTAACTCAGTTGCCACAGCACCGCGAAACTCCTGACCCGGTTGGACAAAAGTATTATCCACTCCCATAATTTCTTCCAAATCCCCCGCGTCAGTAGTAAGTCCCGCATCCATCAGCAGCAACTCACCGGGTTTAATCACCACCTCACGGAGAATATCGTTTTTCTGGGTTATTTCTATGACCCCGCTGGTTTGACAGAAAATATCCTTAACAACCTCAGTACCAGCCTCCACAAATTGCCCATCTTCCACTAAAAGTAGGGAGATATCCTTATTCACCTCATGAGTTTCTTCCGGAATCCACAAGAGTGTACCCCCTTGAACCACCTCATAACCCAGTTTAGCTTTACCTTTCTTCTGAACCTCCACACCGGCGAACTTTAGAAAACCCCCCGTATTTGTACGATAGCGGTCATCAATTAGTTCAGCTACCACTTGACTATTTTGGACTTTTGTCCCCGGAGTCGCCCGTAAATTAAAAACTTGGTTATTACTAGTCGTAATTAAATAGTGGTTCCGACCTTGGGAACTTTCCACAGTCACCGTAGCTTGGTCTAAAACGACGGAAGCTGTGATGATTTCGATTTCCCTAGCATTCTTTCCTGGGAGATTTTCCGGTAACCGTACTACACCCCCATGTTGTGTAGTTAACTTGGTTTCTGCTAAAACGCCGTTTTCTGAAATTCGGTCACCATTTTTTACCACCAATTCCGCCCCGGGTGGTAAATTGTAAACCTCTCCAGATAATACCCAAATTAAACCACCCCGGGCAGCCGTCGTAGTTGTGTTTCCTTGGCGGTCTGTCTTCTGTTCAGGTACAACCTCTGCAAATAACACTTCACCCGCCAAATCTGAAGCCACATCTTTCACCGCCTTTTCCGTATTCAAGCGGGTTGTTCGTCCACCTAGAGCCACCTCCGCCAGTAATTGACCGATTTTTACCTGCTGGCCATTCTGGACGTATAACGTAGAACCTTGAGTAACATTGATTTCTTGGGCTACTTGGCTTTCATGGTCTGAGTGTAAATGAATGACTCCATTAGCTTCAACATATAAAGCATCTTCACCATGTCGCGTGCGATAAGTACGGGTGCGGAGTTTGCGTGGGAACCGGATAGTACCGTCACTCTTAGAACGAACCTGCTGCGCTACTTCACCGGTGAACACACCCCCGGTGTGGAAAGTACGCATTGTTAACTGTGTCCCTGGTTCTCCAATACTTTGGGCAGCAATAATGCCTACAGCTTCCCCTAAGTCTACCATTTTGGCATGGGCTAAACTCCAGCCATAACAATGTTGACACACGGAACGGGCAGCTTCACAGGTTAAGGGCGATCGAACCACGACCTCAGTCACCTTAGCCTCATGGATTTTATCCGCCAACTCATCCGACACTGGAGTATTCCGGGGAGCAATTACATTCTTGGTTTCAGGATGCACCACATCCTCAGCAATTACCCGCCCTAGCAACCGTTGAGACAGAGGAATCAAAATCTTACCCCCCTCCGTCATCGCCCGTAAAGGAATACCCCTAGTAGTACCGCAGTCAACCTCCCGAATAATTACATCCTGGGAAACATCCACCAACCGCCGGGTCAGATAACCAGAATCCGCCGTTCGTAGAGCCGTATCTACCAACCCCTTGCGCGCTCCATAAGAAGAAATAATATACTCAGTCACCGTCAGACCTTCCCGGAAATTGGTCTTAATCGGTAAATCAATGATTTCCCCCTGCGGGTCAGCCATCAAACCCCGCATACCCACCAACTGGCGCACCTGGGAAATATTCCCCCGTGCCCCAGAGAAAGCCATCATATATACAGAATTAAGAGGGTCAGTACTCTTAAAGTGCACCACCACCTCATCCTTGAGTGCCTCACTAGTTCCGTTCCAAGTATCAATTACTTTTTGGAACCGTTCTACCTCCGTGATTTCTCCCCGTTGATAGCGGTTCTCTGTTGCCCGGATTTCCTCTTCTGCGGCTTCCAATAGCGATCGCTTAGTTGGGGGAATCATCAAATCATCCACACTAATAGACACCCCCGCCTTGGTCGCATAGCGGAACCCCAAATCCTTCAACTTATCTGCCATCACCGCAGTCCGCGCCGTCCCATAATGGGTAAACGCCCAAGAAATTAACTTTCTCAATTGACCCTTATCAACCACCCGATTCCGAAAAACAGCCTGTTCCTTAGTCATTATTAGTAATTCCCTATCTCGTAAAACTCAACACCCAACAGTCAACACCCAACAGTCAAGAGTGAACAGTCAACAGCCAACAGCCAACAGTCAACAGTCAACAATTTACACTGCCAAAGCCTCCTGAATCGCCTTGTTATAAATCACCCGACCCGGAGTAGTGCGGACATATTGAGAGATTAAATTACCTTGGGCATCCTCTCTGACTCTGCGATATTTATACATCACAGTCCGTGTACCATCACCATTTTCCGTCACCTCCAGAGGTTCCACATCTGGTTTCTCAGTTTCCACATCCCCATCAAAGCGGACATAAATATAACTGTGCAGATCAACCTGCCCTTGATGGAAAGCCATAATCACATCATCCAAAGAGGCATAATACCTACCCGCCCCCTTGGTCGCCCGTGGGTTTTCCGCAGTTAAATAATATGCCCCCAACACCATATCTTGACTAGGAGTAATAATCGGTCTCCCCGTAGCCGGAGATAAAATATTATTAGAAGCCAACATCAACAGCCGCGCTTCAGACTGACTTTCTAAAGACAAAGGCACATGCACAGCCATTTGGTCACCATCAAAATCAGCATTAAAAGCGGGACAAACTAAGGGGTGTAACTGAATCGCCCTACCCTCGACCAACACAGGCTCAAAAGCTTGAATACCTAAACGGTGGAGGGTAGGCGCTCGGTTTAACATTACGGGGTGTCCCTCGATTACCTCCTCTAGCACATCCCACACACTAGGGTCGTTACGAGAAATCAACTTTTTGGCAGCCTTAATATTATTCACCATCCCACTGCGGATTAACCGATTAATCACAAAAGGCTGAAATAGTTCTATAGCCATTTCCCTGGGTAAACCACACTGGTGGATATTCAACTTCGGACCGACGACAATTACCGAACGTCCCGAATAATCAACCCGCTTCCCTAGCAAATTTTGGCGGAAACGCCCTTGTTTACCCTCGATAATGTCAGACAGCGACTTGAGTGGGCGATTATTTGCCCCCACGACAGTCCGGCCCCGCCGACCATTGTCAATTAAAGCATCCACTGCTTCTTGCAGCATCCGCTTTTCATTCCTCACAATAATTTCGGGGGCTAAAATCTCTTGCAACCGCGCCAGCCGATTGTTGCGATTAATTACCCTGCGATACAAATCATTGAGGTCACTAGTAGCAAACCTCCCCCCATCTAACTGCACCATGGGGCGTAAATCTGGGGGAATCACAGGAATCACAGACATAACCATCCACTCTGGTTTAGAACCAGTAGCGATGAAATTATCAATGACTCGCAGTCGTTTAATCAACTTAGCTCGTTTCTGACCTTTAGCCCCGGCGATTTCCTCCCGCAGGTTTTCGGCTTCCTGTTCTAAGTTAATATCAGCTAATAAACGCAGCAAGGCTTCTGCTCCAATACCTACTTCTACTCCTTGCAGTGTCGAATCTTCGCTGTAAATTTGGTCTTCAATTTCTAACCACTGATCTTCACTGAGCAACTGCTTATAACTTAAAGTTTCCGCATTACCAGGACTAAGCACTACGTAGGAATTGAAATACACAATCTGCTCTACATCCCGCAAAGGCATATCTAGCAGAATCGAAATATAACTGGGAATACCTTTGAGATACCAAACATGAGCTACGGGTGCTGCTAGCTTTATATATCCCATGCGGTGGCGACGTACTCGCGACTCCGTTACCTCCACGCCGCAGCGTTCGCAAACAATACCACGATGACGAACCCGTTTATACTTACCACAGTGGCACTCCCAATCTTTGGCGGGTCCAAAAATCCGCTCACAGAACAAGCCATCCATCTCGGGCTTGAGAGTACGGTAATTAATAGTCTCAGGTTTAGTGACTTCCCCCACTAACTGACCATTAGGTAGGGTTCGCTCACCCCACTGGCGAATCCGCTCCGGTGATGCTAAACCGATTTTGACATAATCAAACTGATTTGACTGTATTGTTCTCATATTTCCTTAGTCATGAATAAATCCTTAAACGCCTTCACAGTTAACAATTCACCGTTAACTGAAAAATACCGTCAACGGTCAACCGTCAACGGTCATGTGTACAAGTTTTTTTTAGTCTTCCTCCAAAGAATCACGACTCAGAGACTCATAAGTAGGACGTGAAGGAGCACGTCGGACAGATTGATCCGCCATTAAATCCACCTCCACATCCAAGGAACTACCGTCAGATTGGGTCTCAACTTTATGGACAGCAATATCTAAACCTAAAGACTGCAACTCTCTCATCAAAACCTTGAATGATTCCGGCGTTCCAGGTCGAGGAATTGACTTACCCTTCACGATCGCATTCAAGGCCTCATTCCGTCCCTGCATATCATCAGACTTGACTGTCAGCAACTCCTGCAAGGTATAAGCTGCTCCGAAAGCCTCCAACGCCCAAACCTCCATCTCTCCAAATCTTTGCCCTCCCTGTTGAGCTTTACCCCCCAAGGGTTGCTGAGTTACCAAAGAATATGGGCCTGTGGAGCGGGCGTGAATTTTATCATCGACTAAATGTACTAGCTTGAGGATATAAGCTACCCCTACTGTAATCGGTCGGTCAAAGGCCTCCCCTGTCCGACCATCAAATACCATAATCTTGCCCGGGTTATCAGGGTTATACACCCAGTCTTTACCCGTTTCATCTCTTGCTTCCTGTAACTTCCCATGTACCAAGGTTCGGGAGGTCTCTTCACCATACATTTCATCAAAAGGTGTAATTTTAAACCTCACTCCCATGGTGTGGGCTGCCCAGCCCAACATACACTCAAACACCTGACCAACATTCATCCGGCTAGGTACACCTAATGGATTAAGGACAATATCCACGGTAGATCCATCAGCTAGGTAGGGCATATCTTCGACGGGTAAAATTCGGGAAATAATCCCCTTGTTTCCATGGCGACCCGCCATTTTATCTCCCACCTGAATTTTACGCTTCTGGGCTACATACACCCGCACAACCATATTAGCCCCAGGGGGTAGCTCATCACCTTGTTCCCTAGTAAATAAACGGACATCAACGACGCGTCCTTTTTCCCCATTGGGAACCCGTAAAGAATTATCCCTTACGTCTCGCGCTTTCTCGCCAAAAATAGCCCGTAAAAGCTTCTCCTCGGGTGGTTGGTCTGATTCTCCTTTTGGCGTAACCTTTCCAACTAGTATATCTCCGGATTCGACCCAAGCACCAACCCGAATAATTCCCTGCTCATCTAGTTGGCGTAGAGCATCTTCTCCCACGTTGGGAATTTCTCTAGTTATTTCTTCGGGTCCGAGTTTTGTTTGTCTGGCCTCAATTTCATATTTCTCAATATGAATGGAAGTATAAATATCATCCTGGACTAATCGCTCAGAAATCAAAATTGCATCTTCGTAGTTATAACCCTCCCAGGGCATATAAGCCACAACGATATTTTGACCCAAGGCTAACTCGCCGCCCTCGGTGGAAGAACCATCCGCAAGGACTTGACCGGCGACGACACGCTCACCAATCCTCACCAAAGGTTTTTGATTTAAACAAGTATCCTGATTGGATCTTTGGTATTTAGACAAGCGATATTTAATCTCTAGAGAGTCATTGAAAGGCTTAACCCGAATTTCGGTAGCATCCACATAAGTCACTTCTCCATCTGTGCGGGAAACAATCACCATCCCGGAATCCCTTGCACCTTGAGCTTCTAAACCAGTACCGACCAATGGACGCTCTGGCTTTAACAGCGGTACAGCTTGGCGCTGCATGTTGGAACCCATAAGGGCGCGGTTGGCGTCATCATGTTCCAAAAATGGAATCATGCTTGTGGCTACTGAAACAATTTGTACTGGGGAAACTGCTACATAATCCACTTGTTCTGGGGTTGTGGTTGCCCAGTCTTGGCGGTAGCGCACAGGTACAGAGGGTCCTTTAATGTAGCCATTTTCATCTAAAGGTATATCGCCGGTGGCGGTTCGCAGATCGTCCTCTTCATCTGCTGTCATGTAAACTGGCGGTAAATCAAAGCGTACCCGACCATTTTCTACGGGTCTAAAAGGAGTTTCTAAAAATCCATATTGGTTAACCCGTGCATGGGTTGCTAAGGAACCGATTAACCCGGCGTTGGGTCCTTCTGGTGTTTCAATGGGGCAAATTCTGCCATAGTGGGAAGGGTGAATGTCTCGCACTGCAAACCCAGCCCGTTCGCGTGTTAAACCTCCCGGACCAAGTGCGCTTAAGCGGCGTTTGTGGGTCAGTTCCGCTAAAGGATTTGTTTGATCCATAAACTGACTTAGTTGGCTAGAGCCAAAAAATTCTTTGATTGCTGCTACTAATGGTTTAGGATTAACCAATGATGCTGGAGTTAAAACTTCTGCATCAGTTACTGTCATCCGTTCCCGAATAATCCGCTCTAGGCGGTTTAACCCCACTCGTACTTGGTTTTGTAGTAGTTCACCCACACTTCTAACCCGACGATTACCTAGGTGATCGATATCGTCGATATTGCCGATGTCATATTCTAAATTAATTAGATAGTCTACCGCCGCTAAAATATCCACAGGGGTTAACACGCGGGTAGTGTCAGGAACAGACAGCCTTAATTTTTTATTGAGTTTATACCGACCCACGCGACCAAGGTCGTAACGTTTGGCATCAAAAAAGCGGGAATCTAACAGTTGTTGTCCCCCTAGTACTGTGGGTGGTTCACCGGGGCGTAATTTCCGGTACAATTCCATGAGGGCTTCTTCTTCGGAAAATTGACCTTCCTTCTCAATAGTTTTTTGGAAATATTCCGGGTGGCGCAGGGCGTCAAATATTTCGTTGTCGGATAAGCCTAGGGCTTTTAATAGCACTTGGGCTGAGAGTTTGCGGGTTTTGTCGATGCGTACCCAGACTAAATCATTACGGTCAGTTTCAAATTTCAGCCAAGCCCCCCGGTTAGGGATTAAGCTGGCTGAATAAGTACGTCGTCCGTTTTTGTCTATTTCCGACTTGTAGTAAACTCCGGGCGATCGCACTATTTGATTAACAATGACCCGTTCAGCCCCATTAATAATAAAAGTCCCACGGTCAGTCATCAAAGGCAAATCGCCAATAAATACCTCTTGTTCCTTAATATCCCCGGTTTCTTTATTCAATAAACGTGTAGGCACATACATTTGTACAGCGTAAGTACTATCCCGTCGTTTCGACTCCTCGACACTGTACTTCGGCTCTTTCAGTTTATAGTTATGTCCTAAAAAATGTAACTCTAATTTGCCCGTGTAATCCGTAATTGGGCTAAAAGAATTTAATTCCTCTATCAGCCCTTCCTCTAAAAACCAGCGGAAACTTGAACGCTGGATTTCAATCAAATCCGGTAATAAAAAAGCCGATTCCATATATTTATCTGTAGTCATAACCCTACCCTCAATCAATCTACCTAAAGTTGTTTATTAGACCCTGGAAAAGTCTGGTTTTTCCCCATTCCCCAACTCAGCGTATTATATCTATCACCCCTAGAAAGACCTGTTCCCTTTTCCACACCTAAACAAACCTTGCCATTTAAGCTAAAAAGAAAGTTTTTGACAAAAGCTAAATTGGCTCACTTATCTTCCTAGCAGCTGCGCTAAAATCCAGAAATTAAAGGACCTAATATCACTTACGAAGAGCTACTAGATATCATAAAAAAGCCTGGACTTTTACCATCTCTCTCCTCATCCCATTAACGCACCATTTATAGTTACATCTGTCTGTTTATACACAGGTAAAAAGCATAGCACTTCGTTAAAATTGATGTGTCACCTTGTTGCTCTGTTTTGCCCCCTTTCCATCGACTACCCCACATCACGCCATAACACGCGACATGATTTACCCTTAACAAATTTCTATAGGTTGAGTATTGCTCCATGCGCAGTTTTAAACAAAGTCACCAGCGAAAGTCAAACTGCCAAACTAGTCATAAAGTCAAAAAATCCGCTTGTTGAGATCAGGGGGATGATCAAGTTGATCGCATGACAAAATCAAGCTTAAGAGTTTGTAGTTCCTTCCTTTTTGATTATGGCTTATTCAAGTTTTGGAGGGATTCATCTTAGCATAACCTTGTCCTGCCGGAGTTAGACCTTGATCAAAGCCGCCTCCCACACAAAAAGGGAGGAATTTCACCAGGGGCGGCTTTAGTAATATCCCTATTTATGGTAGGTGATATCTACGTTTCACATCTGGTAACCCGGTCACCCCCACTAATCCAAATAATTTACAAGCATTTTCAGTAGTTTGAGTAGCAATGGCTTCTAAGGTCTCCCCACGCAAATCTGCTACCTTTTCCGCCACATAACGGACATAGGCTGGCTCATTCCGCTTTTCACCCCGTTTAGGGACGGGGGACAAAAATGGGCAGTCTGTTTCCACTAGTAGGCGATCGCCTCTGACGATCGCGGCTGAAGCTTGTATGGCTTTGGCATTTTTGAATGTTACCGTTCCGCTAAAGCTAATATAGAAACCTAAGTCCACAAACCATTGAGTTTCTTCTGGTGTTCCACCCCAACAATGCATGACACCTCTGGGGATTTCTCCCATCTTTTCCCGCCACTGTAGCAATATTTCCCTCACTTCCCGCGCGGCATTACGACAATGGATAATCACCGGTAAATTGAGTTGGCTGGCGATCGCCAATTGTGCTTCAAAAACTATGCGCTGTGCTGCATAGTTATCTGCCTTATAGAGATCCATACCCATCTCCCCAATGGCTACCACCTTCGCTTCAGAACTAGCCAAAGATTTGATTTGCGCGGCTGTATCGCTCCCCCACTTGTCAACATCCAAAGGATGTAAACCAACGGAGAAGCTGAGTTCCGGTAACTGGTGCGCTAGGGATTTGATCCCCGAAAATTCTGATGGTTCGACGCACGAATGTACTAGACGCACTACACCTGCTTCTTGCCATCGCGATCGCACTCTTGCTAAATCCCCCTGGAAGGCATCAAAGTTCAGATGGACGTGAGTATCAATTAAACTTACACCACCCGTGGGCGGGAGGCTTGCATTGTCCT
Organism: uncultured Nodularia sp.; assembly: GCA_903911355.1. Taxonomy (GTDB): domain Bacteria; phylum Cyanobacteriota; class Cyanobacteriia; order Cyanobacteriales; family Nostocaceae; genus Anabaenopsis; species Anabaenopsis arnoldii. The sequence goes on along the minus strand of CAIWDD010000124.1, from coordinate 29,429 downwards.
TTTTGCTCATGAGTTCTTATGTCGCAACGCCAAAGGCTACCCTTATGCTAGATCGGTTTTTATGATTCCCTGACCAGTAATCAGTCAGAGTAACTGATTACTGATAGAGTAGCGTGGCGTAAGCCATACACTTGAACTACTCAGCAGATCCTGGGGTAAGTGGCTTGAGTTTGCGAGCCAGTCTTGATTTTTTTCTAGCGCCATTGTTTGGATGTAGAACACCGCGCTTGACTGCTTTGTCAATTTTGCTGACAGCCGCAGACAGCCGCACCTGTACCTCTTTCTCTAAATCTGAGTTAGGATTAGCTGCATAGACATCTACAGCGCTAAAGTATTTTTTCATCAGCGTTTTTACTGCTGATTTGTAAGCTTTGTTCCGCAGACGATTGCGTTCTGCGATTTGGGCGCGTTTAAGAGCAGATTTTGTATTCGCCACGGTCAATTCCAGAAATACTATTAATATGTACACACACTACTAGACTTACTAATATAGCACTCATACTGCCAATGTCAGAATTTATCAAAAAAAACTTTTTCTATGGCTATCGCTATGGGCAGTAGACAGTGGCAAGTAGGATTAGGACTATGGAACAGACAGGGGTGAAGCTATTAAGCCATTTATCCTGACTGTGGTCTGCCGCGTCACTCCACAAAGCCTCATGATGAATTAAAGTATCCTTGACAACTTTACCGTTGGCGTGTACTCATTGGCTAAAATACGTTAAGATAAGGTACTCATAAAAATATCGCGGTAAGCGGGAAACTCAGCGGGTTTAGCCCTGAGAGGGAGGCGACTTAGTGGTTAAAACCACCGTGGTCTTTTCTGGTGAAAAGTAGCCAGTAAGCTAGGCTTAGACTTTAAGTGAAAACTACTGTTGGTAGCCTTGGAAGTATTAAAAAAAAATCCAGGTTAAGCTATAGAAGAGAGTTAGGACGATCTTGATAACCTCATGGTTGAAGAGTTAAGACTAATTCTCAGGCGGGAATATCCTAAATTTTGGCATTATCCTTACTCCATGCTGCGAATCATTACTCAGCAGGCAGATGTTGTATCAGAACTGCAACGTATCTGCAACCGTACTCACGATGAACACGTGCTTCACAAAGAAGCAACTGTGCGCGAAGTACTGCAAGCAGTGAAGCGCCAAGGCGACAAAGCTGTTTTGCATTATACAGCTGAATTCGATAACCAAACCCTGAAACCAGAGGAGTTGCGTGTTACTGGCTCGGAAATGGATGCAGCCTATCAACAAGTATCGCGGGAGCTACTCCAGGCGATTCAGTTGGCTAGCTGCAAGATTGAAGCATTTCACCGGCAGCGTGTGCCGAAAAGTTGGGTACACTTTGGTGATGATGATGTCGTGCTGGGCAAACGCTATATTCCTGTAGATTGTGCTGGTTTATACGTTCCTGGCGGTCGCACCGCTTATCCGAGTACTGTGCTTATGAATGCTATTCCCGCTAAAGTCGCTGGTGTGCCACGTGTAGTAATGGTAACACCACAGGGTAACAGAAAAGCAATTAACCCGGCTGTTTTGGTGGCTGCACAAGAAGCGGGGATAAGAGAAATTTATCGTGTGGGAGGGGCACAAGCGATCGCGGCTTTAGCCTATGGTACAGATACGATTCCGAAAGTGAACGTAATTACTGGTCCGGGGAATATATATGTCACCTTAGCGAAAAAACTGGTTTACGGTACTGTCGGCATTGATTCCCTAGCTGGTCCGAGTGAAGTTTTAATTATTGCCGATGAAACAGCAAATCCTGTAAATGTGGCGGTGGACTTGTTAGCCCAAGCAGAACATGACCCAATGGCGGCGGCGATTTTGTTGACCACAGATACGGCTTTAGCCAAAAACGTACAAGTAGCAGTGGAAAGACAGTTAGTAGATCATCCACGACGGATAGACACAGAGAAGGCGATCGCCCACTATGGTTTAATTGTAGTTGTAGAATCCTTATCGGCAGCAGCAGCATTTTCTAATGAATTTGCCCCAGAACACTTAGAATTACAAGTTCAAGATCCCTGGGGATTACTTGCGGATATTCGCCACGCTGGGGCAATATTCTTAGGGGACTCAACACCAGAAGCCCTCGGAGACTATTTGGCCGGGCCTAACCATATCTTGCCGACTTCCGGTGCTGCTCGTTATGCTTCACCTTTAGGAGTAGAAACCTTTCTTAAACATTCCAGTATTATTCAATACTCACAGACAGCACTGGAAAAGGTAGCTGGGGCAATTGACGCTTTAGCAACAATGGAAGGACTACCATCTCATAGAGATTCAGTGCGACGGAGAATTCAGCAGCCAGAGTAATTATCAAGGTTGATTTTTTGGATAATCTATTGTAAAAACTTACTCAGTGGAGGCACAATAAAAGATTGTCACTCAGTAGCCACAATAGAGCAGGGTTATAAGTGACAATAACTTGTATCGGGGAATTATATTAAAGGGTTATACCTTTGAGGAGATCAGTGGTGCTAAAAAATGTTTTGGTAGCTCTTGACGGATCGGAAATTGCAGAACGAGTCGTTGAAACTTTAAATGACTTGGTGTTTTCCGGTGATACCAAGGTCATTCTGTGTCATGTATTTCCCACGCCGGAATCAAAGATGCAACTATCCATAGATAGCGCTCATCGAGAATCTTCCAACCTGCCTGATTTCCATATTGAAAAACTATTGTTAAATTATAAGGAAAAATTAACATTTAAGAGTGAATTAGAATTGGTAACAGGAGATCCTGCCGAAGAAATTATTCGTCTTGCTAACATTTACAAGGCTGATCTAATTATCATTGGTAGTCGCGGGTTAACTGGGATGAAGCGAATTGTTTTGGGTTCTGTGAGCACTCAAGTAGTGGAGGAGGCTAATTGTTCGGTGTTCGTGGTGAAACCAACCTGACAACCAGTTAAGGAACATGGGGGAAAATTTAAGGATCAGTTTTTCCTGGAGGCGATTAATCACGGGCTTTTGTGTAAAAGTGATTAAAGGCCTCTTTGGCATTAATTAATTGACTTAATTGACTAAAAACTGCCGCAAACTTAACAAACTTAGGGTATGACCTAGATTTAAAGGAAGAATTGAAACCCCTTCCAAGCGGGACTGAACCCAACCTTCTCCCCAGTACCATTCATGAAAGCCATCAATACCCCCACTAAGTAGCAACCGCAAACAATTAGGTTTCGCCACATCTACTTGATGATGAATTGCAATTGGGCCAGTCCAGGTTGTAAACTGAAAGCCAGTGTGCAGTTCTTCTGGCATTCCTGGGGTAAAAGTTTGTCCTACCAGCCATTGGGCTAGTTTTTCGGGGTGTTGCAAACTATTACGAATTGCACTGGCGGAGGCTGTGATTTCTATCCTGAGTTGACTTTTTTGAAAATTACCAAGCATTTCTTAATAATTATTTAAGGTTTAAGTCCGAATTTCGGTGCATTGTAGTTCTAGTATTGCAAATACAATCATATTCTGCATGGGACAGGGCGTAATCAGAGAGTCGTTTTCTACTTAAAATAGAGAATGTAGGCTTATTAAGAAACGTAAGGTTTTTCATGGCTGATCAATTAATTCGTGCCACGGCTGCCGATGGTGGTATTCGTGCTGTAGGTGTTATTACTAATCGTTTAACAGAAGAAGCACGGCAACGTCATGGGCTGTCCTATGTGGCAACAGCAGCACTGGGGCGGACTATGGCGGGTGGCTTATTGATGGCTTCTAGTATGAAGCGACCCGGTTCCAGAGTGAATGTCCGCATCAAGAGCGACGGTCCTCTGGGCGGTATCCTGGTAGATGCTGGTTTAGATGGAACAGTACGGGGCTATGTGGCTAACCCATCTGTAGAATTGCCTCCCAATGAAAAAGGTAAGTTGGATGTTGGGGGTGCAGTGGGTAAGGGCTATCTCTATGTAGTGCGAGATATTGGTTATGGCTACCCTTACTCTAGTACCGTGGAGCTGGTATCGGGGGAAATAGGGGATGATGTAGCGCATTACTTAGTTAATTCTGAACAAACACCTTCAGCCTTAGTTTTAGGGGTGTTTGTAGGAGCAAGTGGTGTAACTGCTGCTGGGGGACTGCTAGTGCAAGTTTTACCGAAGGCTGCCAGAGATGAGGCATTAGTAGAAACATTGGAGTCTCGTGTATCTAGTTTATCTGGATTTACCCCATTATTACAAGCTGGTAAGACTTTACCAGAAATTTTTGATGACTTACTCGGAGACATGGGTCTGTCAATATTTCCGGAACGTCAAATGTTGCGCTTCCACTGTGGTTGTTCTTTTGACCGCGTACTAGGAGCATTAAAAATGCTGGGAGCGGAGGAATTGCAAGATATGATAATTAAAGATAATGGTGCAGAAGCAACTTGTGAGTTTTGCGGCGAGGTTTATCAAGCAAGTAGCAATCAGTTAGCTAAATTAATTGTTGATTTGGAAACAGAATCTTCGGTTTCTGGTTAAAGTCTATAATAATACAAAAAGATGATAATTTTCATGGTATCTGTAGTCGGAGAATATTGAATCAGGTACCTTTGGAATTATCAACGAGTTACTATGACGGCATCGGAATTATCAGCATAGAACAGTTAACTATTCAACTACTTTGGTGTGAGAGATGACACAGCGGGATATTCTAGAAAATTGGCCTCCATCTAAAGCAGGAGAGCCAGATGATATGATAAGCTTATCCCCAACGCCACAATTCGCTGAAACTCAAGCATTTGGTGTGCAGGCTAATGGTTCAACCTCTAAGTCAGTGAATCGACAACAACAAGACAGTTACGAATTACCTTTACATCAGCAGTCAGCCGCAACTAGTGTACCCGGTCAAAAGTCTGGGAAGTCGCCCGGCTGGATGAAAAACTGGTTTTTGTGGGGATTAATATTAACATTGATACCTGGTAGTATCGGTTTCGTAGCAATGACAGTGTTGCTGAAACTACCAAGTAGTCCCACTTGTACTGCAATTTCTCGACCTTTTGTCAGCGCTTCAGTGAGGTTATACTGCGCTCAGAAGTTAGCTGCTGGGCAAAATGTGGATGATTTACTGCGAGCGATCGCTTTAGTGAGTAAAATATCAGAGGATCACCCATTGGCGGGAGAAGTTAACCGTTTTGTTGCCGAATGGTCGAAAGACATTTTACGGATTGCAGACGAGAGTTTTCAGTCAGGTAATTTAGAGGATGCCATAGCTACTGTCCGTCAGATACCTAAACATTTGGCAGCTTATAAATTAGTAGATGAACAAGTTAGTAAATGGGAGTTAATTTGGTCTGAGGCGGAAGACATATATAAGCAGACTGAAGAGGAACTAAAACAACAGCGTTGGCAATCAGCATCTATGCTAGCTGCTCAGTTAATGGGTGTAGATAATGAGTACTGGTCTGGCGTTAAGTATAATCAATTAGATAAATTAATTACATCAACCAGGGAAGATGCTGATAAGTTAGCAAATGCGGAACGTTTAGCAAATACCAGAGTTTCAGATAACTTATTAAAGGCGATTGAACTTTCTGAGTCCCTCAGTCCGGAAAGCTACCTTTATCAACAAGCACAAGAGTTGATTCCTGAAATTGGGCGAAAAATGCTGGAGTTGGCACAAGCAAGCCTGGATAGGAGGGATGCGGGGACAGCTATAGATATTGCCAGACAAATCCCAGATAATGCCCAATTGCAGGTAGAAGTGAAAGACTTTATTACCTTAACTCAGGCCAAAAGGAATGCATGGATTGGTACTGTCTCTGGTTTAGAAACAGCAATCTTTGAGGCGCAACAAGTTGATGCTTCCAGAGCAATTTATGGTGAAGCACAGGCGTTAATTGCTAGTTGGCAAGTGGAAATTAAAGATGTGGCACGTTTGGAAAGAGCCCGGACACTTGCTAGTCCAGGGACAATCGAAGACTTGACAGCGGCTATTGCTGAAGCTCAGTTAGTTTCTGGTAATAGTCCCCGGGCTTCGGAAGCGAGGACAGAGATTAACCGTTGGTATGACCAAGTTCAGACTATTGAAGATAGACCGATTTTAGAACGCGCTCAACAATTAGCATGGCCTTCAAATGATATTAATGCTTTGCAAGCCGCAATATCCCAAGCTAGACAAATCCGTGAGGGTCGGGCTTTGTATTCTGAGGCACAGAGCAGAATTAGGCAGTGGACAGATACCATTGAGCGCACACAAGATCAGCCATATTTAGATCGAGCCAGAATGTTAGCCCAAGGTGGTAATTTTACTGCTGCTATTAATACAATACAACCGATTGCATCATCGGGGCGATCGCTTTCTGGGGAAGCTAGGAACAATATACGTAATTGGCAAGGACAAATCCGTGCTAGAGAAAACTGGGCTAGGGCGCAACAGGTAGCAGGTGGGGGTACGCCAGAAGCTTTATCTCAAGCGATCGCCATAGCCAATCGTGTTCCCAGAAGTAGCACTTTACGGATGGATGTGAATTTGGCCGTTAACCAATGGAGTCAGCAGTTATTAAGCATTGCTAATTCTCAGAGTAATTCTAATCTTGCCAGGGCGATTGAGACGGCGAAGTTAATTCCCCGAGGTAGTTCTGCTTATAATACAGCGCAACAGCAAATTAAGAATTGGGAGCAGTTACTTAATCCTGAGCCTCCACCATTTGAGCCTATAGTTCCGATTGTTGAAAGTAGTTTTTAATCTGGAGTGTTCTGGTCACGGATTGTAGGTGATTGTGACATAAAGCGACCCAAGCCCTCCCCTTGTGATACTAGGGGAAAAATCTCAATCCCTGATAGGGATTATAGGTAATTGTAACCATAGATCATAATGCTGTCTTGGTCTGGTTTGATCAGTTTAGATAAACGCGATCGCAGTTTAGCATACTGAGTTTGGGTTAAAGCGATGAGGACAATAGGCGTATTGATTCAAGGCTGCAATCTGGATATATTCGCTATTATTCATAATTTTTGGTTAATTTTGATTGATAAGTTCGCCGCATCATCCCCATACCCATTGGTGTTTTCCGTCCTACCCCTGCATATAAGGCAAAATCAGCTAATGCGTTAATTTTTTTAATTTCTATAGGTTCAATTTCTCCTAAGATTTGATAGCTCACTTCTCCCGTAAATCCAATAAATTTACTACGAGAGTCTGCGACAATTTCTGTATGAATGTTGAAGAATGAGGGGAATATTGACTCTAGAGCAATTTGATTAATTTCGATTTCACTATATTTATTCCACCGAGAAAGTAGGGAATTAAAGATACATTCTCTGGTGGGGAGGGTGCTGTCATATTTTCCTTGACGGAAAGCGGTGGGTGTGGAGAAAGTAAAGTGAATATTGCGATAGCGATCGCTGGCTTGCTGATATAATTGACTATAGGGTATGGTATTAGCCCAAGGCTGGGTAGATTGGGCTGTACCTTGAATGCTGGTAATATACAAGTCAGCGGGGCCTAGATGCCAAGGGTGATTAGGGTTAAGATTGAGCCAGAGTTGGGTAAGTTGACTAAAGAGTGTGTCATCTAACAGGGAGATGCGCCACCAGCAAGGCTTTCCTGGGGGGATGGCTTCTTGATGTGTGTGTTGTAGTTTAGACATTCCTCTAGTTCCCTGAAGAAAATTAGTTTGTAGGGGTGAGAGGGTAAAGGCTTTATCAGCACTGGGATTATGTAGGCGATCGCCTAATGTAGCATCTACGGAACTGACAAGGGTTAAAAATAGAGCGTGCAGATGTCTTCCTGTGAGAAACTGGGGAGGGATAGGCGACAGGGGAAGGAGGTTAAGAATTAAGCTATGAGGCATATTTAATAGTTAGGAATATTTTGCGTTTGCTGGGGATGGCTGAGGTAAAGGTAATTTGAAATTGGGAGATATAGCCAAAGTCAATAAAAACTCAACAATTTACTTTGGTGCTTTATTGGGGCGTTTTACTTGCGTTTTTTTGTGCTAGACTTGGTAGCTCTTGATTCAATGGTAAAGTCTGGTATTTCTGCTAGTTCAAATTGACTTAAACTATACTGTTCGCAAACCAAGCTCAACCGACTTCCCGGGGTTTGCACTGCGTTAACGGAGTGAGTTAAATCACCTTGGAAGTAAACTAAAGTATTTACCTGCGGTTTAATTTGTCCCAGTTGGCGTTTATGAGACTTGAGTACTAATTCCCCTCCTACCATATCTTCAGGTAAGCGTACATACAGAACACTGACACACATAGGTGGTTCTATGGTTTTGCAGTAAGAACGCAAGGAGCGGTCAATGTGGGGGTCTACACGGGAACCTTGTTGAAGCTGTAAGGGATTCAGGTAAAAAGCATTACAACTAGGTTGGAGAGCTAAATCTAAATAGGGCTTAAAGTAGGGGAATTTTTGTTCTACAGTGGAGATGTGCGATCGCCTAAACACTAGAGAAAATCCCTTAGTGGCGACAAAATCGCGGTTAAGGTTATTGATCGCAAAGTAAGAACAAGCCTGAATTTCTCCCCATAGGTTATTGAGATACTCCATTGGGAAAGCGTTATGCTGTTGTTGAAAGTATTTCACCGTGACTTGAAAAAGCGATAGAAAGTAAAATTAGGAACCACATTTGATAAATCATGTGTGTTTATTGTCTACATCTGTGGTTCCATATTGCTAAAACTGACCTTGATTAACTCCCAAAACGGTATTCCATGCGAGCGGGAAGCTTTAACCCTGGGATACTATCAAAGTAATAGTATAAACCTCCCATTTGCACATTTTGAATTAGGCTAACAGGAGGCATATTTACTACATCATAGCTAATAACTTGATTAGTAAACATGACATCTAAAGGGTTTAAAGGATATTTACAAGTAAATAAACCCTCAGTAGTCTGAGACTTAGGTAACTCTGTAACTGTTACCTCAGCCTTACTCATCCATTTACCCAAGCGGATCCATTTTGGTAATTTAATTGGTTTGTCAGCAATTAGGAAAAACTCAAATTGACTTTCTGGTGCAATTTCTTTAGTTCTACCAAAACTGGGGATATTCTTTTGGGTTTTCTCCATCTCGACATGATAGTTATTATTAGCATACTTCCAGGTGTTGAGAATGGCGGAATGATGCAAAACCCGAGCGGGAGTGATGTAAATTTTCTGCTGGTTCAGTGGTATTAAATGCTCCTCGTATTTTGGTACTTGTTCCTGGCTAAAGTAGCGATAGGAGTGTTCATCAGCTACGGTAGTAGAGTGGATTTCACTATCAACTAAACCCAGTGCGTAACAGAGGGCGTAATTGTGAATTATTGGCTCTGTTTCGTAAAGTCGCCCAATTTCACGGGTGGCGAAATACAGGCTATCATGTAGTTCTAATTGACACTGGTAGATAATGCTCATAGAGATTACTTAGCCCGCACCGTTTTCTTTTTGCTAATGTGTTTTTTAGCATAATCCTTGGCTTCCCCATCAGCTTTCTCTAAAATTGCTTTAATTCCTGTTTCTGTACCTGTAAGGGTCTTAACTTCCTGTAGCAGAGGTGAAAAAGCATCACCAATAAAATCAGTATGTACAATAAACTCATCAGCCATTAAAGCCTCAATTGTACTTTTAGCAGCACTAATTACATCATCTTCATCCAAAGGTTCAGGAGGATTAATGGTATTTTGGGCTTTCATTTGGTCATATATTGCTTGAGTCCAACGGAGATTACTGGTAATTTCTCCATCTGCAAATACAACACCAATCAACTCATTGCGCAGACGACCTGTACGGGTGGTTTGGGCTCCATAGTGGCGGGTTCTAAGAATATTATTAAAAACGTAAAGGAAACTCGCCTCTGTGGGGTCTTTGAGGGTGACAATACTAGGGAAGAAAACCTGTGGTCTAATATGGTCTTGCTGATTAATGCGACTGGTAACTTCACCGGGTTTAGAACCATTTTCCCCCTTGGATGCCATTGTACCATTCTCAAAGGGGGCGTTGAGAGTAAAAGTTTCGTGGGATTCGTCAAAAGGGGTAATTGAAAATGCTGTATCTACAATTACCTTAGATTTTTCCGAACCAGAATCACCAATGGCAAAACCGTAAATAATACAATCAGGATTATCCATAGCGAAATTAACGTTATATTCGCATTCCTCCGCAGTCATAAAGCCGTAGTTACGCAGTAATTCCCGACCAACTAAACGTTCTGGGGTGGATTGTTTGCGCTTAAACATTGATAAACGGCTAATTGTGGCTTTATCTCTCACTCCAGATCTCACCCTGGCTTTATTTAATTCTCCATCTGTTTGAAAAAGTGGATAAGATTCTGTAATGCGTACGGTGATAAAATGGGCATATTTTCCCATGGGTTTGTAGGGAATTGCAGCTTGGAATAGTTTTGAAGGAACTGTTTTTAGCAATGACATGATTAATCTCTCCAGAGAATTGAATGTGTTTGAAATTGGGTTAATGGAAATATCTAATTACTCAGTTACATCATCTTTTTCGGTATCTTTTTCCGCGTTTTCTTTGTCATCTGCAAGGCGGTAAAGGAACTCACAAGTATTTTTAATTAAATTGATTTGACGACCTGCTAAACGAGCGCGATCGCCTGCAAATGATTTCTCAAATACCTCCTGAACAAAATATCTGGAAAAATCTACAACAGCTTGGCGTTCTTGTTCACGGTTACTCATTACCCAACGTCCTTCAGCAGTAGAAGCATGAACACGGTCCATGAGTTTAAACACTTCCGCGGCCACCGCCATAACTAATGTTTCTCCATGAAAAACACTAGACTCAGCTTTAAGAATAGTGTCAGATGCCATATCTATGGGTTTCAACACAGCATTAGATTTGGGATTATAACGCTTATTAGCGCGGTAAAATATCCGGTACAAATCCGTTAATTTTTGCGGATGATTTAAGCTTGATTGTTCTTCCACAATTAACTGCTCCATATTTTGATCAAATTTCACATGAGGGTCAAAACAAGGGTAAAAATGATAGGTATAAAGCCTAACTTTTTCGATCCTGGCTGTTTCCACTCCTTGGTTACGCACCCAGCGATTGAGATAAGCAAAAACATACAAAGGACTGGTTTCAAAATCCTTAGCTAGTTCTGCAAACTTACCCCAATTCGCATCGTAACCAGTTTTACCTTGTTTAGCATTGACATCTAAATGAATAGCATAGGCGGCTGTTAACACATTTAAAGGTGCGGGGTATTGAATAGTGTTTTCTTCCCAACCTTCTAAAATGTAATCAAGACGAAATCTATCCCTTTTGACTAAGGCGCGGAAAGCATGGGGCGCACTATCTAAAAAAACGCTTTCTTCAAATTCAGCACCATCATTAAAAGGTGGAATTGGCGACTCAGAAACCACCGTTTTTACATCTAGAATCATGGGAAAAGCAAAAGCTAGCCAACTCGGCATTATCCAAGATTCAGTGTCGGTGCTGTCCTTTCCTGGGGGGAGTGCCATAAAATAAAATGTTAAGGGTTGATCTTCAGGATAAGAAAGCTTAAATGTGCGGTCTTTTCCAGCCTGGATATGTTCATCAATGATGAAGGTATCTACCTTTTGGTAATTTGATTTTTCTAAGTTTGCCTGTAAATCATTGCTGATGAAATGATTACGTATGCTAGTATCAAAGCGAGTTTGAGCAATACTATTATAAGCTTTCTGTAAAAACTTATTAGTTTCTGGGGTGAAATAATAAGTTGGGTAAAAATAGAGATAGCGGTATTTTCCCTCTTCAAAGCATTTACCAACTGCTTGAGTTTGATTCATCAAGATTTGTCTGAGCATCATTTCTACACCAGCAATACTGGAAATGTTCCGCTTGGCGTTGGAACCCCCCAACATTTGTTTATTTGTATAAACTTGCGGTGTGAATAAAACTGCTGATTCCATTTGCTCAGTCACGGTGTAAGCTGAATGAGAAATTGAGCAAATAAGTTGCTTTCCTCTTCCTGATTTTTTAGCATAATTGTAATTATTTAATTCGTCTAAAAATGTCTGAGTTTGAGTTGCAGGTGATACTTCTTGCTTCTTATTTGGTAACATGACGACACGACTAACCCACAGCCTTAAGTCCTCCCAGCCATCGGGTAATTCATACTGAGAAATAACTGGCTGAATTAAGGTCGATAAGTAATCGATAATTTCCTGACAAATTTCACGGATGTTTTCAATCCCCGGATGAGATTCTAAATATTTAGCCGCTAAATAATACCATTCATAAGGTACTCCCCCAGTATTTCCTTTTAATTTATTTTCCTTCAGACTTTCGTTAATGCATTGAATTTCGCGAATTGCGGGTAAATATCCTGTTAAATTCCACAACTCGGCGACTTTGTGGGTTAAGTCTAAATCTGGTAATGCTGGTAGTTTTTTATCTTTCTTTCTCGCAGCATCAATGCGCTTAACGGTCTCTTCCCAAATCTTACGAGTGACTAAATCACCAAATTCTGCTATTTGGTCGATGCGGATATCATCTTTAAATGTGAAGTCATAGTCAGCAGATAAAACCTTTTGTTGCTGAAATTTAATCAGATTTTCACTGCGACTTTGAGCAACGGAAGATTTATTGGGGTTTAATATCCTGAATGTAGCATCTAAAGCTACTTGCATTAAACCTAAATGCTCAAAGAATAAATTGTAATATTCCGCATACTTCATCCCTTTACCATCTCGACCAAATCCTGTTTGTCGCAGACGCAGTTGACCCGCACACAGTGACTTAATACTATTAACTACACGGTCTGATAAATTTTCTTTGGTAATGGGAGGTGCATTACGCAATGCTAGATAAATTACACCTGTGGGTAAATAGAGTAGAGGTTGATAGTAAATCTTATCATGGGTGTTGACACTGGTATGAGCATCAATTAAAGCATTATTAACTACATTAGTTAAAACCCCTCTATTTTCAGCAATACTGTGATAGGTAAATTTCAGTTGTCCATCACTTAATTCATGCAGAATTTCTTTGAGTCTGGTATCTTCTGCATCTTGGGGATGTTTGACAATTGAGGCCAGGGAATCAGCTAAACAAGTTAACTCAGATAAATTCCTGAGAATGCGATCTTGGAGAACAGGATTTAAGCCAAACTCCGAAAAATTCCAGTTAGTATCCCACCGTCGTTGTGCATTATAAGCTATGCACAATAAATCATCTAAATATTGCTGATAAGCTTCCCAGTTATCTGGGTTAATAAACTTATCAAGTCCTAACTGGTGAATTTTTTGATCAATAATTTGACGGTGTTCGGTTAAGGGTAACTGGCGACAGTCTGCTGGGACATCGGGAAATTTTTCAAAGTCATGTAAAATAAAGCCTGCAATTACTAATCGGCGTTCTCTTTCTTTTACCAGTCTTCGGACTGTGGTATCAAGTTGTTGTAACCGCTTTTCAATTAAGTTAGCCGGAAATAAACCATTGAGTAAGTGTGTATTCAATGATTGGTCAGCAGCATTATCTCGGCGAACTTTAGTTTTACCTGCTGCGGCTCGCTGGTGGTCAATTTTATCAAAGAATTTACCGCCTTTAGCTGTAACACCAATGGCTATATTTAGGAGGTTGGGTAAAACATACTTAGCGAAATCAGCCATTACTGGGTCATGAGGATTTTGCGCCTGAATTGCTTCTCGCAATAGTTTAACTGTGAGTAATTCACCCTGAGTCTCAATGGTACGGTCTGAAGAATCACCATCAAAACCAAAGTCTTGATTAAAGAAATCATCGTCTAATTCTTCTAGTTCTTGATTTTGATTTTCAAATAAATCTAGCTGGTTGTTGTCTGCAATGGCTTGGGTTTTTTTATTCATGATCTACAAATAATGAAATTGACTAATTATTGGTTGTAGGTAAGGAAGATATTGTTATCAAACTGGGGGCTTTTGAAATCATCAATTATTCGCCCCCTAAGTTAACTTACGCAGCCAATATCAATAACTTTCTAGGAATTAGATGAGATTGTTGTGGGAATAGGTTTAGTTCTAGTTGCTCCCATTCTTCATAGCTTTGGACTTGTTGAACGTCAAACTCTTGAGTATTGGCTGGAGAAATCGGATCAACTGTGTAAAGGTATACATTAAAGAGAACTAATTGTTCACCATTCATTTTTTTATCTCCTCTAGAGGTAGAAGTTTTGAATGGTGGTTTATCCTTTAAGGTGCAAATCGGACTTGACGCGGTACGAATACAAGGATCGGAACAGCGACTCTCTCTCTTTGGACTTGAAGGCTTACCCCACCAAATAGACCTTAACATAGTTTATCAAGTTCAGCATTAGAAGACTAGTTTGATTTTCTAGAACGGATTTCTATATAATTGAACAAAGAGGGTAACCAATAATCCCTATCAGGGATTGAAACTTCTCTTGCTGCACTTGCAGGCTAACGCCCTCCCACTGTAAATCAGTGCTGAAAATCCCTATCAGGGATTGCAACCTTAAACAATCCATATCTCATCCTTTGCTTTTCAAGTGATAACTGAGGGTATCTAGCAACAGTGCTGACTGACCAAAAGCGATCGCATAAGGTGCGGTAGCATCATGAAAGCTGTACTGGTCGCAAATGGGGTAAATCTGAAAGTGCATTGGTAGTCGTAACCGCATCCGCACTTCCGACACGGGTCTACGAATGATGTAAGCAACTAAACCCTGTGTTTTGAGGGGTTTGTTAATTGCACTGATCCATTTATTGTCGGGTTGGGAAATTTCCACCCCAGTTAAAACCTGAACTTTCCCAGTCTCCGCTATTGGTTGTAAGTCTCCCGGATAGGTAAATTTCCAGTTCAGTCGTTCCTCACGGTAGGAACGCAACTTTATAAATGCGAGACAATGAGCAAATCTACCTTTGGCTATGGGTTGCTCTGTGCGTTGTGCGGTTTCTGTGAGTGTCCGCATAAATCCTGCCTCTGTCCACATTTCAATGTCTAAATTGCTCAAAATACCTGGTAAATCGTAGGTTTTAAACCTGTCTACTGGGTTTTCTTCCGTTAAGTCATACAAACCACATTGCAAGGGACTAGAACCCCGAAAACTAACAGCTTCTTCAGCAATGGGATTACCTGGTTTATCTGAAATTGCTTTCCAGTCTTCCGCCCATTGCTTAATATCTTCAGCTATGGATGTGAAGCTGTTGTTAAATACTTGCTCACAGGCTTTTTGAAATTTTTGTCCGCTTTGGGCATACTGTTGTTTAATTGTGTCATGGCTCAATTGGTAACATAGCCAAAATGATTGTACAGTAGCCCAGCGGCGATAATAACCATTAAAATCATTGATTTTTCTATAGTGATCATTAATTATGCTGTGAAAAAATGGGCGCTTATAAGTACCATCTACCTGTAAGGGTGGTGAATCTCCCTGAAATAAACGTTCTCCTAAAAATTTAGGCACAAGGGCAAAAGCTGTAAAGTGATTAAACTTAATCATTTGACCATCTTTCTCATAGCCATCATGTCTACCTAACCGCCCCAACCGTTGAATAAAGTTACCTGCATCTGATGATTCAAACATCAGAAAATTGATTTTAAAATCAACTCCCACATCAATTGTGCTGGTACCGATAACTAAATCAGCTATGAGACTGCGTTCTTTTATTTCCTTTCCAGAAAGTCCGGTATTTTCTCCTACTGTTAGATGATAAGGCTGCAAAAATTCCTGAAAAAATGCCGTTAACCGCTTGACTGCTGCAATGGAGTTGAGAATAATTGCTCCTTTACTACCAGGAGAATTTTGAAACTGAGATAAAATTAAATCACTATTTTCTTTGAGCCAAATTTCCGAAGCTTTAGAACTAGGTTCTAAAGGAATAAGATTGAGGGTTATTGTTCTGGCTACCTGTCGCCAGCGTTGTGTTTGCAGTTGCTGTTGTTCTTCTGGTGTTGACGGAAATTGATATTTATTTTCGGCAATGGGATTGATAAATTGACAGCGAAATCCTGCTTGTTGCAGTCTGCTAATTAAGTTTGGATCTGGTGTAGCTGAGAGAAAGAGAAATTTTTTACGCCGATTTGTACAGCGAATTAACAACATTGTATTAATTACACTGGCAATTTGGGGGGCTGTAAAGACATGAAATTCATCAAAAATAAATAAGCCAAAATCTTTATCAATGCTACCCCATAATTTATCTGGGCTATCAACCGGACTTATATAAGCACCTCTATGCAAATAGTGAAAGATATCAGGATTAGTCAGTAATACTTCTCTTTGATTTGCCAGAGTTGAAATAGCGGCCGCTTTTTTTAGTCCTTCATTTTCAGCATAAATTTCTAAGTCAGCCCCGCTTAATTTAGCTACACGCGGCTCATTTTCTGGTTGAAGTTGGGCAATATATCCTCTAATTTGTGTTTCTTGGTCTCGTGCAAGTTCGTTAGTGGGGTAAAGTCCAATGGCGGAAGATTGACCTTGAATCACTTCTAAATAAGCCGCTAAACTTTTACCGTCGCCTGTCATAGCTGTGTTGAACACTACGTCAATATTTGGATTCCGTAGTGCTTCTAAGGTAGCTAATTGATGCCAAGAAAGTGACCAATTTTCAGGTAATTTCACGCCGTCAGGTGTGGGGACGGTTTGAGAGTAAACAGGCTTGAGAGTAATTTTGCAATCTGCCGACATTCACTTAAATAGTGTCCGTAAACTGTTGTTATTTCTGATCATGCCATGCAAAATAGATGTTAGCAAGATATATCTGGATAAAAGTGTCCGTACAAATATGAGTCGGAAAGGTCAGTCTATAACTCTGTCTTTAAAGGATCGGGACAAGGCAGAACTGGAAGCCATAGCTCTGCAATTTGGTATGATGTGGGGAAATCGCCCGAACATATCCAAGCTCATAGAAGCTATAGCCCAACGTAAGTTACGCATTGGTAACAATAACAATTGGACAGAAGACAGGATTAGAGCATTACATCGCTGTATAGGTGCATTAACCGACATTGGACAAG
Organism: uncultured Nodularia sp.; assembly: GCA_903911355.1. GTDB lineage: Bacteria > Cyanobacteriota > Cyanobacteriia > Cyanobacteriales > Nostocaceae > Anabaenopsis > Anabaenopsis arnoldii. Next base: position 12,552 of record CAIWDD010000124.1, on the reverse strand, counting down.
TAGAACAAGCCCAAATTATTGCTAACTTACTTCTAGAACGCAGCGAACTGTCAGTACCATTGCGGACAGAAATACAAGCTTTTTTAGAAAATCTCCCCCCACCTTGGCGGTTACAAATAGATAACTACATTCTGCGACAGCAACCATTTCAGCTTTCCTACCAAGATGCAGCAGGGCGCGTACTGAATTTTACGGTGCGCCATGCTCGAATTACCCCCCAGGAAAAGCGCCAATATCTTAACTGCTGGTGTGAGGAAACAGAAGGAAACTCTGATATCCCTGAGCTGATTCATAACTGGACTTTACGCTTAGATAGAATTACAGATGCGGCTGTAACTTCCATCCCTGGTAATTGGCATTCTCAGTTAGATACAATAGAGGTGGAAATACATATATTTGGCGGATTGGCCTTTGGTTATCAAGCCAAACCGGAAGATCACATCAATGAATGGTTACCAGATCAACCAGGGGTGAGGCGAGTTGTGAGGACGGTATCAAATACCTTTTGGTTTAGCCGGGAGGTGATGCAATACGGTCCAGACTGTGTAGTAATTCTACCTGAGAATGTGCGCGATCGCCTCAAGGAAAAAGTTCGCAATCTCTGCAAGTTATACGATATTGAAACCACAAGTTAAATCCCACTCTCATAACATCATCCCCATCTTCAGAGGTCTTCGACTCTCCAGTGAAATTTATCCTAAAATCTGCGCAATCATCCGATTGGCTTGGGAACCATAACCACCGCCAAATAAATTGAAGTGATTGAGAATGTGATAGAGGTTATAGAGGGTTTTTCTTTGCTGATAACCTGGCTGTAAAGGAAACACTTGGTTATAACCTTGGTAAAACCCAGGGGGAAAGCCACCAAATAATTCTGTCATGGCAATGTCAACTTCTCGATCGCCAAAATAAGTAGCTGGGTCAAATATCAGAGGTTCTCCTGACAGAGTAAAACCAGCATTCCCACCCCATAAATCACCATGTACTAAGGATGGTTCTACTTGATGACCTGCTAATAAATCAGGAATAGCCGCCAGTAGTCTATCTTGTTGAGGAAAATTACCCCCCCGTCGCCTAGCTAATTGAAATTGATAATTTAAACGATATTTGGTATAAAATTCTGCCCAGTCTCCTGTCCAAGTATTGATTTGAGGCGTGGAACCGATAGTATTATTAATTTTCCATCCAAAACCTTTATTACTAATGGCTTTGTGCATTGCTGCTAGTCTGCGCCCCATTTCTTCCCACTTACCGTTATCGCCTCCCATTTCCAGCCATTCCAAAACGATATAGCTATAATTACCAGCAGTACCCCAACAAATGGGTTGAGGTACAAGAATGGTATTTGTAACTAGTATTTCCTGTAAGCCCAGGGCCTCAGCTTCAAACATCCCCACTTGAGATGCTTGATTGAGCTTCACAAAGTAAGTTAAATCTCTATCAGAAATAGCATAACCTTGATTAATACAGCCACCACTAACACCGCGCTGGTGCTGAGTTTGAAATTTTTTGCCGGTGACTTGGCTAATATGGGTATCAATTTCAGTCCACATTTTCTTAGTAGGGTTTTAAGATCACTACCCCATAAGCATCGGGAGAAAGATACTGTTTTGCCGATCGCATTAAGTCAGTGGTATCTTGGGATTGAATATGATAGGGATAATTAAAAGCAGGTTCTAACTTTCCTATCATAGATTGATAGTAACCATATAAACCAGCGCGATCGCTTGGGGTTTCGTTACCAAATATATACCTATTAGCTACCCGCCGCTGCACCCGAGCAATTTCTGCTTCTGAAACTAACTCTGTATGTAGTATGCGGATATGTTGGGCGATCGCCTCCTCCACAGCTGGTAAATTTTCCACAGCACATTTAGCGGTAATATAGAATGTCCCTTGTAACTGATTAGTCATATTACTAACACTAATAGAACTTACCAGTCCCCGTTCTTCCCGCAAATCTCGCACCAGTCTTGATGTGCGTCCATGTCCCAAAATACCCGCCAAAACATCCAACCCATAAATATCATCTAGCTGTCCCAACCCTGGAACCCGCCACACCATGACTAAACGTGCTTGCTGAAGACTGTCATCGACAAATTCCCGACGCACAATTTCTGTAAACGCAGGTTCAGGATTAACTCTTAACTGTTGAGTATTAATTGCTCTGTGTTCACTATGACTAAATCCCTCAGCTACAGTTGCAATTAATTCTTCTACGGGTAAATTACCCACAGCCACAGCGGTAATCGACTGGGGTTGATACCAAGTTGCGTGAAAGTCGCGCATTTGTTGGGCTTGGAGTTGAGAAATTACCCCTTCTGGTCCCAATACTGGACGGCGATAGGGTAAATGCTCAAAAGCCGTCTCCATTGCTCTTCTGAATGTCCGCCGCTGGGGGTTATCTTCAGAACGGCGAATTTCTTCTAAAACCACTAAACGCTCCCGTTCAAAGGCATCATCAGGAATACTGGCATTAAGGACTACATCTATTTGTAATGGCGCTAGCTCTACAAAGTCTTTGGGAGCAGTGGTTATGTAGTAATGAGTGTAATCTTGGCTAGTGGCTGCATTAGTCACAGCACCCCGTTCTTCAATTCGACGTTCAAACTCACCGCTTGCTAATCGGTCAGTGCCTTTAAAAACCATATGCTCTAAAAAGTGAGCCATGCCATTAATCCTATGAGATTCTACCGCCGAGCCTACTTTGATCCACAAGCTGAGATTTACAGCTTCTACTGGCATTTGCTCTGCGACTATGGTTAAACCATTGGGTAATTGGTGGAGTGTGGGGGCGTTTATCCGAGGGAATTTTGCCAGAGTTGAGGTCATGGGTGGTAGGGGAGTCACGGCTTTTTACTCTTTCATCTTATCTACTAATTTTCATCTGTATCTTGAGGAAACTGTTTAGGTGATGAATTTCACGCGGCTTTTTTTTCGCAGATGAAGTAAAATTATAAGTAGTAATATTAAGAATTATAAAGATAAATATCAATGACCAATATTTCTAGTCACAAAACTAAATCTCGCGTTGCTGTTATTGGTGCAGGTATAGGCGGACTGACTGCGGCGGCTTTATTGGCCCATAGGGGTTACAGTGTTTTAGTTCTCGACCAGGCCTTGGTTCCGGGGGGTTGTGCTTCTACATTTAAACGTCAAGGATTTACCTTCGATGTGGGGGCGACTCAGGTTGCTGGGTTAGAACCGGGGGGAATTCATCACCGCATATTCTCGGAATTAGCTATAGACTTACCAGATGCGACACCCTGTGATCCTGCTTGTGCTGTGTATTTACCCGGAGAAAGTACACCGATTAATGTTTGGCGTGACCCCCAGAAATGGCGAGAGGAACGCCAAAGACAGTTTCCTGGTAGCGAACCTTTTTGGCAGATGATGACGGTGTTATTTGAGGCCAGTTGGCAATTTCAAGGGCGTGACCCAGTATTACCACCGCGTAATTTGTGGGATTTATGGCAACTAGCTCAGGCGGTGCGTCCTAGTACATTCATTACAGTACCCTATACATTATTTACTGTGGGCGATGCTTTAAGGTTTTATGGACTAGGTAAAGACCAGCGTTTGAGGACGTTTTTAGATTTGCAATTAAAACTGTATTCCCAGGTGAGTGCGGAGGAGACAGCTTTACTCTATGCTGCAACGGCGTTGAGTGTCTCTCAATTACCCCAAGGATTATTCCATCTCCAGGGTAGTATGCAGGTACTCAGCGATCGCCTGGTGACATCCTTGGAACGAGATGGTGGTAAGTTATTAATGCGCCATACTGTGGAAAAAATTCAGGTAGAAAATGATCAAGCCAATGCTGTAGTCATTAGAAACCAGAAAACAGGTGAAGTCTGGAGGGAAGTAGTAGATCATGTAGTTGCTAACGTCACCGTGCAGAATTTAGTGCAACTGTTGGGAGAAAAAGCCCCAGCTGGTTATCAAAACCGTGTGCAAAAATTACCCCCAGCTTCGGGAGCCTTTGTGGTTTATTTAGGGGTAGATATAAGTGCTATTCCCCCCGGTTGTCCCCCCCATTTACAATTTTTGTATGATATTAACGGCCCGGTTGGTGAAAATAATTCTTTGTTTGTTTCCGTGAGTCATCCCGGAGATGGACGCGCTCCCGAAGGTAAAGCCACAATTATCGCTTCATCATTTGTCGATCCTACACCCTGGTGGCAAGGTGAGAATTATCAACAGTTAAAGCAACAGTATACAGAAGATGCGATCGCTCGTCTTGGCCAATACTTCTACCTCAAACCAGAAACCATTATTCATGTAGAAGCTGCTACACCCCGCACCTTTGCCCATTATACGGGGCGCGATCGGGGTATAGTTGGTGGTATTGGTCAAAGAATACCCACCTTTGGACCCTTTGGATTTGCCAATCGTACACCCATCCAGAATTTATGGTTAGTAGGTGACTCAACTCATCCAGGAGAAGGTACAGCTGGGGTCAGTTACTCAGCGCTGACAGTAGCGAGACAAATTCAGGCTGGATTTTAGAATTAACAGACTTCTACTTAGAAGTTAACATTACGCATCCGTGTTCATCTGTGGTTGAATTGCAAAAACCAACATATCTAATTCCAGTCCCTGATCATAGTCTTGTCATTTTTAGGTATTTTGCATCCAACTTTTCCATTACAAGTGTTAGGTTTAAGCTGTTTAAGATGCTGGACTTAATTGGTCGCTTTTCATCCCAAAAAATCAGAGATGAATAAAACTTGATTACCGATGGAGAACTCAACATATCAAAGGTCTTGTGTGCAGTCTCCTCATTATCAAAACTCAGGAAGTAAACAGTATCATCAAAAACGACAGGCTTACTAAATATATGGCTAATTAACCGAAATTCTAACCTCTTATAAAGACCACAAATTGCAATTTTCCAAGGTTCAAAAGTATACGCACCAACACCAAAGATAGAAAACTTGGGATTACTTTTGTATATTTTACTCTTGCGGTTATCTAAATAACTTGCATGAGACTCTAAATAACTCCAGGTTTTAGGAGCTAAATGTTTTATAGACTCAGTTGATTCACCAACAAATTTCTGAGTCACTAGGAGATATCGATCAGTATTTTTTATACGATTTTGAGCCACATCTGAACCTTTAATTAAAGGAAACACATAAGTTTCTTCAATATCAACAGGTTCTCCTAGTCCATTTACAAAACTATTATTATTTTTACGCAACTCCATGACATTCGAGCAATCATGTTTAATCCCAGAACGCCATTTCTTTTGACGATTGACATCATATAGTTGACTGAATTTTTCAAAAGAAACTATATCTCTTATGAGGAGATTATGGCGATAACCTATTGTATAATATTCTGAGCTTCTCAAACTACTAAATACATTACAGCAGTGGTTTTTAGAGGTTGAATCAAATTTACAGAAGAATAAACATGCGTCCACAGATGCATCAAAATACTTTTTTGTATCTATGCTATAACTTGCACAGTCAGCCAAATTAAGATTATTAGAATAAAGGTAGCCTAATAACTTTCTGGAAACGGAAGTTTTGCAAAGCATTGCTAGGTAAGCATTACGCCCTTGTAGCCATTGTATAGACTGAATTAGCATCCATTCGGAAATATCAAAGTTACTCTTACCAGTTATAGCGTCTAAGCCTCTGTGATTTTGAAAATTACTTTTTTTGGGTAGGTTTGTGCCACCAATTCCTCCCTGTTGCGAACTAGTCACCCAGGGAAAATTACCAAGCACGAGAATTTGTCCATGCAATTGATTTACATATGATAACCAATTAAACTCAAAGAAGTTGGCATTTTTAAGCTCAATCCTGTTATCTTCTAAAAATAGTTTTTCCGTGTGTGCATTCTGTAAATAATCTGAGTTTATCTCTACTCCAATAATCTTTTTAGTTGATGGAAATAAACGTGCAGCAGTCTTAATAAAATTACCAACTCCGCAAGTGGGCTCAATAATCACATCTGGATTAACACCAATTTCTATCAACTGCTGACATACTTCTTGAGCGAGTTCCACCGGGGTTTGGAAATCTCCATATTCTATTTTTGTCTGATCACCAGTCTGAATCATTGGTTAGCCCTGTAAACAGCAACTATGCCTTTTTCTTGTCCAGCACGCTCAATAACTCTTCCATATTGTAGTCGCCATTGCAAAGCATTAGAAATAGTTAAAAATCCTTGCAAGGGAGGGTTAAGCAGGATTTCGTCTGCGATGTTAGATGCTTCAATTTCATCAACAGGCAAATTTCTATCATACATAAAAGCAATCAAGTCATCTTTATTACCTTGATTTTCCAAGATGCTCCGAATTCCACGAGTCATCTGAAAATCTGCCGTTCTTTCTGTACTGACGTAAATTGTGTGCTGAATATTTAAATTTGCAGTCTGATTTGTACTGTTGTCTGTCTTATCATAAACAAAGATGATTAGTCCATATCCCAGTCCAAAAATCTTTTGTCTTGCAGATTTATAAGGACACGATGACTGTGGTTGTTTAATGCTTGTGACTTTAATATCAACTAATAACTGGGGAAAGTCAATACCACTAGCTGAATTACCCTGAACAAAATCATACTTCTGTTTGAGATAGAGCTTAAATTTCTGCTCTAGATATGTTCCAATTGCTTTCCCATCAGTAACACCGTAAAGTAATGGTTCTGGGTGTCTAGATTCAGCGACTGAAAACACTGCAGCTTCAGTACATAGGGTTTCTATGGTCAAAATTTTCATGGTTGAAGCAAAAAACAATATTAATTACGGCATTTCTGGTCGATCCAGTAAATATCCTAATATCATAAATCTTGTGGTGTGGCTATCCTGACAACCCCGCCTACCTACTTTGACTGTTGTGCTACTGCAAAAACAATATAAGTGATAAACTTTACCTATCAAATATAGGTTTGTCTTAGGGAAGACCAGGAATCATCGCTACTTTAATCACCTCACGGGCTTTCATCTGGTAAAACACCTGTTCTAAGTCCTGTAGCGATCGCTCTTGACTGATTAACAACTCAAAAGGTATTTTATGACTAGCTATGAGTGAAAGGGCTGTCCGGACATATTGCGGTGTATTATGAAATACCCCTTTTAAGGTCAATTCACTATAATGTAACTTTTCTGTGTCAACTGTAATAGTTGTGTCTCGGGGACAACCACCGAATAAATTCACAGTTGCACCAGGACGGGCGCAAGTGATGGCGGTTTCCCAGACACTAGGCACGCCAGTAGCTTCAATTACAACATCAGCACCCCATCCCTGAGTAAGTTCTTTCACTACACCGGGAATATCGGGGATGTGATGATAATTAAATGTGTGTGTTGCTCCCAGTTGTTGACCTATTTTCAGTCTATGGTCATTACCTCCCCACAGGATAACTTGTGATGTCTGAGCTAATACAGCTACAAACATCAACCCAATCGCCCCATCTCCCAACACAACCACCCGGTCATGGGGTTTGACATCAGAACGAGCCACACCATGCAAGACACAGGCTAAAGGTTCGGTCATAGATGCTAAGGATAAAGGCAACTCATCGGGAACCCTGAACATATTATGTTGTACTATTGCCGCAGGAATTTTTAGATATTCGGCAAAAGTACCATTATTCCAGGTGATATTAGGACATAAAGAATACTCCTGTCGTTGACAAAAAAAGCATTTCATGCATGGTGCGGAATTATTAGCGACAATGCGATCGCCAACTTGCCAATCTCTCACACCAGCACCCACAGCCACAATTTCCCCTGCAGCCTCATGACCAAACAAGGTGGGGAGTTGCAGCATTTTGGCATGGCCACCACGCCGCCAAACCTTTAAATCTGTACCGCAGGTGGTTGCTACACTCACTTTAATTACCACTTCACCAGTGGCTGGGGTGGGTTCAGCCACCTGTTCTAAGCGTAAATCTTCTTGACCGTAGAGTAATGCTGCTAACACAGCTTGGAACCTAATTAGTTATTTACACTTGATTTTATCAGATTGTGGCAGACACTGAGAAATTCTCCCTAGTCTCTGAGTGTAGTTTGAGGTACAGCCTCATGGTGAGTTTCACCGGGCGTACGAGCCACACGAGCTATAGTTAACATAGGTATCTCTTGGCGACAGGATTGGCAAAACCAATACAATTCATTATGACGGATATGACGCAGGAGGGAACCACCGCAACACGGACAGATGTTAGACATCATATTCATAGGATCCTCCTCAAGTAAAGTTGTTTAAAAGTTGGAAAAAAAATTTAATTAAAATCTGACCTGATCTGTATCTAAATAACTATTTTCAAAGGCCAACCAGTTTGTTTAGCAATGGCGATCATCTGTTTAAGACCCTTTTCCAACAGAAAAGCGGCCTAAAAACGCTAGATAATAGGATTTTTATGGTTGGACTATGAAGGGATAATCCTGAGCTTCTATACCGTTATAAGTAGCGACATAGTTAAGTTTAATTGGCTGCTGGGCTTTGTTAATACTGACATAAGGTTACTGGTGATAGTAGGTAAATACTTTTTGAGTATCTCGGATAATAAGGATTGTGCAAGATGTGGACGGTGGGAGTTGATACCAAAGCGTAACTCTTTCCCTTCGGGGAACGAGTTGAGCGATCTTCATCAGTTGTTTCGGTTTACGTGGTGAAGAATTACTCAGAATAAGTATTTACATCAGCTTCTCAAAATAGAAAATTCGTACTTACTTTTTCTGATACAAATTGACCCCATTAACCTTTGGGAAGCCGATGTTAGTTAAGAGTATAATTAACCATTACCAAGAGAGTTTCCCAGATCGACAATGGCTAATTAGCAGCCATGTCTTTAGAATATACCTGAATTGAGACTGGTTGCATCTACCTTGGGGATCATGCCATAGTTAGTATTTTTTGTATTGGCAGTTACAGAATAATATTTTCTGTAGCTATTAATACTAAAACTCTCAGATATTTGGAATTTTTATTAAGCATAAGTTAACCAAAATAGATTAACTAGAGTCATGTAAAATAATTTCTGCCAAAACTAATTAAAAATTAATATTTTTTTCCCATAAGAAAATGAAAATAGCCACTTGGAATGTAAACTCAATTCGCACTCGCCTGGAACAGGTGATATTTTGGTTAAGGGAAAATCCCATTGATGTCCTCTGTTTACAGGAAACAAAAGTTGTAGATGCGGACTTTCCGCGATCGCCTTTAGAAGAATTGGGCTATCATACTTATTTTTCGGGACAAAAAGCTTATAATGGTGTAGCAATCATTAGTCGTCAACCACTGAGCAATATTAGCGCCGGTTTCACGCCAATTCTACCCAATATTGACCCAGTATGGGATGTGCAGAAGCGCGTGATTACAGGAGTAATTGATGGTATTCGCATTGTAAATGTCTATGTGCCCAATGGTTCGGCCGTGGGCAGCGAGAAATACGAGTTTAAGCTGCGCTGGCTGACGGTGCTAAGGGAGTATTTACACACCCTTTTACTTTCACAACCTGCACTCTGTATGTGTGGTGACTTTAACATTGCCTTAGCTGCCGAAGACATTCATGAAAAAGCTAATACCGATAATCATATCATGGCATCCGAACCAGAGCGCCAGTCTTTACGAGATATCTTAGATTTGGGGTTTGCTGATGCCTTTCGTAAGTTTACCACCCAAGGAGGACACTATAGTTGGTGGGACTATCGCGCCGCAGCTTTTAGGCGCAATATGGGTTGGCGAATTGACCATCATTATCTCACCCCAACACTCTATGAACGCGCCAAAAGCTGCATCATTGACTCTACCCCCAGAAAATTGCCCCAGCCTAGCGACCACACTCCTGTAATTGTCGAATTTTAGATTAGGGTGTAAATGGAATTCATCACCCAAAATCCTTATGTTTCTGGTAACTGGAGCAACGGGAGGAATTGGTCGCCGAGTAGTGCGACTCCTACGCTTACAAGAAAAGTCAGTGAGAGCATTTGTCCGCCTCACTTCGCGTTATAACGAGTTAGAACACCGAGGAGCAGAAATCTTCATCGGTGATTTGCGACAAGACCAGGATATTGCAAAAGCTTGTCGGGGTGTGGAGTACGTTATCAGCGCCCACGGTTCTGATAGTGACCCCCTCTGTTTGGATTATCGCGCCAACATTGAACTCATTGATCAGGCAAAAGCTCATGAAGTTAAGCACTTTATCTTTATCTCAGTATTAGGAGCCGAACGGGGCTATGAAGATGCTCCCGTGTTCAAAGCCAAAAGAGCAGTAGAAAAATATTTAGAAGCTAGTGGCTTGAATTACACAATTTTACGCCCCTCTGGATTAGCATCGAATTTACTACCATTGGCAGAACAGTTTCGCGAAACAGGTTTTTATCTGCTCCTTGGTGATCCTAAAAACCGTAGTTCGGTTGTAAGTACCGATGATTTAGCCAGAATAGTAGTGGATTCAGTCAGAGTTGAGGGCGCATGCAACCAAATATTACCAGTGGGAGGTCCAGAGATTTTATTGCGTGAGGATATTCCCAGCATTTTTAGTCGCATCTTCAATAAGGAACCTTTAGTCATTCATTCTCCCCTATTCGTTGTTGATGGGTTACGGTTTACCTTGGGTTTATTTAATACCCAGGCACAACAAGCTCTAGGAACTTATCGCACATTGCTGGCCAATGAATTTTTCTGTCGAAAAGATGAAATAGCTAACTTAGAGAGGATTTTCAATTTTCACTTAGAAAGTTTAGAGAATTTTCTGCGCCGCTATCTTGCAGTTTGAATTAGTGGGTGAATGGAGATAAGGAAGTAGGGAAGAATAAACTTCCCATTCCCCATTCCCCATTCCCCATTCCCCATTCCCCCATAATCTAAAATTTTATGAAATATTCCTTACTCGCAAATGCTGCTCAAGCGCGTCAAACAAAACAACAATTTGCTAAACCAGAAGACCAACTATCTTATGAAGTGGGTAAGGCTGTACAGGAATTGCCCCCACTATATACCAGGGTTTTGGCAGGAACACTGAGCTTAGTGGTATTTGGAGCGATCGCCTGGGCGAATTTCTCTCAAATAGATGAAGTGGCGATCGCACCGGGGGAATTAATCGCCTCTACACAGGTGCGACCAGTAACATCTTTAACTGGAGGCTCTATTGTCAAAGTGAAGGTACAAGAGGGCGATCACGTTATTAAAGATCAAGTTCTGATTCAACGTGACCCAGAATTGAAGCAAACAGATGTTAATCGCCTCACCCAATCAGCAAAATTAATCTCTCAAGACTTACAGCGCTTAGAAGCCGAACGCATTGGTACTACAGATACTGGGACAAAACTACAAGATGAACTTTTAGCATCCCGCCTTGCAGATTACCAAGCACGTCAAGCTGTGACCCAAGCAGAAGCCAATCGCCAACAAGCAATTATTGCACAGATACAAGAACGCTCTCTTCGCCTACAAGAAAACCTAGTCAACGCTCAAAGCAGCTTTGAAAATGCCCAAACTAATTTACTTAACGCCCAAAATGTCGTTATTTCAATAGAAAAAAATGTGGCGATCGCTCAAGAAAGAGAAGAAAATCTCCGGACTCTGATTGCTCCGGGTGCATTACCAAGAATTGACTACTTAGAGGCGCAAGAAAGATTAAATCGCGCCAATACAGACATGACCAGAGCAAAGGATGAAGTAATTAATGCCCAGAATAGATTAACTGAGATTAAAGACAGAATAGCATCCTTAAAAAGAGAGATTGCTGCCCAATCCCAAGAAATGCGTCAAGCAGAACAAGCCTATCAAGGAGTTCGCCAACAGTCCCAGCGTTTAGCCTCTGAGCGCCAAAGTGAAATTTTAACCCAAATCAAACAGCGCCAAGAAGAACTCAGCAATATCAAGGGTCAACTTGAACAAGCAACAAAACAGCAAGCAGGGGAAACTATCAAAGCCCCAGTTACAGGTACAATCTACAAAGTTAAAGCCACCCCCGGCCCAGTACAGGCCGGTGAAGAGCTACTGTCAATCTTACCTACAGGCGAAGAAATATTATTAGAAGTTAAAGTTCGTAACCGTGATATTGGCTTTATTCGTCCAGGTATGACCGCAAAAGTGAAAATGGCAACTTTTCCCTTTCAGGAATTTGGCACCATTGATGGGACAGTTGTCCAAGTTAGTCCTAATGCAATTATCGATCAAGAACTGGGTTTAGTTTTCCCCACCAGAATACAGCTAACTCAACATTCTATAAATGTCCAGGGCGAAAAGGTGGCTTTTACTCCTGGAATGGTTGCTAATGGTGAAATTGTCACTCGTCAAAAGTCAGTTTTAACTTTTATTATTGAGCCTGTAACTCGGAGATTTAGTCAAGCATTCTCAGTCAGGTAAGCTCATCCGACGCCTAAGAGGATGTTTGTCAAGTCAAGAAAAGCTCAAGTAACGATATTCTGTCAGTAGATAAAAAAGCGACAGAGTTACTTGAGCCATGTCTAAATCATACCCAACAGACTTGACAAATGAACAGTGGGAATTGCTATCAGTGCTGATACCCCCAATAAATTTGGGGTGTCGTCCCCGTCGGGTTAACCTACGCGCTGTGATTAGTG
>CAIWDD010000123.1 GCA_903911355.1 uncultured Nodularia sp. | reverse complement strand
CGTAAGGAAGATGCTGTCACCCTTGCACCTAGGGGGTGGGATTCTCACCCACATGAACACACAGTTATAAGAATCTGGTTTTACCCAGTCTTACCTTCCGTCCCTGAGCATTTCTACTCATTTAGGAAGAACGAATCGCACGAAGCAAAGATTTCATAATTGCCTTCATTGGTATGTACTCCCCTTACTTGAGCCTCAAGATTAAATGATAGACCTTCTGGGGTATCGGTTTGTGTAGGAGTTAACTCAGTCCAAGCAAAGACTGTTTTTTGATTCCAGTTAAAAGAACTTACACTCAACCCTTCCTCGGAGGCGATGGTATCTAAACGAGCAATACCCCCTGGGACATCCTCTAATTTTTCCACCACAAACACCCAATTAACCCCCCCGACTCCAGGATGAGGTAAAACAGCTAAAGCATATTCTCCCTTTACCCAACTAAAAATATCCTCGGTCTTCACTCCCAGATTTTCTAATGGTTTTCCCCAGCTGGAAATAGCAGCAGTCCCGGAACCAAAAACAGCACTTGTTGCTTGTTTCCAGAGTTGACCTAAATCACTGCTAGCTAAATTATTTAAATTAGTACCAGAAATCACCAACCCAACCCCATCTGGTATATATGCTAAAGCCCCTACATTTTTAGTCAGGGGAGCAGAAACCGGCATAATTTCCGAGTCAGTGAGAAAGTTACTTTCTGCGAAAAGTCCTTGGGGATGTAAAGACAAAGAAATAAGTTGGCTATCAAAGGTTGCTGCTGGTAATTCTAAACCTTGCCATGCAGCCACAGCGGGAAGATTGAGAAAAGCCGTAGCTAGGGTGGCTTTAGGTAGCTGTTCTAGCGCTCTTTGGTACCGGGAGGAACTAGACAAATTCAAATCAGGAGCTTGGACGTTATTAATTGCGTCTCGTAGCACTTTGGCATCATTAGCAAATAATACAAAGTCATCCACCACCGCAGCAGACAAAGCATTTACCTGGGAACTGGAATCAGATAGCAGCTTTACCCCTGCATATTTCTCCACCTCCAAGTTAGCCCCAGCCAATACCCGCCGAGAAAATAATAACTCTAAAAACTCCCGACTGGTTTCTGGTTTCTTGGTTGCTAGTGCCATCAGATACCCCGGCTGCTGTCCGTTTTCTGGGTCGCGGTCAATATCTATGGTGGTCACCGCCAGGGTAATTTCATTACCTAGCCAGGGTTTAATATCTTGTTTGTAATCTATGTCAGTCTTAGCTAATAAACTGGTTTTGAGTTGGGATAATTGTCCTTGAGGCTCCCACAGGCGCTCTGGATTATTCAGTAACGATACCATCACTGGCGCTAGTTTGGAGACGAATATAGCAGCCTGGGGTTGAGAGGTAGAAGTAACAAGGTTAACCGGTGTCTTGGCGAAAAACCAGTAAAATAACCCTATGGCTATAATTACTAGTGCGATCGCCCCAGCTACCAAAAAACCAAAAAATGAGCGTTGGCTATTGACATTAGACATATTGACAGTGCTTTTATTTGTGTAACTTGGTTTTACTACTCCCTGGGGAATAGATGCTGATGTCAGGAAAAAAATTTTCTGTCACCATAAAGGGTATAGGTTGTTTACAAAAATCTCATGACAGGGAATCCTTCTGGTCAACTCATTACTCCAATTAGTGTAGAGGAACTGGCGCAGCGTCTGTCTTCTGGTGATCCAAGTATTCAGTTAATAGATGTGCGCGAACCCCAAGAAATAGCAACTGCTAGGATTGACGGGTTTGTGAATCTCCCCTTAAGCGAATTTGGGGACTGGAGTGACCAAGTCGCCACCATGTTTAATCCCCACGCTGAAACCCTTGTGTTATGTCACCACGGTATTCGCTCCGGCCAGATGTGCCAGTGGCTAGTTGCTCAAGGTTTTACAAATGTTAAAAATATTACTGGTGGTATAGATGCCTACTCTATCTTAATTGATTCTTCTATTCCCCAATACTAAAAGATTGACAAGATAGCATTGCCCAGGTGTAACTGATTATGACATCGCCGCAATGCTACTCTCAAGATTATACCGTCTGAGATGTCACTAATTAAGCATACATATGGCTTTTGGGTAAAAGTAATTTATACTACATATTATCCCCAACCGAGATGCAAGAATACTTAAATAATCAAGTGCAAAATAAACTGAACTAATTAAATATTCTGCTACATTAATTAACTATTATTCAGATTTTTTGCTTTTAAAACCCTTTTTTCCCACTTTTAAATCTGCCTTCAGCCAAACATACCCTATGCAAGTCCAGTTAACGAATCGACAACAGCATATACTTTGGGCAACAGTACGTCATTACATCGCCACTGCGGAACCGGTAGGTTCAAAAGCCTTGCTTGATGAGTATGACCTCGGTGTGAGTTCAGCCACAATTCGCAATGTCATGGGTGTGTTAGAAAAATCAGGATTACTTTACCAACCACACACATCCGCTGGACGCATACCCTCAGATTCCGGCTATCGTATTTATGTTGACCAGTTAATTACACCTTCTTTCCGAGATACTACGCGAGCGGATATTTTAGCAAAAGAGGTAGAACTGGCCCTACAAAATCGCCTCCATTGGGAAGATTGGAGTTTGGAAGCGGTATTACAAGGTGCTGCGCAAATTTTAGCCACAGTCAGCGGCTGTATTAGCTTAATTACCATGCCCCAAACCACTATGGCAATTGTGCGACATCTGCAATTAATGCAAATTGAAGCCAACAAAATCATGCTGATTATGGTAACAGATGCTTATGAAACCCATTCCAAACTGATCAATTTATGCCCCCCAGGGGAAGAAGCCAAAGTTGACCCAGAGAAAATAGACCATGAATTACAGATAGTCTCTAATTTTTTGAATACCCACTTGCGGGGGCGCAGTCTGTTAGAATTAATCTCCCTCGACTGGAGTGAATTAGATCAAGAGTTCCAACGCTATGGCCAATTCTTGAAAGATTCAGTCACAGAGTTCACTCGCAGCCATATGACACCAACTACAACCCAAATTATGATCAGGGGTGTAGCGGAAGTTTTGCGTCAGCCGGAATTTTCTCAATTACAGCAAGTACAAACCATTATCCACTTGCTTGAAGAAGAACAAGAGCAACTGTGGCCGTTAATCTTTGCTGAACCGGAAACCCAAGAAATGGGTAAGTCTAAGGTAACAGTCCGCATCGGTACAGAAAACCCCCTGGAGCCCATCCGCACCTGTACTTTAATTTCTTCTACCTATCGCCGGGGTATGCTACCTGTAGGAAGTGTGGGAGTATTAGGACCTACACGCCTGGACTATGAAAGTGCGATCGCAGTTGTCGCTGCTGCTGCTGATTACCTTTCAGAGGCTTTTAGTTAATTTTGTTGTTGATGATGCTCAGAAAAATTGCTTTTGGTTTACTATGGCTGGGATTTCTCAGCTATGCTTTTATTTTTGCTCCCCCTGATCACCCTGATACTTGGGAGTTAATTCAAAAACTTTCCCTGGGACAATGGCAAACTATTAACCCCCTAGTCATAGCATTATTTAACCTCATGGGCATCTGGCCTATAATTTATAGTGCAGTATTGTTAAGTGATGGTACGGGTCAAAAAATTGCCGCTTGGCCTTTTGCAGCCGCATCTTTTGCTGTTGGGGCTTTTGCTGTGTTACCCTATTTAGCTTTACGCTCACCAAATCCGGAGTTCTCTAGTAAAAAGACTCTCTTGGTGAAGTTGCTAGATTCCCCGGTGACTGGTGTGATTTTAACTATAGCCGTGGTGGTTCTCCTCGTCTATGGTTTCCAAGGAGAATGGGAAAATTTTATACACCAGTGGCAAAGTAGCCGTTTCATTCATGTGATGAGTTTAGATTTCTGCTTACTTTGTCTGTTATTTCCCACATTACTGGGGGATGATATGGCGCGTCGGGGTGTGAAAAATCGGATATTTTTCTGGTTAATAGCTTTAATTCCCCTATTCGGACCCTTAATTTATTTATCTGTGCGTCCGCCGTTACCGGAATTAAATACCTGATACATTTGAGGTAGTTGCCACCAAGGAAGATGGGGGTATTCGTGATGTTCGTAATGGTAACCAAAATGGTAGCAAGTGATAAATGACCACCAAATAGGACGGCTAATAGTTTGGGAACGATGGGGGTTTTGATAACCTCCTAGGGGTTCACTATGGGGTAGAAAGGTGCCAAAATAGAATAATTGTAGGGAACTTAAGATTGAGGGAATTACCCAAAAATAATTGAGGTTATCCTCTGGCAGATGTCCGATATATTTTCCTAAGTTATAAATAATCATTAATGTGATGATTTGCCCCCAACTCCAGTAACCTTTCATAAAGTATAAATACCAAGCTAAGAAGTTCTTATGTTTACCATTATGAAAATCTGGATCCTTGGCTGTTGCTGGATTATGGTGGTGCAGCCAGTGCTTTTTTAACAGCTTGGGATAGGATAACAGCCCATAGAGAAATAGGCACAATGAACCGATGAAATGGTTTATTTTCAGATTTTGAGGAAAAATTACCCCATGCATGGCATCATGGGCTGTAATAAATAATCCTGTGTATAAAAATGTTTGCCAAAGTATAATCGGCAATAAGAGCCAAATTTTCCACTGGGATATATCAATATAAAGTAACACACCCAGGCTGATAGCCCATATAGTCATAATCGCGATCGCAACCAAAATACCCCTAAACAGGAATTTACTGCTCACTGCCGCCGTGGTACTGATTTTTTTATCAGGTAATGGTAGTGGTTCTAACTGTAACACGCTTTTACTCCGCGTATAATTCATGTAGCCATGACAACAAGCAGTAACTGCTCGTATTTGGCAAGTCAACAGTATTAATATTTATGACATTTAGTAAATATGTTTAAATATTAAGATACCTTAAATAGTATTACACATAATTTGACAATAAATTATGTGTAAGAGGTCATGACACACCTAATATTAGTGATTTCCTGGGTTACCTTGAAATTACGGCGGTTAATCCTAACCTATGATCTTGACTCACACTCCCGGTTAGTAATATAATGACGGTATCTAAACATGGCTTCAAGTTGAGCTTGTACTAGCCAACCACTCATCATATCTACTGTACTACCACCAGGCAGAGAAAAAGAAATATCATCAGTCAGCTTGGTTTTGCCATTTTCCGCCACAAACTCATGGCGATGTACCCAAGACTCAAAAGGGCCAGATATCTGTTCATCAATAAACAGGCGGTTTTTCTCACATTCAGTGTGACGGGCTAACCAAGTTAAAGGTAATGGTCCCAAAAACAGGCGAAATTCAGTAATAGCACCTACTTCTAACCCCCCTTCCCGACGGACTACTTTTACAGGTTGCCAAGGAGGGGTGAGTATTTGCAATATATCTGGTCTTTCGTGGAATTTCCACACTACTTCGGGGGGTGCATTAATGATAGAGGAATGTTGAAAGTGCAGCATGGCCAAAAAAACCTAAAATCTAACCTTCGCAGTCAGTATCAATGTCAATATCTAGGGTATCCTCATCAACCCGCACATACAAAATATTCGGGTGACAGCACACCTGACAGTCTTCTACATAGGATTGTTGTGACCCAGCACTCAAATCGATAAAAGTTAAGTTTGGTTCGCCGCAATAAGCGCAGTAGTATTCAGCAGTGTTTTGCATTTATTTGAATTGACTCGTAGCTTCTGCTAAGTGCTTTAGTAGTGTAGAATGAGGGAGTGGTCCTTGCAAGTGATTCCAGGGTAAAATTTGCTCTGTTGACCAGTTGCTGTAAACGTAAAATTCTAAGTCGGGTATTTGCCCTTTGAGTTGCTTAAATGCACGTTTGTAGCTACCCAAAGAATCCCCAAACTCACGGGTTAATTCTAGAAGTTGGGACAACCGGCGATCGCCTCTGGACAATAAAGCTTGTATAATCGACCAGTTATAACTTTCTGGGCGAAAGTCTATCCCCTGGGGTTTGAGTTTTTTCTGTAGCATCTGTAACCGCTTCTCTGCTTGCTGATTGACCCCAAACCATTGAAAAGGTGTATGTGCTTTGGGTACAAAGGTACTGCATCCCAGGGTTAAACGCATACCAGGGGCGTTTTTTTTGACATTAGCCATCATGGATACAGTGGCCTCTAAATCTTCCGGTTCTTCCCCGGGGATACCCACCATACCATAAAGTTTCAAAGCTTTTAATCCTCCAGCCTTGGCATTGATGGCAGCTTGGATGATTTCATCATTATGCAGCTTTTTGTTGATGATTTGGCGCAGGCGATCTGAACCGGTTTCTACAGCAATAGTCAGCGATCGCGTGTCCCTTTTAGCTAAAGTTTCCGCCAGCTGTACCGTCACCGTATTAGTGCGCACCGAGGCGATACTCAACCGCACATGGTCATATTTGGGCTGACTAATATATTTTAGCAGATCCTCAAACTCTGGATGTTGAGTTACCGAAGCCCCCAACAACCCCAAGCGGTTAGTCACTGCTAACCCCTGTTCAATAGCGGGAATTAAAGAACCCTCTAAGCTAGCTGTTCTAAAAGGTAAAGTCAGATAACTCGCAAGACAAAAGCGACACATTTCCGGACAGCTGCGCACCACCTCCACCATGTAAATATTTTCCCATGCCGCTTTTTGTGTGACCACAGTAGACCGGGACAGAACATTACCGCGGTAAGTTTGCTTTTGCACCACCGGGGGAACTTCCGGTAAAATCGGTGTAATCGACTTCACCACCCCATCTTTACCGTGATATTCCACCGCATACAAACTAGGAACATAAATTCCTGGGACTTGGGCCAGTGCTTGGAGTTGAGTTACTCTAGAAGCGTTTCTCACCTGTTTATAAGTCTCAATGAAATTAGTCAGCAGATGTTCCCCATCACCGAGTAAAATCACATCAAAGAAGTCTGCAAAAGGTTCCGGGTTAGCAGTCAGTACCGGACCGCCACCAAAAACCAGGGGATGGGAATCATTACGGGAGTGAGCGCGAATGGGAACATCTAAAAATTCCAGTAAATTTAAAATATTCACATAATCCAGTTCCCAGGAAATGGAAAAACCCAAAATTTCCGGGTTTCTAGGGAGTGCTTCCTGGATATCAGTAAATAAGCGACTGACTTGTACATCCTCACGGGTCGCCAAAGTTGCCCAAACCACCTGATAACCCAGACTAGTAATACCCACTGTATACTCATTGGGAAAAGCAAAAATCAGCGGGATTGCATCGCTGTTAGGGTTTGTGGGGGTGAATAACAGGCGTTCTGAGGCAAATACAGTCATATTAATACGTAATTGGGGAGTAGGAGATTAATTTTAAAGGTTTATCTATACTTAATTTTAAGGGATAGAATGATGAAGTTGAAACAGAAACTGATACTATTAGCCAGGATAATCGGTAAAGATTTCAGGTATATTCCATAAACCAACCATAAAAAAAGACCACTCATAAACGTAACCAACATGAGGTAAGAGACATCTTTAGCTGACTTACTTTTCCATGTTTTCACCATTTGGGGTAAAAAAGCGCTAGTTGTTAAAACAGCCGCACATAGTCCTAACAGTGTGATAGAATCCATACTTAATAGTTAATTTTTTGTCATTATATAACCATCAGTCGATAAAAATATACTTATATGTCACAACAAATAATAGATCAAAAAGCCTATTTAATCTTTGATACCTTAGAATATCTCAATTTGCAATTCCGTTTAGAAGCATCTTGGAAAATTACTAAAAATGGACTACATAAAAATCGCTTTATATTGGCAATACAAGCAGCAGACAACTTGAGGGATAAGTTTTTATATTTCTGCAAACAAATGGATATACCAGATAAATATTTAGAAATATTTCAGCAGAATTTATCTCGGTCAAGTGTAGTATATTTTGGTTTTGAAGGTAATGAAGTCAGTTGTATTTATAAAGTATATTTAGAATTTTGGGATCAAATGGTTAACGATCTCAAAAGTAAATCTCATAAAATAGAAACCCATGTTCTGGGTTTAGGGTTTAAATGGAACGCCCTGGACAATACCAAGGGGGTTATATCTACATATACCTGCTATCCTTTCCTTTCCGTAGCAGAGATTGTAAACAGGATATCATCTATTTATCAGGGTTACAATCACTCTCATCCGGGGAAAATAGTCCAGGAGCTAATCAATTTTGCTGCTGACAGGGTTAATGATAATCCTTTTATTTATCTCGAGGTAAGTGAAGAAAATAATCCCCGCAAATCCTTTGATTTAAATTTTTATAAAGCTAATATCCCCTTGCAAGATATGGAACATTATTTGGGTAAGATGCGCCAGCATTATGGAATTAATGCTCACAGTTTTAATTACGTATATCAACAAATTGGTTCTAAGAAACTAGGACATTTATCTGGTGGTATTGATAGACGAGGACAAGACTTTTTAACAATTTACTATGAAGTATAGCAATTATTCAATATACCCGACTTCTTGCAGAAGTCGGGGATCTAAAAATCCTATCTATGACAATAATTTACATTGTCCATGATGGCGTAACAAATGGTCACACAGGACTAAAGCCACCATCGCCTCTACCATGGGTACTGCTCGGGGTAATACACAGGGGTCATGTCTTCCCTTTGCAGCTAAAAGAGTTTCTTCCCCAGCTTGGGTAACTGTTTTTTGCTCCTTTCTAATGGTGGCCGTGGGTTTAAATGCAACTCGCAAGATAATATTTTCACCGTTGGAAATTCCCCCCTGAATACCCCCTGAACGGTTGGTGACAGTGCGAATTTCTCCACTGTCATCTATATAAAATTCGTCGTTGTGTTCAATCCCAGTTAACAAAGTCCCCCCAAAACCTGAGCCAATTTCAAAGCCTTTGCTAGCGGGGAGAGACATCACACCTTTAGCGATATCCGCTTCTAATTTATCAAAGACTGGTTCCCCTAAGCCTTTGGGAACGTTGCGAGCTACACATTCTACCACACCGCCAATTGAATTACCATCTCTACCAATTTGCTCAATTAATGAAATCATCCGTTCTGCGGACTCGCCATCGGGACAGCGGACTATGTTACTTTCCACTTGTTCTAAGGTGACAGTGTTGGGGTCAATCACCGCTTCCAAGTCTTTGATCCGCTTGACGTAGCCGATGATTTCAATATTAGCAACTTGACGGAGGATTTTTTTGGCGATCGCACCTGCGGCCACTCTCCCTATTGTCTCACGGGCGGAGGATCTCCCCCCACCTTGCCAATTGCGAATACCATACTTAGCATCATAAGTTGCATCTGCATGGGAGGGGCGATACTTTTGCGCCATCTCGTCGTAGTCTTGGGGTCGGGTGTCTTTGTTACGCACCATCATCGCGATGGGTGTTCCCAAGGTTTTACCCTCAAATACTCCAGATAAAATTTCGCAGCTATCGGCTTCTTTGCGGGGTGTGGTAATTTTACTTTGTCCGGGTTTTCTTCTGTCTAGTTCTAGTTGAATTTCTGCGGGAGAAATTTCTAATTGAGGGGGACAACCGTCAATTATCACTCCCACACCACCGCCGTGGGACTCGCCAAATGTAGTAATACGAAATAAATGTCCGAAGGTATTGCCCATGATATTGAGGAAAAACGTTGAGGCTTTTGTATTGTACCGAAAGTTATTAGTTATAGGGAACAGGGAACAGGGAACAGGGGGAATAGGGAATAGGGAGAAAGGCTATATTTAATAAATTGTCTACCCCAGCGCACAGATCAACATAGGTGAGTTATCTCTAAATCTTGATGGGTAAAGGGTTTAGCATTGGCTCCAGTGTAAGTGGCTACTATATGACCGTTACCAGTCATTTGATATTTATAGGTAACTAACCCTTCTAAACCAACGGGTCCACGGGGGGGCATTTGTTGCGTACTTATACCTACTTCTGCGCCGAAACCGTAGCGAAACCCATCAGCGAAGCGAGTAGAACAGTTGTGAAATACTCCCGCTGCGTTTACTAGTCCAAAAAAGGTTTCTACCGCTGCTGGGTCTTCTGTGATAATAGCCTCAGTATGGCGGGAACCATACTCATTAATATGGGCGATCGCCTGTTCTATGGAGTCTACAATTTTAATTGCTAAAATCAAATCACTGTATTCTGTTTCCCAGTCTGTGGCTGTAGCGCTGCCAATATGGGGTATAATCTCTAAAGTGCGTTCATCGCCTCTTAATTCTACCTCTGCCCCTGCCAAAGCTGCGGCAATTTTGGGGAGAAATTCCCCAGCAACAGATTCATGGATTAATAGGGTTTCAATGGCGTTACAAGCAGCTGCATATTGAATTTTAGCGTCAACACTGACTGTAATAGCTTTGGTTAGATCCGCAGCTTTGTCTATATATAAATGACAAATTCCGTCGGCGTGTCCTAATACGGGGATGCGTGTGTTATTCTGGACGAATTGCACAAAGGAATTGGAACCCCTGGGAATAATTAAATCTACATATTTATCTAAGTTTAGAAGTTCTCGGGTTTCTTCTCTAGTTGTTAATAACTGCACGGCATCGGAGTTAACCGCAGTGTGAGATAATCCCTGTTTAATGGCTTTAACTATAGCTTCACAAGAAGCGATCGCCTCTTTTCCACCTTTGAGAATCACACCGTTACCTGATTTGATTGCTAAGGAGACAATTTGAATCGCTGCTTCTGGACGCGCTTCAAAAATAATCCCCAACACCCCCAGGGGACAAGTGACCCGCTTGAGAACTAAACCACTATCTAGTTCTCGGTGAATTTGCACAGTTCCCACCGGATCTGGTAGTTTAGCCACATCTCGCACCCCGGCGATCGCATCTCTTAGTTTATGTTCATCTAACTGTAAGCGTTTATATAGTGGTTTGGCCATACCTGCGGCTGTAGCTGCTTGACAATCGGCTATATTTGCTTGTATAATATGATGTTTAGCTAATTCTAAAGCCTGGGCTGTGGCTTCTAAGGCTTGGTTTTTGGCTTCTGTATCCAGAATTGCCAATTTACTCGCTGCTTGGCGGGTTTTTTGGGCAATGGTAATTAGGGGTAAACTATCTTGCAGAGTGGTCATGTGTGAAAATTTGGCTTTTTTCCCATCTTAACAATACACAGAACCTGCGGTTTTTACATTTTCCCTCTCCTTGCAAGGGGAGGGTTAGGGTGGAGTAAAACCCTATTTGATACCTGATGGAATGATTTGGCTCCAGCAATAGGAAAGTAATTGAGTTTGACCGCAAAAATATGGCAACGATAACCATTAATATTTCAGAAGAGCAACTGCAAAAGTTGCAGGAATTAGCGCAACAGTTGAATATTTCTACTGAGCAGTTGTTATCTGCGAGTTTAGACTGATGGTTGCCACAAATAATTAGTCATGTCTGATTTCCGTTACATAGATGTTCTGTGATTTTTTGGGTGTGGTTCCACAAACTGACTCTAAACAATTGCATTTTTTCATCAGTTCTCATCTTCTTGAGATTTCACCAATTCTTGAGTAACTTGATTGAATACTTGTCTTGATACAGCTAAGGCTTCTTGGGCATCATTAGGATCTGCGAAAGCATCTGAACTGGGTAAAGCATCGGGGTAGCGGGTAGGAAGGTAAAAACGATCAAGAAGTTGGATATCTAAAGCGATCGCCACAAGAGGATTAGGATTAAGTAAATTCACTAAATCACTAAGCCGATGACTGCGGGGTGGAGTTTTTCCTTGAGCCGTAAGTAGAGCTTTAATCGCTTTTTCGCTGCATTGCTGGGCATGGAAGCACACTTGATTGTATATGTTATTAGCGATCGCTAACTCTGCCATTTGCAAATCCTCACGAGCAAAAATTAACCACGTTTCATACTCCCTGCTCATACAAAATCTTGCCTTTCCCTAAAATTTCCTCTCGAAAAAAAGCCCGTTCTTTGCATAAATTTTCAAACTCAACAGGAGTATAGACCAGTATATCAATCCCTACTCGTGGTTGCAGCAACTGAATTACTTCTTTAGTGCGATCCAAAAAACGTTGCGTCGTTTCTTTAACTATGACTAAATCAAGGTCAGACCATTCATGGGTTGTCCCACTTACCATTGAACCAAATAATATAATTGACTGAGGATGGTAAAAATCCCTTAACAAATCTACATAGCGGTTAAGTTCAGCTAAAAGTAATTGCTGGCGATCGCTCACCTGATTCAATTCAAGCATAATTAACTCCCTGGGTTAGATAAATTTTGTGCTATTTCCTGGGCGCGATCGCCTTTAATATTACTCATCCTGTTTTGGTAATTCATCTGATAATCTTTTGGTGGCTTCTCCCATGATGGCGATCGCGTACATCACTGCTGCGATAGTTTTTGGATCTTCTGCAAATTCAGCTTTCGTCATTCCCGATACAAACGAAATCGTATTGCAACTGTAATGATTGATATCGACCAGGGATTCTAAATCTCTATTCATCTTCATAAATAACTTTTGCAGATGAAAGAATATTCTGTTTTCGGAGCCAATTATGACTCTGTTCAATAGTCGTTTTTCCCACTAAATCAACTTTTCGACTGAGCATTTTTTCTAATTCTTCTTCAGCATCAATTAAATCTGATAATCTCCAGCGAGTATTAGGTTTGAGAGCATACAAAAAATCTACATCGATCTGCGCATTGAAATCATCGCGTAAAATTGAGCCAAATACTGATAATTGAGCGATCTGCCAGCGTTGACAAAAGGATTGAATGGCATTCATTGGTAGGGCGATCGCTAATTGTTTAACTGTTTCTGTTTCTGCTTTGCCCATAATCTTTGTAAACAATGTGAGTCAAGTTTATTTACTGACTTTTACGTAATTCTTGGACTATTTCTTGGGCGCGATCGCACAACTAACTCAACGACTTCCAGCAGACTACCAAGGATGCCAGTTTCGTGAATCAGATCGCATTTCCCAGCCTCAATACCACCTGTCCAGATGGGAGTAAAAGTGTTAATTTTTACTTTCATTACCACTTTCTGATAGCTTTTATCAAGCATATCATCGAATTTGGAAAAATCTGGCTATAAAAGCAACTTTCGCGATTCCTTGTATAGATATATGTTCTTGATAGACCCTCATTACCTAAGTATCGTAAAAAAGGAGGATTAGCCGCAGTAACATTCCCAAGGCAAGCACTTACTTTTAAAGATGGTTATTTCAAGCCATCAACAGATGCCTGAATGACCAGATAGGAAATATAGTTCTTGGATGGAATCCAGGACAAAAAGTTAATGCTAATTTAGGTAAGGCAAACAATCAAAACTTTGTCCCCATTCCCACAGGGAGATTGATTCAAAGATTAAAGGAATTGGCTAATGAATATGGAATTATTGTGACATTAACGGAAGAAGCGTATACATCACAAGCGTCTTACCTGGATGACGATAGCCTCTACAAGCATGGTGAAAAACCCGCAGGATGGAAACCGTCAGGTAAAAGGGTCAAACGTGGATTATACCAATCTGCTAAAGGATTATTAAGCTCCGCAGATGCTCAAGCTGCAGCAAATATTTTAAGAAAAGTAGCCACACAGCTAGGTTTATGTTTAGCCGAGGTGGGTAGGGCATCTTTGACTGTGCCACAACGATATGACTTGTTCATTAGGTTAAATAAATCATATCGTAAACGTTGCGTAGCGTGTCTTCAGACCGCGTAGCAACATCAGTTTAGAATCCCTTGTGTTTCAACCAACGGAGAAGTCAAATACAACTCCCCAAAGTGCAGAGAAAAATAACCACGAAATTGTATTTAGCCTAAAATCAAATAAAGTTACATCTACGGTGTTGAATATCAGCCATTGTAAAATCACAACAATATAACTGAAAAATATCAATTTATCTTTTTTGTCTAGATAGTTGGGTTTGTGCAACAATTGCACACCTGCAAACCATATCCAAGCCAGACAGCCAAAAAATAACAGGGCGCTTGGTAAACCAGTTTCAGCCGACAGCATCAAAAATAAATTGTGGGGATGACCCAAATCAATGTGCATCTGAGCCTTATAGAGGGCGCTGAAACTGCGTAAACCCCACCCCGTCCAAGGTTGCTCTTTAGTCAAAGACCAAGCAAAATCCCATTGGGTAGTTCGCATTAAAGCTACAGGTCTATCTGGATACATTTGATCATTTAACCGCGCCCAGAAGTAAGCCGGAACAAATTGGCGAAAAAATTGGGCAACTGGTGAGGGGGCGAAAGCTGCTAACAGGACACTAGTGATTATACCGGTGACACTACCAACAATAATATGCCAACCTTGGTAAAGTGCATAGGCTAAACAGGCAATGATTCCCATCACCCAGCCATTACGTGATTCAGTGAAAATCAGAGCTATAAAACTGGTAATTACTGACACGCTTAAAAAAATAAAGTAAGTATTATTTCTCTGGCGTAAACTCCATCGTTCCAGCCACAACCCCAATCCCAAAGTAAAAGCGATCGCTAAATAAGCCGCCAAGAGATTAGCGTGCATGAATATAGAGGACATACGCCCTGGTGGAACTCCTCCCGCAGACAGACCTAAATCTAATAAAATCCACAAAACTTGTAACTGCAAACTCCAACCCCAAAACATCTGCCCAAAGCCCATAATCACCACTGGTACGGAACCAATGACGAAAATCGCCCCTATTTGCCGCAGTTGGGCTGTGGTTTGAATTAGGCTACTCAGTCCGGCAAAAATTACAAAGAATGGTAATAAATTAAACAAGCCTAGAAAAGCCTGTGTTTTCTCATCGGCAACGGCGGAACTAATTATCAGTAATAGACTTAACACAGCAAATCCCCAGTTTAGGGGACAGTGCATAATTCTATGGTATTGTTTGTGACAAGTAATTAATGCTGCCAACAGTATACTCACACCCCCTAAAAACGGACTCAAGGGAAAAATCAGCAGTCCAATTTGAGTCAGATTCCAAGGGGTTTGTAAACTAGGGTGGGGATGATAAAAAGCTAACTTCAAGCTGGCTCCCAACATTCAGTACGAGTGAGACGAATTTGTGCAAGAGCAAATATGGTGGGGATGATCCGACCATAGTTAGTAGAGATCGCTCTCCATCCTAAATCTGCAAAAAACCAAGTCCACATCACTGGGCCAATGAAGCTAAAAACACTACGCACTGCCCCATAACGAGCCGCATTCATAGTCATACCCCGCCGCGCCATTTGTAGGGCTACATAGCCTTTAAATTGGCTAGTTGCTGCTTGAGAGCCGGCGATCGCAGTCTGTTTAGCTACTTGATATTTAGCAAAGTGGATGGCAAATTGGCGGGCTATCTGTTGCAATACCAATGGCTGCAGAATAGAAGTAACAGCCAAGGCGCTACCACCTTTAACCAGTAATCCCAATGGGTCGCCCTGTAATAAAAGCGGTAGGGGTTGTTGGATTTGTGACTGGCACAGTTGACGTTGCACCTGCTGATTTAATTTTTGTTTCTCATTTTCCGGCAGTTTTTTCCACACCTGTCCTAATAGATGTAAAAATAACTCCGCCTCTAAATCAACGGTCGTCAATTCTCTAGAATAGGGAATTTTCAAATATTTACAGACTTGAATTAATGCTTGACGGTAAGTTACCTGACTTGTACGCCCCCGTAATACTGTGATCCCATCCGCAGCTAAAAACCGAAACCGATTCTCTAATGTGTCTAGCCAAGCTTCGCGGCTTTGGCTTTGTACCTCAATGGGTTCAGGTGTATGAACATAATCTAGGGGATTAAATTTACGACTAAACAAAATTGCCGTTAAATCCTGCAATTCCTCTTGTGTCGCTAACTCCAGCACCGCCCTCAGTTCATCCAATTTCTCTTCCTCTCTTTGTGCAGCCTTTATGTAGTTTATTCTACCAAAAAACGCGCACAGTGCCCCTGGTTTCTAACTATGGGGGTGTAGTGCGCTAGCGACTTGGGTCGCATTCCTAAAAATCGTCTGGAAAAATATTAGCTTTAATGTATAATGTTACTCGGAGGTGATGTAAGTGTTT
>CAIWDD010000122.1 GCA_903911355.1 uncultured Nodularia sp. | reverse complement strand
CGTAAGGAAGATGCTGTCACCCTTGCACCTAGGGGGTGGGATTCTCACCCACATGAACACACAGTTATAAGAATCTGGTTTTACCCAGTCTTACCTTCCGTCCCTGAGCATTTCTACTCATTTAGGAAGAACGAATCGCACTTACTGTTACATAATATAATAACCGAACCATCACCAGCCCCCAGCCTTAGCTGCGGGATTCAGATCCCATGGCTAGATAGCCAGTACAATAAATGCGATCGCTCTGGAATTTAGGTTAAACGTTGATTTATGAGCCAAATTGAAAAAGCTCAAGCTGAGTATGAAACTTTTCCCCAAACAGTCGAAAGTGTAATTATTGGTACTGTTAGCGCCGAAGGAATACCTAACGCCAGTTATGCGCCTTTTGTCATGGATGAAGCTAAAAATATTTATATCTATGTGAGTGGTCTATCCACCCACACCCAAAATCTCCATGTGAATCCTCATGTGAGTGTGTTATTTATTGAAGATGAATCTAAATGTGACCAAATTTTTGCCCGTCGCCGTTTGAGTTTTGATTGTACTGCTACTTTGATGGAGCGTGAAACTGAGGCTTGGAACCAGGTTGTGGCTGAATTTCAAGCCCGTTTTGGAGAATTAATTGCAGTTTTCCGCAGTTTACCTGATTTTCGGATTTTTCGCTTAACTCCTAGTGCTGGTCGTTTTGTGATTGGTTTTGGTACAGCTTATCAAATTAGTGGTGAGCAACTCGATACACTGGTTCATTTGACTGGAAAAAATTGATCATGCTGCAGTTTCAACCTCCCGGCTTTGGGGAGAAAGTGATTAACACATCCCTCGGGGCTATGGTTTACTATACTCAGACCACTGCACCCTGGTTAAATGCTGATAGTGAAGATTTACCACCTTTACTGTTTCTGCATAATTTTGGCGGTGGCGCTTCTGCTTATGAGTGGTCTAAGGTTTACCCGGCTTTTGCAGCTACCCACCGAGTCTTGGCACCTGATTTAATTGGTTGGGGTGCTTCTGCTCATCCAGTGCGGAATTATCAAATTAGGGATTATTTGACTACTATTAACGAGTTTATCCGCCAAACTTGCCGCCAACGAGTAACGGTGGTGGCTTCTTCTTTGACGGCGGCTTTGACTATTCGTCTGGCTATTAGCTATCCTGATTTATTTCAAAGCTTGTTTTTGGTGTGTCCATCTGGGTTTGATGACTTTGGCCAGGGGAGTGGACGTAGGTTACCATTAGCAATTATTAATGCCCCCTTATTGGATAATTTCATTTATACTCTGGGGGCAGAAAATGAAATTGCTGTGAGAAATTTTTTGCAAAATTTTCTGTTTGCTAAACCACAGCGGGTTTCTCGAGAAATTGTGGCCGCTTATTTAACTTCTGCACAACAGCCTGATGCTCAGTTTTCGGCTTTGGCGTTTTTACGGGGAGACCTTTATTTTGATTTGAGTTTGTACATCCAGCAACTGCAAATTCCCACGGTGATGTTTTGGGGAGAGGCGGCACAATTTACTAGCATGAAGTTAGGGCGACGTTTAGCTAGTCTTAATACAGCCGCAATTGGTGATTTTTATGCGATCGCCCAGACAGGAGTATTACCCCATCTAGAAACCCCAGAAGTTTTAATTGGTCTATTACAACGTTATTTTTAACCTACATGGCAATATGTGAAATTATGTAAACTAATTATCAAAAATTGCACTTTTTAACCATTAGGTTGGTCTCAAGTAATGACGGCGCACTGCAAGCTGTTTGAGGCATGGCATTGTCAAACCGTTGATATAGTTGACACCAATGTTTTAAGATTGTTGACATTCTATCTTTGTTGACTAGAAAGCTTTATATTTAATAAAGATATAATTGTTAACATTAGTACAAAATCTGAAAGGATTGGGGGAAAATAACTGCTATGAGTCGTGTAGGCGTTTTATTACTCAATCTCGGTGGACCTGATAAGTTAGAGGATGTCGGGCCGTTTTTGTATAACCTGTTTTCCGACCCAGAAATTATTCGCCTACCGTTTCGCTGGCTGCAAAAACCCCTAGCTTGGTTTATTGCCTCACGGCGCACCAAAACATCTCAAGCTAATTATAAGCAAATTGGTGGCGGTTCCCCACTGCGGCGAATCACGGAGGCTCAAGGAGAAGCTCTCAAACAAAAGTTGGGTGATTTGGGACAAGAAGTGAATATCTATGTAGGAATGCGTTATTGGCATCCTTACACAGAGGAGGCGATCGCCCAAATTGCTCAAGATAAAATTGAACAGCTAGTAATTCTACCACTTTACCCACAATTTTCTATTAGTACGAGTGGTTCTAGTTTTCGGCTGTTAGAAAAACTTTGGCGAGAACAGCCAGAACTTCAGCCCAGGGACTATACTGTCATTCCCTCTTGGTACAAACAACCCAGCTATCTCCAGGTGATGGCGGAACTCATCGCCCAAGAACTAGACCAATGTCCCAACCCCGATGAGGCTCATATCTTTTTCAGCGCTCATGGTGTGCCGAAAAGCTATGTTGAAGAAGCAGGAGATCCCTATGAGCAAGAAATTGAGGAATGTACTGCTCTAATTATGCAGACTCTCAATCGACCCAATCTTTATACATTAGCTTACCAAAGTCGTGTGGGTCCGGTAGAATGGCTCCAGCCTTATACTGAAGATGCTCTGCAACAACTTGGCGCACAAGGTGTAAAAGATTTGGTTGTTGTACCGATCAGTTTTGTCTCAGAACACATTGAGACTCTGCAAGAAATTGATATTGAATATCGGGAAATAGCCGAAGATGTAGGAATCCATAACTTCCGTCGTGCTGCGGCTCCTAATACTCATCCGGTATTTATTCAAGCACTGGCGGATCTGGTAATTGAGTCCGTGGAAAAGCCCAGTTTCAAGCTTTCCCAAGCTGCACAAATGAAGAAAAAGGTGAAAATGTATCCCCAGGAGAACTGGGAATGGGGTATGACTACCAGCGCCGAGGTCTGGAATGGTCGTATTGCTATGCTTGGTTTTATTGCTTTAATGATTGAGCTAGTTACTGGCCATGGTTTGCTACATCTGATTGGCCTTTTGCAGTGATAGTAATTCTCTCTATGGGGACGTAGCACTTTACGCCCCCGATTCTATTAAAATCATACTTTCAGATGATAACTGCCCACTAAATATCCCGTTGGTAAGACGTAATCTATTTTTAACTTTTGTAACTTGAAATTTAACAGGTTCTCAGATGACTGAGTTCTTTTGTCTCCACAAATTGTCGGAATTAATTAACCACAGATGAATGTTTTTGGGATCTGTCTTCTGTGAGGTTGATTGATTCTGAACAATTCTATTTATTGGAGTTGGATGATGAAAAAATTGATTTGCTTATGGACTTTAAGTTTAGCGATCGCATCTATGGGTGTTCCGGCTATAGCTCAGGGTCAAGAAATCGAGTATGATCAGAATGCTCCTCGGATTAGCGGTACTACTGGTTTAACTGATAGGCATTACATTAGTCTGTATACTGGTGAACAACCTTTATCTAGCGTTACTATTCGTCCGTCGGAACTTATGGATATTGGTGATAATATTCAGGTCACTGATGAGTCGGGTGCAACTATTGATGCAGAGGTTTCTAGGGAAGAGGACAGCTTGAAAATCAATTTTGCTCAACCTGTGGCTTCGGGAACTAACATAGAAATTGCTATTAGGGATTTAGGATTTGTACCGACACCCCAGGGAGTGTTCTACTATCAAGTTTCTGGTGACCATGTGGGCTTTGCTCACGAGGTTCCCTATGGTTTGGCTCGAGTTGAGGTGTATTGATTCTGGGTTTTGTCTTTTTTTTGGGAACCGCACCAGGGAAGAAAGAAAAGGAAAACTTTTGATTGTCCCTTTCTCTTTGCTCTGGTGGTGGTCTGTGCCTACTTGTTTCTAAATGTCTAGTCTTTGGTAAACTTGATCTAAATGCCGCAGGTGTTGTTGTGGGTCAAAACAGGTAGCAATTTCTGCGGGTGATAACTTTTGAGTTACACGGGGGTCTTGAGTGATGAGGTCGTGGAAGTTTCCTTCTGGTTTGTTCCAAGCAGCATGAGCGCTTTCTTGGACAA
This sequence comes from uncultured Nodularia sp., assembly GCA_903911355.1. GTDB lineage: Bacteria > Cyanobacteriota > Cyanobacteriia > Cyanobacteriales > Nostocaceae > Anabaenopsis > Anabaenopsis arnoldii. Next base: position 3,623 of record CAIWDD010000122.1, on the reverse strand, counting down.
TCCCATAGGCTTCTTCTCGTTTTAGTCCTTTGTCTATCAAGGCTAGTAGGACTTTTTGGCTAAACACCACACCGCCGTAACAGTTGAGGTTCCGCGCCATGTTTTCTGGATAGACTAGCAGGTTTTTTACCAGTTCTGTGATTTCAACTAGCATAAAGTGTGTTAAAATGCAAGCATCTGGCAAAATTACCCTTTCCACAGAACTATGGGAAATGTCCCGTTCATGCCACAAGGCGACGTTTTCTAGGGCTGCTCCCGCATGACTTCTGACTAGGCGAGCCATTCCTGTTAGTCTTTCGGAACGGATGGGGTTGCGTTTGTGAGGCATTGCTGAGGAACCCTTTTGACCCTTGGCAAAAAATTCTTCAACTTCTAAAACGTCTGTTTTTTGGAGGTTGCGAATTTCTACGGCAAAGCGTTCAATGGATGCTGCAACTAAGGCTAATTGTTGCACGTAGTCAGCATGGCGATCGCGAGAAATAACTTGTGTTGAGGCTGTATCAGCTTTGAGTCCCAGTTTTTGGCAAGCGATGGCTTCAACCCGTGGTTCAATATTAGCATAGGTTCCCACCGCACCGGAAATTTTACCCACGGCGATGGTTTCCCGTAGGACTTTGAGCCTTTCTTGATGGCGCAGCACTTCTGCTAACCATCCAGCTAACTTAAAACCAAAGGTCATGGGTTCGGCGTGAATCCCGTGGGAACGGCCAATCATGACTGTATTACGGTGTTCTCGCGCCTTTTGGCGAATTGCCTGAATCAAATTTTCTAGATGTTGGGATATAACATCGAGACTAGCAACTAGTTGCAATCCTAAAGCTGTGTCTAAGACATCGGAACTGGTTAACCCTAGATGAATATAGCGACCCGCATCACCTACATATTCATTGACATTAGTTAAAAAGGCAATGACATCATGACGGACTTCAGCTTCAATTTCTAACACTCGCTTCGGGTCAAAATTCGCCTTAGCTTTAATTTCCTCCACTGCATGAGCAGGGATATAACCCAGTTCAGCTTGGGCTTCACAAACTGCAATCTCTACCTGTAGCCAGGTTTTTAATTTGTAAGATTCAGTCCACAGGTTGCCCATTTCGGGCAAAGTATAACGCTCAATCAACGTTCGCGGCAGAATACAACTGTCATATTTTACAGTTTAATAGGCAAAAAATTTCACTGCATTCTGTCAATAGTCCGATACTGAATTGCTTCGGCGATATGATTGGCTTTAATTTCATCTTCTGCGGCTAAATCTGCAATTGTCCGCCCTACTTTGAGGATGCGATCGCTGGCTCTGGCGGATAACCCCAGTTTTCTAATTGCTGCTTCTAATAAACCGCGACTAGAATCATCTAACTTACACCATTGTTGCAGATGCTGACTTTGCATTTGAGCATTACAACGCAGGTTTGCTTCTCCCTCAAACCGGGTAATGGCGCGATGGCGTGCTTGTTTGACTCTTTCTAAAACTGAGTCCGAAGCCTCTCCTGTGGGTTCTTGGGTAATTTCTTCAGGTTTTAAGCGATTGACTGCAACTTGTAAGTCAATGCGGTCCATTAACGGACCCGAAAGCTTGGCCCAATAATTTTCCCGTTGTCTAGGTGAACAGGTACATGGTTGAACAGTATCGCCATAGTAACCACAAGGACAGGGATTAGTGCTAGCTACTAGGGTAAATTGTGCAGGAAAAACTACAGATTGACGAGTGCGAGAAATAGTCACATAACCATCTTCTAAGGGTTGGCGCAGAAATTCTAAAACATCCCGTTTAAATTCCGTTAACTCATCTAAAAATAAAATTCCTCTATGGGATAAAGAAATTTCACCAGGACGGGGGAAACTCCCACCCCCAACTAGAGAAGGTCCCGATGCTGAATGGTGAGGACTGCGAAAAGGTCTTTCTCGTACTAATGAACCACGATTTTTTAATAACCCAGCTACAGAGTGAATGCGAGTCACTTCTAGGGACTCGGCAAACTGCAAAGGTGGTAAAATTCCTGGTAACCGTCTGGCTAACATAGTTTTACCACTCCCCGGCGGTCCAACAAATATTAAATTATGTCCTCCAGCAGCAGCAATTTCTAAAGCCCGACGAGCATGAGCCTGTCCTTTAACATCCTTTAAATCTGGTCCGGCGTAAGGCGTTTTTGGTAACCCCTGTAAATTTTCTGGTTTTACAGGTTTATACTCCTCCGGATTATTTAATAATTCTACCACATCGGCGAGATTTGTGCAACCGTAAACAGCCAATTCTTCTACTACTGCTGCCTCTTGGGCATTATCCGCCGGAACCACTAAACCGGCAATTCCCATTTTTTGTGCTGCAGCTGCAATGGGTAGAACCCCAGCCACCGGGCGTAAACTACCATCTAGAGAGACTTCACCCAGGAAAAGATAATCTCCCAATAAATCAGGACTCACCTGTTCTGAAGCGGCCAAAATCCCTATACTAATGGGTAAATCAAAACAGGGACCTTCTTTGCGTAAATCTGCGGGAGTCAAGTTAATCACAATTTTCCGCATGGGGAAGGCAAAACCAGCATTCTTTAATGTGGCCTTGACTCTTTCTCTAGATTCTTGCACAGCCGAATCTGGTAGTCCCAAAACGACAATCCCCGGTAAACCCCCTGAGACATCGACTTCCACGCCTACTTTGACGGCATCAATGCCTACAATAGATGCACTCCAGACTCTAGCAAGCATTTTTTCTATAATATCCAGTATTTTCACCTTTTAGCACATTACTGAGTATATTGCCATGAGTGAAACCACATAGACAATTTTATATGAGCGGAAAATTCCAGCGATCGCCTAAAATCTTTAGCAGATGAGTAGCTAAATCCCTATGAGCCAGACCAACGACACAATTTTCAGCAAAATCATCCGCCGGGAAATTCCCGTAGATATTGTTTACGAAGATGACTTAGCCCTAGCATTCAAAGACATCAACCCTCAAGCACCAGTTCATATTCTGGTGATTCCCAAAAAACCCATAGTTAAATTAGCAGATGCCGAATCTCAAGACCAAGCTCTTTTAGGACATCTTCTATTAACCGTCCAACAAGTAGCTACAGCAGCTGGATTAAATAACGGTTATCGCGTAGTCATCAATAACGGCGCTGATGGTGGTCAAACTGTCTACCATTTACATTTACACATCCTGGGAGGAAGACCCATGGAGTGGCCTCCTGGTTGATGAAACCTGATTGAATCGTGTCTGGGATGCGATTCATTAGAAATACAAATCTTGTTCATGAGAAAACTTTAATGAAAATCCCTTTACAAATCAAAACTTTTGCTCTAAGGTAGTATTCAGGTAGGCAACCTTACCTACTCAACTCATAAAAACAAAAGCAATCATAAACAAATGACCACAACCTTACAACAGCGCCAAAGCGCCAACGTATGGGATCGCTTCTGCGAGTGGATCACCAGCACCGATAACCGGATTTACATCGGTTGGTTCGGCGTTCTCATGATCCCCACCCTCCTAGCTGCTACCACCTGCTTCATCATCGCCTTCATCGCTGCTCCTCCTGTAGACATCGATGGTATCCGCGAACCAGTAGCTGGCTCTTTAATCTACGGAAACAACATCATCTCTGGTGCAGTTGTTCCTTCCT
>CAIWDD010000121.1 GCA_903911355.1 uncultured Nodularia sp. | reverse complement strand
TCAAACACCAATCCAACAATCAAGTAAAATTTTGTACTTAATTGGACGGTAACCTTTTCTATGGGGCTAAATAAGCCTTTTTTTTTTACAAAAAATACCATAGAAATATAGTAATGTGTCTATCACAAACGTCTACACTTTCCACGGTAAAATGGTTTGACATCGTAAACTCTGTCTCCCTTTTTACTTCTACCCATTCTTCTCATTAGTCCGAGTAATACTCCCATTTCATCGACAAAAACTAGGTCATCTGCAAGAACATCTCGGATGCTTTCCCAGTAATCTAACCTTTTATTTTGTGTAATTTCTGTCCTTGCTTGACTGCTTCCGACTGTTTTTTTTTGAGAATGAGCTTCTGTTTTTGAAGAAATCTGCACATTGCACTCTCACTTAGTCTTACCCCTGTCTTTTCTTCCCAATACTCACAGTATTCGGCTAGGGTATAGTCTAGATGTTCTGCTACCATTGCCTCTATCTGTTGTTCATAACCAGATAGTCGGCTTGGTTTTCCTCCTGTTGCTACACTTGGCTCTAGTGTCCCTTTTTCTCGTTTTCGCTTCACGAGGTCTTGTACTGTATTCTTATTTACCTTGAATCTTTCTGCTACTTTCCGAATAGATGTATTTCCCGCTTCGTAAACGCTAATAATTTTCTCCCGTAGGTCTATTGAGTAGGCTTTCATCTGATTTTTTACTGTTATCTTCTTAACTACTGTACCAAACCGTTACACAAACTGCTGTATGTCGCTATGATTCGTTTAATGCTCAAGCAACTTGCGTGACTATAATCACATATCAAGAACTTTTCAGACATCCTCTCAGGTGATTTATCAACCCACTGCTATTTCCGTACCAAGACCAGTACCCCAACCAGTACCAGCGCCCATTCCCCAAACCATTCCCGGTACAATCCCCCAAACCATCCCAGAACCTGTTTAAATTAACTTTGTAGTTCACAAAATCTTAAATCCAAAATGCTAAGAGCCGGAATTGTCGGACTTCCCAACGTCGGAAAATCTACTTTATTTAATGCTGTGGTTGCTAACGCCAAAGCAGAAGCAGCTAACTTCCCTTTTTGCACGATTGAACCGAATGTCGGTGTTGTCTCAGTCCCGGATGAGCGCTTAGATATTCTGGCTAAAATTGCTAATTCTGTTCAGATTATACCAGCGCGGGTGGAGTTTGTCGATATCGCCGGCTTGGTTAAAGGGGCAAGTCAAGGAGAGGGGCTGGGTAATCAATTTTTGTCCCATATCCGTCAAGTTGATGCTATCGTCCATGTGGTGCGGTGTTTTGAAAATGATGATATTATCCATGTAGCCGGTTCTATTGACCCAGTGCGAGATATGGAAATCATTAATTTAGAACTGGGGTTATCAGATTTAGCACAAATTGAACGGCGAATTGAGCGCACACGCAAACTAGCGCGTACCAGCAAAGATGCACAGGTTGAAATCACAGTTTTAGAAAAATTAGCTGCTGCTTTAAATGAGGGTAAATCTGTCCGTCAGGTCAGTTTATCTGCAGAGGAAGGGGAGATAATTAAGGGATTAGAATTACTGACTAACAAGCCAATTATTTACGCTGCGAATGTGTCTGAGGATGAATTAGCCACGGGTAATGAATTTGTGGAACAGGTTCGACAAGTTGCAGCTGGTGAACATGCTCAAGTTGTCATTGTTTCCGCACAAGTAGAGGCGGAATTAGTGGAATTACCGGAAGAGGATAAGGCGGATTTTTTGGCCTCTTTAGGTGTGGAAGAAGGCGGGTTAAAATCCTTGATTCGTGCTACTTACACTCTTTTGGGTTTACGGACTTATTTTACTTCTGGTCCCAAGGAAACCCGCGCTTGGACAATTAACGCGGGAATGTCTGCACCCCAAGCAGCTGGGGTGATTCACTCAGATTTTGAACGGGGTTTTATTCGCGCTGAAACTGTGGCTTATGAGGATTTAGTTACACATGGTTCTCTGAATGCTGCGAAGGAAAAGGGTTTGGTGCGCAGTGAAGGTAAAGAATATATTGTGCAAGAAGGGGATGTAATGCTATTCCGCTTTAATGTGTAGTTATGGGTGGTGTCCCCGGTTGATAACCGGGGAGTATGTGAAAAAAACTAACGACTTTTTTTTACCCAAAATTGATAGCCAGATTCATTACTTAAGCTATTGGCGAAACTCAGAGCGTCTACTTCTGAGGTAAAACTAGCAACTTGGGTTTCTTTACCGACAATCAATGCATCACCACAATAATTATTTTTGACTGTACTCAAGGCACTGGAAGGGCCTTTGACAGCCCACCAATCAGCGCCGGAAACATAGGGATGGCCACAAGTTGGACGCCATGTGGTAGTGTTGGAAGTTATAGTATTGACACCTCCAACATAGGTGGAGGCTAAAGATTCTAAACGTTTTCTTTCTGTGGCTAAACGTTGGCGTTCCTCCCTAGCTTGTCGAGCTTCTGCGGCTAAACGTTGTCGCTGTTCTTGAGCTTGTTGTTTCTCAGCTTCTAGGCGTTTTTGTTCTGCTTCTTGCTTTTCTCTCTCTGCTTGAGCGGCTCTTTGTTCTGCTTCTAGGCGTTTTTGTTCTGCTTCTTGTTTTTCCTTCTCGGCTTGAACTGCATTTTGTTGGGCTTCTAGAATTTCTCGTGTCACAAAAAATCCGCCACCTAATCCTAAAGCAGTTAACACAACAGTTATGATGATCATTCTTAACTTCAAATTGGAAAACTTAGCTGTTTTTTCAGTGGGTATTTGCTTACTCTCTACTTCTGTATTGATCAGGGTTTGTGGAAGGGTATCGTATTTTGGTGATATGATCACTGTGTCTAAATGACTGGGTGGTAATATCAATGTATTATTTTCTACTAAATGTAGGTCTTGATACATCTCTGCTGCTGTTCGATACCGACTAGATAAATCTAGCTTGATAGATTTATCTAACACCTTTGCCAATTTAGGTTCAAGATTGGGTACATGACTATGCCAATCCAGTTCCCCTGTAAGTTGACTAGTGTCAAACTCAATTGGTAATTTTCCGGTGAGGGTATAAATCATTGTTAGTCCCAGAGCATAGAGGTCTGTACTAAATACTGTTCGCCCGGCGCTCTGTTCGGGAGCCATAAACCCTCTAGTTCCTACTATGACTGAACTGATGGTGGAACCTGACCCGAGGGTGACTGCTCCCATAGTTTCTTTGACTGCGCCAAAGTCAATTAATACAGGCAAGCGATCGCTGTCTCGTAGGATAATATTTTCTGGTTTAATATCTCGATGAATAATATTTTTGCTGTGAATATATTTCAGGGTATTAAGTAAAGAGGTGAGAATAGCGACTGCTTGCTCTGAGCTAATGATTCCCACTTGAGCCAGGTTTTTGCCTTCAATATATTCTTGAACTAAATAAAATTGACCCTGATCCGCAAAGTAGCTGAGTAAAGTAGGAATTTGAGAACAATGGCTTCCGAGTTCTTCTAGCACTTCTGCTTCTTTGCGGAAGAGTTTTTCAATCATTTCTGTGGAGGTATGATTACTCTGGTGAGCAGGTTTAAGGCGCTTCAACACCACCAAACGTTGGGAGGGAATTTGAGTATCCCGAGCTAGGAAGGTTTCACCAAATCCACCGGAACCCAGTGGACTAACGATTTCATAACGATTAAGGAGTAAGTTCTGCATATATAACTTCTATTTGATTGTGGGAACTGAGCTTTGTTTAATGCCAAATAAATTGGTTACTTACATAATCTTGGTTGTGATTTTTATTCTAAAGCTTCACTGAGAATAACAAAATGGAAACCTCGGCTTTTTAATTTGCTAATGATAGGTTGTATGGCGTCAACAGTGTTTTGACGATTGGGGCTTTCATCGGGATGGATCAAGGTGGGATTAGTCAGAAAGCCATCGTGCATCAAAATTACACCAGGTTTCATGACGTTTGTGACAGCATGAATGATAGAAGAAATTGAACTGCTTTTTCTCCAATCATTAGTGTCAACTATCCATTGAATACTATTTAGTCCCAGTTGATGAACAATCTCTAATACCTGTGTATTTTGACGTCCATAGGGAGCCCGAAACCATTGAGTGGGATAATCCATCCCAAGACATTGGTTAATACTGTGTTCATTACTAATAATCTCCTGATGTTGTTGAGCAGGGGAAATCTGAGTAAATATAGGGTGGCTATAGCTGTGATTAGCAATTTCATGTCCATCCTGATAGATTTTTTTGAGTATCTCACAATTTTGTGCAATTTGTTTACCAACCACAAAAAATGTAGCTTTTACTTGATTTTTTTTGAGTATAGCTAGTATTTTGGGTGTGTATTCCTTTGTTGGACCATCATCGAAGGTTAAGGCTACAGCTTTGCTTTTCATGGCTGCTAAAAAAGTAGACTTATTGTTAAGAGATAGGTCAATAAATTGTGGCTTATCTGGTATTTTTTGATCTTGAATGGTTGTTTGAAAATAATTTTCCCAAGCTTTAGCTGCTAATTGATATTCTTGTAAAACTAATAGCTGTTGATTAGCATCATTATAAATAGTGGTATTTGAAGGTATTGATTTCATTAATTTTTGAGAAAATTCTAAATTATTAATCACCTGGCTAAGAATTTTTAAGCCTTCCTGTGGATCTACATTTTTATTAATAGTATTTAGCTCCTCAATAGCTTTATATAAACTTTCTTTAGCTTTGACAAGAATTAAATTATCATAACTCACTTGAGGTGAGGAATTACCATAGGTTTGCGAATTTTTAGCAACTGTGGGATCAGGCTTAGAGGGGCTTAAAGTAGAAACTTCCGTCTGTTCTAGATGCTGTTTGAAAGCAGAATTTGATATATTTCGTCTGTTATTCTGATAATCAAAGAAAAAGTACGAAGTGATTATTCCTAAAATTGTGCTTAATAAGATGATTATTGCGAAATATTTATGATTTGGCATGATGAAAAAACATTGGTAGTTATTGGGTAATTTTTAAACTCTAATTAGAGGATGTCCTTCTTTTTTTGAATGATAAAGGTAACTATCAGATAAACTAAGCTATGCACAAGTAATAATTTCCAGTTGAGACCGATATTATCCCAACTGGGTTCATAGACATCGGTGATAGTAAATGGTGCTGGGATGCTAGTACCATCAGGAAGTAAAATAGGCTCTGGGACTAAAGCATTAATATTCACCAAAGACCCATAAGCTCCCACAGACCACCGACTAACCATTAACCAGGCGAGGTATTTACTGATTCCTTCAGTTTTAAAGAGGACTCCAGAGAAAATGATTTGCGGTAGTAGTAATACTACTAATGCACTGTTAGCTTGGGTGCTGTTTTTAACAGCGGCAGAAACCATTAGCCCTAGACAGAAACAGGAGAATAAAGTCAAAAAGCTAGTAATGGAAACGCCATAAAACCAGGGAACTGTTAGAGAATCTGGCGCTGCAAAACTGATGAGAATAGCAATGACCATGATTATGGTTTGTAAACAGGCTATTCCGGCAAGAACTGCTACTTTTGAGGTTAAATAGCTAAAAGCGCTTAAATTAACTAGTCTCTCTCTTAAATAAATATCATTTTCTTTAACAATTTCTTGTAAAGAAGTACCTAAACCTATCCAAATAGCAGCACAAGTAAAGACCAAGACTACAGTTTGAGCTAGGGGAGCTAGTTTAGGGTTAGCTTCACTAGCGAGAATAAAGGGTTCTTGATCTGCTATGGCTAAATTAATCAGTAAAATACCAAGGGGTGCAGTGACTAGGGAGATAATTAAGTTCACTCGGTCTCGAATCACTAACTGTAGGTATCTCTGGGCTAATATCCGGGTTTGATCTACTAAAGAGGCTTGAACTTGGCGGGGTTGGGCTGTGATGATGTGAGAATTGCTCATGGCCAAGCGTTGGTCAATATATTGGGTTTGATAAGGTGACTGTTTAAATAGCTCCGCTGTTCTCATGACAACTTCTTGATTATCCAACTGAATATAAATATCAGCGAAATCTTTGTTATTTAACTCAAAAAATACACAGGCATCCTCAAATGATCCAAAGTAGCAGAGGTTACCACCTTGACCGAGAAATACAATGCGGTCACACAGATCAATATTACTTGTAGCATGGGTAACTAAAATGATGGTTCTGCCTTGATTAGCTAACTTTCTGAGCAGTTGCATCATTTTTTTATCTAAACCTGGGTCTAACCCTGATGTGGGTTCATCTAGAAAAAATAGTTTAGGATCGACTAATAACTCTACTCCGATGGAAACTCGCTTTAACTGTCCGCCACTGAGATTTTTAACTAACACATCCCGACAGGGTAACAGTTCAATTTGAGTCAGGGTTTTTTGAATAATTAAATTTAGATCAGTATCTGGGGGAAGTCTGAGTTTAGCTGCATATCTTAAAGCTTCTGTGACTGTTAATTCCTTGTGGATAATATCTGATTGGGGTACATAACCGATTTGATTGCGATAAATATTAAAGCTCTGTCTGAGGTTTTCTCCATTGATGTAAACTGCGCCTTCGTTTGTAGGTTGAATCCCCAACAAGGTTTTCATTAAGGTAGATTTACCTGCTCCGCTTCCCCCAACTAAAGCAACTAGTTGGCCTGGCTCTATGGCTAAAGAAATCTTATTGAGTAAAACTTTTTGTGAGTTTTTATTTTTAACAACTCTAAAAATGTTCTTAGCGTCAATGCGAATATAATTACCAGTGTCAGAGATGACTAATTCATCCCCTTGTAATACCAAAGTATAAGGAACAATTTTAATAATTGCGCCAGAGGTGAGATGAATTTTACCATTGACTTTTGTACCATTGACAAAAACACCATTAGTACTGCAATCATACAAAATATATTCCCCTGATCTGATATATTCAATCACCGCGTGTCTACGGGAAATGGTGGGGGCGATAATTTGTAGGTTGGCTGTGGGGTCTCTACCCACAACAGTTGACTTTTCCTTGAGAGAGATGGATGAGAAAAATGAACTTTTCTGGTGATGAGAACTACTGGTAGGGTGATGAAATTCTAATGTTACTAAAATATTAAAATTTTGACCTATTTTAATAATATCTCCGTTTTGTAGGGAATATCCTAAATTATGACTAATTAAATGATTCTTTATAAAGAGTTTATTACTACTTGGTTGAAGGCGATCGCCATCATAAATGTAGTAATTTCCGTCAACTTCCACTAAAGTAGCTTGACAGCGACTAATTACTTTCCAGTCTGCGGGTACTAATAGGTCTGCTAGTTGGGGATCTCTGCCTATGATATGTTGGCTTTGGGTAAGTTCAAATTTGGGGAGTGTTTGACCCTGATTGGTCAGAATAATATAGGGTCTAGAGGTTGGGGTCATGCTAATGGATTGGTTACAAGTAATAAATGTTACTATCTTATTGGTTAATTAGTCAAAAACTAGATTTAAATGTCTTGTTGTTCATCACGGTTGTTTATATTGTAGATAGCGCTTTGAGTTCTTAAATATACTTCAGTAGCAATAATATCTTTACCACTGTATAAAATTTCTTGCATCTATCTTAAGACATATTTTTTGTGTTTATGGGTAGCAAGGTTGTGTAATCAAAGTCACAAAAAGCAAAACCGGAGGGGGATAACCTCCGGTGTAGTCAGAATTTATCGGGGAATAAAGTTTAAATTTGATTTAAATTTGACCTGTAAATACTCGTTGAGCTGGTCCTGTCATGTAAATTCGTTGGTTGGTTTCTGACCATTCAATTTGCAAGGGTCCACCGGGTAATTCTACAGTGGCGGTGCGATCGCATTTTCCGGTTAACACCCCTGCTACCAGGGAAGCACAAGCACCAGTACCACAAGCTAATGTAATACCTGCTCCTCTTTCCCACACCCGCATTTTTAAATAGTCCCGACTGACTACTTGAATAAATTCCGTGTTTGTCCGTTGGGGAAAGGCTGGATGATGTTCAAATTCAGGGCCAATAATTTCTAGGTCAATGGCGGCGACATCTTCCACAAAGGTGATACAGTGGGGGTTACCCATACTTACACAGGTAACTTCCCAGGTTTTACCTGCTACTTCTAAGGGTTGATTAATCACTTTTGTCTGAGCAGTCCCCAGGGTTGTGGGAATTTCCCCAGCTAGCAACCGGGGTAAACCCATATCTACCTTGACTTGACCATCAGCCATGAGTTGGGGTGTAATTACACCTGCTAGGGTATGAATATGATATGAATCTTTGGTTCTAGATTCCCCTTCTAAGTCAGCTAAAAATCTGCCTAAACAACGAATACCATTACCACACATTTCCGGTTCTGAACCATCAGAATTAAAAATCCGCATAGTATAATCAGTACCGCTTTCTCCTGGTAAGGCAAAAATTACACCATCAGCACCAATGCCAAAATGGCGATCGCATAACTTAACTGCTTGTTCGGGAGTCAACAATGGTAAAGATGACAAGCGATTATCTATTAAAATAAAATCATTCCCCAAACCATGATACTTAGTAAATTCTGTTGCCATCTTCCCTAGAATAAATTATCAATGACTAGAGGAAATTATAACGAAAATGCCGACATACCCCACCTCAAAAAGATGGGGTTTTATCTACCATGAATAAATTTAACTAACTGTGGCGCGTATTGATTCGGTATCAATGGGTTTGATGAAGTAAAGACGCAACATATGGGAAATAATCGCCAAAGTGGGGGGGATTTTTTGCCAGAATTTGATAATTCCAGGACGATTACTTTCCTTAATTTCCGTCAGTCTCTGGGTGTTGATGAAACACTGTTCTAATCGCCAGAAAAATTCCGGGTGATTAGTATCCAAAATTATAGGGAAAGCCCTAGCTGAGGTGTTATTAGTCTCCTGAATGACTGTATTATTGTATTTGCGCGGGTGTATACCAATGGCTTCATAAAATGTAGCCCGTTCAAATACTGTAATGGTATGGGTGAGAAATACAGTCAACAAAAAGAACCGCACCCACAATCGTGCTTTCCAATTGTTCCATAATTTTGGTTGCGATCGCAACAGTGCTTTAAAGAAATCCCCATGACGGTTTTCATCCTGACACCAACTTTCAAACTTGCGGAACAGAGGATAAAATTGATATTCAGGATTTGCCTGTATATGGCGGTGGATTAAGATGTAACGCCAGTAACCAATTTTCTCCGAGAGGTAGACTGTATAAATTACCCATTCTGGAGGGAAAAAAGTATATGTACGGTGTTTAGTGAGATAACTTAAGTCCAGAGACAGATTAAAATCTGCCATAGATTTATTGAGAAATCCCGCATGGCGTGCCTCATCCCGTGCCATATAATTAAAAGCATCAGCCAAGAGGGGATTTTTAGCTTTGAGTCGGCGGGATAATTCTTTAAACAGCAAAAACCCCGAAAACTCTGAAGTACATGAACGCTCTAAAAAGTCAATAAAAGCGCGGCGTTTTTCTCCATCAACATGCTCCCAAGATTGCTGAAACTCCTCATCGCGCACGAAGTGATGGCGGTTATAGTCAGCGCGCAATTCGGCGATAATAGCCTCCAACTCAGTCTCATGCGCGGAAATATCTAAATTAGCCACCGCCTCAAAGTCAGTGGTATAAAAGCGAGGCGTTAACAAAGTTTCCTGAACAGGTGCTTTAATCCCTGGTTTCGTGTAATTGGGGTTGGGAGTTTCAATAGACTTAACCATGAGACTGCTTTCATGTTTGATCTTTTCATATTTATATAAGCATAAATTATCAAAATCACACATCAGTTAAATTATTGAAAAGTAATTTTAGATAAATAACCTTAACTACTAGATGGTAAATGTGTACAGTAAAAGCCAGCCAAATCTAAAGAAATATTAATAAGTTTATAGCTATACAAATATTAATAGTTAAATGATTTTATGAGAGAAAAATAATGCGATGCATACCACCAATGATGATGGCAGCTAATTTCTACAGTTTAGCCTATTTGGTGGGAGTCAACACATCACGCATTGGGGAAACTCTTTACACTAGACAACAGCGAAAGCAAACAAATGTATTAGTAGTTTGATTTCCGCCGCGCTACATGAGGCGGGATGGTTGCAGTTTCTTGGAGGTTTTGATGGTTTTTGTCTTGCCTGGTGTTAAATTTGATCTAAATATGATCCAAAAGTATGATACTCCTGCACCCCGATATACAAGTTATCCACCTGCTACGGAGTTAAATACAGAATTTATTGCAGGTGATTTTCGCACCGCCATCGCCGCATCCAACTACCGAAAATCTCCCCTGTCTTTATACTTCCATATCCCCTTTTGTCAGACTGCTTGTTACTTTTGTGGCTGTAATACAGTAATTTCTCAAAACAAGAATATTGCCAAACCTTATATAGAACATTTGGCGGGAGAAATCAAGAACATGGCACGCTTAATTGATAAAGACAGAAAAGTCCTGCAAATTCATTGGGGTGGTGGTACACCCAACTATTTAAATCAGGAACAAGTCAAATTTTTGTGGAAACAAATTACAGATAACTTTAATATTGATTCCCAAGCTGAAATTTCCATTGAAATTAATCCCAGCTATCTCGATAAAGACTATATTTTCTTTCTGCGTGAGGTGGGGTTTAACCGCATTAGTTTTGGTATTCAAGACTTTAACCCCCAAGTACAAATCGCTGTGAATCGCCTCCAACCAGAAGAATTACTGTTTGATGTCATGGGTTGGATTAAAGCAGCTAAGTTTGATAGTGTGAATGTAGACCTAATTTATGGTTTACCCCATCAAACTCTCCAGACCTTTCGGGAAACAGTCAGCAAAACCATTGCATTAGATCCTAACCGCATTGTTGTGTTTAACTTTGCCTATGTACCATGGATGAAACCAGCACAAAAAAATATTCCCCAAGCTGCATTACCGCAACCCCAGGAAAAGCTAGAAATCCTCAAAATGACCATAGAGGAACTGACAAATAGTAAGTATCTCTTTATTGGTATGGATCATTTTGCTAAACAAAATGATGAACTAGCGATCGCCCAACAAAATCGTACCCTCCAGCGTAACTTTCAGGGATACACCACCCACGCAGGAACCGAACTATTAGGCTTTGGTGCTACATCTATTAGTATGCTCCATGATACTTATGTACAGAACCACAAGCAGTTAAAGAATTATTATCAGGCGATCGCCTCCGATATTTTACCTATAAGTAAAGGTGTTAAACTTACTCAAGATGATATCATTAGAAGGGATGTAATCATGTGTATTATGTCTCACTTTCATCTGCATAAGCAAGATATAGAAGACAAATATCACATCAATTTCGATGAATATTTTACCCATGAACTAGAGGCTTTAGCACAACTGCAAGCTGATGGACTGGTGAACATATCAACCAAAGACATAGAGGTGACAGATATTGGTAGGTTATTAGTAAGAAATATTGCTGTTATATTTGACAATTATCACCAAACCAAAGAACAGCGATTTTCCCGAGCAATTTGATCTGCTCGATTAGAGGCTGTTTGAAAATTGATGATTAATGTATAAAATATTGTTTTACCCCACCCTAACCCTCCCCTTGTCGGCGGAGGGGACTTGGTTTTATAGTGATACCCAAAGATCCCCGACTTCTAGCTAAATCATCCTAGACTATCTCTAATTATGTGAGAAGTAGGCGATCGCCCCAAAGATCCCCGACTTCTAGGACTATTCGGGTAAGTGGTGTGCTCTTGTCAGAGAAGTCGGGGATCTTACCCCCTCACAGATACCCAAAGATCCCCGACTTCTAGATAAATTATCCTAGACTATCTCTAATTATGTGAGAAGTCGGCGATCGCCCCAAAGATCCCCGACTTCTAGGACTATTCGGGTAAGTGGTGTGCTCTTGTCAGAGAAGTCGGGGATCTTACCCCCTCACAGATACCCAAAGATCCCCGACTT
>CAIWDD010000120.1 GCA_903911355.1 uncultured Nodularia sp. | reverse complement strand
TAGCACTTGACCCCGGTATCAGAACATTTATCACCTTCTTTTCTGAATCTAGTTTTGGCGAAATTGGCACATCTGCTAATTTGCTTCAGAAGCTGTGTTTTCGTTTGGATAAGTTAATTTCTAAATTCACTAAAGCCAAGTGCAAACAAAGAAGAAGGATGAAACTTGCCGCCAGTAACAGTCAGTTGGACTGGTGAAATCATCCCCAACCTTGGCGGTGCTAAAATCGTTAAGTCTCCATCTGACGGGCGAGTAATGAGCCGGGACATAAATGGTGCGCGGGGGATTTTCCTTCGTGCATTGGTTGATACGCCCTCTCTTAAAGAGTGTATTTGTTAGTGAATGTTAGCAAAAAAGTATCGGACACATGAGTTACGATTTTGACTTATTTGTAATTGGTGCTGGGTCTGGTGGTATTGCCACCGCTAGACGTGCGGCGGAATATGGAGCTAAGGTAGGGGTGGCTGAGTTTGACCGACTAGGCGGAACCTGCGTAAATCGTGGCTGTGTCCCTAAAAAGTTAATGGTCTATGCATCCCATTTTCCTGACTTGTTTGCAGAAGCTCAAGGATATGGTTGGAGTGCGGTGGAAAGTTCCCTGGACTGGGAAAAGATGATCACGGCGGTTAACAATGAAGTAACTCGCCTCAATGGTATTTATCAAAAGATGCTGGATAATTCCCAAGTTGAACTCTGGGAAGGATACGGTACATTTATTGATGCTCATACAATTCAGGTGGGGGAGCGTCAAGTTACTGCTGATAAGGTTTTAATTGCAGTAGGTGGTCATCCTGTTAAGCCAGATATTCCCGGAATTGAATACGCTATTACTTCCGATGATATTTTTCATTTACAGGAAAAACCTCAACGCATAGTAATTTTAGGGGGGGGATACATCGGTTCAGAATTTGCTTGTATTCTCAATGGTATGGGTAGCGAAGTTACCCAGATAATCCGTCATGACAAGATTTTGCGTGGTTTTGATGAAGATTTACGCAATGAAATTCAGGAAGGAATGGGTAAGCATGGTATTCAAATTCTCCCCAATTCCCAATTGACCGCTATAGAAAAAACCCCAGAGGGTATTAACGTTAGAATCCGTCGGGGTGATGAGGAGGAGGAAACGGTAGTTGTGGATGTGGTCAGTTTAGCAGCTACTGGTCGTAAACCCAACACGCAAAAGTTAGGTTTAGAAAATACTCAGGTTCAGCTCGACAGTAAAGGCGCGATTATTGTAGATCAATACAGTCAAACTACTGAAGAAAATATCTATGCGGTAGGAGATTGTACAGATAATATTAATTTAACTCCCGTGGCGATTAATGAGGGGCGAGCCTTTGCAGATACGGTATTTGGTAATAAGTGCCGTAGGATGAGTTACGAAAATGTACCTACAGCAATTTTTACTACTCCAGAGGCGGCAACCGTTGGCTTAACTGAAGCCCAAGCTAGGACAAAATATGGTAGTGCGATTAAGGTTTACCGCAGTCGCTTTAGACCAATGTATTATACATTGGCCGGTAAGGATGAAAAAACCATGATGAAATTAGTGGTTGATCAAAGTAATAACAAGGTTTTAGGGGCCCATATGGTGGGTAATAGCGCTGCTGAAATTATACAAGGAGTGGCGATCGCCCTGAAGATGGGTGCTACTAAAGCTGATTTTGATGCCACCGTCGGTATTCATCCCACCTCGGCTGAGGAATTTGTTACCATGCGATAGGTTATTAGTTGGGTCAAACCCCCCACCCACGAGGGGATGGGGTTTTACGCCCGATCAATAAATCTTACCCATTGACATAGTACTACTATTAATACTAATATAAAGAAGTTAATACCAACTTGCTGTTTAAAGCTGTCATTACGTTAACGATTAAAAAAGACGTATGGCACAAATAGAGAAACTCCTTGCTCAATTGAGAAACAATCCTCAGAATGTCAACTTTGCCGATTTAGTCAAGGTTTGCAATCATTATTTTGGAGAACCCAGACAGCAAGGGACAAGCCATTGTGTCTATAAAACGCCCTGGTCTGGAAATCCGCGCATTAACATTCAAGAAAAAAAATGGCAAAGCAAAGGTTTATCAGGTAAAGCAGGTTTTGGACGCGATTGAAAAAATTGAGGAAATGAAAGATGGTTAACCACGACCACTACACCTATAGAGTTACTTGGTCAACGGAGGATCAAGAATTTGTAGGACTGTGTGCTGAATTTCCAGGTCTATCTTATCTCCACGAAAATCGTCCTACCGCACTTGAAGGTATTACAAACTTGGTAAAAGATGTAGTAGCTGATATGGCGGCCAATAATGAGAGGATTCCAGAACCCATTGCAGAAAGAAGCTACAGTGGTAAATTTCAAGTTCGTATTCCTCCAGAGCTGCACCGTAGATTAGTTATGGAAGCAGCTGAGGAAAATGTCAGCTTAAATCGCTATATCAGCCTTAAACTGGCATCTTAAATTATACAAGAATTATACAAAGAGTGGCGATCGCCCTGAAGATGGGTGCTACTAAAGCTGATTTTGATACCACCGTCGGTATTCATCCCACCTCTGCTGAGGAATTTGTCACCCTGGGATAGGTTATTACTTGAATAAATTTAAACAATATTGATTGGCTTTATTATTATGTGTTTATTCATTCAAAGAGTAATTATAGACTGGAAAAGACATCTACAGCCATAACTAGAATAATAAGGCGCGATGAATCCTATAGCAGTAGTTAATTAGATTAATCTTGTTTAACTCTGAGGTTTTCATCCATAGTCAGGATTTTTCTGGCGTTAACCATATGCTCTTGAGACACTTGGGGATGTTCCCCATTAGTTGTAATTATTAATTCTCCAATAGTATCCTGGGCGTGTTCATTGAGAGAATCAATTAATAAACTGGGCGTGGTACTGTTGGATTGGGCAATTTCCTCAATAGTTACCAGGGGATGCTCTTGTTCTACTATAGCTTTTAACGCCTGAATTTGATGGTTGGGCAGGATTTCTAAAAGTTTCTGCCATTGTTCAGGTAAAATCTCAGATGTATTGATTGTCTCTACACAATCAATTAACTCCGTAAAAGGAAACACATCATTGCCATCTTCATGGCAATTTTCAGGTGATAGTTCTGGATTTAATGTTTCTGGTTGTTGAAGTAATTCCCATACTTGGCTTTGTAATGAGTCTCTTTCTGCTTGCAATAAGCATATTTCTGATGTGAGTTGCTGTAATTCTGATTGCTTTTGGGTGATTTTATTTTCTAGGTAATTGAGATTTTCGGCTAAATTTTCCGTTTCAGTTTTGGTAGATAATAATAATTGTTTTTGCTCATTAATCTGTGTTTCTAGTGCTTGAATTTCCGTTCGCAGTTCATACATTTTTTCCTCTAGTTGGGGTTTGAGCCTACCTAACAGAGTGACATTAGTCTCAAGTTCTTGTTTTTCTTCTTGGAGTTGATATATTTTATTTTGCAACTGCATAATTTCACCACGAAAGGTATTACAATTCAACTCCATACGACGTTTTTCGGTTGTGAGTTGAGAGCAAGTATGATGCAGTTCTGTTTTATTTTGTTCCAGAGCTTCTAGTTCAGCACTGAGGTTAATGGTGTCGGTTTCTAACTGCTGTTTTTGGGCTGCAAATATACCTAAATCTCTATGAATTTTATCTCTTTGAATACGAGACTCTGATATTTGTTTTTCCAAGCTTTGTGAATCTGCGTACAAGAAGTTACGCATCTCTTCTATTTGATTAACTTCTTGAACAATCCGCCGTTTTAGTCCCTCCATTTCTTTAATGCGCTTGCGATTGGAAGTTAAAATCATCATTTCAGAATTGTCACGGCGCTTATCTGTAAATAATGTGGCTGCATAGGTAGAAATTATAGTAATTATACCGGTGATTAAGGCTTGGTTGAAATTCCACTGGGGGACAAGACTAATACCAAAGCTGATACTAAAGGCGACGATACCTAAAATATATCGATTACTGATGGTTGCTGATGGCATATTGGTTTTTCTCAGGGTATTTGAGTTGTTACGATAGGTATGTTTTAATGTCATTATTACTTAGCAATATAATTGTGAAATATCTAACTATAATTCTTTGTGGATCTTAGGGTTTACTAGAACAAAATATCACCAGAGAACTAATTTCATGTTCAAAGTAAACAAAGATCATGATAGGGGCTTGTCATCGATTTTAAGTGATGATTTCATGGGATGTGATGTGTATGGGGATGAGATACTGTTAAATCTGCTTTTAAGAAATCAATAAACTGCCTTGCTGTACGTCCAGAACGACCATTGTGGCGGGTTGCCCACTGTAATGCTTGATATTCTAAATCTTCTGGAGTAATATTAACTTGGGCTTGTGCTGCTAAATGTTGGACTATTTTTAAATAGGTATCCTGATCCGCTGGTGCAAAAGTGAGAGTGATACCAAAGCGATCGCTAAAAGAAAGCTTTTGCTGCATTGTATCCCAGGAGTGGATTTCGTCATGATCTTTGGGTGTGGGTCTGTCTGTAAAAAACTCGCGAATTAAGTGGCGACGGTTGGAAGTAGCATAAACCACCGCATTTTGGGGACGTGCAGTCAAATTACCTTCCAAAACTACCTTAAGTGCTTTAAAAGCATCATCATCTTCTTCAAAGGAAAGGTCATCAACAAAGATAATAAATTTTTGTGGTACTCCCCGCAACTGCTCGACAATTTTCGGCAAATTGTGCAAATCAGATTTTGCGACTTCCAGCAAACGTAGATGGCGATCGCCATACTCATTTAACAAAGCTTTGACCACAGAAGATTTCCCCGACCCCCGACTACCGTAAAGTAGTATATGCTGTGCCACCTCTCCTGATAATAAAAACTCTGTATTTTTGATTAAAGTTTCTTGTTGAGACTCGTAACCCACTAAAGTTTTCAGGTTGATGGGGTCAGGGTACTTGATACCCACAAACTTACCTTCTTGCCAGCGCAACGCATGATATTCTACAAATAAGCCTGTGCCAAACTGGCGATAATGATCTGCCAAATCTTCCACAGCATCACCCCAATTATCTAACTTTTGTAGCAACACCTTGAACTTTGTCTCTATACCAATGTTTTGTTCTGTGTACCAGACAATAGGTGAAATGGGTAACTGAGCTACAGTTTGCACCCACTCGCTCAAACAAGCACTACTACATTCATAAAGATTCTGCAACACCTGTAAATCATGCTCCACTGCTGCTAGTAACGACCGGGGTAAATCTTCAAAGTCTTGCTGTTGAGCCAGTTTACTAAAAGGATTCTCACTACGGAGAATTTGACTAATTAGGTAGTCTTCCCAATTTTGATGTTTAGCACTTAAAGCATAAAAATAACTGCCATAAGCTTTGAGACAACTCCGTGCATCGGTATCAGTGTAACGTATAGCTTGCAACAGGTCAATAAATGCCATCCCCACTTCGTTTTCCAGTACAGATTGGTAGAGTAAAAGTGATGCTGCTTGACATTGGAGAAATTGAACCTGGCTATGGCTATAGGATGAATTACGTGGCATCGCTGGATTATCCATCAATTAACAGGGTAGTTTAAATAAGGCACTATGGTCAATTGTCTGCTAACCCTGGTAGTAAAGTCAAAATCTACATGGCTGTTAACATAGACTCTGTGAATGTGAATGTGTGATCTTTGTCTCCCCTGAAACCGATTGCTCCGGGATAGATTCTTAATCTTTGACTTGCTGAAAATATCCGGTTTTTTGGCGTTGGTGATGATCTATAAAAATAGGGCTGTATATCATTATGGGGTTGAGGATGCTGGTACTTCTAGTCTAAGTATTGAGAATCATAATTACTCTTAGTCAATAATTAGCCCCACCGGAAATGATGTAATGTGTGATTAATACTACATTATTTGGCGGAATTATATCAGTAAAACCAAAGAGCATCAGCCAGGAATCAATGCTTAAATTTGCTCATATCCATCTGTAGATAGTTGTTTTATTGCTGCTATTCGGCTCTAACAAATCAAGGCTATACAGTATTTAGCAGCCTAATTTAAATTAAAAAATTAAACTTATCTTGCCATTATGGCAGGTTTTAATTTGATAGATAAGATATGAATAGATTGGTTCAATTTTTGCTGTGTATCGAAACTGCCAAATTAATCTCAAGCAACGGTACTTTTACCAAGTAGGACATCATACATGTTATTACCACTGTCTTCTCAGAAAGTTATCGAATACCTGAAAGAAAGAGGTATGTATTCCTCAGAAGATGGCGCATTGAATAAATATGACTTGCTCAAAAGTAGTCAACATAACTTAAATTTACTCTTGACTTTAGGAGATAATCAAAAACTGCTGGTTAAACAAAAATGTCATCTTGAAAACTATGGAAATTCCCATGATTTTTTTAATGAATGGCTATTTCAGCAATTATTACAGCAGTTTCCAGTTATAGGTAATATAACTGAGATCGCACCACTCATAGTAAATTTTGATCAAGAACATTCTATCCTGGTTCGTAATTACTTAACTGAATATTCGGAACTAGGAGAATTTTATGGTCACAATGGTATTTTTCCGCCAGAAATTGCTACCGCCATTGGTAGTACATTAGCGGGACTACATCGCGCTACCTTCCAACAGCGAGAATATCGTCAGTTTATGTCAGCTGGGCCTCAAGGACAGTTTCGCTATAGCTTTCACAATCCAGCCCAAGGGGTGGATTCTATTACCCCAGAAATATTTGGTACAGTTCCCACTGAGGCGTTAAACTTTTACCTTCTCTACCAAGGTTATGAGACTTTAGAATCAGCGATCGCCGATTTGGCTTATGAATGGGAACCTTGCTGCTTGACTCATAATGACCTCACCTTAAATAATATTTTAATTCATTCTCGTTGGCATCAGTTAGATAATTGCCTGATTAAACTGATTGATTGGGAAGCTTGTGGTTGGGGAGACCCAGCCTTTGATATAGGTACCCTCATCGCCAGCTATTTAACAATTTGGCTTTCTAGCTTAGTAGTAGATCCCACCCTTGAGTTAGAAGAATCCCTGCATTTAGCGATTACACCCTTAGAGTTGCTACAACCTTCATTACTGGGGTTAATTCGGGCTTATGTCAAAACTTTTCCCATGATTTTGGACTACCAAAGTAACTTTATTGTCCGAGTCATTCAGTTTACTGGACTGGCGCTGATTCATCAAATTCAAGCAAATATTAAATCTCTGAAACATTTTGGCAATAGTGACATTTATATGCTTGATGTGGCTAAAAATCTTCTTACCACACCACAAGAATCTATATTGAGTATTTTCGGCGTTTCTCAGGGGGAAATTCTCAACCCTTTGACAGAATTTCATCAACTCCCCCCAAGAGAAAAACAACAGCAATTAGTTCCTCTTTATTACCAAAAAACTCGCCTGCGGGGTTGTTAATCACAGCCAACACTGACCACCATGTTTGTTTAAGTAATTCTTAATATCAAGTAATGCTATACTGTCCCACCTATACATGGCAAACTCACCTGCTGGATATTGCTAAAAATATCGAGATAAATTCTAACTTTTGTATTTCCCACCCCCACTATCAATGTTTTTCTTTACCTGCTAAACTAGCGGAGAGATTTCAACACAATTCTCCCGCTTTACAGCATAAATATCTGACTCTACTACTGAGAAATTTCCTTTACGGTATCTACTACAATGGTTCCCTCAAAACCACCTTAGCCTTAGATACTGAAACTACTAATTGCTCAGGACACCAAAATTTAGAAACTCATTCTCTCTTAGATGTTGATTGGGGATTTTACGAACAACTACAGACGAGCAATCACGGTAAAGGTTATTTTGACCCCAGTTGGCGGGTATTGAGTCGAGAACCTGATGGTACTATGGCAGTCACTAAAGGCGGTTTGACGGTATATATTGAGCCAGACTGCCATCTCAAACCTAGTAAAAAGTCTCCCAAGGTGGGGGAATTAGTGGCGATTTGGATGCCTAAAAACCGACTGCAAAAAGGCTGCTACTTAGCAGTTAGCAATGTAGGACAGGAAAAGCAAAATAACCTAGATGGGAATTTAGGTACGGGGAGAATCTACTTTAATTTTACCTCATCTGGTGCGATCGCCACCATGGATGGACTGACCCAACAACTCAACGCAGCCAATATTGCTTTTACCTTTCAGGTTCTCTATCATCCCGCTGCCTATGGACGCTATGACTCAGGTATACTCTACTTTGAAGCTCAGGACTATCCAGCATTGCACAAAATCCTTGAGAATGTTTATAGGGGGTGTGAATCTCATTTCCAAGGTGAAATACCCTTATTTACTAAGTTTTTAGCCCCTGGATTGGGTTTAGCTGAAGAGCCTACCCAAAAATTCGCCGCCCAGGAAAGTTTTGGTATCAACCGTTGCCAAATTGTCGCCAATGCCTTGTTGGAGGCTTGGGAACAAGGTCAAAATACAATGGAGGAGCGTATGAGAATGATTGAGCAACATTTTGCTCAACATTCCATTGATTTGCAGCATCCCTACCTCAACCCCAGTTCTGAGGATATCTACTACCCTTTAAAATAATGTCTTTTACCTATCATCGCACTATTCGCCTTGCAGATACAGATGGGGCTGGAGTAGTTTATTTTGCCCATGCTTTATCTATATGTCATGAAGCCTATGAAGCATCTCTAGAAGTATCGGGTATTAATCTCAAAGATTTTTTTACTCATCCATCTGTGGCGATTCCTATTGTTCATGCTAATGTGGATTTTTTTCGCCCAATGTTCTGTGGAGACCAGTTAGAAGTGAGTTTATTTCCCCATCAAATAACTGCGAATAAGTTTGAAGTTAGTTATGAAATGATAGTTGCAGATGTTATAGTTGCTAAGGCTGTGACTCGACACGTTTGTATTGATGTGGTCAGCAGAAATAAGCGGGATTTATCAGCTGAGATGATTCAGTGGTTGGAAACTAACCGCCAAGAGACAAAAGCCTTAGAAAGAAGAAAGTTAAGAGAGATTTTGTAAATGTTCGGTGGCTATTTTCTGGAGTTCTTGGCGGTTGATTTTACCTTGAGCGTTACGGGGTAAACTGTCTAGAGAAATCCAATATTTAGGAACTTTGAACTTACTCAGTCTTTGATTTAGTGCTGTTTGTATTTCTAAACTGGAAATCTGGGGACCTTGGGGAACATAAATCGCCGTTACTGCTTGTCCCCAGTATTTATCTGGTAAGCCGATGACACAAACATCTTTGACCATTTGTGTAGTCCTAATTGCGGTTTCAATTTCCCCTGGGTAAATATTTTCTCCCCCTGTGATAATTTTGTCGCTGTTACGCCCCAGTATATTTAAATAGCCTTGTGCATCTAAATATCCTAAGTCGTCTACTGAGAAATAATTGAGATTATCCCAGGTTTGGGGGTAGTACCCCAGAGCTAATGATTGGGCCTGGATGGTAATATTTCCAGTTTGATTACCAGTTAAAATTTTACCTTGTTGATTGCGAATCTTCACCTGGGCATGGGGGAGAATTTGACCACAATTAATTATACCATTGAGAAAATCATCTGGTTTGAGGGTGGCAATTTGAGAAGCTGTTTCTGTCATCCCATAAGTAGGTGCTAACCGAATACAATTAAATCTGGCTTTTGTTAACAATTCCTCCCATGCTGGCGCACCTCCTAAGAGTACCGTGCCGAATTGGGAGAGCCATTGTGTTAATTGGGAACTCTCTAGTAAGCGTTGTAATTGTGTGGGTACTAAAGATAGAAAATAATTTTCAGGGTTAATCTGATATTCTGGTGTAGATGTTAAAGTTTTAAATGGTGCGATCGCTAATTTACCTCCCGTAGTCAAGGAGCGCATAACCTGCATTAAACCACTGACATGATAGAGAGGTAACATACAAAAAGAATTAACTTCAGTTACCTGAAAATATTCTGTAAATCCTTTAACAGATGCTATCAGAGTTTCCCAAGTGTGCATAGCAAATTTAATTTTTCCCGATGAGCCACCGGTGGGAATCATGATGTATGGAAAATCCCTATAACCGCCATGGGGAAACATTTTTACCTTCGGTTGTCCTACTCCCCAAATAATATCTGGTTGCACTAAATCTAAAACTTGCTCCCATTCTTGTTGTCCCCAGTCGGGGTTACACAGAAAAACCGGACAACTCGCAGCACAAGCAGCCAGAAAACCCGCTATAAATTTTACTGGTTCACGTTCTGCTACAATAATTTTGGCAGTATTGCCACTCACTGTTAACTGCTGTAGTTCTAAATATAATTCTAAAGCTACCTGTTGCAGTTGCTGATTATTTTCGCCAATGAGCAAATCTGTCTTACATATTTGATGTAGATAAAATATCGGTGGTTTGATAGACATTTACAGCAGTTACTACCTAGATACAGCACTTTTCAAGTAAATAAAGTACACACCTTAATATCATAAATCTTGTGGGGTGGGCATCCTGCCCGCCCTTTTGTACCTCACTCAGATGAAATGTGCTATAAAATACGGGTGACGGTTGACGGGTCAGCGATCGCCCCTACCACCACAACCGGGAACCGGGGGTTATATCGCTATGAAGCTTGACCACCAGGAGCCGGGGGTTAGAAACCCCCGTCTGATAGCTGAAGTCGGATGAATCCGACTATGTGTTAAATATAACATGATAAATATGGTTAACAATCATTGCCTAGAGTATTTTCTGTAACCCACTAGTCCACTTTTAGTGGACTTTAGCTATTAGACGCTTAATTTATTCCCCGTCTAATGGCTGTTGATGGTCACACCTCTTCCCAGTCAACAATCAACAGTCAACAGTCAACCGTTAACAGTCAACAGTCAACAAATCCCAACCTACCCCCGAATAACTGTAATATTTCTCCCTTGGGGACTTAGGGTTATTTCCGTGGTAGTGCGATCGCTGATGGGGGGTAAATCGGGACGACGGTCAAATATTACTAACCATCCTGTAT
>CAIWDD010000119.1 GCA_903911355.1 uncultured Nodularia sp. | reverse complement strand
TCCGAGTTTTTTCTATAGTCCGTTGTTCAATGTTGGTTAACAATGGCATTTTTAGTTTCTCCTGATAATTAGTTAATTTTTCCTCAAAACTTAATTGCAAATCTCCAGATAAAGCCATCATTAAATCAATGACCTTATACAAATCAACAATCTCTTTACGGTTATAACCTCTTTCATAGAGTAATCTAGCTAACTTCCATTTCCACTGTTCCCTAGCTGACAGGTTGCTATTAGTGGCTTTAGTCTTTAAATGTGCCATTACCACTATAGCAAAAATATTATTACTTTGCTCTAAATCCTCCCATTGATAATTTAGCAGCTTAACACTAGAAAAGTTAAAGATTAGTTGACTAGTCCCTAAACCATATCGGTAAGAATTAGGTAACCAATTTTTCGTTTCATCCCCTAGTATAGCTAAACTAATCACCGGTTTTTGATATAAATCAAAAGCCCGATAGTTGTAGATGAACATTCGTTGGGAAAATTCTTTATCATATTGACTTTGTACTTCTACATGAATTAATACCCAAACTTCTTGATTATCTAACAACCACACCTGAAATAATTTATCAGCATGGCGGGTTTTACTCTCCGCAGTTGCGGTAATCTGCTCTAATTCTTTATCAAGAGAAACGGGGGTTTTAGTCCAATCTATTTCTTGATTTATTTCTGGGTAAAAGAAGGCGAGAAAGGAATCAAAATAATCTCCTATTACTTCTTTCCAGGTTTCATCATAGTTAGCTGTAATTTCGGTCATATTGATGATAATGTTCTCAGAGGATGTTTGATAAGTTTTCAATAGGTAATTTTTATCTTAGGGAACAGGGAACAGGGAATGGGGGACACACCGAAACAATAAAATCCAGTCCCCTCCCTTGTAAGGGGAGGGTTAGGGTGGGGTCAAATAATATTCGATACACTAATCATCACTTTTCAAACATCTTCCCATACTTTGTGTAAGTACCCCTGGGATAATTTTCAGATGTGGGTAATTGTACAAAAACGTCATTATATAGTTGTATATCCTAACCCCCGGAGATTCTCCCGAATTATCGCCTCTAACTTCCCACTTTCGGCAAATTGTTGATCTAATTTGGCGGCTAAACGTAACATTGTTTCTGTGAACGGTTCATCATCATCTTCCACTTCCTCAGCACCTACATAGCGCCCTGGTGTTAACACATAACCATGTGCCTTAATTTCCTCAAAACTCGCACTTTTACAAAAACCAGGAATATCTACATATTCTTCTTTACCGATCCAGCGCCAATTATGATAGGTTTGGGCAATGCGTTGGATTTCTGGTTCTGTTAAATCTCGATGTACCCGGTCAATTAAAACCCCCAACTTCCGCGCATCAATAAATAAAGTCTCCCCTGTGCGGTCTGCTTTAGCAGCAGCGCTGGCGCGATCGCGGAACTTACCCCCGGATTTCTTGCGACTCAAAAACCATAAACAAGCGGGAATTTGAGTATTATAAAATAATTGCCCCGGCAGTGCCACCATACAATCAATTAAATCAGCTGCAATTAAAGCCTCTCTAATTTCCCCTTCCCCCGATTGATGAGAACTCATCGCTCCATTAGCTAATACAAACCCCGCACAACCATCAGGTGCTAAATGACTAATAATATGTTGAATCCAAGCATAGTTAGCATTACCAACTGAAGGAGTACCATAAATCCAGCGTCCATCTTCTTGTAAATTTTCCCCTCCCCAATCACTCATATTAAAAGGAGGATTAGCTAGAATATAATCTGCCCTTAAATTCTTATGCAAATCATTGTGGAAACTATCAGCATTTTGTGAGCCAATATTCCCCTCAATCCCCCGGATAGCTAAATTCATTTTGCACAGCTTCCAGGTAGTGGGGTTAGACTCTTGGCCATAAATAGAAATATCCTCAACTTTACCCCCGTGAGACTCGACAAACTTTTCAGATTGAACAAACATTCCCCCGGAACCACAACAAGGATCATAAACTCGTCCTTTGTAGGGTTCGAGCATTTCTACTAATAACTGCACCACACATCGCGGGGTGTAGAACTGTCCGCCATTTTTCTTTTCCGCACTAGCAAACTGTCCTAGGAAATACTCGTAAACTCTCCCTAAAATATCCTGGGAGCGACTTTCCGCATCCCCTAAACCAATGGTGCTAATTAAATCTATTAATTCCCCCAGTAATCGTTTATCTAGGGAGGGTTTACCATATTCTTTGGGTAATACACCTTTGAGAGAGGAATTTTCCTTTTCTATGGCTTCCATCCCTTGATCAATTAATTCCCCAATCAGTGGGTTTTTAGCGTTACCCTGGAAATGTAACCATCGTGCAGGTGTGGGAACATAAAATACATTTTCCGCCTTGTATTCGTCCCGATCTTCCGGGTCGGCGTATTCATCCTGTGCTAATTGATCGTAGAGTTCATTAAAAGCATCGGAAATATACTTAAGAAAAACCAAGCCTAAGACAACGTGTTTATACTCAGCAGCATCTAAGTGACCCCGCAACTTATCCGCAGCTTGCCATAATTTCTCTTCAAAGCCCAAGTTAGTGCTACCAGCTTTAGATTTAGTTTGTTTCTTTACCACTTAGTCCCTCACCCTTCACCTGCTGTTGTCCTGGTTCTGATTGATTAAATCATACTATCAACTTACTCAGTGATTTTACGTTGATTTTAGTAATACTTATGATTGTAAATCATTCAAGTAGTAAACTCAGGGGGAGTGTCAACAAAAATCTTTGCTCAACTCGCCATAAAACTGGGACGCTCTCACCCCAAATTTTCGGTAGGATGATTCAAGATGCAAAAGAGGCTAAGTAAAAACTAGATATTAGTATTCTCCCTCTTTGTTAGAGATACCTTAATTCCGTCTCTACAGCACTCGACAATATTTCAACAAGTAAGCACACTCCATGCGTATTTCTCTAAATTGGCTGCGGGAACTGGTAGAAATTAAACTGAGTCCAGAAGAATTAGCACAAACCCTGACAATGGCTGGGTTTGAAGTGGAAGAGATAGAAGATCGCCAAACTTGGGCTAATGGCGTGGTTGTGGGTCAAGTGCTTGAGCGTCAACCCCACCCCAACGCTGATAAATTAAGTGTTTGTCAAGTGGATATCGGCGCATCTGAGACTTTAAATATTGTCTGTGGTGCGCCTAATGTCAAGGCGGGTATTTACGTACCAGTGGCTACTACTGGTACTTATTTACCAAATATCGATTTAAAAATTAAGCCGGCAAAGTTGCGCGGTGTCCCTTCTCAAGGTATGATTTGTTCTTTAAAAGAACTGGGTTTACCTAGTGATGTGGATGGAATCCATATTTTCCCCCAGGAAAATCTACCTTTGGGTAGTGATGTACGTCCGTTATTAGGTCTAGATGATGTAATTTTAGACGTTACTGCTACTGCTAACCGTGCTGATGCTCTGTGTATGGTAGGGATAGCCAGGGAAGTGGCGGCCTTGACTGGTGGTAAGTTAAGTATACCTCAACCTGAGACTACATCAGTATCCAAAGGTGCTAGTAATTTAAAATTAAAAGTTGCTGATACCCAGGCTTGCCCTGCTTATATTGGTACTGTAGTTGCACAACTGAAAATTGCCCCTTCTCCTGATTGGTTGCAACAGCGTTTACGGGCGGCTGGGGTAAGACCTATAAATAATGTCGTAGATATTACTAACTATGTTTTATGGGAATGGGGACAACCACTACACGCCTTTGACAAAGACCGTTTACAATCTGTTGGGGGCGGTGAGGGTCTGACTGTTGGTGTTCGCTTTGCTACTGCTGGGGAATCTTTGAAAACCCTAGATGGGGTAACGCGCAAATTGTCAAGCCAAAATTTGTTAATTACTGTTAACAATACACCGGTTGCGCTGGCGGGTGTGATGGGTGGAGAGGAAACAGAAGTTTATGACGGTACTCACAGTATTGTTTTAGAAGCTGCTTTGTTTGATTCTGTGGTTATTCGTCGTTCTGCTCGGAGTGTGGGGTTAAGAAGTGAGGCTTCGGGAAGATATGAACGGGGGGTTAATAGAGCTGAGTTAGAAATAGCTTGTAACCGTGCTTTATCTCTGATGAGTGAATTAGCTGGTGGGGTGATTGTCCAACAGGAAATCGCTGACACTCGCCCAGACCCATCTAGTTGGAGTCGTTCTATATCTCTACGTCTTGACCGAGTTAATGAGGTACTCGGTCCTGTGGATTTGGGAGAGGATACCGGGGAAATTACCGCCGCTGATGTGGAGCGCATTCTGTCTGCTTTGGGATGTAACCTAACTTCTACGGGTGAACAAACTTGGACGGTGACAGTACCGCCCTATCGTTACCGTGATTTAGAACGGGAAATTGATTTGATTGAGGAGTTAGCCCGTCTCTATGGCTATGACAATTTTTGTGATACCCTGCCAGAAAAGTCGGAGGCTGGTTATTTACCCGTAGACCAAGAATTAATCCGCAAGTTACGCGCTATTCTCAGGGCAGAAGGATTAACTGAAGTGCTCCATTATTCTTTGGTCAAACCAGGGGATGATAGACAAATTGTTTTGAGTAATCCCTTGTTTGGGGAATATTCCGCACTGCGAACTGATTTGATATCCGGTTTGATTGATGCTTTTCAATACAATTTAGAGCAAGGAAATGGTTCTCTGAATGGTTTTGACATGGGGCGCATTTTCTGGCAAGAAGAGGATGGTTTGGAAGAAACCGATGCGATCGCTGGTATTATGGGAGGGGACAGGTTTTTGGGTAAGTGGTCAAAAGGCGGTCGTGAACAACCTATGACCTGGTTTGATGCCAAAGGTATTTTGGAAAGTGTTTTTAATGTACTGAATTTAAAGGTAGAGTATCAACCAGATTGTCGCGATCAGCGTTTACACCCAGGACGCACCGCTTCTTTATGGGTGGGTGGTAACAGACTGGGTATATTTGGGCAACTTCATCCCCAATTACGACAGGACCGGGGTTTACCTGATTCTGTCTATGTGTTCCAGCTAGATGTTAATGTGCTGTTGGATGCCATTGATCAAGATGAAATTCTCATTCCCACTTTTGTGGCTTATTCTACCTATCCAGCGAGCGATCGCGATATTGCATTCTACGCACCTGTAAACGTCTCGGTAGCAGAAATTGAAAAATCCATTCACAAAGCCGCAAAGGGACTGCTGGAATCTGTAGAATTGTTTGATGAATATCGTGGTGAGAATGTCCCCCCAGGACAACGGAGTTTAGCTTTTCGTCTAGTATATCGAGGGAGCGATCGCACTCTTACTGATACTGAAGTTGAACCTGTACATAATAAGGTTCGTGAAGCCTTAGTGGAGA
Source organism: uncultured Nodularia sp. (assembly GCA_903911355.1). GTDB lineage: Bacteria > Cyanobacteriota > Cyanobacteriia > Cyanobacteriales > Nostocaceae > Anabaenopsis > Anabaenopsis arnoldii. The sequence continues at coordinate 52,027 of CAIWDD010000119.1, read as the reverse complement.
AATTTGGCGTTAGTCTCAGAAGTTAATTAACACTGATTGGAGGTTTTGACCATCAAAATCTCCAATCTTGAAACTCAAGAATTGCCCATCTTAACTGTCTCAGATATATAGTAAAATCTTGAGAAAGAAGTATATTTTCAAGATAAAAAAACAGTAATTATGCCGAAATACATCATGTGGGGAACTTACTGCGAAAACGTTTTGGAAAAACGGGATCCCTATCGTCAAGACCACTTAGATGGGTTAGCAAAACAAAAAGCATCAGGTTTACTGATTACTCTCGGTCCGACCAAGGACACTACTAAAGTGTTTGGAATTTACGAAGCTGAAGACGAAGCAACTGTGCGCCAATTAGTGGAAAATGACCCCTACTGGAAAAATGGCATCTGGACTGAATATTGTGTGAAAGAGTGGATTCAAGCCTTTTGAATAATTATAGGGTGCGTTGACGAACGCGTAACGCACCGAGACATTTGCTCCTACTCCCACACCTTTAGATAGCCGTTGAATATTGACATACAGCACATTTCATCTGAGTGAGGTACACAAAGGCGGGTAAGATAGATGTCCACCCCAGAAAAGTTTTATCATTGATACCTGTACTTCAGATGCGGTGCGAGGTGCTGTAAATTGGCCTGGGCTTGATTAGTGAGTTTATTAGCCTTTTAAAGCTTTTCTAAAATTGTGCCGATATGACTTATTGGCAATAAATAAAGCTGGCCATAACAATGATAAACTCAGGCGATTAGATAAAGTTTGACTGAAATTAGTTCGTTCAAACCCATTCCATAACTTCCAAGCACCACCCACATAAACCACTATTAAGCCAAAAATAATTAACTTGATCATTGTCATCAACTCCGTTATTGAAACTTAAAATCTGTAATCTATGATACTTACTCTCGGCAAGTTCATATTTTACAGCTAGTTAACATTGAGCAAAATGAAGTACCTAATGCCACCATAAAACATAGAGACAAGAAAAACCAATTGAAAGTCAAAAGATCCCAAATTTTCCTTGTTCCTTGTTGTGTCATGGCTTCCTGATGAACAGATCATAAATCTGCCTATTTCTCACTAGATGCTTCTTAGGTAAGTTACTTAAATACCAATATCCATAGGAGACTAAAGAAAGAACATACAATATACTCTCACGGGTGTGTAAGCAGCAAAAACTGCAAATAACTAAGGAGAATTTATGCGTGCAGTACTGATGGCAGGCGGTTCGGGTACTCGGCTTCGCCCGTTAACTTGTGATCTGCCTAAACCAATGGTGCCTATTCTGAATCGGCCCATTGCCGAACATATCATCAATCTACTAAAGCGACATCAAATCACAGAAGTTATTGCTACATTGCATTATCTACCAGATGTCTTGCGAGACTACTTTCAAGATGGCAGCGATTTTGGCGTGCAGATGACCTATGCTGTGGAAGAAGACCAACCCCTAGGAACCGCAGGCTGTGTCAAGAATATTGCCGAACTGCTGGATGAAACATTTTTAGTGATTAGCGGCGATAGTATCACAGATTTTGACTTAACAGCGGCGATCGCATTCCACAAGCAAAAACAATCAAAAGCCACCTTAGTTTTAACCCGAGTTCCCAACCCCGCAGAATTTGGAGTGGTAATTACGGATGAAGAGAGTAAAATTAGGCGCTTTTTAGAAAAACCTTCTACCAGTGAGATTTTTTCTGATACCGTCAACACAGGTATTTACATTCTGGAACCAGAAGTATTAGATTATCTACCATCTCATACAGAATGCGACTTTTCCAAAGACTTATTTCCCTTAATGCTGGAAAAAGGTCAACCCCTGTATGGTTACATTGCTAAAGGTTACTGGTGCGACGTTGGTCATTTAGATGCCTATCGTCAAGCTCAATATGACGCCTTAGATCGTAAAGTAAAACTTGACTTTGCTTATCCAGAAATTTTACCAAACTTGTGGGTAGGGCAAAATACCTTTATCCCCTCCACAGCCATAATTGAAACTCCCGCCCTAATTGGTGACAATTGCCGCATTGGGGCCAGAGTGCAAATTGAAGCAGGAACCATCATCGGAGATAATGTCACCATTGGCGCTGATGCCAGTCTGAAACGACCGATTTTATGGAATGGGTCAATTATCGGAGATGAAGCACATCTGAGCGCTTGCGTGATTTCTCGCGGTACCCGTGTTGATCGGCGCGCTCATGTCTTAGAAGCGGCTGTAGTGGGTTCCCTGTCTACTATAGGGGAAGAAGCACAAATCAGCCCTAATGTCAGGGTTTGGCCCAGCAAAAAGATTGAATCAGGTGCAGTGCTCAATATTAACTTGATTTGGGGTAACACTGCTCAAAGAAACTTATTTGGGCAGCGTGGTGTACAAGGATTAGCTAATATTGACATCACCCCAGAATTTGCTGTGAAGTTGGGATCTGCTTACGGTTCTACCCTGAAACCCGGTTCTAAGGTGACAGTTTCCCGTGATCAACGCAACATTTCTCGCATGGTTACCCGGTCATTAATTGCTGGTTTGATGTCTGTAGGTATTGATATTCAAAATCTCGATGCTACAGCTATTCCCATAGCACGGACAGTTATACCCACAATGTCCGTCGCCGGTGGGGTTCATGTACGGGTACACCCAGATCGCCCTGATTATATCCTGATTGAATTTATGGATGCTAAGGGGATTAATATTACCAAAGCTCTGGAGAAGAAAGTTGAAGGAGCTTATTTTAAGGAAGATATGCGGCGATCGCAAATTCATGAAGTTGGCGATGTAGCCTATACCAGTCAAGTAATTGAACGCTATTGCACAGCCTTTGAGAAGCTGTTAAACGTTGATACCCTGCGCAACAGTCGAGCAAAAGTAGTAATTGACTATGTTTATGCTGTATCTGGGGCGGTTTTACCACTCATGTTAGATAAATTTGGCGCTGATGCAGTGGTACTGAATGCGAGTGTGAATAAATCGGCCATGTCAGTTACCGACCGCGAAACACTGCTGACTCAGCTGGGTCATGTAGTGGAGGCGCTCAAAGCCAACTTTGGTGTGCAAGTCTCAGCTAATGGGGAACAGTTGATTTTAGTTGATGAATCAGGCTTTCCCATTCGGGGGGAAATTTTAACAGCACTGATGGTAGACATGATATTAACATCTAACCCCAGAGGCACGGTAGTTGTACCTGTTCATGCTTCTAGTGCTGTGGAACAAGTCGCCCGTCGTCACGATGGCAGGGTAATTCGCACTAAAGCTAATCCTACAGCTTTGATGGAGGCTTGTCAAAAAAATTCTAATGTCGTCTTAGGCGGTAGTGGCGAAACTGGTTTTATTTTCCCCCATTTACATCCGGGTTTTGATTCCATGTTCTGCATCGCTAAGTTAATTGAGATGCTGACTATTCAAGAGCGATCGCTGGCTACTGCGCGTTCAGAATTACCCCGTGTGGTTCATAAAGCTTATACAGTCCGTTGTCCTTGGAGTGCTAAAGGAGCGCTGATGCGTTATTTAGTGGAAACACACCCAGCCCAAAACCTAGAGTTAATTGATGGGGTGAAAATTTGCCAACCCTACGATGATAGTTGGCTATTAGTTTTACCAGACGCCAGCGAGCCTTTAGTACATTTGTATGCTAACAGTAATGATCGCGATTGGGTAGATGAAACACTCAGAAACTACCGCACCCGTGTTCAGACCTTCGTGGAAAGACAACAAGAATACCAACCAGCAGAGGTGTAAATATTGATAGGATAGCGTGGCGATAGCCATACAATAGTGGTTATTTAGAAGTCATTCTTAGACCCCTGGGAAGCTCGGAAGTTAAGTGTAGACTTGGTTACTTTTGAGTAGGTTTAGCAAAGCGGATTAGCCGGGGTAACCTATCGCTAACTCAGTTTGAGGATCAAAAAAGTGCAGTTTTTCTGGATTTAACGAGAACCATAATTCCTCACCAACCTTGACTAACCTATCCGGTGGAACTCGCACCTGTAGATAATTGTCTGTATGCTCAATTTGAGATTCAGGTGGGGAAATTCTCACAGACACAAAAGAATCATTGCCCAGATTTTCTACCAAGTCTACTTTGACAGGTAAATTTTTGGTCGCTGGTACACTCAAAATTAAGTGTTCCGGGCGAATACCTAAAATGATGGTTTGTTGATCATATTTCCGCAGGGGTGTCGCCCAAACGTCTGGGAGAGTGAGGCGAAAATGGTTATGGGTAATTAATAACGGAGCATGGAACCTCACCGGAATAAAATTCATGGGCGGGGAACCAATGAATTCAGCCACAAAGCGGTTAGCAGGATGGTTATAAAGTTCTAATGGGGATGCGACTTGCTGAATTTGACCTTGATTCATAATGGCAATGCGATCGCCCATAGTCATAGCCTCGGTCTGGTCATGGGTGACGTAAATGGTGGTGGTTCCTAGTTGGCGTTGCAATTTGACAATTTGGGCGCGGGTTTGGGCCCGCAATTTAGCATCCAAGTTAGAAAGGGGTTCATCCATTAAAAACACTTGGGGGTCACGGGCGATGGCTCTTCCTAAAGCTACCCGTTGTCTTTGACCCCCCGATAGCTGTTTGGGTAAACGATTCAGCAAGGTTTCCATTTGTAATAATTGGGCAACATTTAGCACCTGCTGATCTACCTGCCTTTCTTGAGCAGAAATGTAACGTAGTCCTTTAGGTAACTTTCTGGTGATTCCCACAAGGAGATTTGTCGCCCATGTTGGGAGTGAGGAGTTTTGACTTTCCCCATTTCCTAATGGGCGGCGGCGGAGTCCAAAAGCAATGTTGTCATAGACAGTCATGTGGGGGTAGAGGGCGTAATTTTGAAACACCATGGCAATGTCTCTTTCTTTGGGTGGTAGGTGATTAATTAAGCGATCGCCCACCCAAATATTCCCTGCTGTCATCGATTCTAGCCCAGCAATTAACCGGAGTAGAGTGCTTTTACCACAACCTGAAGGACCCACCAGCACCATAAATTCACCATCGGCGATGGTCAAATTAATTCGCCGTAAGACATTGATAACTTCTGCCGGTTCTGGGGTAGCATTTTTTTTATTCCTATGACTAGGAAAGGTTTGGGATGCTACACTTTCCCCTTTCCGCTGGGGAAAGGTTTTATAAATATTTTCTAAAACAACTTGCGCCACGAGTATCTCAAGTAACGGTAATTATGTGGCTGACTCCGCACAGGGGAAGATATGGCTTACCCCACGCTACGCTATCAGCACCCATGATATATGTTACCTGTGACTAGGAAAAGTAAAAAAGCTGTAGCCAAAAAAGCAGACTACCCTAGATTTATGAGAGTATTTTTTGCCCATGAAGTGGTATGATTGTACTACTCATGTAGAATTTAATGCTCGTTGTAGTCAGGCGAAGGTAGGGAATGGTATCGCAAGTACTGTTCAAAGCGATCGCTTGGCTTTTATCCTAGAAAAGACTCAAAGCTCAAAGTGTATGTCAGGAATTCATTTAGGTAAATTAAATATAGTTAGCTAATTAAAATCTTATTGCTTGATCAAAAACTTTTCCAATTAGGAGGATTCAATGAATAGCTGCGTTTTAATGGCGGAAATCATTCAAGAACCACAATTACGCTATACAGCGGATAACTTAGCCATCACGGAAATGCTGGTACAGTTCCCCAATTCCCAGCGTGCGGAAGACCAGTTAGTTACCTTAAAGGTAGTGGGGTGGGGGAATATGGCTACAGAAATTCAGCAAAACTACCACCAAGGCGATCGGGTGATTTTAGCAGGACGCTTAGGGATGCACACTGTTGAGCGTCAAGAAGGGTTTAAAGAAAAACGGGCTGAATTAACAGTACAACAGATTCAACCTCTAGGAAGTAATTTTACATCATCCACAACGCTAAATTCGTCAGTCACCTCAACACCCCTACAAACAGCATCCCCTGTTGTTTCACCTTCACGCAACGAAGTTGAATTACCTCCAGTCAGCGCCCCGGCTCCTGTTGGTGCTGCACCTCAGAGGAACAACTTCCCATCCACACAGCCAGTCCAAAATTTTGAACGCACTGCTTATACCCCTGTGAACGAGCAAGAACAAGATCCCGATGACATTCCTTTCTAAGTCGGGGAGGGGAACTGGGTCAAAAGAACCGTTGAGTAATGAGCAAGGGGAAACATGAAGTGCGATCGCTGATTATTGATAACTACGACTCCTATACATTTAATCTCTATCAGATGCTCGCTCAGGTGAATGGAGAACTTCCCCTAGTAATTCGCAATGATCAGATTGATTGGAAGGATGTAATCAAATTCACATTTGACAATGTTGTGATTTCCCCTGGTCCGGGTCGTCCAGAAAAGGTCTCGGACTTTGGTATCTGCGGCCAAGTGATTCAAAATCTCCAAAATCTTCATGTACCCCTGCTGGGTGTTTGTCTTGGTCACCAGGGACTAGCTCATGTATACGGCGGTACTGTAACTCATGCACCGGAGGTTATGCATGGGCGATGTAGTAAAATATATCACAATGATTCTGCTCTATTTGAGGGAATTCCCCAGGGCTTCTCTGTGGTACGCTACCATTCCTTAATGGTTGCCCAAGAGTTACCCAACTGTTTAGAAAGAGTCGCTTGGACAGAAGCCGGATTGATCATGGGGCTGCGTCATCGGTATTTACCATTTTGGGGTGTGCAATTTCATCCCGAATCAATCTGCACTGAATACGGCTGGAAGATTTTAGAAAACTTCCGTAATTTTACTGAGAACTTATCCCCGAACCGGGAGAGAGAAACTAAGTATCAAGACAGTGCCCAAAAATGGACTCGACAAAATCCTATTCTTCCTTGCCAGTACCAAGTTTATAGTCAAAAACTAGATATCTATCCAGATCCAGAACAGGTGTTTGTACATCTGTATGGCCACGCCACACAAGCGATCGGTAAAGATACTCACGCCTTTTGGCTTGATAGTAGCTTAGTTGAGCCTGGTCTTTCTCGCTTCTCTTTTATGGGAGGAAGTGGCGGTTTAAATAGCTTGTTGGTTGAATACCGCACGGGAACTAGAGAATTAACTATTACCCAATCAGGTCAAAAGACACAGATAAATACCAGTATTTTTGACTATCTTCAAAGTCAAATTAATGAGCGTAGTTATCAGTCTGATGAGCTACCCTTTGACTTCAATTGTGGGTTTGTGGGCTACTTTGGTTATGAAATCAAGGCAGAATGTGGTTCTGAGTTAGTTCATTGTGCACCCCTTCCCGATGCTATGTTTCTGTTAGCTGATCAAATCATTGTGTTTGACCACCAAGAACAAACTACCTATCTGGTATGTCTGGCGAAACAGCATCAAACTACAGCAGCAAAGGAGTGGTTAGAGTCAACAGAAAAACAACTGCGCACACTCCCAGACCTTCCACCTATTGTACCGCCCCTTAGTCATACCCCCATCAATTTCCGTCTGAGTCGTTCTCACCAGACCTACATAAATGATATTTACCAATGTCTGCACAAAATTAAGGACGGGGAAAGTTATCAAGTTTGTTTGACTAATAAACTTTACACAGATGCTGCTCCCGATGCATTATGCTTTTATCGCACCTTACGCCGAGTTAATCCGGCTCCTTACTCGGCATTCATGCGCTTTGGTGAAGTTGCTATTGCTTGTTCATCCCCAGAACGATTTTTACGTATTGACCGCGCTGGGTGGGTAGAAACTAAGCCGATTAAAGGAACTTTAGGCCGTGGTCAGACTCCAGAGGAAGATAAAATACTGCGGGAAAAACTGCTCAATAGTGAAAAAGACCGCGCCGAAAACTTAATGATTGTGGATTTGTTACGCAATGATTTAGGTTTGGTATGTGAAGTGGGTAGTATCCAGGTGACAAAGTTGATGGATGTGGAAACTTACGCCACAGTACATCAACTTGTGAGTACGATTCGGGGTTATTTACGCGCGGATATGACTGCTACTGATTGTATTAGAATGGCGTTTCCCGGTGGTTCGATGACGGGTGCGCCGAAAATTAGAACTATGAAGATTATCGATGAGTTAGAATCTGAAGCCCGTGGAGTTTATTCCGGTGCTATTGGGTTTTTAGCTCTCAATGGTGCAGCAGATTTAAATATTGTCATTCGTACCGCAGTTTTGACTCCTGGAGGGACTTCTATTGGGATTGGCGGTGGTATTGTGGCTTTATCTGAACCGGAAGCTGAGTTTGAGGAGGCTTTTCTCAAAGGTAAGGCGTTAATTCAGGCTTTATCTTAATTGATGATCATATGCAGTTTGATCGGAATTTTTCAGAATCGGCGATCGCCTCTCCTATTAAACTGGACGGACAAACACAGGAATCTTGTTAATTAGCTCAACCCACCTTTTATCCTGTTTTGGGATTATCCGAAAATAGGTTTATTGTACTGACATACATATAGTGCTAAAGCCAAAGCCCTATGAAATCTATCTCCAGCCATGAGTATGAAATATTCCGGCGCTGTATGATTGCGGCACGCAAGGAAGCACAACTTACTCAGGAATCTCTCGCTAAATCTCTTCAAAAACCCCAATCTTTCGTTGCTAAATATGAGAATGGGGAGCGGCGCTTGGATGTCGTTGAGTTTATCATAGTTACTCGGGTAATTGGCGTGGATCCTTGTGCCATTCTGAGGAAGGTTGAACAACAAATATCTAAAGCATCTTGTGAAGAAAAATGATGAACACACAAGATGTAATCAAACTTGCTGCTGAGTATTTAGCTAATTTATCGGGGCATACATTTGATGTTTTAAACATATCTAAACCTATGACAGTTAATGCAGCAGTCAATTTAGCTAAAGTGATCTCGAAGCTTTCACCATTACTAGGAAATCTAATCGAATTTAACACTGTTGAGTTTTTAAATAAGCAGGATGATTTTGCTGAATTTGGAACATGGCAGAGGCAAGATCCGGGATTCCCTGATGCTATCTTTGTGGGAAACATTCAACCAATACCAGGATTAGAGATTAAAGCATGGTTTCCATTGGCAACAGAGATAACAGCGCGATTCAAAGATAGCCAGAATCACTTTCAATTTGATCAAACTCACGTTGCGATATTGGCATGGCTACCTGAGAAGATTATTTACGGAAAACCTCGTATTTTAGATGTGTGTGTTGTATCTGGCTTGTCAGTAGCTCTAGCTAGAGACACTCATTACCATAATCCGCCAGACTATCTTGTTTTGGAGCCAGAGGATACAACCCAAAGGACGGCAAATTTACAGCAAACGAACACTAATGGCTATAAATTTCAAGGTTCTGACAGTGAATTTTTAGAGGCTCAGAAAATAGTTGACTCATGGGGATATGAAGCCAAAATTTACAAGCCGACTAAGGAATATCAGCACCTTCTACGGGAATTACTAATACGATATAAATACAGGCTAGACACTAACTTTGCTAAAATAGACAGAATTATGCACCCCGGGATTGAGGAATTCAAGAAACGTGTTTACAGGGTTGAAGTTTGTGGTATGCCAGTTAAACAATGGAACAGGATTCTATCAAGCCACCAACAAGTCACTATAAAAAAATCATTGCAGGAGTATCTAGGGATTAAAGAAGAGAGCATTGATGAACTTCTGGATTAAATCGCTCGACTCCATAATAGAAATAACCTGGGTCAATTTCACACGAGTAGGCTTTGCGCCTGAGTTTGCGGGCTGCTAAAGACGCACTAAACAGTCCCCCGAAGGGTTCCCAGACTACATCATATTCATCACTTGATGATTCAATAATCATGGTCATCAAATCGAGAGGCTTTTGGTTAAGATGCAATGCCTTTCCAGATGTTGTTTTAACTCTTTCATCACCTCGTAGGGGTTGGCGTTCCCATACATTGGTAAAACCATGAGGACATCTAAACTTTGATCGCATTTTACTCCATTGTGCTCCTGTCAATGGTTGATTACCATCTAGAGAAAAATAAGGTTTTCCTTCAGAGCTACCATGCTCATTCGCATAATTTACTAGCCTTTCAAACATCTCTGGAGGCGGAAAGTACCATAAATGTCCTTGATCAAAATATTTCCTAGTGGCTGCATCTACCACACCACAAGCATCGTTTGCTCTTCGTAAAGGCAATCTAGACCGTTTCCATTCTTTCAGTAACCAGGCTTTTAAGGTAAGTTCGTTAATTCTAACTTCTCTTACATATTGAACACAAACTTCTGTAACCACCGGAAATCTGCGAATTTTTTCTGTGTTAACATTCCCTGCAATGTGACCTTTGCCTTTATTCCAAATATTGCAGTTAATATAGCGCCAACCATACTTTTCTAAAATTGGATGTACCACAGCCCAGCCAATTTCTGAGTTCCAAAACCAGAGTGTTGTGTATGGCATCGCTGCTTTTGACCACTCCTCAATATGAGGCTCATACCAATTGGGCAAATCAATATGATCGGATGTGTCTCCTTCAAAACCAAGAATACCATAAGCCCCATCTGAAACGATTACACTAGGCTGCTCCCAATCTTGATAATGTTCAAAGCTATTACCTAGAAATAAAGCAACATACTCATCTCTCCATTCCGAAAAGTTCAGTTTGGTGTTTGGGCTAACGACCTTTCCGCGGCCAACTGTACTGGTGGCTTTACTTTTCAAGGTAACTGTAGAACTAGCTTCTGGATTAGATCGGCTCATTGATTCTTTCGGCTCTTCAAATCATGATATATGTAAATATATCCTATTTTAGGATAATACTCTAGTGAGAGACACTAAAATAAACTCCAACCGCACTTCATTCTCGATCAAGCAATTTCATATATATTTCTACTCAATACTTACGTTTATCTGAATAGGTTGATTATATTTCCTGAACACAAATACTTTTGATGCCTGGGATTTTTCTTAGAGGATGTTTGATAAGTCATGATTAGTGTATCAAATATTGTTTGACCCCTCCCTAACCCTCCCCTTGTAAGGGGAGGGGACTGGATTTTATTGTTTTTTGTGTGTTCCCCAATCCTTCCCATTCCCCAATCCTTCGGTGTTCCCTGTTCCCTGTTCCCTAATATAAAAATTACCTGTTTAATACTTTCCAAACAACCTCTTAGGGTAATAAGACTTACGCAAGATTGGACTAAAAACCTAGTTCTGATGTACGGGTGATTCATGAATTACCCCTACTTTCGTTCTGTTTTGCGTAAGTCCTGGGTAAGTCTAGATAAATCTTACCCTAGAGATCGCCTTGGGGACTACTCAAAATTACCAGTGTTAACGGAAAATATTAGGATTCAAGCGACGGCGGTTTGCAGGTGCTGACTCAGGCTTTTGGGTAGTGCGACTGGTCAAAGTTCCACCATCTTCACGGGTGAGGAAAGGTTTTAAATTAATACCGCTTCTAGATGCACTCATGGGATTGTTACCACGACCTACACCTGTGCGCCCTAAGTTGTCTAATCCATTTACTCTTCTACCATTGGTAATATAAGTATTCACGGGTACTGTTTGTCTTCCACTATCAGCGGTAATCAAGTTTTGGAAAACGTCATTGAGTACTACAAATGGGTCTTTATCACGGGGTACAGTCAACACAATCCGACACAAAGGATTAGTCCGTGTAGTCACGCAAACGATGTTTTCATTATTTTGTACAGATGTTTGCAGTTCTTCTAAACCATCTGGCCGATATAATTCTAAGCGACTGGCAATAGCTTCACAGCGTCTTTGGGGACTCCAACCACCACCTAAAGTCCTAGGTGCAGCCCAGGGGAAGAATTCTCCTGGTATACTTTGTGGTTGGTACATGACAGTGTACTGTCCATTATAAAATTGACAACTAAACCGAGTACCACTAGTTACCGTCGGTGTGTTTATGGGTGGACTTGTTGGCGTTGATGTATCACCTGAGGGTATGGTGGGTACAACCACCTCACCGGAACTAGAATCATTAAATTGAGCTAGTGCTGCAGAATTACTCATTAACAATGATAAGCCAAGACTGCCCAAACATCCAAACTTGAAAAGTTGTGCAAACATAAATGATTTCCCACTCTCAACGTAGTTAGGTGTTGATAACTTCAGTGACGAATAATTGGGGATTTTTGATTCATCAAAGATGCTGCTTTTTTTGTAGAACTAGCGACCTCAAGATTACATGGAAATAGCTTCTTCTGGGTTATGGTTTCTACCCTGACAAAACTCATCTATCCAATTCGCCAGACTACGACTATGGGTACTACATGATGGGGTGAGTTGAGGGCGAACATTTTTCGGTTTTGGCGATATTTCCCCCTGATTGCGGGAAACTGGTCTTTTGAGGTAGTCACGTAAGAATAAAACCCCAGTTAAATAGTTTTTTTCTAGTAAAAGAGTCCAAAACTTCATAGGTAGATGATCAAACCGAGGATCTCGGACTTTTGCACAAGGTCGAGTTTTGGCTTTGTGAATTACCTCCATAGTCATTGCTAGGGGCGATCGCCTTTCCCCTACTGTCAGAGGTAATCGCACTGGTTGATATTGACGTAGTAAATTGGCAGGTAGTTTAGTAGAATATGCTATTTTAGCAACCGGTGCAGAAGTAACCTTAGTCGCCATTGCAACCGTGGGAATAATTTCATGATTTTTTGTATACGGTGCAACAGATTCAGGCAAGCGCGGCAGATTAACATTTGCAGTGGCAGGACTAGCAATCTTAATAGTAGGTGCAACTAAAGCCACATCTTTGGTTTCAGTATAATTTTCCGGCAAAGATTCCCTTTCCCACTCACGAAAAGAATCCTCAGAGTTAATTACATCTAACTCTTGGTCGGGATTAAAGTTAAGACCTAGAGCTGTAACTATCTGATCGGGATTACTATTTAAATCCACCATAAAAGAAAGATAATCCTGAAATTGCGGCTCTAAAACCGACAAAGTGGCCAAAATAAACCCAGATGAAGGACGACGCAGACCATTGTAAGTACCCCAAACCCTAATTTTTTCCAGCCAAGAGCGATTTTGCTCGTAGTAACTCAGCCACTTAATTTTCACGGACTGGCGCAGCTGCTGAATATTCATAGATTCTCCCCTTGGTCAGCAATTGAGTAGTATTTTATATTTTGGATTTACTTAAATATTAGCGATGAAAGCGACGATATAGCATTTTTTTGACACTTTCACCACCTAACAAATGTTGTTTTACCAGTAGAGGTACTTCATCGGGTTTAACGCCGCTATACCAAACCATATCGGGTAAAACTAGCACCATTGGCCCGTTACCACACTGTCCTAAGCAGCCACTGGCTATTATTGTTACATTGGCAACTGGTAAAGTTGTAAAAGCGGCTAATACCTTTGCTGCACCTTGCTTTTTACAAGTACGATTTTGGCACACCCGCACACATCTAGCCGCAGACTGTGGGTCTGTTTTTTGGAAGTTGGATCGTTGACTTATATTTGACATTTCGGATATCAGATGAGTGAAGAATTGACATCTCCCCTGAGGGTTTACCGGTATCCCCGTAGAATTTTTGTACAATCCGCGTTTTACCCTTTGACCTGACGGTTTCCATCCCTTAGGTTTTTCACCATGTTTGTAGAGGCGATCGCCATCCAGGTAAGACGCTTTTGATGTATACACCTCCTCACTAATTGTTAACTTTATCCCATGTTTTAATATTCCTCAAAAGTTTGTTCGATAAAGATTTACGGTTTTCCCTTAACAATCAAACATATATCCTTAATACATCTTTATATTAAGTTATGAATTTTACTATTATTGGTGTTGAATTACGTATCTTAAAAAGTCTAATATTTTGACAGGTAATACCCGTATAACAATGAAAAAAATTATTTTATCCATAATAGGTTTGAGCCTAGCGATATTTCTAGCGATATTTCCAGAACGTGCCTATTCGGCTAATTCGGGATATGAGGTGTGGCTTTCTGATCAAGGTAATACTCAAGAACTGACAACCATAAATCCGAATGGATTGTATGGTAGCAAACTCAGGATTTATGATGGTGCAGATTTGGAACGGAACCCACCTATAGACAATCCATTGGTATTAGACGTAGTAACAGACTTATTTCCCAATGCGATCTCAAGCACAGGAGCTCATGTCAATAGGCTTCATGGGACGTTTCCCACCCCAGATAATAAATACATGGCACTAAACTTTCTTGCTTCAGGACATTTAGGGATACTGGACGGTGAAACAAAAAAACCTGTGTGCTTATTTCGTACTACTGCAACTAGTACGGGTAGGCAAAATCATATGGCTCGTATTACTCCAGATGGTACAAAAATACTCATTGCTAACCAAAGTGGGCGTATGGTGGAGCTTGTGGAGATTGAAAAAAATGCCACAGGACAAGTCACAGGATTTAACTATAATGCTAATGCCAGTCTTGATCTGGTTGGTGGTACAGGACGAGTATTAAGTCAACCTATTGCTGTAGATGTTAATCAAGGGGACGATATTAGCTGTACTCTAACTGGAAACGTCGCCGACGCACAGCCTGTTTCTACTCCTACCGGTAATCCTAAACAAGCAGTAGGAGTTCGCCCAACCAATACAGTAATTTGCCCGATTATTTCTGATAACAGCAAACACGCCTATGTGACTTTGGGCGGTGGTGGGATGTTTGTGGTGGACATCACGAAAAAACCCATGACAATAGTAGCTGAATACGATCTCAATGTATATCATGGTGCTGGTTGTGGAGGACTGTCAGCTGATCGATTTATGATGCTTAACACTGGAACCTCTACTCCCAATGTTTCAGAATTTACACTCTATCGTTTTAGACAAAACTATCCTCTAGCACCGAACTATAATCAGCCTAATCAACCACTACCAACTTCTGTCTGGGCAGACGCTGACAATGGAAAAATCATCCCAGCTAACAATAGAGATGCACATGGAATGGTCGTCATCAAGAATTTAACCAATGGAGACGCTAAATACCTGCATATATTTGACCGGATACGAAATAATGTAGAAGTATTTAAGATGAGTCCCCCCTGGCATAATCTTCGCATGCGTCACGAAGGAACATATGACCTGACAACAACTGGAGTTTGTGGAACAACCCTGGGGGCAGGGGATAATAATGATCCAACCCCGGATTTGGCTCACCTATCTTTAAATGGCAGCAAAATTTACGTTGCTTTACGTGGTCCAAATCCTCTGTCCGTATCACATGCAGCAGTGGGCAGTTGTCCTGGCTTGGGAATTATTACCCTGTCTCGTAATCAAAAAAGCGGTCAATTAACACATGTGTTATCCACAATGATTACGAGTGGAGATAGCACAAAAAACTTGAGCGACCCTCATGATGCTGCTGTGCGGATCAAACAAAACCAAGAAGAAACCAGGGTGCGATTCAGATTCAGAGACATCTTTGGGCGTTAAGGGTTAGAGGTTGTTTGATAAGTTTTCAGCCGTAATTTTCATCACATCTTTACCCCGTTTAATTCATTAAATCCAGTCCCCTCCCCTTACAAGGGGAGGGTTAGGGTGGGGTCAAACAATAGTTGATATGCTAATCATGACTTGACAAACATCCTCTTAGGATAAAGCGCCTTTTATAGCAGGGGGCAGGGAGCAGGGGGAAGCCTTGAAACGCTTGAATTTGAATGGTTTTATCTTCTGTTTGTGTCCTAACCACCTTGGCGGTTGCTATATCAGTAAGTTTCTCATAGAAATTGCTCAAAACTCCATGACTAATCACTAATCACTAATCACTAATGACTAAGCCTTTTGAGGCTAGCCATTGGTCATTGAATATGCGTGACTGATACCGGGAACCACTATCACATAATATGGTAGCAATAGTATGTCCTGGTCCCATCTGCTTTGCTAAAGCTACAGCCGCGCCAACATTAATCCCCGTGGAACCGCCCATTAATAGCCCATCTTTTCGCAGCAGTTGATATACCACCCGTAAAGCCTCTGTGTCATCTATCTGGATAGCGTCGTCAATGGGTGAGCCTTCCATATTGGCAGTGATGCGGCTATTACCGATGCCTTCTGTAATTGAATTACCTTCAATCTTGATTTCACCGGTTTTGATGTAGCTATACAGTCCGCTACCTAGGGGGTCAGCAACTACACATTTAACAGAGGGATTTTGTGATTTTAGGTACATTGATACACCAGCAAAAGTACCACCAGTACCAGTTGCAGCTGTCCAAGCGTCAATCTTACCCTTTGTCTGTGCCCAAATTTCTGGGCCTGTGGTTTCGTAGTGGGCGCGGCGGTTGGCTAAGTTATCAAACTGATTAGCCCAAATAGCATTATCTAACTCGGCGGCGATTCTGCCAGATAGTTTAACGTAGTTATTGGGGTCTTTGTAGGGAACTGCGGGAACGGTGCGCACTTGTGCCCCCAGGGTCGTGAGTGCATCTATTTTCTCTTGGGATTGGGTGTTGGGAATAATAATTAGGCATTTATAGCCTTTGGCGTTACAAATATGCGCTAGTCCAATACCAGTATTACCGGCGGTTCCTTCAACCACAGTACCACCGGGCTTGAGTAGGCCTTTTTTTTCCGCATCTTCAATAATATAAAGTGCAGCGCGGTCTTTGACGGAACCCCCAGGATTCAGAAATTCTGCCTTACCAAGGATTTCGCAACCCGTTTCTTCACTAAAGCTGTTTAGGCGAATTAGTGGTGTGTTACCAACGGTGCCAACAAATCCATTTTTGATATCCATTTTGATTTTACCTGAGTTCTTGTCTATAAAAATTTTGCCTGATGGCAGTGTTCAGATGTACAGATTCTGCCATGAATATCTCTTGCTTTGGGTCGGTCTCAACACCAGCTATTGAGCGATCGCTTTTGTTGTGTTATTAAAGGATTTGCGCCCTTGGCAACTGTGACAAGAAGACGGTTTAATCTAGATTGATAGGCAAAAACGCCAAGGTATCTTCTGGTCTTGGCGCTGGGTTTAATATTGTAAGTTGACTAAGGAGCAGTTTTACTTGTTAGGCTGAGGGGTCATTCTCAGATAAGGCTTAATTTCTTGGTAGCCTTTGGGGAATTTCTCTTTGAGAACTTCTGGATCTTTGAGTGAGGGGACTATGACACAATCATCCCCATCTTTCCAGTCAGCAGGTGTAGCTACGCTGTAATTATCGGTCAGTTGTAGAGAGTCAATTACCCGTAAAAGTTCATCAAAGTTCCGGCCAGTGCTGGGGGGATAGGTAAAGCTCAGGCGCAGTTTCTTATTAGGGTCGATGATGAAGACAGAACGCACGGTGATGTTAGCAGCTGCGTTGGGGTGAATCATATCATAAAGGTCAGAAACCTTTTTGTCTGCATCGGCGAGAATTGGGTAATTGAGGGCGGTTCCTTGAGTTTCTTCGATATCTCCTACCCAGCCATTATGGGAGTCAACATCATCAACGCTCAGGGCGATCGCTTTGACGTTACGTTTGTCAAATTCCGGTTTTAGTTTGGCCACCGTGCCTAGTTCAGTGGTACAAACGGGGGTGAAATCAGCCGGGTGAGAAAACAGCACTACCCAGCTGTCACCTGCCCATTCATAAAAGTTGATATCGCCGTGTGTGGATGCTTGTGTAAAGTTAGGTACTGTATCACCAAGACGGAGAGTCATGCAAGATTCCCTGTAATTTAGAAAGGCATATGTATTATACTTTGCCATCATGACACAATACACGGTTTTCCTAGAGGCTTTTAGCACTTTTTAACAAAATTTCATTTTCCAGTCAAGACTGGAAAATGAACTTATGAAAATTTAACAGTTTTAAACTGCTAGGTGCTGCTGGACTTGAGATACTAATTCATCTGTCCAGTGGTTAGCTAATTCATCATTAACAGCTTCTACCATGACTCTGATTACCGGTTCTGTACCGGAAGCCCGGACTAATATTCTCCCCCCATCACCCATTGCAGCTTCGGCTTGGGCGATCGCTTGTTGCAAGGGTTGGCAATCTTGCCAATTTAAGCGCCGCTCACGATCTGTAACTCGCACATTCCGCAATAATTGGGGGTAAGTTTGAAAACTTTCATCTACCATTTGACTGAGGGGAACACCCGCGGCTCTCACCAACCCGGCTAGATGTAATGCTGTTAACAACCCATCACCGGTAATGGCATAATGGCGGCAGAGAATATGACCAGATTGTTCACCACCTAACATCCCCCCTGTGCGCATCATTTCTGCTTGCACATATTGATCACCTACGGCGGTGCGAATTAACTTCCCACCCTGTTTTTGCCAAGCTCTTTCAAAGCCTAAGTTAGCCATGACTGTGGAAACAATCAGGTTATCTGGTAGTTGTTGCTGTTGTTGTAGGTGTCTACCCCATAGGTAAAGGATGTAATCACCATCTACTGGCCTACCAGTATGATCTACAGCTAAAATGCGATCGGCATCGCCATCAAAGGCAAAGCCCAAGTCTGCGTTATGTTCTTTGACCGCCGCTTGCAGAATTCCTAGGTGAGTCGATCCACAGTTAACATTAATGCGATCGCCATCAGGTTCATTATGTAGGCTAATCACCTCCGCCCCCATGGCGGTAAATACTTTTGGTGCTAACCCAACCGCAGCACCCCAAGCTAGGTCTAAAACAATTTTCAGTCCTTGCAGATTTACCTTTTCCGGCAAGGATTGCTTTAAGATGTCGCCATACTGGTCTACTAGTTCCCGGCGAGAATAATGCCGTCCACAATTAGTAACTTTACCTGCAACTCCATCACCCCTTACTCCCGCCTCGATTTCCGCCTGCAAGGCTGGAGATAATTTAGTACCATTACCATTAAAAATCTTAATCCCGTTGTCTTCTGGTGGGTTATGACTAGCAGAAATCATCACTCCACCTATGGCCTCACTCATACTGGTGAGGTAAGCCACGGTAGGAGTGGGACACAATCCCAAATACCAAACCTCCACCCCGGACGCTGTTAACCCGGCACTCAACGCCATTGCCAGCATATCACTAGAGTTTCTGGAATCTTGCCCCAGGATAACTGGCCCTGTCTGACCACCATGTTTTTGCAAAATCACACCAGTCCAGAAACCCACTTCCAAAGCTAAGGGAGCATTTAGTAATTCTCCTACTTGCCCACGAATACCGTCTGTACCAAATAAGGGGGTATTGGCTACTGAACTTAGGTTTAACCTCCAATTGTGAGATTCAGATGGATAACTACCTTGAATGTTACTTTGGTTTATGTTGATAGATGTCACCATAAGTTCAATATCCCACGTAATTACAGGTTGAGTCAGCAGTTCTACTTGAGTTAAGTTTCTCTGTGTAAGTAATATATGCGCTTTTTTTGGCGAAAATCATTTGAATCACACGTTATTATGTGACAATACTGTATTATCCTTTCTCAATTGTCAATATTTAATATTTACCGAGTTTTATCTTATTTAATGGTTTTCAATTCAATTATTCCTTTCTACAGTTGTTAGCTGCTATTTAGCAATTTGAACACAGGCTGAATAACCAGAATTGATACCAGGATGGTAAAAATCAGATGTTTTACTTTTGACTTCACCCTGGTGGTAGTGGTCTATAGACCGCTCGCAGCAACCTACAAATTCAACATACTTAAAAAAAATTAATATAAATTCTCATCAAATAGTTCTAATCTAACATCTTAATGGCTTTTTTTAGTCATTCATAAATCCTAAATTCGGCAATTAACCTTTTAACTTGAGAGATTTAGTATGAGCAGCAATTTAGCAAGCAAATTACGTATAGGTACTAAAAAAGCCCATACAATGGCAGAAAATGTGGGTTTTGTCAAGTGCTTTTTAAAGGGAGTTGTAGAGAAAAACTCCTACCGAAAACTAGTTGCTAACTTTTACTTCATCTACTCGGCCATGGAAGAAGAGATGGAAAAACACTGTCAGCATCCCATTGTCGGCAAAATTAACTTTCCCCAACTCAACCGTAAGCAAACTTTAGAGCAAGACCTAAGTTACTATTTTGGTGCTAACTGGCGGGGGGAAATTCAACTATCGCCAGCAGGTGAGGCTTATGTGCAACGCATCCGCGAAATTTCCCAAACAGAACCAGAATTATTAATCGCTCATTCCTATACCCGCTATTTAGGTGACCTATCAGGGGGTCAAATCCTCAAAAACATTGCAGTCACAGCCATGAACTTGTCGGAAGGTCAAGGTACTGCTTTCTATGAGTTTGCAGACATTACCGACGAGAAGGGATTCAAAACCCAATACCGTCAAACTCTCGATGAATTACCTATTGATGATGCTACAGGCGATCGCATTGTCGATGAAGCTAACGCCGCCTTTGGGATGAATATGAAGATGTTCCAGGAATTGGAAGGTAATTTGATCAAGTCCATCGGTGTCATGTTGTTTAATAGTCTCACCCGTCGTCGTCAACGTGGTAACACCGAACTAGCTACTGAATCGTAATTTTTGGGAGTTTGAGTGACTATATATGGGGGTAGTGTCCCTATGATTGTTTTCTGTATATGAAGACAACCAGAGGGAAATTACCCCCAAAAAATTAAACAATTTAGTAAAATACTTTTTAGGCGACATTGAAAACACTGATGAAGACAAAAACTGTTATCAAGAACTCCCCTATTGCTATAAGCTATAGGTTTTTGCTAGTCAAGTATACAAATCTATTGTATCTTAGAGGATGTTTTAAAAGGTATGATTAGTGTATCAACTATTGTTTGACCCCACCCTAACCCTCCCCTTGTAAGGGGAGGGGACTGGATTTTATTGTTTCGGTGCGTTCCCCAATCCTTCCCAATCCTTCCCAATCCTTCCGGTGTTCCCTGTTCCCTGTTCCCTGTTCCCTAATATAAAAATTACCTGTTTAATACTTTCCAAACATCCTCTTAGGGTTTCATATTAAAATGACATCAATAGTATTCCCAAATATTGAAACTATAGTGGAGCGTGTAGCACAGATTCAGATAGATAAAAACAGTGCTACACAATCATTTCTGAATATAGAAAATAAGAAAAGGAATAGCTTATTTCCATGGCGTGGTCAATTTTCGCCCCAGTTAGTTGAGTATCTTTTAGAAGAAAACAGCTGTAATGATTTTTCTATACTAGATCCTTTTTGTGGTGGTGGAACTACTTTATATGAGGCAGCAAGAAAAAACTTTACCTGCTATGGAACTGATGTAAATCCTGCTGCCTATATTTTTTCATCAATAATCAATTTTTGCGCAATTGAATCAGGTCATAGACAGTCTATTTGTAGGGAAATTAGAAGTTTAGCTAGTAAAAATATATCCTACTTTGAGGAAGATTCACTATTAAAATTTGATGATCAATATATCGTTGATTTCCAGAATGAATTACTAGATTTTTACAAAGAATGCCAAAGTTCATTTGAAAATTGTATAATTGTAACTCTCTGTGTTATGTTAGCAATGGGTAACCAAGACACAGCCGAGCCTGGGAAGTTTTTTAAATCACTCAATTCAGTTTTAGATACTATACAAATGCTCCCTTATAGGAAGAAAAAATATACCGTATTACTTTCTGACGCTCGGAATATAGAAGTAATTAAAGATTCAACTATAGATTTAATAGTTACATCTCCTCCTTACATTAATGTTTTTAATTATCATCAAAACTATCGAAAAGCACTAGAGTTTTTAGGATGGAAACCACTAGAAGCAGCAGTTTCAGAGATTGGTGCTAACAGAAAACATAGAGGAAATCGATTTTTGACAGTGATTCAATACTGTATGGATATGTGTAGTGCTTTTCTGGAGATGAAAAGGGTATTAAATGAAGAAGGTAAGGCAATTATTGTAGTTGGCCGAACATCCTGTGTGAGAGGAGTAAGCTTTGAAAATAGTCTGCTATTAGTAATAATAGCTTTAGGAATTGCAGGATTTGCAGTAGAGAAGTGGCAAGAACGGTTTTTTAGAAACCGCTTCGGAGAAAGGATTTATGAAGACATATTGACGCTTAAACCTGAGAGTAGTCCAGTGTCTAATTACCTTGAAATTGCACGCTCGGTTGGTGTGTGGGGACTACAGAGTTCGATTAAACAGGCAACGGGAGAAATTAAAACAGATATAGATAGCGCAATAGCATCTGCATCTCAAGTCCAAGTATCTCCAAGGTTAAGCGTTGAAGTTCCATCTCATTGGCGCTTAAGTAGATAGCGTGTTAAAAATGAACTGTTAACACCAAAAGTCGAGTAAAAATGGTTAAAGTTCAAAAATCAAATCCTCATGGAGATAAACTTAAAAAACTTTTAGAAAATAACAAGCTTCCCTCTGTGGACAAGCAGAAGGTAGAACAAGCTCTAAATAAATACAAAAATTGGGTAAATGGGCTAGATAGTTGTGAGCTATCAGGTGATGAGCTTTTAAACTTCATGGTTAAAAAACTAAATGAATATAAAAATTTTATTGATATAGATTTAATCTTCGATTCAAAAGAGGATTTTCTCCATAGACAAAGGGGACAATTAAAACTTGATAACACAATTTTAGAAGAATTTTTACCAAGGCTGTTTGATATAAGATTAGTCCCTGGCTTTAGCAGACTGCAAAATTTTGAGTGTGGCTCAAAAACTTCTTTTGCAGGTTTAAGCTTTAATTCTCCATTTATAGCTCTTCAAGATGGAGGAGCATTTATAAAAACAAAGGATCAAGATTTTTCAGTGAGTAAGTCTCACCAGATAATTATTAAAGAAAATCCACCAGGACAAGATAACTTCACAACCACTATAGAAGTTTCATATTTTGCTACTGAAATAAAAACCAATTTAGATAAGACTATGTTTCAGGAAGCATCACAAACTGCCAATGAATTGAAACGAGCAGTTTCGGGGTGTAAATACATACTACTTTCTGAGTGGCTTGATATGACTCCTATTAATACGAAGCTTACTTCTATTGATGAAGTAATTATACTCAGAAAAGCAAAAAGACTTTCATCTGATATACGAAGTAAATTTAGAAATTCTAATGACAGAAGAGAAAATAGAGACACCTATGTCAGTTATGTTAATGAACATCCTCTTAATTTAGATTGTTTTAAAAGATTTATTTTTCACCTGAATGAATGCTTTCCTGATTCTGGACATGATCAGGTAGAAGTAGTGCTAGATAGAGGATATTTTTAATTGGAAGGTAATTTGATCAAGTCCATCGGTGTGATGTTGTTTAATAGTCTCACCCGTCGTCGTCAACGTGGTAACACTGAACTAGCTACTGAGTCGTAATTTTTGGGAGTTTGAGTGACTATATATGGGGGTAGTGTCCCTATGATTGTTTTCTGTATATGAAGACAACCAGAGGGAATGTATATGAAGACAACCAGAGGGAAATTACCCCCAAAACCTGATATTTACCATCTATCTTTTTCTGTTACGAGTTAGTAAGTGAAGTACGTAAACTATCAGTCCTATAAATCCTAACTCCTGTCTTAAAAACTGCCTAAGTTCTTTATGATTACGAACCCTGCCAAAATCTTGTAAATAGTTCTCCAAATATTGCATCTGGCTTATTTCCCCTTGTAACAATGACAATTGATCGTTTGAATTCCTCAAATCTACGCGGGTATTATCTACCTGTTGCAGTAGGTTTCTAACTTCTTCTAAACCTCCTATACCGTCTATTTCACTCTTAATAGACTCAAGTTGTGTTAAAATACCTTTGGCATTGTCAATATTTTCATTATATCTGTCAATAGCAGCATATATTGCCTGATTTTCTTGCATAATTTTTTGAGATTCTGCTCTTGCATGATTTGCATCCTGCAAAATTAATCTTGCTTCTTCCATAAGACTTCTGGTAACACCAATTTCCTCCAGTTCTCTTTTTGCTTCCCTTAATTCATGTAGAATATTGCTAAAACCTTGTAAATATTCTAAGTTCTGGGATACTTGCTCTCCAAGTTGTCTAATATTGGTGTCAAGAGTTTGTAAACTATGTAATTTCTGGGATACTTGAACTTCAATATTTTGATAATATCTATCAATCTGTGAGATGGACTCATTAATAGTTGTAGCATTAGCAGTAGATATTGCCAGATTTTCTTCCTTAATTTGTTGAGATTGCTCTAAATAATTTTGTGTTGTTACTAAAATCTTGTGGGATTCTGCTCTGACATTATTTACATCCTCCAAAATTAATATTGCTTGTTCTACAAGACTGGTAACACCAATTTCCTCCAGTTCTCTTCTTGCTTCCCTTAATTCCTTGAGAATATTGCTAAAACTTTGTAAATTTTCTAAGTTCTGGGATACTTGAGCCTCAATATTTTGATTATATGTATCAATTTGTGAGATAGACTCATTAATAGTTGTAGCATTAGCAGTAGATATTGCCAGATTTTCTTCCTTAATTTGTTGAGATTGCTCTAAATAATTTTGTGTTGTTAGTAAAATTTTCTGGGATTCTGCTCTGACATTATTTACATCTTCCAAAATTAATCTTGCTTGTTCCACAAGACTGGTAACACCAATTTCCTCTAGTTCTCTTTTTGCTTGCGTTAATTCATCGAGAAGATTACTAAAACTTTCTACAGCTTCTAAATTCCGGGATACTTGAGCGTCAAGTTGTCGAATATTTGTTTCAAGAGTTTGTAAATCTTCTAATCTCTGAGATAGTTGATATCCAATTTCTCCGGCTTCCCTTTGAGATTCTATAAGTTGATCACGGCTAGTGCGAACTTCAGCAATTACAATTCTTATTTCCTCAACTTCTTGGGCTTGTTCAAGAATTCCGTCGGCTCTGTCTAGAGAATTCTTAATTACCTCCGTGAGTTTTTCAAGGTCTTTAGCAACTTCTAAATCTGTCCGGTTTTGATCATTAGTCATTGGTTTCTCCTTGATAAATTTGGTTTATAGCAGCTTGGCACAGGACAGATACAATGGAACCATGTTGATGGGCAATTATATCTCGGAATGGATAATCTTGAGGAATATCTTCACCAATCCTCATTCTCACTCTAGCCCCTTCATATATCAGTCCTTGTTGCTCAAGTTCATTTGCAATGCGCTCTACTACAGACCGATATTCTTCCGGGTTGCTTTCCTGTAATTGGGATATTTCTTCTACTGCATCCCAGTATCTACCTAAAGCCCTTAATAATAGGCATTTCAGGGGAACGATATCAATGGGACTCCAAAAAGTACTAGGTTGCTGTTGTTCTAATTCTCTTAATTCTGTTAATTCTTGCAGAATAATTTCATCCTTTTGAGATTCATCCTTTTGAGATTCATCCTTTTTAGGTGATCTTAAAAATTCTATAGCTTTCTGCTCAATTTCTAATACTGTTTGATTGTCAAGCCTGGCTGCTCTCAAAGCCGCATAGGTATCCCAGTAAATTCTCAAAGGCTGACTGCGTAAACGTTCATAAATGAGGTTAGATATTCTATCTGGATCTTGAAATACCTGTTCTCCATTAGCAAACTCTGTAATCCATGCTAATGGTTGATCAGCATTAGAAAAATTGAAAAACTGACATTGATTAAAATGGTTTCTACCAATGCGCTTAATTTCATCAGTTGTGGTAATGATTAGTAATCTATAACGAGGTCTAGTAAAAATTGTATATAAATTACTTGCTTCTTCCATTGATAGTTTTCCTTGTCCCTGGAATACGGAAAAAGCCACACAAGCGTCAAACTCCCTCCCTTTAGCTTCCGTAACCTTCAGGTAATCTATTCCCGGTAAATTCTGATCTTCTGGAGGAATATGAGCAATATCTTGATGGATTAACTTGACACGGCTAGAAAGCTCTTGCAGAACAGAGCGATTATCTCGATCATCTTGATTTGATGTGTATCTTACCCTCTTACTCAGTCCAGAGAGAACTTGTGATAATTCTTCTGGTGAGTTGCACTCTAAAATCCTTACGGGTTCACCCTCTTCAAAACAGTTTTTAGGATCACTGGGATCAGGTAACCATCTTCCTTGGTTTTGTAAGTTAGCTGCTTGTGCAAAAGAGTGAAAAATATTCGCAAATTCTAAAATACGCTGGGTATTGCGATAATTATATGTCAGAGAATGTGTTGTATTCAGTTTTAATTGTCCCCAATCAAACCCAGTGGGTTTAATCCTTTGATTCATATCTCCTAACAGCCAGAGGACATGAGAATGGTTATGTTGATGCCATCTTAACAACATTTGTTTGATAGCTTCAATTTCAGCTATCAAATAATCTTGAGCTTCATCAAATATCAACAGCGTTCTAATCCCTTCTGGTGGAGGAATAGTTTCTGTAATTTGTTGTAACCCCTCTAGCCAATTTTTTTTATCTCCTAGTCTTTGTTTCCAGTCGTTTATATTAACTCTTCTTAGTTGTTGGATTACCGCTGTATTTTCTATGTAAGTTCTATTATTGTTTAGGTCGCCTAAATTATGTTCGTTGAGTACAAACGCCCTAAATAACACCAAATCGCGATATTTGATGTTGTCAGAGTGAAAAGCAGTTAACTCTTCTTCATCCGTGGCAATCTGAGCATATATGTTTGGTTCCGCGTGCTGTAACCACTCTTTAAAAGTACCTAGGAAAAAATTTGGCCTTTGGTCTTGTGAATTTGACTCTTGCTCCTGTAAAATTGATTTTATCTCAGTAAATTTTTCCAGATCAGAGCGTAAAGCTTCGGGAACAATTAAGGCAACATTCCAACCTGCTGTTTTGAATAATTGACAAGCTATTAAAGCAGCACATACCGTTTTACCTGTACCTGGTGCGCTCTGTAATAAAAAGCTATTAATTGGAGTATGATTTGGTGGTTGAGCGGTTATTAATCTATGAGAAATTGCTTGTTGCTCAGGAGTAAGAAGAGGTGAATACAAGTAACCACCATAAACAAACTGATACCAGGAAGTAACTCGTTTATGATCAAATTGGTAAGTGGGGAGATGCTCTAAACGTGTTTCTTCAATTCCCAGTAACTCAGCTGGTGTGATTGCACCTTCTGTATTTACATCGCGGCGGATTTTTTTATAAATATTTTGATAAATATCACGTCTTAACCCCGCTGCGATTACTAAAATAATTTCATGATTATTTTCAATATATCTCCTCCAAATAACTCTAATATCACCTCTTTTAGTGCGCCATAAATCACCTGTTCTGTATCTGTATCCCCGTAATTTTTTTGTATCTCCCAGGTTTCCCTGACTCAGGTCTGTCAAGACTCTTGCTATATCCTCAAAATAATTATGTAACTTGAGGATATGCCGAATAACAGCCCTGGTGATTTTGATAGTATAATTACACATGAAATACTCGAAGTAATGTCAACTATGTAAAAATTTAGTCTAAGTTCCAGTTTATCATGAGTATATAATTTTTGTCGCGTAGGGAGTAAAGGTAGTATATAATGTCCGGTAAAATACCAGTAACAGTGATTACAGGTTTTTTAGGCAGTGGTAAGACTAGCCTAATTCGCCACCTACTACAAAACAACCAAGGTCGCCGTATTGCGGTGTTAGTCAATGAGTTTGGGGAACTGGGTATTGATGGTGAGTTGTTAAAATCCTGTGAGATTTGCCCTGAAGATGGGGAACAGGGGAGTAATATCTTTGAGTTAACTAACGGCTGCTTATGCTGTACTGTGCAAGAAGAGTTTTATCCCACGATGCAGCAGTTAATTAAGCGACGAGATAGCATTGACTGTATTTTGATTGAAACTTCTGGTTTAGCTTTACCGAAACCTTTAGTTAAAGCCTTTCGCTGGCAAGAAATTCGCGCCGCTGCTACAGTGGATGCGGTAATTACTGTGGTAGACTGTGCGGCGGTAGCATCAGGTACATTTGCTAGCGACCCAGAGGCTATAGCTGCTCAACGCCAAGCAGATGATAGCCTAGAACATGAAACACCCTTACAAGAACTATTTGAAGACCAATTGGCCTGTGCAGATTTGGTGGTGTTGAATAAAACTGATTTAGTGGATCTGGAGACAAAGCTGGAAGTTGAGGAACTAATTAAGCAAGAGTTACCCAGAGTGGTGAAGATTGTGGAAAGCGATCGCGGTCAAGTGGATGCTTCCATCTTACTGGGATTTCAAGCCGCAGTTGAAGATAATTTAGATAGTCGTCCCAGTCATCACGACACGGAGGAAGACCACGAACACGACGAAGAAATTACCTCAACTCACGTAGTATTAGACCGGAGCTTTGACCCGGACAAGCTACAACAGCAACTGCAACAACTAGCACATCAACAAGAAATCTATCGGATTAAAGGCTTTGTCTCCGTACCGAATAAATCTATGCGCTTAGTAATGCAAGGTGTAGGAACGCGGTTTGACAAATTCTACGATCGCCCCTGGAAAGTCCAAGAACCTAAACAAACCAGTTTAGTTTTCATTGGTCGTGATTTGAAACCTGCGGAAATAGCATCTCAATTAGTAGCTTTATAATCACCCCAAATTGTATGAATATCTCTCAACTATTTGACATTGCCAATATTTTCGTTTTACCCTTTTGGTTGTTAATGACTTTCTTACCTAACTGGAAGTTTACACGGTGGGTAATGGCATCATATCTACCTTTTGTAGTTTTAGCTAGTGCATATTTGTATCTGTTTGTCAATAGTATTACCCCAGAAAATGCCGCGGCTTTATCTAATCCCCAGTTAGCAGATATTGCGCGATTTTTCACTGATGAAACAGCAGCTGCAACAGGATGGATTCATTTCCTGGTGATGGATTTATTTGTGGGTCGTTGGATATATTTAGAGGGTCAGAAAACAGGTATCTGGACAATTCATTCTCTGCTTTTATGTTTGTTTGCTGGACCGCTGGGTTTATTGTCTCATATAGTCACCTACTGGATTACTAGGGCATTTTTACCCAATTCACAGACTAAGGATGTGGGAGAACCAGCGGTTTCTTCCAGTAATTAGAGTTAGTGAGCAGAGGTGCAAAGTTGAGGATGTCGATAATTGGGATCAACCCAACAAAGCGGTAGGCTTTCACCAGAGGGAAATACAAGATTCTGTTTTTGATAGGTTTCCGGTTCTTGTTCTTCTTGACCTAATTGGTCTTGGGCGCGGATGACCCGACTATTAGGATCAATTAATTCCTGAAAATCAAGGACTTTAATAAGATCACCTGAATCTTTGAGTTGTAAAAACATATTCATGACCTCAATAAATTTGAAGGTACAATGGAAAATACCCCTCATCCTTTTGTTGGGGAAGATATACCGCCTCACCTCAACTGAGCAGAACTTAAATCTGGCGTTGATATTTCTCTAAAATATCTACCAAGTTTACTTGACATTGTAGTGGGAGGAGATCATTTAAAGGTAATTCTTTCCTCCCACCGCCAATTTTGACCGGGATAGATGTTAAGATCGCTATAACTCTGTCTTCATTGACAGTATGGGAAGTAATTAACGGGTACATTTTTTCAGCAACTACAGTATGTAGTTTGGCATCAGATAAATAAAGATGCCATTTGGCAATATCTATATATACCGCTTCGCCAATTTCAGCAGCTAGGGCTTCCAGTATTTCAGCGGTGTTGGTTGTAGCCATAAAAATCACCTTATATCAACAAAGAGCGTTAAATGTCAGGGTTTCTCGCATGATCGCACAATTATGTATTGGGATCTACCACCACAGGTTACAATCCCCTAGCCGCAATAATCAATCTTCAGGTAGATTTGGGTGGAGTTTCGCTATAGTTGGCGATCGCACTAATATAAATCAGATGCACCAACAATACTAATATCCAACCTGCGGTTAACCAGGGTAGCCATTCCCAGGTGGCAGATTTTAAGTTGTGGACAAACCATAAACCGGAGTTAACAGCCGTAGTCAATGCTACATGGACAGCAAAATTCATCCGGTCATCTAACTTGCGGAAATCTGGATCTTTGCGGTCGGGTTTGCGAGGCCAACGAGGAGGCATAAGGATTTATTTGAGACTTGAGCCATGTACTTACTCAACTTTAGCAGACACATTCACCATCTGTGCTTACCCCTCATGATTCAGGTGTGTTAGTTCGGCAGAATTAAATAAAAAATGGCCTTGCATTATTTTAATAGTAGTGTTAAGATTATTTTGTTGTAAGGGTGTGTAGCTCAGTGGACTAGAGCACGTGGCTACGGACCACGGTGTCGGGGGTTCGAATCCCTCCTCGCCCGTTGAGAAAGGCGGAAGTAACTTTTAAAAGTCGCTTCTGCTTTTTGTATACTTAGAATTATCTATCTAATGCGTAACTATCTTCACCACGCCCCAAGGCAAAGCGGAGAGAATTATTCAGGTTATGACTGGACTGGGTGACAAATATAATCATGGCTAGAAAAGTCAAAGCAGCACCATAACCAAACATCTGGCGGTAACCTACTTGTTCAGCAATCGCACCGAGAACCGGACCCGCGACCCCAATACCAATATCTAATCCTACTAAAGATACCCCAAAGATTCGCCCGCGTTCGTGGGGTTGGGCGCGGTCTGTCATCATCGCCGCCATCATGGGAATTACAGTTCCCGAAGCAGCACCTTCGACAAATGCTGAGACTAAGAAAATAGGGGCGCTGTTAGCTCGCCATATACCAACCATAGCTAAGGTGAAGGCAATTAAGCTCAGGGTGATAAATAAACCCCGTCCATATTTATCAGAAGCACGGCCAATAAATAGCCTGACATGAAAACTGGCGATCGCCGCTACTGTGTAAAATAGTCCTGGGTTCAAATCTACATTAGTGGATTTGATAAATAAAGGCACAAAAGTATGTAAAGTTCCTAAAACCATACCAATCAACAGCATGACTATTGCCGGAACACGCACACGAGGAGCCCATAATAATCGCCAGAATAGATTATTTTCAGGGTTATTGTCCAGCTGGTGAGCCACAGATGGATTCCCCAGGGGGACAATACATAACATTCCCGCAAAACCCAAAGCCGCGGACAACAGAAATAAGGGAGTATAACCAGCAGCAGCTTGTAAATATCCCCCCATAGCTGGCCCAATAGCCACACCAAGGGGATTGACTAAACTCATGTAGCCAATCACCTCACCGCGATTTTCGGGAGGGGCTAAATCTCCCACCAATGCTACATAAGCAGTACCAAAAGCCGCAATACTGATACCGTGAAAGGCGCGTAACACCATTAATGGGATAATTGACTTTGCTAACACATAACCCAGAGGTGCAATAGCCACTGCTGACATCCCAATGAGCAAGACAATCTTACGACCCCGACGGTCTGCTAAACTGCTACACCAAGGGCGAAATAGTAGCATCCCGATGGCAAAACTGCCCATAACAATGCCAATCTCTTGACTGGTAGCGCCAATATCTTCGATATATAGGGGCAAAGTGGGTAATAATGAGGCAAGGCTAGACCAGAATAATAAACCTGCGGTAAACAAAATCACCAGGTTACGTCTGAGTTGGCTGTCTAAGGTCTGAAGAACTTTCAAAATAAATGTCAGTTTATTGTTAGATTATTTCTCATATTGTTACGTTACTTAACATTTTTGGCTACTACTTCCCGCACCCGATAGATGGGACGACCTTGGGATTCATGGTAAGTACGCATCAATAACTCAGCCAACAGACCAAAGCAAAACAACTGCATCCCAGTCACTAAAAGCAGCACCGCCAAAATTAACAAAGGGCGACTACCAATTGACTCCCCTAAAGCCAATTTAATAAAACTCAAGTAAATACCCAGCAGCATACCTGTAACTATAGATCCCAATCCCAGTAACCCAAAAACGTGCATGGGACGGGTGAGAAACTTCTTCATGAAGTAAATAGTTAACAAATCCATCATGACGCGAAAGGTTCGCCAAATACCATACTTACTGCGACCAAAACGCCGCGCATGATGACCTACGGGAATTTCAGTAATTCGCGCCCCCTCAATGTAAGCCAAAGCCGGTAAAAATCGGTGCAGTTCCCCGTAGAGATTCATATCAGCTACAACTTCCGACCGATAAGCCTTGAGGGAACAACCATAATCATGTAACTTGACTTCCGTCACCTTGCTAATTAGCCAATTAGCAACTTGAGAAGGAATTAGGCGGGAAACTAAAGCATCTTGGCGTTGATGTCGCCAACCGCTCACTAAATCATAGCCTTCTGCCAATTTAGCTAATAATAAGGGGATATCCGCCGGATCATTTTGCAAATCAGCATCCAATGTGACAATCACTTTACCGATCGCATAATTAAACCCAGCGGCCATTGCTGCACTTTGCCCGTAATTACGCCGCAATAAGACAGACTTTAAATCACTACGTATTAAGGCTTGTGACTTGAGAAATTCCGCCGATCCGTCTGTAGAACCATCATCCACGCAAATGATTTCATAACTGAAATTACTGGCGCTGACACTAGTAGCGATCGCTGCGAGCAAAAGTGGTAAACTTTCCACCTCATCCCGCACTGGTACTACCACCGAAACATCGGGGACAACTACCCCACTTGAACCATTTTCCCGATTTAAACCCTGGGAAATTAACCCACTCCTCATATTAACGTCCTTAGTTTCTGTGTGGTTGATAACTCTGAATCACCCGACCTGCACCCCGCAGCTGGTGATAATATGACTGACTTACCCTATCCCCCTGTTCCGAGAGAATATCAATGCCAATACCATTGCGTCCCTGGTCCTTTCCCGAACTATGAATGTAATAATTATCGCCTAAATATAGCCCTACATGAGTGGCTTTTTTGACAGTACCGAAAAAAACTAAATCCCCTGGTTGTAATTCATTTAGATTAATTTTCTGGGTAAAAGCTTCCTGTTGATAAGCATCTCTGGGTAACCAAATCCCTACCGACAAAAACGCCGCCTGCATTAACCCGGAACAGTCGTAATTCGGACCGACTGTACCACCCCACAGATAATAATTAGACTGTTCCATGGCTTTTTGGGTAAAACTAATCACATTAGGGAGTAATTTTGTAATCTCAGACTGAGAAAATGATTTGGCCTGATAAAATGTGGTAGCAGGTTGTAATATATCCAAGTCGGCAAAAGATACCCACCCTGGATAGTCATCTTCACATAAATACACCTCAAATGCTGAGAACTGATGATTTAATGTGCTCCGCAAATGTCGCCCTGAAGCTGCTTGAGTGCTCAGGGTTGTACATTCAGGAGAATCATATAAATTCAAATTAGCAATACACTGGTATTCTTGAGCCGATGTCTTGAGGATTGGGGATTCTGAATTAGAGAGCATTCTGCAATGATTTTCTTTAGAAAAGACGAACAACTCGAAAATCTTGGTAATGATATTTTAGAGGCAACTTGGGCAACATTTCCCACTTTAGCCCGTAACCAAGTGGCTATAACTTGGATTGTTTATGATCCTCCAGTACCAGTAAATACTGGTGGTGCTTTGACTCCTGATGCTTTTTGGAGCCATACAGCTCGTGGTTTTACTTATAGGGGGGTTGAGCGAATTTATCCCGCTAGCGTGGTCAAATTGTTTTATTTAGTCGCTGTCCACGAATGGCTGGAAAAAGGTATGACCCCACCCTGTCAGGAGTTGGAACGCGCCTTAAGTGATATGATTGTGGACTCTAGCAATGATGCTACTAGCTTAATTGTAGATATCCTCAGTGGTACTACTTCCGGACCAGAGTTACCAACTGGACCGTTTGAAACTTGGAAATATCAACGTCATATTATTAACCGCTATTACCAGTCTTTGGGTTGGGAAGAGTTGGAGACAATTAATATTTGTCAAAAAACTTGGGGTGATGGTCCCTATGGTAGAGAACGAGCATTTTATGGGGAGATCCTCGATAATCGCAATATGGTGACCACTAATGCGGTGGCCAGGCTAATTCATAGTATTGTGGGCGGCGTGGCAGTGTCTAGTAAGCGATCGCAAGCCATGATGAATTTGCTCAAACGTAGTCTTAACCCCAATCATTTACCCACCGATGTAGAAGAGGATCAGGTAACAGGTTTTTTGGGGGGTGGACTTCCCCAAAATACTCAAATCTGGTCAAAAGCCGGTTGGACCAGTCAAGTTCGTCATGACGCAGCTTATATTGAGTTATCAGAACAGCTTCCCTACATCTTAGTTGTATTTACTGAAGGTAAAGCTAACGCCAAACGCCGGGATATCTTACCTTTTATTTCTGGGCTATTTGCCAAGGGGATGAGTAATTTATAATTCCTCATTGGTAAGAACACAGATACAAGGGAATATTAATCTGTTTTTCTGAGGATTTATCAACCCTCACCCCCACCCTCTCCTGAACTAGGGGAGGGCTTAATAATCTTGTTAATTATTGAACCGGGGATAGATTTAGAGATAATTAATTCAAGATTATATTGAGATACATTACACAAAATTTTTAATTAAGTATGATACTAAATGAATGGTTATGATGGCAAAATATCGAATCATGACTTACTATTGAGTTATTTATATTTAGTTAGCCATGACATTGCCTGAGCCGCCAAATAATTTTGGAGATAATCATTCGCCAAAGTCATATCAGCCAGGGTTCCCAGAGAGAAGATGGCAGGGATTATTGTTAGCTTCTATACTAATTATTGCAGGTGGGAGCGCTATATTTTGGCGGGTGTTGACTCCTACACATCAAGCAGTACCTACTAATATTAAAACTCCCGGCGTCAGAGTCAAGGTGTTAACAGTACGCTCTGGTATAGTCGATGAAAGTTCAAATTTTGTTGCTAGCTTAAAGTCTGGGCGTTCGGTAGAGATCAAGTCGAAAATTCCCGGACAAGTTACCCAAATATTTCTCAAACCAGGGGATCAAGTTACAGCCAGAACGGCAATTATCCAAGTAGATTCTAGACCAGTAACAATTGAGCTTAATGCTACTTATCAAGCTGCTGTGTTACAACGGGAAAATGCCCGTGCTAAACTTGAGTCTCTGGAAGCAGCACGCCAATCTCAAGTTGCTGATTTACAATTGCACGAAGAGGACTATCAAAAGTATGCTTACCTAGCAACCCAGGGAGCTATATCTCGACGTGCGCGAAATCAGTATGCTAATCGGGTGGCTACAACTAAGGCTGATCTTGGGGCGATTAATGCTCAGATTCAAACAGAGCAACTGACTATCTCACAAGCTGAAAAAACCTTGCAACAAACCCAGTCCCAGATTCGCAACCAACGACTCCACCCCCAGAGTTATACAATTACAGCACCTTTTAGCGGTACAGTTGGTAATATTTCTGTGAGAGTAGGTGATTTAGTCAATACTTCTACACCACTAGTTACTGTTTCTCAGAATCAACCCTTAGAACTGCATATTTTTGTCCCAGTGGAACAAAGCACCCAATTACGTCAGGGAATGGCCGTGGAAATCTTGAATCCACAAGCTGAGGTGATAAGTAGTAGTAAAATATCTGCAATTACTCCTGATGCTAAAAATGAGGGGCGAGAAGTTTTGGTTAAAGCACTTTTTAATAATTCGGAAGGTCAGTTACGACCTGATCAATTAGTACAGGCGAGAGTGATTTGGAATCAGCGTTCTGGGGTATTAATCCCTACCAAATCAGTGTTTCGCGTAGGTGGGGAAACTTTTGTCTATGTGATGACAACAGAGGAATCACCACAAGGGATATCTCAACTTATAGCTCGCCAAAGACGGGTGCAATTAGGTAGTATTAGAGATGATCATTACCAAGTTTTGGCCGGATTAAAACCAGAAGATAAAATTGTTACTTCAGGCGTTTTGAATCTAAAAGATGGTATGCCAATAGTGCCTGAATAGTTTTATAATTATAGATTGATTCTTGTTTAAAAAATATCGGCTGGATCTGCTGAGTTTAATTTACCCATGGCGATCGCACCGGAGATTAAACACATGATCACTGTTAATAACAGTACAAAAATGAGTCGATCAGGGGTCATAAATAATGGTAATTTAGTAATATTCCGGGTAAAATTATACATAAAAAACGATACTAAACCACCGGGAATAAAACCGGATATAGCTAATATTAATGTTTCCTGAATAACAACAAACATTAAATATACATTGCGATAACCCATAGCCTTAAGTGTGGCATATTCCGGCAAGTGATCCATAACATCACTATAAATAATTTGATAAACAATAATCACACCCACTAAAAAGCCAATGGTAACACCCAGGGAAAAAATAAAACCAATGGCCCCATTTTCTCGCCAATATTGCTTTTCAAAATCAATAAATTCTTCATGGGTGAAAACTCGGACATCATCACTCAGGTAAGACTCTAAAGCTTTGGCGACTAAATCAGCATTGCTACCAGGTCTGAGGTTGATTAAACCTAAGTTAACTTGACCTGGTTTCTGTCCGGGAAAAATCCGCAAGTAGTTCTGGTCACTGGTGATGACACTACCATTGGCTACAAAAGAAGCGCCCACCTCATACAAACCCTGAATTTGCACCCTACGCCCTTGTAATTCTGTGATGACGGGTTGACCTTGAGATATTTGGCCGATCGCTTGTTCATATTTTCCGCTAGAATTGCGGTCAAATAATAGAGTATGAGGATATTTAATCCTAGCCAATTGTTGATTGACTTCCGGTAAATTAAAAGCTGGTTTTTCCGGATTAAAACCAATCACTAAAATTGACTCATCTAACTTAGTTTGGGGACTCTTCCACACACCTAAACGAGCATAGACAGGATTAACTGACTCAACCTCCGACAAATTAGCAGCTTGAAACAAACGGCGACGAGGAAAACTACTCAGAAGCCCTAAATTTTGCCCTTGGCGACTAACCAAGACTAAATCCCCTTGTAAAACTTCATGAAATCTGGTATTACTATCATATAAAGCCGACTGAAAGCCCAACTGCATCAACATCAAAAAATCAGCGAAAGTAATACCACAAATAGCGACTAAAAACCGCCCCTTTTGCTTCATTAATTGTCGCCAAGCCAAAGGGATTCTCCGTTTAAACATAAATATTTAAGATTTAAGGAAAAAAAAGGATAAAAAAACTAGAGCAACACCCAGTATGTTTATTACTTTCACCTAATTAACTTACTGAGATTATAACTGGTAAATATTTCTACATTTACTTGGAGATTAGTAAAATTAGCTACCTGCTGACTAGATGCTGCATCTAAACGAATTTTAGCCTCAATTACCCTAGCATCCGTAGCTGCTGTGGGGTCACTGTCTAACACATCTTTCTTCGCCACTTGGAAGCCAATACTATCGACTGTTCCCCTTAATTCACCCTCAAAAGCATTACTAGGACTAGTAATAGTCGCAATTTGACCAGAGCGAATGTTACCGATATCACTTTCATATATCTCAGCGATCGCATACATTTGATTAGTTCGACCAAGTTCCACAATTCCCCCCTCACCGATGGTTTCACCCGGATGAGCTTGAACCTGGAGAATTTGACCCGCTTGTGGGGCGCGAATATATGCTGAATCTAGTTCTACTTGCATTTTTTCCACAGTGGCGATCGCCCGATCTACTTCTGTTTGTGCTATGTCCACATCTGTAGGAGGTATCTCTGCTGTTTGGGCTAAAATCGCCTTAGCTTCTTCAATTTGGGCGGTGAGGGTGCGTTGTGTTCTGGCTAAATTAGCTTGCGCACCATTCAATTCTTCCCGGGCGGATTTTAAAGTTAATCTGCGAGTATCAAGAGTGGAAATCGCGATCGCACCTTGTTTGTAAAGATTTTCATAACGGCGAAATTCTATCTGTGCATTTTGTAACTGAGCTTCTAAGCGAGCGATGGTAGCTTGCTGGGTTGGGATTTCACCATCTAACTGTGCTTGCAGATTACTCACAGTTGCTTGTCTGGCGGAAATTTCACTTGGTTGTGCGCCAGCTTTTACCTGAGCTAACCGTGATTTCATCACTCGCACTTGTTGCTGTGCTTCCTTGAGATTAGCTTGTAAGCGATCGCGATTATCCAAAATAGCAATCACATCTCCAGCGCGCACTTGCTGACCTTCAGTCACCAAAAGTTGCGCCACACGACTAGCACCAGTAACATCAGTAGGAGCCGAAATTCTCATGACTTCACCCGCTGGTTGCAATCTTCCCAGCGCATTCACTTTTGAAATCACAGGTTGACTAACTTTGGTAGTCACCCCTGGGGTTTGAGTATTGAGCGGACGAATGATAGACAGGATACCCACCCCCATAGCTGTGAGCGAGGTCATACCCAGGGCCAATAACCAGCGAAAATTGGGGGGGAGTAGAGAGGACTTTTCAGAATTTCGCAACATTCTCTATTTCCTTACATAGCACCGACGGGGTGTTCATACTTGAAGAAACCAGGATTAAGAATCCCAAGCGGATCGTATTTCCTTTTGATTTCATTGACGGTCAACCAGTAATCACCAAATTGCGATCGCCATTGTGGTAAATCAAATTCCGCCCAAGTCGCCATATATCTTTTACCCCCCATTTGGAAGCCCAAATCAGTCAGTAAATTTAACTGCTGTAACACAACTTCCACCTGAGTTTGGGGAATACTCGGATACATTCCCAAACCGATAATTAACTCATCATCCGGTAAAGGAAACATGGGTAATTTATGATGGCGAGAATTGAGACAAAAAGAACCTATAGGTAAAGTGCGGAAATCCAAGAAATTAGGTATACGCTCCAGAGCAATATCAATAAATTCCCGAGCACTAGAACCAGGTAAAAGTAAATCTATCCAAGTATTAGCAGTATTGACAGGATGAGGAACTTGACCTAATGGTTGAATGAACTGCTCAAAAGTCAAGTCTTCAGTGTGGATATGGCGATAAAAATTTAAATCAGCCAGTAATTCTGCATCATTTACCTGATTGACAGCATCAAATTCTACAGTAATTTGCATCCTGTAAAACCATTGAATTAATGGTTTCATCTGACTTTCTTTTCTGCTCATTCCTTGCAAGCAGGGTGAAAACAAAGATACTAAACCATCTATCCGACCTTGTGCCACCAAACCACCTGCATCATCTAAAAGTTTATCTAAATCGTCATAGCAAAGAAAATAACTGCGAGTGTAAGGGCGATATTTCCTCAGACGATTTTTAACTTTAGTAATAATACCAAATTGACCATAGCCACACAGAACATGATAGAAAAGTTCGCTGTTGTCTTCCGGTGTACACCAAAGAATATCCCCAGTCCCCGTCACAACTTCCAAAGCCAAACAGTTATCAGCTTGAGAACCATAACGAAAAGAACTCAACCCTAAACCAGCAGCGCAGAGAGTTCCCCCCAAAGTCACTTCAAAGTTATTGGTCAAGACAGGGGGAATTACACCATCAGGTATAGCAGTATCAATCACTTGCTTCCAAGTCACACCAGGGTCAGCTTGGAACCAGAGTTCATCGGGGCGGAAATCATCAATTTGATTGAGATTCCTCATATCTAGGAGGATTCCCCCTTGATTCAAAGATTGACCACTTAAAGAACGTCCCGCACCCCGTGAGGAAATTGTTAAACCCTTTTGAGCAGCATATTTAATTGCTTGAGCAACATCACTAGAATCTTGCGGACGGATGACAATTTGCGGCTGTTTTTTAATAATGTTGCCAAAATCTTGAGAAACTGCTTCTAAGTCTGATTCTTTGTTACTAACTTCTCCGGCAATAATCTGTTTTAAGTCTGTAACTATACCACTCATAACTTTATTTTAAATTATAGTTTTTTCTTAAAAATCTTGTGTTTTATGTCCCAGTAAATGTGTAATTAATCACAGTTTATTTATTGATGATTAATCGGGATTCATCCTCTTAAAAAAACGAATTTTCAGCATTTTATAAGCGATTCTACACAAACTAGGAATTAATAAGATCAGAGATATCACCGGACGAAAAGTATTTTTATCCTCTGTATTCATCACCGTTAAATTATTTGTACTTCTTTCATACTTGAATACACAAACACAGTCACCCTCTGCTTGTTTACTCAAAATTGCCGCCTTGATTCCCGGAAAAGCTCTTCTAGTAGCTTCTTGTTCCATCTCGCAGAAGACACGACAGGGACTATCAAAACCGTACTCTTTCGCCAGGGATAAAACTGGACAAACTCTTTGTATTTCTAATGCTGCATCTGTACCATTTTGGGAAATATCTACCACATCCATCACAAAACCCATTAATCCCAGCAAGGGTGCAGCTTGGGTGAAACCTTTCGCTAAGGTGTTATGCTCAATGAAAGTACCCATCAGCGCCTTTTGTTGTTCAGGATATTTTTGCATCATTTCTTCAAAGGCGGCTACATCTCCTTTTTCTGCAACCAGAGTTTTGTATCTTTGTAATCTCTTGCGAAACAAATTCATGGCTTTAGATTCATCTAGATTGATGATATCTTCCATGCGGAGATTACCTGTAACTAGTTCCTTTTCCATGGTCATTTCTGATTGAATAAATTATTTATATACTGGAATAAAGGCAAAGTATAATTATCCACAATAGTCCATATTTACAAGCATTAAGACATGATAATGCCATATCTATTTCTATGTCACTGCTCAAAGAGGTATCTTTTCTGGTTTTGTTAAAAGTAAAGTCTTTCTTCATTACCTGTAGTCGCTATATGTTGGTTTGATAAAGCCTTTTTCAGGCTCATGAAGTACACACCAATTCCCTATTCCCTATTCCCTATTCCCTCAAACTAAAAAAAATGTACCTCACGAGCATGGAAAATGCTATATTAAATTTTGATGTTAAATTGTGTTCCATCATCTGGGGAGCCATCAAAACCGATTTACAACCACTCCCGAGGATTTTTTAAGACTTCTTTTAACATAGCTTCTTTGCTACCGGGAATAGGTTGATCATCATATTCCCAACTAGCAGCAGGAGGCATACAGTTAAAAACACTTTGTTGGTTAACCATACCACTAGCTAAACCAAAACGCACACCGCGATCGCATGATAAGATAAACTCTACATAGCGCCCACGCACCAGATGTTGCCAATACTTATTTAGCTTTGTAAAAGACATATCTTTACGCCTTTCCAAAATTGGCATATAAGCAGGGATAAAAGCATCAGCACAATCAGTCACAAAGTCAAGTAATTTTTGCGGATCTTGATTATTTAAATGGTCAAAGAAAATTCCCCCAATACCGCGGTGTTCACCGCGATGTTGTATGTGGAAATATTCATCACATGACCGTTTAAACCGCGGATAATAAGAAGGATCATACTGATCACAAACCTGTTTATGCACCTGATGAAAATGAACTGCATCTTCCTCAAACAGATATGCTGGTGTTAAATCAGCACCACCACCGAGCCACCAATAAACCGGTTGGTCACCATGACAAATCTCAAAATAGCGGTAGTTAGCATGAGCAGTGGGAGCCATGGGGTTATGGGGATGGATGACAAAACTAGAACCTGTAGCGAAATAGCGGTTAGCCTGACTGCGCGTGATTTTATCAGCTACATCTGTAGCTAGAGCGCCCGATTGCTGAAAAGACATCCCCGGAGGTAACTCACCTTCTATGGCTACATAATTCACCCCTACCTTTTCCAACACATTACCATTGTGCAGAACCCGGTCAATATAAATAGCATCTTGACTACTTTCACCCACCCTCCAAACTCCCTCCTGGTCACGATTCCAGGACTGTTCACACAGATGCTTACCATCCAACGCTTCCAGAGCCTGACAAGTATTATCAAACATCCGCCTGAAAAACTTATCAATAACTCCACGCATTCCTAGTTCCTCAGTGATTTTTTCCAGTACATGGTTCATACTTATCTCCCCAGTATTAGTCAAATACTTATATCAACCTGCGTGTATTTATCTACCAGAAATCATTATTGCTACAAAACTGAAACCAACATCAACTCAGCACCCAAAATAAAACCTTCTGATCTGCGGTTCCCTATCTTTTAGTTCTTATCCTGACTCAATCCATCAAAGTCAGCCTGAAAGCTTTGCAAAAAGCGCCGAAAAGTAATATCTAAAGCATCAGCGGCTACATGAACTTCCTCTGATATTTTTGGTATTGGTTGAGAATTTAAACTTGAAACCACTACTGTATCTTCTTGTGCTAATTTGTGGTCAAGCTTTCTAAAAAATCCATCAAGCCAAGGAAATGGTAAAACATTGCGATATAACACCCGTTTAACACGAGTCCTATGATCATCAATAGGTAGGTGAGCCACTAAAACGCCAAACTTGATATCAAACCTACTACCGCGACCCACACTAATTTCTGCCAGAGTAACATTAGGTAGATATAAAGTCAATTTTGTTTTCAGTTCCGGTCGTCCACCCAGTAAAAAGTTTAAGAAACTTTTGGAGTTACCTAAAGATTCATAGTTAACCTTAGCCACAGCACCCCAATCATATTTATCAACTTGATAGTTAATAGTTGTATTGATGGGTATTCTCTTCCCAAAAGATTTTTTATGGACGGCGATTACATGGGTAAAATCAAGATTAGCTTCCATGAGCCGAGCATAGTTGGCATTATCTATACTATCGTCATATACAGGGCGCATAGTCGATACCATGTACTCTGGAAAAGTGGGTAAAGGAGGGCGTTCTGTTGCTGGTAAATCACCATAAAATAGCCAGACAAAACCATATTTTTCCTGGGTTGGA
Organism: uncultured Nodularia sp.; assembly: GCA_903911355.1. Classification (GTDB taxonomy): domain Bacteria; phylum Cyanobacteriota; class Cyanobacteriia; order Cyanobacteriales; family Nostocaceae; genus Anabaenopsis; species Anabaenopsis arnoldii. The sequence continues at coordinate 9,584 of CAIWDD010000119.1, read as the reverse complement.
TAGTGAGGAACACGAGCTTTTTTAGGTATAGGTGTACCAGGTGCATTAGAGGGAATTTCAATACATTGGCCATCAGCTTGAAATTTCCAGCCATGATAGGGACACCGGAGACAATCCTTTTCAATCCAACCCAGAGAAAAAGCAGCCCCGCGATGGGGACATTGGTCATTTAAAGCTACTATTTCTCCTTGAGAGTTGCGATAAAGAACAAATCTCTGATTGAACATCAAAACTTGCTTTGGCCTATTGGTAATTGCAGAACTAAATTCACAAGCATACCAAAAGTTTTTCAACATCAGCGCCTTTACTTCCTTTTTCGTTGTGTAATTGGCGTAACGGGGAATTACTTTTTCATAATTATTAGCCTCACAAGTGAAAATAAATCAAATCTATTTTGTCAATGACCATTCCCGTTGATTTTGATGATAATTCAAACCCCATCCCATAGCTAAATATTTTTGTCTTATCTGGCGATAAGCCAGGTTCATGGCATCAGCAGCAACATGAACTTCAGTTGTTAAATTATCTGGGATTAATTGGGGAATTTGTGACTCTGTGACTATTTTATCTTCTAAACCAACTTGATGATGAAACTTGATAAATAATCTATCTGCCCAACCATAGGTAAAGAAATTACGCAGTTGAATTCGTTTACTAATGGTTCTCTGGTCATTAACGGGAACATGAATAGCATAGTTGATAATTTTACCACGACCAAAGTCACTTTCAATTTTAGTTATATTGGGTAGGTAAAAGCTAATTTTGGCATTTAATTGTGTCTTTTTTGGACGGAAAAAAGATTTAAAGATGCCATTTTTGGGCTGGGTATAATTCCTGTAGATAATTTTGGTACTTATGCCCCAATCTTCATCTTTAATGACATATTCATCTACTGTGGTATCTTCTGCCAATCCCGCACCAAAGGAATTACCATGAACCGCATAAAGATGGGCGGGGTCAAGTGCATTTTCTATGACACGGGTATAGTGAGTTTGCATCTCATATTCTAAATAAATTGGATGCATTTTGGGGTCTTGATATTCTGGGAACGGAGGAATGGGTGGACGTAATTCTGCTGGTAAATCTCCGTAGAATATCCAGACAAAACCATATTTTTCTTGTACTGGGTAGCTCTTGACATTAGCTCTGGGTGGAATTGGTGTTCCCATTTCATTAGCAGGGATTTCTACACATTTCCCATCGGCTTGAAATTTCCATCCATGATAGGGACAACGGATACAGTTGTCTTCTCGCCAACCTAGAGATAATGCTGCACCTCTATGGGAACACTGGTCTTTTAATACAACTACTTCCCCTTGAGAATTGCGATAGAGAACAAATCTCTGATTTAACATCAAAACTTGTTTAGGCTTGTTAGTAACGGCTGAGGTAAATTCACAAGCGTACCAGAAATTTTTTAGCATTTCTCAGCTTTGAAATAAATAATTGATTGGAGTTTTGTGATCCTAAATTTTTGGCTAAAAATCGGGTTTTATGAAGCTATTGCTGATTTTTGTGGCTTTTAGTCTGTGCTTTAGCGATGAAACATTGTTTGACAGATTTTTTCTGCTGTCTTTTGCTTACAGGTATTTATTGCAGCTAATTGCTTGCTATTGCGCCTGTGATATTCATTTGCTGGTGCTGACACTTTCTGGATGCTATAGCCTTTGTTATGTGTCATCTTTCGGATAGATTTACTTCTCTTTCCTGGGGTACAGGTGATACTATACCAATTAACTGATGCATTAGTCAACTAGTTAATATTTTTCCCTGATGAACCATTACACGAATAAACTGGTTAATAAGTTTATTAGTTGGAGTATAGTGTGGCACAAGGAGAAGCTTCGATTCGGGTTTACCTTCCCCCTGAAATCAAAGACAGGTTTAAAACAATTTGCTTTTTTAAAGGATTGAATATGTCTGATGTTTCCGCTGAACTTATTGAAGATTGGTTAGCTAAAAATGAGATGGAACTACCAAATTCCCCGAAAATCTCACCATCGCCCACAGATCAAAATGGTAATAAGTCCGCATGATTCCAAAAAGTTGATTAAATAAGCTGCAACTGTAATTGTAGTTCGGCTCTGGGTGTGTAGTTACACCGGGGTAGTTAGTCGTTAAAACTTCGTATGCTATTATGCCAACCTGGAATAACTGCTGATGGATTTGGTGATAATTGGGTAACAACTATGGTTGAAACCCTGATGTAGCCATATTTTCATCGATTATATTGCATAAATTTGACCGCAATACCAGCGCCGACCATAACCGTCTGGTTTTAGACATGGGGGTAAGGCGCTGGCGAGTTTATTCGCAGTCACGTTGACACTGACAAAAAAAGTATCAAGACTGGGTATGGGTGAAAAATTCCTCCCTATTCCCTAGTTATATCCATCCCCGGCTATAGGAAAAGTGTAATCTGAGAACAAAGGTAGATCCGGATTGTCGCGGCGGGTTTCTTCATCCAGAACATTGACGACTTTGTTATAAATGTCTTCTGCTTGTTGTGGGGAATCGCCAATACTGGTTAATCCCAATTTACCAAACTGGGAAAGACAACCCATAAGATGAAAAACCGTCCCTGTTTCGGTACCGCTATCAAAGTGCAGCCGGTGATGGGCGATAATGTCCATCAAATCGTTGGGTAGTAATCCCCGATATCCGTCTTTTTGCAGGTTGTCGGTGGCTATATAGTATTTAGGTCTCCCTTGCTGACTGTAAAATAACCCTGTGGCTAGGTCGTAACGTCCGTTGGTTAATAATTTCAGGGTCATAAAGGGGTGAGTTGTACCACCCTTACGTAAGTTAATTTCAATGGCTTGAATGTCCCATTGGCCATTTCCTTGGTCAACGGTGATGAAATCTACGCCAAATCTTTCTAATGCGCCTTTTTCGGCGAGTTTTTTGCCGATTTTTAAACCAAATTCCTGCAATTGTAACCGATAGCTAGAATCAGCGGGAAATTTACAACCTAGATAAATCTGTCCGTCTGGACCGCCTAGAATTTGGTCATGGGTGGAGAGAATTTCTACTTCTCCACTAGGTGTGATGCGTCCTTGGACACTAGGCGATCGCTTATTTTCTCCTTCTATAAATGCTTCGGCGATCGCCCCTAGTTCCGTAATCCGTGCGCGAAAATTCCCCCAACTTTCTTTTGCGGACTGAAAGCGCATAGTGGAGAAGCGATCGCCAATTGTGGCTATTGTTTGGCTGCGAGGAACTTTCCCTGGTGCTACATCCATGATGGGGCGCAAATCTAATAGGGCGTTTCCTTCCCCAGAAATTCCTTCATTAAGTTTGATGACTATTCTTTGTAGTGTTGGTTGACGTTCCCATAAATCACTAGCAACTTCTGCCAAATTTTGGTGATTCCATACCTTTTCGCTACCGTCTGGTAATGGGACTCCACTTTCTGCAAATATTTGGCGACTACCGCTTTTTGTCCCCCAGATCTGTAGGTTTGGGGCGACTGCATATAATGGTACATTTAATTGTAAAGATAATTCTGCCTCTAAAAATGTGGAGTTGTAGCAGGTCATAAAGGATTTTTCTAGCCTTAATGCTTGGCGAATCCGCTCTAGCAACCGGGGACGTTCTAAAATTTTGGCCGTTAGAGGTCTGAGGGAAGCATCATAAGTGGAAAGTAGTAACAGGCGATTGCGGGCATGGGAAAATGGGATTCCTGGTAATAATTGTAAATAGTAATCAATAATACTAGGATGCAAGGGCATGGAAGTGACATAAATTAGTCTCGTGCGGGGATTTCGCAACCGCATCAAACAAAATAGTAATCTTTCTTCATAATGCTCACAGCCTTCTACTTTATGCAGTTCATGCTGGTCGATGCTCAGGGAGGGAATAATTAAAATATCCGCCTCACCATTGTCAAATAGTTCAATAGTCGGCCAGCGATCGCATAAACTTAACTGAAGATGCCGAAACTTATCAATTTTGTCGGAATCTGAAATATTCAGCGTCACCATAATCCCTAGTCCGTCTTGATTCCCAAAACTGCTTTACCTCTCTGGTATATACTAAAAAGCATCACATACCCCGAATGTGCAACACTTCTTTGAGTACTCAGTTAAGCACTAAAAACACCTAATTAACTCAACTTAAAAAAACTTAACGCTAACACTATTCATCCCTGTAGGGATGAATAGTGGGAAATTACGAAAACCTCTCAAATGTATCTGAACTACGTTCAGAGAGTACGGAGGGGATTTGAGTAATTTCCAATTACTTGTTAGGCGCATCTTGAGATTGTATATATGGCTTGATTTTCTCAATTGGTGCGCCACCCGTAGAAGCAACATAGTATGAACTCGACCAAAAAAACAGGTTTTCTATAAAAAGTAGATAGATATTCTGAAAATTCTTTTTGGATAATCCTACTGGATGCTGATTTCCAGCTACCTACAAAAGAAGATAAATTGTTATCTCGATGAAAAAAAAACGAATTGAGGGAGGTAGAAACCCGCAGTTCAGGCGAAGCCAACTGTGGGTAGTTCATATGTATAGAGATGTTACGCAGGATGTTTGACTTGAGTTAACGGGTCAATTACCTCCTAAAATATAAAAATTAACTAAAAACGTTTATTACTGTACTTGTTGTTCATATCCGGAGGGGAATCATGGGGCGTCCAATCATTTTGGGAATTGTCGGTGACAGCGCCGCAGGTAAAACAACACTGACCAGAGGAATTGCTCAGGTACTAGGACCGGAAAATGTCACCGTCATCTGTACCGATGATTATCACCGTTATGATCGTCAACAACGTGCAGAAATTGGCATCACGGCGCTGCATCCTGACTGTAATCACCTCGATATTATGCAGCAGCACTTATCCCTCTTGCGCACCGGACAGCCCATTCTCAAACCGGTTTACAGCCACAAAACAGGTACATTTGAGCCGCCACAATACATCCGGCCTACGAAGTTTGTGATTATTGAAGGGTTGCTCGGTTATTCTACTCGGGTAGCTCGTGAAGCCTACGACGTGAAAGTATATTTAGCGCCTCCAGAACCCCTACGGGCCCAATGGAAAGTTAAACGCGATACCCAAAAGCGGGGGTACACTCCTGAACAGGTTTTGGCAGAACTAGAAAAGCGTGAACCAGATTCAGAAAGTTTTATTCGTCCCCAACGACAATGGTCTGATATAGTGGTGAGTTTTTATCCCGCTGGTGATGATGCTGATGATAGCAATGGACATTTAAATGTGCGCTTAGTGTTAAGACCGACAATCCCCCATCCTAATTTTACCTCAATTCTCAACTTAACTGATGGTAATTCTGATTCGGCCATCCGTTTAGGGTTAGACCGGGATATGGGTAAACCTGTGGATGTGCTGGAAGTTGATGGTCACGCGACTTTAGAACAGGTAAGTAAATTAGAGCATATTTTATGTTTAGATATGCCTTACTTACTCAACGTGTGCGATCGCGAAGTTAATCCCGAACTAGGAAAAGTTGCGGGAACTACTGGGGAAACTTTGCAAAGTTATCCTCTGGCGCTCACACAGTTGATTATTACCTACCATATGCTCAAAGCTACCCAGATGTATCAATAAATTGGGACTTAACTGTACTCAATACCATAGGGGTTTTTGTGAGTTTTGTGGACTACAATATAGCCTTTTTCAGGCTCATGAAGTACATACCAATTCCCTATTCCCTGTTCCCTGTTCCCTGTTCCCTCAAACTAAAAAAAATTGTACCTCACGAGCATGGTAAATGCTATATAGCAATTACCATGCTAATTCAGCCAAAGCCACAGCCCCCCAAAGGGGTGCATCATCACCCAAAGCGGCCGGAACAATTGTCAAATCAATTTCTGGTAAAGCTGTTTTTCGCGCCGTTTGGCGCACGACATCCCACCAATTATCCCCTGATTTAATCACACTTCCACCTAAAATAAACAAGTGGGGGTTAATCAAATTCGCCACGTTACCAATACCCACACCCAAAGCCCAAGCACCTTTGAATAGAATCTCCTGGGCTAATTCATCACCTTGGGATGCAGCAGCACTTACTACCTTTCCCGTAATTAAATTTAAATTATTACCTACCAACCTCCGTAATATTTCGCCTCTGTGGGGTTGATTTTGCCAAGTTTCCCGCAGATTCTGCGCCATATAAGGGCCAGAAGCTAACCGTTCCACACATCCGCGCTTTCCACACAAACACACAGGACCAGCAGGATCTATAACCATGTGTCCAATTTCACCCGCCATTCCCCCCATACCCCGCCAAGGTTGGCCGTTGATTATCCAACCACCACCTACACCAGTGCTAATGGTGATATAAAACAAGCTGTTGTTTCCTATACCAGCACCAAAGCGATATTCTCCTAAAGCGGCGACGTTAGCATCATTATCTACACTCACCGGAACAGTAAATTTATCTTGTAGTAAATCTTGAAGGGGAATATTTTCCCAACCAGCAACATGATGAGATAGTCGCACAGTCCCCGTGGTGGCGTCTACGGGGCCGCCAAAACTCACACCAATTGCATCAGGTTTTTGTGATTGTAGTAAAGAGTCAATCAGGGAGTACATGATTTCTAGGTCGGTGGTAGCATTACCATCATCTGGAGATAAACAACTTTCATGGCGTAACCATTCCCTAGAACCAATATTTACCAGTGCTGCGGCCAACTTCGTACCGCCAAAATCTAGGGCCAAGATTAGTGTCATAATGTCTCAACAAGAAAAAATATTTTTGTGGAATTTACAGCTTGAAAACTCGTTCTCATTACTGGCAATTATTACCTTATCTGAAACCCCATTGGCAAAATATTACTAAGGGATTTGTGGGGATTATCGGTTATGTACTGGCGACTTTAACCTTAATTAATCTTGCGGGTAGATTGGCTGAACCCTTTGGTAAGGGTGATATAGTAGCGATCGCTCAATTAGCCGGAATGCTGCTTTTAGTCTTTTTGGTGCGGGGCTTTTTTCAGTCTGTGCAGGATATGTACATGGCGAAGGTGGCTTTAAGGGTAGCTTTTGACCTCCGCAAGCGGGTTTACTCCCATCTGCAAAAACTGGATTTGAGCTATTTTGAAACTGCAAAAGCCGGTGATTTATCTTACCGCCTCACTGAAGATGTTGACCGGGTGGGGGAAGTTGTGAATAAGGTCTTTCACGATTTTATACCCTGTATTTTGCAGCTGGTGGCTATACCCGTCTACATGATTTACCTGAATTGGCAACTAACATTAGCTACAGTGATTGTAGCGCCACTGATGGCAGTTTTAATTGGCTGGTTTGGTGAACGTTTACGCAAGTACTCTGTTAAAAGTCAAAATCGTGTTTCTGGGTTATCCGCAATTCTCACGGAGGTATTTAGCGGTATCCGGTTAGTCCAAGCTTTTGCGGCAGAAAATTATGAAATAGCTCGGTTTGGAAATGAAGCAGAACGCAGTTTTCAAGCTAAATACTCCGCCGACCGCCTTAAAGCAGTTCAAATACCTATAGTGGGCTTTTTAGAGGCTGTCAGTGCCATATTTTTATTAATAGTGGGGGCATGGCAAATTGCCCAAAATAACTTGACGGTGGGAGAGTTTTTTAGTTACTTAACCGCGGCGGCGTTGTTAATTGACCCCATTGGTCATACTACTCATAACTACAACGAATTTAAGCAAGGTGAAGCATCCGTTGACCGGGTTTTTGAGTTGATGGCTATTCAACCGACGATATTAGAAAAGTCTGAGGCGATCGCTTTACCGCCGGTGAAAGGGCAAGTAGAATATTGTCACGTGTCTTTTACCTATAAACCAGGGGAACCTGTATTAAAAGATATCAATTTGTTGGCATTACCGGGTGAGTCCATCGCCTTAGTGGGTGCTTCCGGTGCTGGTAAAACTACCTTTGTTAATCTCCTACCCCGGTTTTATGACCCCCAAGCAGGTAAGATTTTAGTTGATGGTGTAGATATTCGCGATGTTAAGCTTTATAGTCTGCGGCGACAAATTGGTATTGTTCCCCAAGAAACTGTGATGTTTTCCGGAACTATTGCCCAAAATATTGCTTTCGGTCAAGATAATTTTGACATGGAAGCAGTCACCGCAGCTGCTAAAATTGCCAACGCTCACCAGTTTATTAGTCAGTTACCAGAGAGTTACTATACTTGGGTGGGTGAGCGGGGGGTAAATTTATCCGGTGGACAACGCCAAAGAATCGCGATCGCCAGGGCGGTATTTCTCAACCCGCAAATTTTGATTTTAGATGAGGCTACATCTGCTTTAGATTCTGAGTCGGAAGCATTAGTACAAGAAGCATTAGAAAGACTGATGGCGAATCGCACGGTGTTTATTATAGCTCACCGCTTAAGCACTGTCCGCCGATGCGATCGCATTTTAGTGATGGAACAAGGGAAAATTGTTGAATCAGGAACCCACACAGAATTATTAGCACTTAACCAACGCTACGCCCGATTTTATCTCAGACAGCAACAAGGTCATCTACCCACAGAGAGTTCAAAAGAATGTTGAAAAAAATTCTGGTTTTTATGGTTCTTTGTGGTGCGGTAGTAGGATGTCAACTATTACCTGGAAATCCTGATCAAACTACCAACGATCATACTACCACCAGGGTCTTGAGAATTATAGACGGCGACACTATTGAGGTGAAAAACCATGAACAAACAGTTACTGTACGTTTAGCTTGTATCGACGCACCGGAGCGAAAACAGAAGCCCTGGGGGAGTAGATCAACTGCAACATTAAAACAATTACTGCCTATTGGGCAAGATGTCAGCCTCAAACCCCTATATACTGATGAATATAATCGCTTAGTATCTGAGGTGTTTGTGGGCGATCGCAATCTTAGCCTCAGTATGGTCGAAGAAGGTCAAGCTGTAGTTTATCACCATTTCCTGGGCAATTGTCCAGAGTTGAAAAATAGTTTATTGCAGTCCGAGAAATCTGCAAAGAGTCAAAAATTAGGTTTTTGGAATCAACGCCGTCCTCAAATGCCTTGGGATTTTCGGCGTTTCAACAAATAATGTGGACTAGGGCGATCAGGATACCCACCCCACTATTTTGCTCTAAATACTGTCAAATATTCACCCAAACAAAAAACGCCCCCCATTTCTGAGAGGCGGTTTCGATTCAGCTAAACTTTATGATTAACCGTTGATTGCAGGACCAGTCAAAGCAACAGCAGCAGGCCTGCGGAGACGGGGTCAAATGCCGGTTTCCATTCAATTAGTGTCCCCAGCGAGTGGGGACCATTTCTCTTTTTTCTAAAAGGAGAAATGAGGAGCTAGTTTCCATTCAATTAGTGTCCCCAGCGAGTGGGGACGTTGACAGATAGGGAAATCCCAGACGGGCGATCGCACCCAGTTTCCATTCAATTAGTGTCCCCAGCGAGTGGGGACCTTACAAACAGAAACTCTAGCAGACCTAATACACGTTTCCATTCAATTAGTGTCCCCAGCGAGTGGGGACCCTAGGTAAATTCGACGGTTATTGTGGTTTTAAAAATAGTTTCCATTCAATGAGTGTCCCCAGCGAGTGGGGACGGGTGAAGGACCACTGGCAGATTGGCATGAGAATAACCGTTTCCATTCAATTAGTG
>CAIWDD010000118.1 GCA_903911355.1 uncultured Nodularia sp. | reverse complement strand
CGCCTCACCAGTGCTGACACCGTAGCTGGTGGTGGGGATACAGACACCATTCAACTCACCGCTGATGCTCAAACCCTAGGGGATGCAAACTTTGCGAATAAAACCACCGTTGAAATATTAACCACAGCCAATGGTAATAACAACATCACCCTAGGAAACACAAACGCTCAAGCAGCAGGTATCGTTAGCGTCATTGGTGGTACAGGTAATGACATCATCAATGCTTCTACTTACACCAATGCTATTTATATTGATGGTGGAGATGGGAATGACACCTTAACTGGTGGTACAGTTGCTGACACCATCATTGGTGGTACAGGTGCTGACAGCATCATCGGTGGTACAGGTGCTGACACCATTGACGGTGGAACTGGAAGCGACACCATTACCGGTAGTGGTGGTGCTGATAGCTTAGTTGGTGGAACTGGATATGACGGATTCATATTTACCGACACCGCCCAGTTAGTCGCTGCTGTTACCATAGCTGGTGGTGGGGATACAGACACCATTGAACTCACCACTAATACTCAAACCCTTGTAGATGGGAACTTTGCTAGGGTCAGCAACGTGGAAATATTAACCACAGCAGATGGTAATAACAACATCACCCTAGCAGGAAACGCCCAAGGAGCAGGTATCCGCTTCGTCATTGGTGGTACAGGTGCTGACACCATCAATGCTTCTGCTTACAGCAATGGGATTTATATTGAAGGTTTAGATGGGAATGACACATTAACTGGTGGTACAGGTGCTGACAGCATCATGGGTGGAACTGGAGCTGACAGCATCATCGGTGGAACTGGAGATGACATATTAATTGGTGGAAATGGCGTTGACACCTTAACTGGTGGTGGTGGTGCTGATACTTTTGCTTTTGATGGAGTTACAATTAACGCCAATAGAAATATCATCACTGATTTTACTACTGGGGGAGGTGGCGACATTCTACGCTTTAATAATGCAACCTTTGGAGTCACAGCAGGTGCAGCGGCTGTAATTAGTACAAATGGAAGTAGTAATACTGCAAACACTATCTTTTACAATACAGCAGCTATCATTGCAACTTACAATCAAACCAATGTCCGCCTTGGTATCGCCACTGATACAGGTGATATATACTATGATGTTGATGGAGACTTTATAGATGGTTCTGTAATTATTGGTAGCATCGGGGCAAATAGTGGACTTACAGGAGGGGATAACATTCGCTTTGTGTAGTCAGCACTAGCTGGTAAATTGATAAACATCCCTGTTCCCCAGCAGGGCTGTTTTACTCCTTTGGTAGATGGGTGGGTTAGGCTACGCTAACACACCCCCCTATGCCAACCTAGGGGGTATGTGTGTAAAACCTCGGTGGGATTTATCCAACTTCGGCTGGGGAATGGGCGGGACAAAAACAAAACCCTGGCAACAATAAAGTTACCAGGGTCTTATTTATGTTTGATGTGGTGGCGGGAAGTGGATTTGAACCACTGACCTTCGGGTTATGAGCCCGACGAGCTACCAGGCTGCTCTATCCCGCGTCGCTTCTTGACTTCTAAAGTATAACCATAAAGCCAGAAGTTTGTCAACTATAAAAATGATAATTCTCCAATGACTTCCAAACGCTTGTATTTACCCAAAATCATAAACTGCTCACTCAGACTTTGGGCGGCGCTGGGACTAATCCAACCCATTTGTTGCAGTAGGTGAATAGCCACGGCATATTTAGCGCGTTTTGCCCCATCCATGACCTTAATAGTTAGCCCCATACCTTCCCCGAGCCTACCAATACATTGGACTCCTTCGGCTCCGGACTTACTGATGAGTTCGCCGGGGGCTAAACCCATGAGTTCGGTGTCAAATTCCCCAGGACCGGCTACCATGGCGGGGTGATGAGTCATAGCCCTGACAATGCGCTCCATATCGACATTGCTACTAGAAGCCAACAGAGCATATAAGGAGGCCATTTGACTGATTTGCATTAAATAGGTGGGAGCGCCGCAGTCATCATGGGCGCTGAGGAACTCCTCTGCGGGCATACGTAGCAGTTCGGCGACTTTGCCTAAAACCAGCTGCTGTACGGGGTGCTTACGTTCTAAGTAGTTGTGTAAAGGCCAATGGCGTTGTTGACAAACAGCTAACATCCCGGCGTGTTTACCAGAGCAGTTATATTCTAGGGGGCTATTTTTACCTTCAGGTTGGGGACATTGGAGAGACTGGGGGTCAAGGTCAGCGCGCCAGAGAACATTAAAGACCTGTCTAACCTGTGGGATGGTTCCCTGGTGGGAACTGGTAATTATAGCTAAATCGCGATCGCTGAGATTATAGCGTTCTAGGGTGCCTGTAGTAGTAACTGCCAGTGCTTGAAAAGGTTTAAGTGCGGAGCGGACAAAGGCGGTAGTTTCGGAGTTACCAGCCACAGACAGCACCCGTCCCCGGTCATCGCAGACAACAGCCTGGACGATATGGCGAGATTCGACAATTCCTTCCCGGAGGAGACGGACTTCCAGAGGTATAGCTTGAGTGCGTTTTCCCATTGTCATGGGTGAAAATTTATTACCTTTTGTAATGATTGAGATGATTTAATTGTTAGTCATTGGTAAGTTACCAATGACCATATGAGGATTTATGAGAATTGCCAAACTATAGTACCAATAGCAAACATTCCCGCCAAGACAGCGGCGGTAAATGTTAACCGCTGGAGAATAGGCTTAATTTCGTAGGAGACAATTAAGCGATCGCGCATAATTACCTCTTGGGGCTTAGTCCAAGTTTGGCCATCATACCACCCCGACTCTTCATAAAACACAGTGGGATTATAGAGGCGATCGCGAATATAAAGCCAGCCCAAGAACAACCGAGCCAGGACCAGAATCACCCCCACACTAGCACCAGCCGAACCACAGAGGAGAAAATGGCCCAGATGTTTATGTAGGGGGAAACTAGCGGCGGCCACTGGACCTGCCACCAACCAAGACAAACTCCAAATCCCCGCCAGCCTTGTGATATAATCGCGCCTATTCAAGATACAATCACAAAATAGCCAAGATGTTTTTAACTGTTCGTATTCATTGAGCGGTTGTTGCTCGATAGGAACTGGACAATAAGAAACCGAAGGCCTAATCATGTTAGCTAACCCCCACCCTGTTGAGAACTTGTCAGAGAAACGTGTTCTGCGTGACCCCAGAATGCTTCTAAATTATAAAATTCCCTCTCTGTAGGCATCATGACATGAACAATCACTTCACCGTAATCGAGCAGCACCCAACTAGCATCAACCTTACCCTCACTGTGGAGAGGTAGCCTATGCCAATCAGCCTTGACCTGAGCCTCAATAGCATTGGCGATCGCCCTGACCTGTACCCGAGAATAACCGGTCATGATCACAAAGTAATCAGCCAGATAAGAGACATCTGCCACCCTGAGAACTAAGATATCACCCGCCTTACGTTCCTCAGCTGCAGCGGCGATGGTCGCCGCCAAATCTTCACTCACCTCTTTGGTTTCAGCCTTAAGTCCCCGGATTGCACTTTTGATCTGGGAACCGGACTGTAATGGTAAATTTCCTTGGAAATAATCAGACATTAAACCTCAGGTGTTTTGTCCATTGTGTTACAATTCTACCCAATCACCGACCTACTTGCCAACAAACTGCCTGGCAAGTATGGTGTGCTGGTTTTTTTGCATCCTAACAAAAAAACGGGGTTTCTGGTTTAAAATGCACATTAACAGAGCTAACCAGTGAGCAAGCCAATCATCACTGAAATAGCTATACTCCAAAGTATACTGAATTTTTCTAGGGCTGGATTTTATGACATCCTATGCAACCTCCTTTGCTAGAGCAGAAATGGGCGAACTGCGGCGCTTAAAAGGCTTACTACCACCGGAATTACAAAGCTGGGTCACCGTTGAAGGAACAACCGAAGTTAACCCACCCCTAATCCGCTGTGAAGAAATTGGTAAAGACCAAGTAGAGATTCAAATTGACTTGGTAAAATGGGACGCTCTAGCAATGGATCAGCGCAATCTGTTGTTTTGGCACGAAGTAGCGCGGATTCAAAATGATACAATTCCCAAAGATGGTTGGGAAATGGCAGCATTAGCCATTGGGTTAGGCGGTGCCGTGGGTGAATTGTGGGTACAGGATGGATTATTGCTAGTATTAGCCTTAGCCCTGTGTGGAGTTTCCGGGTGGCGACTATATCAAAAAAATAATGGCGAAAAGCAAATCAGAGAATTAATTGCTGCGGACGAAAAAGCGATCGCCCTAGCGACCCGTTTTGGTTATAGCTTACCCAACGCCTACAAGAGCCTAGGTAGCGCCTTAAAAACCATGATTGACACAACACCTAGTAAACGCCAACGGACTCGCTACGAAAACCGACTATCTGCCCTCAAACGCAGTGCAAATAAAGTCAAAGCCAAATCTAGAAGCGGCGACGAAGGCTGACCGTAAAAACAGGGGGCGGCAAAGTCCCCCGAAAAATTGCCATAAATTGCTAAAAAATAGACTACAATTGATTTAACATCTTGTGGGTTTGAGGTACAACCCTAACCTGGGGTACCAAAGGTTTAATCATAGCTTGCCATAATAAAACCTGTTGGGGAGTAGGTGCTAAAACACCCGCCAAAGGTGTCACCGGTTGTAAAAATATGGGAATATCTGGACTCACACCCGCCACCAATTGCGCGGAACGTTGCAACTCCGCCGGGTCTGTATTCTCAGAAATAATTATCTTGACAAAAACCTCAACTTGTGCATCAAAGCATAATTGTAAAAAGTTTGTATGTTCTAGCCAATAGGTTTCACCGCTGACACTAGGCAGTTTTAAATCCATACCCACAGAGTCCAGATAGGGCAAAATCATAGCCAGCTGTTCTGGGCGATGTCCTCCAGACTCCAAATATATAGGCAATTGGGTAAGAGATCGCACCGGGGGCAAAAATTCCTTTAAAAAGGCTGCATGAAGCAGGGGTTCGCCGCCAGTAAGGCTAATGCTATCGTGGAGAAAAGGTAAATTTTGCCGTTCCACCCATGCCATTAAACTGGTGAGAGGGACAGGGTTAGAGTGAAATTCAAAGTCGCGCAATCCAGGCGATCGCTCTATGCGACAAGTAGCCGGTGCATTCCAAGTATGAACGCTATCGCAGAAGTGACAGCGCAAGTCACATAAAGCAAAGCGAATAAAAAGTTGACGGGTCCCAACATGAAATCCTTCCCCTTGAATAGCAGAAAAGACCTCCATCAGGCGTGCTGTAGATTTTACCGTAGTTTTAGCAGTCATGGGATATGAGTAACGCGATCGCGCTGCGTCGGCACAAAAGCGGGTATGTTTTCTTTACTTCTTGTTCTATTGTGAATCGTCGCGGGCAATATCGGCTCTAATCTTCATCAACTAACTTCTGAATCCTTGAGTCAACAGACATCAGACAAAGTTAGGTAACCTGCTAGGACAAAACAATTTTCCCCGGCCGACATTTAGATAGAAACGAAAGTGCGGAGCCTCATGACTACCCAACTCACACAGGAAGACTTTTTAGTAACTTCCTTCCAGGAAACTGTAATAGTGCGGATACCAGCCCGGTTAAGCGTACTTGAGGCGGTTAGCTTTAAGCAGACCTGCGAGGATTTAATTCAAGGAACCACCCCTCCCAAGGAAATTATTATTGATTTTGAGCAAACTACTTTTATGGATAGTAGTGGATTGGGAGCCTTAGTCAGTAACTTCAAACAGACCCGGGTAAAAGGGATTAGTTTAACCTTGCGGAATATTACCCCCCAGGTAATGGCGGTACTCAACCTCACAGGGCTAGATCAAGTCTTTCCCATAGAGTCTAGCAGGGAAATTACAGAAGCTGAAAACCTCACACCTAACCAGCGCCTGGAACAATTACCACAGACTCATCCTTCAATAGCATCTTGGATGAAAAGATTTATAGATATTATCGGCGCAACAGTGGGTTTAGTAATTACAGGAATTTTATTTATACCCATAGTCCTAGCGATTAAACTGGATGACCCCGGCCCCATTTTCTTTAGTCAAGTCCGCTGCGGTTGGATGGGGAAACGGTTTAAAATTTGGAAATTTCGCTCCATGTGCGTAGATGCGGAGGCGAAAAAATCCCAAGTTAAGAACGAAGTTGAGGGAGCATTTTTTAAGAACGATAACGACCCGAGAATCACAAAAGTAGGTAAGTTTTTACGGCGTACCAGCCTAGATGAACTACCGCAATTTTGGAATGTCCTCCGGGGAGATATGAGCTTAGTAGGTACTAGACCACCCACACCGGACGAAGTAGAACGCTACGAAGTGCCAGAATGGCAGCGTTTGGATGTCCGACCCGGTATGACGGGAGAATGGCAAGTTAATGGACGGTCTAAGGTACGCAGTTTTGAAGATGTGATTCGCCTAGATTTGCAGTATCAAAAAAATTGGAGCTTACTATATGATTTTAACTTAATTTTCAAAACCATCGCCATTTTATTTAATAAAAACAGTGGCGCAGTTTAGGTAATTTACCATAGTGGATTAGTCAGATACCCGACTTATTCGGTGTGTTCAGATCCCCGACTTCTTTAAGAAGTCGGGGATCTAATATTATTGCTGTAAATAACCGAGGAACACTGAATCTAAACTAAACATGGCTGTATCCGCTGCTATGTTTTGGATTACATAACGCTGAGATAATGATTGTAAGCCATTGATTAGGTCTGTAGATGACAGTGATAAATTTTTCCGTAAATATTCCCTAGATACAGGTTGTTGAGATTTACTCATTTCTAAGACTATTTTTTGTTCTATAGCTGATAATCTTTGGAATAACTCAGTTAAATAAATATTCATATTTTGAGTAATTACTAGGTTATTTTCCCCTAAAAACTCCCTCACACTACCAGCAAATAAATTGCTGATTAAACTAGCAATATCTCCCAGATAAATAAAATTACCGTTATAGAGTTTGATTAGTTGTAGTAATTCCTGTTCCGAATAGGATGTTAAACCCATATTTTGGAGAAAGTCTATATTATATAAACCCGACAATTCCCAACATTTACTGACAGATGAACCGGGGGATAATTCCTGATTTATGCACCGAATATCTGGAGGTTGTTCTTGACTAATTAAAATCATCGTGCTTTGATGTTCAAATTCGGTGAACATCTGAAATAACCCTTGATAATCTTGATATTGAGGTTGATATTTTCCTGCAAATTCCCCAGGAGTAAATAGGGTTTGCACATCATCAAATACAATTAAGCACTTTTGCTCGCGCCATAACTGGGAAAATTGGTAGATGAAAGATTGATCTGGTAAATTAGGTGTGATGGTTCCCAAATATTCTGTAATGACTTGATGTGATAACTCATTCACGGAAGATGGATATATTTTAAGATTTCTCCAGATAATTAATTCAAATTTCTGTAAGTTAATATCAATAAACTTTTTGACTAAGGTAGTTTTGCCAATTCCCCTTTGTCCCAATATGGCTATTAAGGGAATATGATGATTTAATGTCCAGTTTTGTAATAATTCTAGCTCCTGTTCTCTTCCGTAGAACTGGGTAACTTTTGGCGCGAGCTTTAAATCATAATAAGTTTTTATAGATTTTTCAGTCTTATCAGGTTGATGCGGTGGTTGATTTTGGGGATGATGGGGTTTTTCATAATTAGAATACCAATTATTATGATTATTAATATTTCCGTAATTAAGAATTTTAGAACAATTAGAATAATCTCTAGCTCGTTCTAAAGTCCAACAGAAATTAGACTTATTAATATTTTCTCCCAAGTGTTGAGATAAGATTTTAAATAACTTGCGACTTTCATCACCAATATAACCCTCATCGTAATCATAGGTTTCTGCAATTTGCTTATAAGTTCTCCCTTTAAACACCTCTTCAATAATCTTTTTTTGTAAATCATCTAAATGCTGCTCTGTTTCAGTAAAGACTAAATTATCTACAAATTGTAAAATTTCGGTAACATTCATAAGAGGATGTTTGGAAAGTATTAAACAGGTAATTTTTATATTAGGGAACAGGGAACAGGGAACAGGGAACAGGGAATATGGAAGGATTGGGGAACACACAAAAAAACAATAAAATCCAGTCCCCTCCCCTTACAAGCGGAGGGTTAGGGTGGGGTCAAACAATAGTTGATACACTAATCATGACTTATTAAACATCCTCTAAAACTTAGAGTCAGTAGCACCTGTAGGAATTATAACTTAATTCCCCAGGATATAATCAGGTTTTTTCAGGTATTTAGTTAATATTTTTTAATATAACGTCAGATAATATCAGGTATTTTCTACTATGGCAAAAAACGATTTAAGTATAAAAAGGGTTAATCAGGGTTAAACCAAGCAGTATAACTGGAGAAACATCATGGTTAATCAACTTTATTATGGGGATAATTTAGAGGTTTTAAGACGTTATATAAAAGATGAGTCTGTTGATTTATGTTATATTGACCCGCCTTTTAATTCTAAACGCAATTATAATCAAATTTATAATAATATTGGCTCAGAAGATAAAGCCCAAGCTCAAGCATTTGTGGATACATGGGAATGGGACGACCACGCTATTCATGGAATAGAGGAAATTTATAATAATTACCATGGTTTATTTACTCAGCAATGTATTGATTTAATTATCGGGTTAGAAAATGTTTTAGGGAAGGGTAGTTTACTTGCTTATTTAGTGAGTATGAGTTTAAGAATCACGGAGATTCACCGGGTTTTAAAACCTAGGGGGAGCTTTTACTTACACTGCGATCCTAATGCGAGTCATTATTTAAAGTTAATTTTAGATGCTGTTTTTTGTTCTCAGGGTGGGGATTTTAGAAATGAGATTATTTGGGGTTATATTGCTCCAAGCGCTGCAAAAAAAGACTTTCCTAGAAAACATGACGTTATTTTTCGCTATACAAAAAGTCACAATTTTATATTCAACGATGATTATATTAGGATACCTTACAGTGAGGAATTTATTAAAAGAAGACAATACTCAGAGGGTAAATCGGGTATTTATGCAGATAGGTCATTAGGTAGAGATGAGAATGATTTAAACAGTTTTTCAAAAGGTAAAATACCCCCTTCTTGGTGGACAGATATAAGGTCAGGTGGACAAATGCCAAGAAATGAACGTTTAGGTTATCCTACACAAAAACCAGAAGCACTACTAGAAAGAATCATCAAAGCGAGTTCTAACGAGAATGATATCATACTAGATGCCTATTGTGGATGTGGGACAACAATAGCAGTCAGCCAAAGACTAGAACGCCAATGGATAGGGATTGATATCACCTATCAAAGTATTAGCTTAATCTTAAAAAGATTAGAAGATAGTTTTGGGAAGGGAGTATTAGAAACCATAAATCTGCATGGGATACCGAAAGATATAGAAAGCGCGATCGCATTAGCTAACAAAACAGACGATCGCACCCGCAAAGAGTTTGAGAAATGGGCAATCTTAACTTACAGTAACAACAGAGCAGTAATTAACAGTAAAAAAGGTAGCGATGGAGGTGTAGACGGGATTGTTTATTTCCAAGGTAATGATCAACGTGAGAAAATGATTTTTCAGGTCAAATCAGGGAAGGTGAAATCAGGAGATATCCGAGATTTACTGGGAACAATGACCCTACAAAATGCTAGTATTGCCATATTTATCACCCTGCAAAATCCCACGATTCAGATGCTTAAGACTGCAAAAGAAGCGGGGTTTTACCAAAATAAATACATGAGCCATAGTTGTGATAAAATCCAGATTGTGACGGTGGCGGATATTCTGGAGAACAAACAAAGATTAAATATCCGTTTAAGTTATGAAGTGCTCAGAAGTGCTGAGAAGCAGAAGGAAGTTAAGGTAAGTCAAACGGAGTTGGATTTATAAGAGGATGTTGGAAAACTTATGATTAGTGTATCAAATATTGTTTGACCCCACCCTAACCCTCCCCTCTTGAGGGGAGGGGACTGGATTTTATTGTTTTTTGTGTGTTCGGTGTGTTCCCTGTTCCCCAATCCTTCCCAATCCTTCGGTGTGTTCCGGTGTTCCGGTATTCCGGTGTTCCCTAATATAAAAATTACCTGTTTAATACTTTTTAAACATCCTCTAAGACGTAGTGCGATCGCGCTTTCTGCCAGCAATGGGGTAAAATGTAGCGGCTTCGAGAAAAGCAATGACCTGTTCTCGCCTCACTGTGGGAAATCCCTCTAAAAAATCATCAATGGACTCTCCGGCCTTTAAATAATCCATTAGGGTTTGCACAGGAACGCGAGTCCCTGTGAATACTGGCGTACCACTCATCACATCTGGCGATGCGGTAATGATTGCTGACTGACTCATTATGCCCCTTCTTCAAGCATTGCTAGGCTATCTTATTCTAATCACTGGGCTGACGGTACACAAAAATCCTGAAGCAGAAATATTGATAAAATGTAAACAGTCCTAAAATATTTCATGGTTTATGACTGTAAAATCACCCAGCCAAGAAGATAAATTACAGCCAAGCACGGATACAAACAACATTAAAGAAAAAGTTCTCTGTGTTCACTGTCATCGGACTGCCACCAATGGCATAAAATGTAAGGGTCTATGTGTAGCTGACAGTGACTATTAAGCCTGAGCAAACCGAGTCACCTGGAAGAATACCCGAATCATCCTATATAGTGGATATTTCTACAGTCCCATGACAGAGATTAACTCGGAACTAAAACATATAGAAGAACTACGCCAGTTGTTGCAACAAGCTAGTTATGCTTATTATGTCCTAGATGCACCAATTATGGAGGATGCGATCTATGACCAACTATATCGAGAACTGTATGAACTAGAAACTAACTATCCTGAATTACTGACCCCAGACAGTCCCACCCAGCGCGTGGGTGAGAAACCAGCGACCCACTTTACTTCTGTACGTCATCACATTCCTCTCTACAGTTTGGAGAATGCTTTTAATCTTGAGGAATTGCAAAGATGGGACCAACGTTGGCGACGACAAGCACCAAATATAATAGATGGGGTAGAATACGTTGCAGAATTAAAAATTGATGGTTCAGCTTTGGCTTTAACCTATGAAAATGGGGTTTTAGTTAGGGGTGTAACTCGTGGTGATGGGGTAGTGGGTGAAGACATTACCCAAAACGTGCGGACAATTCGTTCAATTCCCTTAAAGTTACATTTTGCTGGTTCCAAAAGTTTCAACCGGGTGGAAGTCCGGGGGGAGGCGTTTTTACCTTTGGAGGTATTTCAACAAATTAACGCCGAGAGGGAAAAATCAGGAGAAAGTTTATTTGCTAACCCCCGCAATGCTGCATCTGGTACACTCAGACAATTAGACTCCCGCATTGTCGCCCAGCGACGGTTAGATTTTTTTGCTTATACGTTGCACATTTCCGGGATGGATGATGCAAGTATTGCTAATACCCAATGGGAAGCTTTAGAGCTATTGGCAACTATGGGTTTTCCTGTGAATCCCAATCACAAACTCTGTGGTTCTATGACTGAGGTAGGGGGGTATTACCAATATTGGGATACAGAACGCCTATCTTTACCTTACATGACTGATGGGGTAGTAGTCAAGTTAAATTCTTTTAAGTTACAAGAACACCTAGGTTTTACCCAAAAGTTCCCCCGGTGGGCTATTGCTTTAAAGTATCCAGCAGAAGAAGCACCAACTAGGGTAGAAAATATTTCTGTGAATGTGGGACGCACGGGGGCGTTAACGCCTTTGGCTGAAATGCGCCCTGTAGAATTAGCGGGGACTACGGTTTCCCGCGCTACTTTACATAATAGCGATCGCATTATGCAGTTAGATATCCGCATTGGGGATACTGTGATTGTGCGTAAAGCTGGGGAAATCATCCCGGAGGTGGTGCGGGTACTCCCAGAACTGCGCCCAGGGGATGCTCAACCTTTTATTATGCCTACCCATTGCCCAGTTTGTGGTCAACCGGTGGTTAGAGAGTCGGGTGAAGCGGTGACCCGCTGTGTTAATGCTTCCTGTCCCGCTATTCTCAAAGGGGAAATTGAACATTGGGTAAGTCGGGATGCTTTGGATATTAAAGGTCTGGGGGAAAGGTCAGTTTATCAACTTGTGGATAGGGGTTTGGTGGGTTCTGTCGCTGATTTATATGACTTGACACAAAGTGATTTGTGTGCATTAGAAAGAATGGGCAAAAAATCCGCAGAGAAATTAATCAAGGCGATCGCCCAATCAAAAAATCAACCCTGGTCTAGGGTACTATATGGTTTAGGTATTCGTCACGTGGGTAATGTGAATGCCCAATTATTAACTCAGAAGTACCCCACCGTAGAAAAGTTAGCCACAGCTAAACAATCGGAGATTGCTGGTATTTATGGTATTGGTGCGGAAATTGCCCAATCTGTATATCAATGGTTCAGGATTGATGCTAATCAATTTTTAATTACCCGGTTGCAATCCGCAGGACTACAACTAGCGACCAGGGAAGAAACAAAAACAGTGACTCAGGTTAATTCCCAATTAGCTGGTAAAATCTTCGTAATTACCGGGACATTACCAACTTTAACACGAGATGAGGCTAAAGAGTTAATTCAAGCAGCCGGGGGTAAGATAACTAATTCAGTCAGCAAAAAAACTGATTATCTGCTGGTGGGTGAAGATGCGGGTTCTAAGTTAGCAAAAGCAGAAGCTTTAGGAATTCCTCAGTTGACTGAATCCCAGTTGTTAGAGATATTACAAACTTGACACTCCCCAGCAGTTAATTTATGCATCAAAGTTCCGGTCGTTGGCGTTTAGGTTTAGGATTATCGTTATTAACAGTCTGCTTATGGGGAATCCTACCGATCGCCCTGACTGTGAGTTTACAAGTTCTAGATGTCTATACTATTATATGGTTCCGCTTTTTGTTGTCCTTTGTAGTCCTAGCTGTATTGTTAGGATTGGGGGGTAAATTACCCGATTGGCAAAAATTGCGCTCTAGTTCAGGGATATTATTAGCGATCGCCACCCTATTTTTAGGATTTAACTACCTGCTATTTATGCAAGGATTAGCCTTAACCTCAGCTGGGAACGCTGAGGTTTTGATTCAATTAGCGCCACTATTATTAAGTTTAGGTGGTTTGGTAATTTTCCGAGAGCGTTATACAGTGCATCAATGGATAGGGGTGAGTATCCTCACTGCTGGATATATGATATTTTTCCATGAGCAACTGACTTTAATCACAGTCCAGGGAAGATATATTCTTGGTAGTGGTTTAATAGTTCTAGGAGCAGCAGCATGGGCTATTTACGCCCTATGCCAAAAACAACTATTAAACTCCCTGTCCTCTGGTCAAATCATGGTGATTATATATGGTGGATGTGCTGTATTATTCACCCCCTTTGCTCAACCCGGAAAAATTGTCACCTTGAGTAGTTCCCAATTATTAGTTTTACTGTTTTGTGGTTTAAATACCCTCATCGCCTATGGTGCTTTTGCGGAATCATTACAACATTGGCCAGCATCAAGAGTTAGTGCAGTGTTAGCTATTGCCCCGATTATTACCTTAATTGCCGTTGCCACCCTATCAACAGTTTACCCTACTCTGATGGCCACAGAACATTTAACTGTAATTGGGATATTAGGCGCACTGTTAGTTGTAACTGGTTCAGTGGCGATCGCCCTAGGTAAAGCCAATTAGATTAAAGATTAATTATAATATATGAGCTTACAAAATTTCCCCCTAGAGGGGTTTCTGAATTTAAATAAACCCTATGACTGGACATCTCACGACTGCGTAGCGCGGGTACGCAAACTTCTGCGACTCAAACGTGTGGGACACGCGGGGACATTAGACCCAGCTGCGACGGGTGTTTTACCCATCGCTCTGGGTAAAGCTACCAGATTATTACAATATCTCCCAGAAAATAAAGCCTACACAGCGACCATCCGCTTAGGTGTGCAGACCACAACCGATGATTTACAGGGTGAAATCATTAGCTGTGAACCTTGTCCAGGGTTGACATTGACTGAAGTTACCAAAGAAATGGCACAATTTCAAGGTAAAATTGAGCAAATACCGCCAATTTATAGCGCCATCCAAGTTGATGGTAAACGCCTGTATGACTTAGCGCGCCAAGGTCAAACCGTGGAAGTACCTAAACGGACAGTAGAAATTTTGCATACAGAAATTTTAGATTGGCGATCGGGGGATTTTCCCGAATTGGATGTAGCGATCGCCTGTGGTAGTGGTACATATATTAGAGCCATTGCTCGTGACTTAGGCGCTATCCTAGGAACTGGTGGGACTCTTGCCGCTTTACTCCGTACCGCCAGTAGCGGTTTTAACCTGCAACATAGCATCAGTTTCAGTGATATAGAAACACAACTACAAACAGGGACATTTCAACCCATCTCCCCAGATGTACCTTTAGCACATTTGCCCTCAGTGACATTACCCAATCTCCCCGCTGTCAAATGGTGTCAGGGGCAAAAAATCAGCCTAAATGGGGATTTTTCCGGCATAGCCAGAGTGTACAATGAAGACACCTGCTTTCTCGGTATAGGGAAACTAGAAGATAGCCTGTTAGTACCGACCACGGTAGTCACTCCCAAGTAGCCGCATCTTTTAATACAGCCGGAATTTCCCCCTGGGATAGGGGAAACTCTAACAAAGTTTCCTTGTAACCCAAATATCCAGACTCAGCAAAAGATAACAGCATTCGGCACAGAGCTAACCATACTTCTGGTTCATATTCCCAGTCACGATCACGGGAAGCTCGACCCGCAATTGAACGTAAAGACCAAAAGTAAGAATTCCTTACCACAGAACCACCTTTTTTAAAGGCTGGTAAATCATCGTGGTGAATCAGGAGGATTGTATTTTCAATTTTGGCTCTCATTTAGCCATTATAGTTGATAACGCGGTTATCTGTGGTTATTTTTCCCCCAGATGCGGCTCGAAATTCAGAGAGTTTTCTGGGTGAGCCATTGCAGCTTTGGGAATTTCGATGACTGGGTTATTTAACGCCACCATCAGGGGGGAAATAGCAACTAGAGACTCCATAGTGTCTGGTGTAGACCCTGCTGGTAGTTTTTGCACCAGTTGTGGTGTGTTCATTTGACCACCGGGTAGCAAGGTTGATACAGCAGAGAGTAGACAAGCGGCCACAGCAGTTCCTCCCATCCCCAGAATTAGACGCAAACGCCGGTGCTGCACACGCTTTAACACTTGGTGGGCTGTGACTTCTGATGATTGCTGAACTCCTGGTACTGGTATGCTCCGCAGCCCCTGCCGGAGATTTAGTAACCGGGTATACAGGCATTGGACAGAGGCATCGTTTTCCAGCCATTCTTCCACTTGCCTACTTTCGGCGG
Source organism: uncultured Nodularia sp. (assembly GCA_903911355.1). Lineage (GTDB taxonomy): Bacteria > Cyanobacteriota > Cyanobacteriia > Cyanobacteriales > Nostocaceae > Anabaenopsis > Anabaenopsis arnoldii. Next base: position 5,577 of record CAIWDD010000118.1, on the reverse strand, counting down.
CTGTTACCTCTCCATCGAGGTAAGCACTCAATAACTCGAAGCGATCGCGCTCCACCATATCCATAGCACCCGTTGATTCGTTAGTACGGTGACCTGTCCCTTCTGACACATCTTGAAGATTGAGCCACAGGTCACGGTCATCAAATGAAGAATTACTGTTCATTGTAGCATTATGACCCATTCATGTGCAGGCAAAAGCAGAGAAAAATCCGAATTAATTCATCTTAGGCCTCATGTGAGGCGGGACTGTTGAAACTTTGCCATTAGCCGAGAAACACATTTATTAACAAGTCCCTAAGAGGATGTTTGATAAATTAAGCATCTAGATAATTTTGCAACTGAGTTTGTAATCTGGATCTAGCCCTAGCGATTCTGGATTTAACAGTACCTAAAGAAACACCGGTGATTTCGGCAATTTCTTCATAGGTCATCCCTTCGATTTCTCTGAGAATAATAGTAGTCCGAAATACCTCTGGTAAATCCGCGATCGCCTCTCGCAGTTGCTCGTAAAACTCCCTAGTTGTCAGGACTTCCTCAGGTCCTGGGGTATCGCCTGGAATTTCCCAATCCATCTGGCCATCGTCCAGTGTACGGGGAGCATCCAATGACAACGGAGTAGTTACCCGCTTCCGTTTACGCAACTCGTCATAAAACAAGTTCGTAGCAATCCGACTTAACCAACCCCGAAACTTCACGGGGTCTTGTAATCGGCTAATATTTCGATAAACTCGAATCCACACTTCTTGAGCCAAATCAGCCCTGTCAGTCCAATCTGGAGCCAGGTGGTATAAAGTTCGCTCAACTTGACTTTGATAGCGCTTCAATAGCTCTGCAAATGCAGCCCGATCTGGACGCAGTCCAGTTTGACAGCGTAAAATTAGATCGTGATTAGAGAGTTTGTCAAGCACCGATGCTTCCGGGTATCTGGCATCCACAGTTGACCAGGATACACTAATCGATTGGCTCATAGATCGTACTGAACTTTAAATCATCCCTACCTATTAGACAAGCTAATGGGCGCAATGTTCCAGGAAACAGTGACGGATCTCTGACTGGTACATGGCAGTATCTGTTAATATGGTCAAATGTACGAAAAACCTGACTTTTTACGACAATTTTTGGGATGTTTACTGAATAACAGTATAAATTACAACTAAATCTTTTTATACTAATAAATTGCACACCAAGTTCCCTTATCCCCTATCCCCTGTTCCCTGAAACTAAAAAACTTTGTACCTCACGACCATGGAAAATGCTATCAAAACCTTGACAAACATCATAAGTATGTCAAAACAGAACAGATAAGTGCCGATAAATTATTGATAATTTGAGACATACTCAAAAACCAATTAGTCCCCTGAAGATGTTCAAGATAAACAATAAGCGATAGCAATGGTAAGAAGAAATGAATCTGTGGCGCGTATAGTTATGTTTCTGTGTTTTGGCACAGCCATTTTATCACTGGCTGTCCATTGGCGGCTAACAAAAATTCACAGCCCCCTGGAACCTGCCTATGGAAGTATTATGAATGACAGTATACTGAGGGGATTTGCACTGGGGAATAAATCCACTCAGCAACCGGTAGTCGAGAATAGCAGGGTGAGTGAGATATCAGATACACTCAGCAATACCACCCCAAATAATGAATCATTCCTGAAAACACCATCAGTGCTTCCTGGACAAAGCCCCAATTCTCAGGGTTTATCTACACCCAAATCATCTGATATAGAAGTAGTGGTGAAATTAAGCGATCGCCGTACCTATGTTTACCATACAGGTGAAGTCATAGCCAGTTACCCCATTGCCATAGGTAAGGAGGGTTGGGAGACCCCTACAGGCTCCTTCCGGGTGAGGGATATGCAAAAATATCCGATTTGGCAGCACCCCATCACTGATAAAGTATTTCCATCAGGTGGCGATAGTCCTTTGGGAGACCGATGGATTGGTTTTTGGTCAGATGGACGCAATGAAATTGGTTTTCATGGCACCCCAGATATACACTTATTGGGACTTGCGATCTCTCATGGCTGCTTAAGAATGCGTAATGAGGATGTTCGTTCATTATATAATAAACTGACAGTCGGCACCCTTGTTTCCGTGGTGCCATAACTTTTTACCTATTTAATCAATAGCACCAAATCGCCAAGGGACAGGATCAACAGATTTGCCGTTGACATATAAACCCCAGTGCAAATGTGGACCGGTGGAAGCGCCGGTAGAACCCACAGTCCCAACTACTTGACCAGCGGTGACAAAATCACCCTCTTTAACCTTAATACTATTGAGGTGTAGTAAAATACTAGTTACTCCCTGCCCATGGTCAATACCAACGGTGTTGCCATGAACTCGGAACCCTGCCGACACCGTACCTACCAAAGCAACTGTTCCAGCCGCCGGGGCCACTACTGGCGAACCCGTAGGACTAGCGTAGTCTAGCCCACGATGGTAGTAATCTGGGGCAAATTTACCATTATAGTAACGGCGGACACCATAAATAGTAGTAATCCTACCGGCATTGGGTTTCACCATGGGGCCATTCCAATGCTTTTGAGGGGTTTGTAGTGCTTTGAAAGCTGCTACCCGCTCTAGTTCATGTTCTGTGGCCTTGACCCCGGCCCTCCCCGGTGGTAAATTAATCCGTTGTGTAGGGAAGGTGCGATGACGCAAATTTACTGCTAAGTTTTGCTCTTGACCATCCCCGGTAACCTTGAGTGTTATCCTGCCGGCTTTATCTAGTGGAGTTGTAGGAATTAAAGCCCGATATTTATCAGAGTCGATGGGAAAAGCTGGATAAGAATTATTACCTAGGGATACGGTGGGATTACTAACAATCTCTGGATTAGTGACGTTAATTACCACAGATAAAGTATCACCCAGCTGAGGATTGCTGGGAGTTACCTGTTGTACTTGCAAAGCAAGTAGAGGTAAAGCCAAGATGACAACTAAAGCAGATGTAAAGATGCCAATCAAGATGATGTGGCGGTTGGGTTTCCACCCTTTAAGACTCAAATAGGACAACCGATACATATTCGCTTACACTCAGGAAATCAGGGGGGAATTACGCGAATCTGGTTAAATTTTTACCTTCACAGCAGAGGTATCAACCAGTTTACCATCTTCCATCTGCACAATACGATCAGCAATATCCAGAATGCGATTGTCGTGGGTCACCATGAGGATTGTACAAGCCTGTTCCTTGGCCAGTTTATGCATCAGGTTGACCACATCCCGACCTGATTGACTGTCAAGAGCTGCAGTCGGTTCATCAGCTAAAACTAGAGGGGGATGGCTGACCAAAGCCCGGGCGATGGCTACTCGTTGTTTCTGTCCTCCCGATAATTGGTCAGGATAATAATCAAGGTGATTTCCTAAACCTACCTGCTCCAACATCAGAGCCGAACGGGTTTGCATCTGTCTAAGTCCAATATGCTTGTGCAGTTCCAAACCCATTCTGACATTTTGCAGTGCTGTCAAACTACGGTGCAGATTATGCCCTTGAAAAATATAACCGTTATGCTGTCGCGATCGCACTAATTCTGCCCCGGACGCACCGCAAAGTTCCCTGTTTAACACCTGCAAACTACCAAACTGGGGAGAACGTAACCCACCCACTAAAGTCAGGAGGGTAGTTTTACCCGAACCAGAGGGGCCAGTCAAAATAATAATTTCACCACGCCGAATCTCTAGATGAATATTAAATAAAACTTGCTTACGCAATGAACCTTGTCCAAAGTAGTGATCGAGATTGCGGATGGAAATGACTGGAAGCATAGCAGTTTTAAATTTTACCTTTTCAAGCCTTTTTCATGCTCATGAAGTACACACCAAGTTCCCGTGTTCCCGTGTTCCCTATCTATCCCCTATTCCCTGTTCCCTATTCCCTATCCCCTATTCCCTATCCCCTATTCCCTATTCCCTGTTCCCTGTTCCCTATCCCCTATTCCCTGTTCCCTGTTCCCTATCTATCCCCTATTCCCTGTTCCCTGTTCCCTGTTCCCTGTTCCCTGTTCCCTAAAACTAAAAAACCTTGTACCTCACAAGCAGGGTAAATACTATATACTTCTATCTAAAACATATCCGCCGGGTCAGCAGAGCGTAGTTTACGAGTGGCGATCGCCCCGGAAATTGAACACATAATGATAGTTAAAACCAGTACCTGTAAAGCCCGGGCGGCGGTCATATACATAGGTAGATTTGTAGCGGTGCGAGTCATTTGGTAAAGTCCCAAAGACACTGCTACCCCTGGAATAAACCCCAATGCTCCTAAAATCAAAGCTTGTTCAAACACTACACTTAAAAAGTAGTAATTGCGATATCCCAAAGCCTTAAAAGTCGCATATTCCCTGACATGGGCATTGACATCAGTAGAAAGAACTTGATAAACCAGAATCACCCCCACAGCAAACCCCATGGATACACCCAAACTAAAAATAAACCCAATGGGGGAGTTGGTGCGCCAGAAATTGTTCTCAAATTCAATAAACTCTGGGTGGGTCATCACCCTGACATCATCTCTAAGGTAGGCCTGTAAAGCCTTTGCTACCTTTTTCGGGTCATAACCGGGTTTGACCTTGAGCAAACCTAAACTGATATTGCTGGCTGGGCGTCTAGAAAACAACCGTAAAAAGTTTTGATCACTGGTGATTAAGCTACCATCAGAACCAAAGGAAGCCCCGACGGTGTATAAACCACTAATGGTAATAGTCCGCCCCTCTATTTCAGTAGTGACTTTTTCGCCTTGATTAATTTTAGCGATCGCCTGTTGGTAATCACCCCGAGCATTGCGGTCAAATAACACAGTATCAGGTAGTTTGATAGACTGTAACTGCCGATTTACTTCCGGTAAATCAAAAACTGGCTGATCTGGATTAAACCCGATGACTTGTACCGATGTCTGGCGGTGGGTTTGGGGATTCTTCCAAATGATGTTATTCACATACATTGCTTCTGCTGAGTTCACCCCCGGTATATCCATAGCCTGATAAAGCCGCCGCCGAGAAAATGTCGGCATATTTTGCATACTACGGGCTTGGGGACTGGTTAAAAGAATATCTGCCTGTAAACTGCGATGTAGTCTAGTGTTACTGTCATATAGCGCCGTCTGAAAGCCCATCTGCATGAACATCAAAACATCTGCAAAAGCAATCCCTGAGAGTGCTACCAACAGGCGGCTTTTTTCGTGACTCAGTTGCAGCCATCCTAGGGGCGTGCGTCGTCGCAGTTGTTGGATTAGTCCCATCATAGGTCGTGCTGAGTAGGGTTAATCGGAAAATTGACATAGTTGGGGAATTTTCTCCTGTCCTAAGAGGATGTTTGGAAAGTGTTAAACAGGTAATTTTTATATTAGGGAACAGGGAACAGGGAACAGGGAACAGGGAACAGGGAACAGGGAACAGGGAATAGGGAGGAGGGAGGAGGGAATGGGGGATAGGGAATAGGGAATGGGGGATAGGGAATAGGGAATGGGGAATGGGGAACGCACAAAAAACAATAAAATCCAGTTCCCTCCCCTTACAAGGGGAGGGTTAGGGTGGGGTGAAACAATAGTTGATACACTAATCATACCTTTTAAAACAT
>CAIWDD010000117.1 GCA_903911355.1 uncultured Nodularia sp. | reverse complement strand
TCCCGAAGCTAACAAAAGAGTAGCGACACTACTTAAAAGGCAAAAGGGTAAATGTCCAGAATGTGGGCATTACTTTAGGGACGGTGATGTAATGGAAGTTGACCACATCTTACCCATCTCCAAAGGTGGAAAAGATGAATATAAAAACCTACAACTATTACACAGACATTGCCACGACAAGAAGACAACCAGCGATGGAAGTCTTACAGGTATTCATGACAAGAACCATATCACTGAGGAGCCGTATGAGGTGAAAGTCTCACGTACGGTTTTGAAGACGAGTCGGATGGGCGACTGTCCGGCTTAGTTTAATCTCTGTGTTACCTTAGTGCAATTACTAGAAACGCTAGACCAAGGAAGGCTGTTTCGCTACGTTCCCATGCAAGATGAACAAACACTAGCACGGTGGGGAATTACCCGCCAAGATTGTCAACTGGGGATGATTTTAATTTTAATTGATGGCGATACACCGCAAAGACGTTGGCAAGGTAGTGACGCAGCTGAAGAGATCGGGAGGTTATTACCTATGGGAAGAGTATTTGTAGATGCTTACCGGGGTTTACCTGGGATCAAGTGGGTGGGCGATCGCTTTTATGAACAAATCCGCGATCACCGTTATACTCTTTTTGGCAAGCGTGAGAGTACCTATCAATCAGCCTATTGTGTCGATGGTCAGTGTAAAACACCAAGACCCCTGATTAATGAGTCTTAATCACTAGGTTTATTAAACACCTCTAAAATGTGCCGACAAATCTGCTTGAGTTTGTCACCGACTTCTGGAGCAGGTTCACACATACCGACAAAACTCCAGTTTTCTACTGTAGACAATCGCCACGCCTCACCACGGTGGTCAAAACCAGCAACTTCTAAGCCGATAGCACGCCGTGAGTCACTTATGGGATCTTGGTAAAAGCGGATTTGAATTAAGATACTGCGACTGCGCCAAGATTTGCTGATTCCCGGAAAGTGAAAACCGATGTCTATAGAATCTGGATCTACCAACTCCCTGGTATCTGGGTCATTCTTCCAAGGTTTGAGATCTGATTTAGCATCAGGAAACTCCAATTTAAACAAATTCACTACGGTAGCAATCTTGCTGGCGAGTTCAAGGTTTGTTGCTTGTTCAGATGCGTTCACGAAAAAACACTCCTATATTTTACGGAACTATGGGGAATGTTAGGACAGAAAAACCGCCAGAAGGCTGATTATATTAGTGTTTGGAGCTTATCAGTACCCTTGATACTTAGCAAATTTAAAATTTCCCTTTCTTGACAATTCTGGAGATTAACAACTGCTGATTAAGTCTTGGGAGACTGCTCAGGGTTATCTTGAGTAATTATACTTAATTTTCCTGAAAGTACTCAGTAATTATGGACTAAAGCCAAAATACCAACCCCCATAACTAGATTTTTCAGGAAAATACCTTGTGAATTAGAACGATAAATCACCCCAACGATCTAAAATTACACTGTTAGTCGGCACATACAAAACAAATTCAATTCAGTTTATGGCGCGTCAACGCTCGATTTTTTCGCTTATTTTAGTATTATTAGCCACATTACTTATTAGCTGTGGTGGTCCTAGTGGCACAGTTGCACCTCCAACCTACTCAGCAACTCAACTAGAGAGAATTCAGGAATATGTTCCCAAAATTCAGGCTGTGCGCGATCGCGCTGCAGAACTAAAAACCCTGATTGAAAAAAAGGATTGGATTAATGTAGGTAATTTTATACATGGTCCGATGACAGAAGCTAGGTTGAGCATGACTTATATTATTCCCAATCTCCTGCCTTCGTCCCAACCCACAGCACGGGAAAAAAACCGAGATTTGCTGAACCACTTAGTTAAAATTGATGAAGCTGCTGCACAGGGTAATACACAGCCGGCTTTGAATAACTACCAAGCAGCTTTGGGAGATATTGACCAATTCCTGCAACTGCTTCCTGATACCAGTGGGAAATCATAAGTACATTAGGCACTAGCTAGAATACAATGGGTAGAGGGTAAGCCGTTTGTTGTTTTTCTCTCTACCAAAAAACCCCCACAGTTTCCCTAGTTTCTAAGTATGGGGGTGTAGTGCGATCGCACAATAGAAACAAGAAATACCAAGATAAATTCCTCTAGAAACATGGATATAGTGATTATCGGTTGTGGTATTGTGGGAGCGGCGATCGCCTATGAACTCAGCCTAATTAAGAGTCTTAACATTAGAGTCATTGACCGTCAACCACCCGCCGAAGCTTCCACAGGTGCGGCACTAGGGGTTTTAATGGGTGTGATTAGCCATAAAATCAAAGGTCAAGCTTGGCAAAGGCGACAAACAAGCATCCAACGCTACGAAACCTTAATTCCCGAATTAGAAGCTCTAACAGGTCGTAAAATTCCTTTTAACCGCCAAGGGATGATCAAGCTTTTGGGGGCAGAAGAAAATTTACCAGAGTGGGAAAAACTGGCGGAAATTCGCCACTCTCAAGGCTGGAAGTTAGAAATTTGGGACACAGCCCAACTCAAAACTTGTTGTCCTCAAGTGAATCACCCTCAAGTTACCGCAGCAGTGTATTCTCCCCAAGACCGTCAACTAAATCCCAGGGCTTTGACCTTAGCTTTGGTTGAGGCTTCCCAATACAATGGGGTAAGGTTTAAATTTGGTGTGGATGTTTTGGGCATTGAACAAGAAGGTAATAACTTTCCTGCACTTGCCACTACAGAGGGTAAAATTAACGCTGATTGCATAGTCGTAGCAGCGGGACTAGGTTCTACATCACTCACAGCACAACTAAACCAGAGGGTGAATATTCGTCCGGTACTGGGACAAGGGTTACAAGTACGTCTAGAACGACCATTAGGCAATCCTGAGTTTCAGCCGGTTTTGACCGGGAATGATGTACATATTGTCCCTGTGGGGAACGGTAATTATTGGGTGGGTGCGACGGTAGAGTTTCCTAGTCATGATGATCAAATCCCACCTAATCAAGAATTGTTAGATCAAGTTTGGCAGCAAGCGATCGCCTTTTGCCCAGATTTAGCCACAGCCGAAATTATTCGCACCTGGTCGGGTTTACGTCCCCGTCCTGAAAATCGTCCCGCACCAGTGATTGACAAACTACTAGGCTTTAATAACGTCCTCTTAGCTACTGGACACTACCGCAATGGGGTTTTACTAGCGCCGTCCACAGCTGACGCAATTCGTGAGATGATTATTTCTATTGAAAATAAAAAATAGTTTTTAGATTTTATTAGGAACATAACGTGTCTTTAAAAGAACATAAAATTACCGTAGATTCTCTACAATGGTTTTATCGGGAATCTGAACCCATTGGCAAAACAGATTTACTGCCTGTGGTGTTACTACACGGTTTAGTATCACAGAGTTACAGTTGGCGGAACATTATGCCGGCTTTAGCCAGTCAAGGAACCAGAGCGATCGCCCCTGATTGGATTGGTTATGGCTTTTCCGCCCAGCCAGAAAAATGGGATTTTGCCTACACACCCGATAAATTTATCACCGCCTTAGAAGGATTCATCAAAGCGTTACAATTGGAACGTTTTTCTTTAGTTGTTCAGGGATTTTTAGGCTCTGTAGGGTTACAATATGCCTTGCGCCATCCAGAACAAATTGCTAACATAGCTATTTTAAACACACCAATTTCCACCACTGCCAAATTACCTTGGAAAATCAAACAACTGGGTTTACCATTGGCTGGTGAAATGCTGACCCAAGACCCTCTGTTGGTTGATCGCACACTAGAAGGCGGTAGTCGTTACCGCATCGAAGATGAAGATTTAGATATTTATCGCAAACCATTTTTAAAAGCTTCCACTGCGGGGCGAAGTCTGCTGGCCACTATTCGCAACTTACAACTAGACAAAGCAATGTCGGAAATAGAATCTGGCTTTCAGCAATGGGAACAACCCATTCTGATTCAGTGGGGAATGATCGACCCTTGGCTATCCATAGATGTAGCAGAAAAATTTGCTCATTCTGTACCTAATGCCGAATTAATAAAAATTAATAATGTCGGACATTACCCTCAAGAACACTACCACAAAGAGATTTTAGAAGACCTTTTACCTTTTGTCCGGCGGATAAATACCTAGTCAGAAAATAGCTAAATCTGGGAAAAATCGATATTATAGACCCAGGAAAATACTTGAACAATTCAAAATCTCAACTTATCTGTTTCAGTGATTGGGTAAGTTATGGGAATAACTATAGAGAATAAATTACAAGAGTCAGTCAAAATATCTCTAAAAACATATTTTATGCGTTTGATATGTGACTCTGTGTTTATTTAGTAACTCCTGTGTAATTCAATCAAATATCATTTTTCTGTCTAAGTTTAAGTATGGTCAAGGCTAGTGAATAATAATTCTATCGCTTTTGATAATATTATTTAAGACTGCATTTATCCAATTTTTATTAACAATAAAATTGATGGAGATTTGAGTTCATGGCTTACTCGTGGTTTAAAGCATTTCATTTGATTGGCATTGTAGTTTGGTTTGCGGGATTATTCTATCTAGTACGTCTATTTATCTACCATGTAGAAGCCAACCAAGAACCAGAACCAGCAAAAACCATACTGAAAACTCAGTATGAGATTATGGAAAAACGGCTCTACAATATCATTACCACTCCGGGAATGTTGGTAACCGTAGCAATGGCTATAGGTTTATTAAGCACTGAACCCGAAGTTTTAAAACAGGGTTGGTTGCACATTAAGCTACTATTTGTTTGTCTTCTAATTGGTTATCATTATTACTGTAGTCGTCTGATGAAACAGTTGGCCGCCGATGAGTGTCGCTGGAGTGGTCAGCAGTTGCGGGCTTTAAATGAAGCACCGACTGTGATGTTACTGGTGATTGTCTTATTGGCTGTGTTTAAAAATAATCTACCAACAGATATTACAGTTTGGGTGGTGTTTGGCTTGATCATCTTGATGGCGGTGACAATTCAGCTTTACGCTAAAAAACGCCGTCGGGATAAAGAAAAGCTGATGGCACAAAACTAACCTCCTAGCTCTCCTGATGGATGCACAGGAGAGCGTTAATTGTTTTCTATAAGTACTTACCCAGGACTAGACATACTGTCTCACTTCTAATGGTCGGTTGTTTTCGTCCACCAGGACTACCTTAGGAGCGTAATTTTGTAACTCTTCTGGGGTAAACTGGCCATAAGCCATAATAATCACGCGATCGCCTGAAATTCCTAGACGTGCTGCAGCGCCATTAAGTTCAATCACGCCGGAATTAGCTGGGGCCGGTATGGTATAAGTAATAAAACGCTCACCATTAGCATTATTCACTACTTGCACTTGCTCATAGGGTAAAATTCCAGCTTTGTCCAACAATACTTGGTCGATGCTGATACTACCCACGTAGTTGATATTTGCCCCTGTGAGGGTACAGTTATGAATTTTTGCCAAAAGGAGAGTACGCTGCATTTTTTTTCAGATTTTTAGAGCATTTTTTGCCGTTCACAACTGGCCAAGGCTGTTTGTGTCTTGACACAGGTAATGGACAGTTAGAGTTAGGAGTTAAAAACCAAAACTCATAACTCATAACTCATAACTCATAACTGTGAGCTTTTGTATTATGCTTTAGCAGCCCTAATAAATTTCTCTACTAAGGGTGCAACTTTGTCAACATCTTGCCAACCGAGAATTTCTGTAACCTTCTTTTCCAAATTTTTATAACTGCGGAAAAATTCGGCAATTTCTTCTAATCGGTGTGGTGCTAAGTCTTTGAGAGATTTTACATGAGCGTAGCGCGGATCTTTGTCAGGAACACAAAGAATTTTCTCATCGCGATCGCCGCCGTCGATCATTTCTAACATCCCAATTGGTCGTGCGGCAATCACACAGCCTGGAAAGGTAGGTTCATCCATAATCACCATACCATCGAGAGGATCGCCGTCATCAGCTAAGGTGTTAGGTACAAAACCGTAGTCATAAGGATATCGTACGGAAGAATAAAGCACTCTGTCCAGGGCAAAGGCTTGTAAATCTTTGTCAAACTCGTATTTATTTTTACTCCCGCCGGGGATTTCAATTAAAACATTGAGTATACCCGGTTTTGGTTGGGCAGGAATACGGGATAAGTCCACAAAAAAAACTCCTCTGATAACGGTAAATTAAATTAGCATTCGGTTTGGCTGCTTGTACACATTTGTCAAGTACCCACAACTGATGCGATGTATTTCACACTCCCCCACTAACCTCAGAAGGGGAGATTCTTGCTACCTTGCGGGAAGGCTGCGCCTATACAGAAAACCGCTTTTTGGTACAAGTAACACCTGGTATTTCACGTCGCAGCCACAAGCTTGAATTCCTGTGTGTTTCACAGTACTGTAATGTTCTGTCTTCTGACTTAACCCAGTAATTTTGCTTGATTGTCACAACTACCCAGCTTTAATGGGGCAATTGGTGAATTGCCCCTATTAGTATGCTACCAAAGTCTCTGCGGTACAATTCATCTTACCGCTAAAACTTTGTCAGAGGGAGTCATCCGACCCATACAGGAAACGCTGCGGCCAGAGGAAGGATGTCAAAGTATATATACATCTCTAGGAAAACATCAAGATATCTGCTCACAGAAAGACGAATTCCCTCCGTCGCCAACTTCCTCGGGCTGCTCTGTCTATACATTCAAAATTTTAGCTCACAATCTGTTTTCTCCTTTCTCGAGCTAACTGGCTGTGATCCCTTTGTTGTAAGTATTTTTTAATTTCCACTTCTTGGTGGTGTATAGGTTGGGGGTTGCTGGTTATTTGAAGCATCAGTCGAATAGTGGGCAATGACAAACACAGGTAGTGTTAGAGTCACTAGAGCGATCGCAGTTCCCACAATGTCTGCCAAACGATGGGAATATGTATCGGTAGGGCTGGCAGACTGGCTAGTTGCATTCATACAAATTGAAATTTGTCACTTTTGTGGTAGGTTAACCCTCTAAAAGAGAGTATTGATGTTATTCTAACTATTTTTTTCTGGTCAATTATGTAGCAGGGAAAAATTTTGACAGTTTGGCAACTTTCATATTAGTGCTTTATTAGCTGGTATTTTTGATACAATTTTCCACACAAGTGTTGTATTCCTGACTTTAGTAGCGCCGCTGACTGTAATCTTGGCTTTTATGTTAAGAGGATGTTTGTCAAGTATTAAACAACTCAATTAAGCGAGTCTTCTAAGCATTAACCGAATCATGGCGATTTGCACAAAGGTTTCATGGGTCTGGGGTAAAATTTCGTAGTTCTTATTCAATCGACGACACCAATTAAACCAACCAAAACTACGCTCGATAACCCAACGCTTTGGTAACAGAACAAAGCCTTTAGTATTCACAGGACGACGTACAACCTGCAAAACCCAATGATACGTATCCATCACCCATCTCATAAAGCCTTCACCTTGATACCCAGCATCAACCCAAATGAGCACCAACCGATTCAAGCGATCGCTAATTCTGTTCTTGGCTTGGGCGAATAATTTTTTTGCGCCTGCTGGATCGGATTCAGTTTAGAATCCCCTGTGTTTCCAGCAGGGGAGATGTCAAGCTAATTTCATGTTTTCACCTAAACATACAACGAGAATTAATAATCTAACCTTTACCATAAATACTCATCGGCTCCTTGAGGAACTTAATATAAAAATGTTTAAACGTAGACTTAATCACCCGAGGCATGGCAAAATCAATTGGCATTAACTGATCTGGTAGTTGCCAATCTGTTATTGTCAGTAAATCTGGATGTAAATGGGGAAAATCAATTTCGGTAAGTTCAGGACAAACGCCCAATCTTTGAGAAGCTGCAACCGTAGGTACTTGTTCCGGTGGTACCTTGAGAATTTCCACCATTGACCGATCTAAAGCAAATACATCTGATGCGGCTGCTAAAATACCCAAATCACGAGGCTCTCCCCCACTAGGTCCATTACCTTCATGACCGATGATACCATCTAAAATGGTTAGGTTGGGATTAATTGCCCTGGCTGTCTCTACTAACATTTCACCAAATCGCTGAGTATCTTTCCCCGCTTCCATGTGCCACCAAGCTTTCATTTTACCGGGAACACAACCAAACAGATTTTTTACCCCCATAGTTAAAGTCAACTGCATATGTGATTTGACTTTGGGTAAGTTAATGACTACATCTGCTTCCATAGCCTCTTTACAGAGCCGCAGATGATTAAAATCTTCACTGACAGTTTGGTAACGCTTACCGTGAAACTCAATAATAGGAATATTCAGTTCTTCTAAAAGCGGGAGATAGCCATTGGCTTGTGCTACTCCTTTGGCGCTTCCAAAAGCCGGACTGTCCCCTAAAAAGGGCTGACCACCAGCGTCTATGACCATCTGGGCAACTTCATAAACCAGTTCCCTGCGGGTTGTACACTCTTTATGGGGACGGGACCCTGTGAGAAGATTCGGTTTGAGTAACACTCTATCCCCTGGGTTCACAAAGGCAGACATCCCCCCCAAAGGTTGCAGCAGGGTAGCTAAAGATGCCCGTAAAGCCTCTTGTTCATAGGAAGTAGCCCGAATCAAACTAACGGATGGTTTTTGAGTCTGCATGGATAATATAATATAGGATTGATATAGGTACAATTATACACCCCTCTTCTTGGTAAGGAGAGGGGAGACCTTGAAGTGAATCAAAAGTGAGGTAAGGTGTTTGAATTTTATGTTAGAGGCACAATGGCGCTCATTTGTTCCAGATCTAACACTTTTGCTAATTCCCCTTCACTCATTAAGCCTCTTTCTAAAACAATTTGCCTGAGAGATTTACCTGTTTCTAAAGATTCTTTGGCTACAGCAGCCGCATTTAAATAACCAATGTGGCTATTTAGTGCGGTGACTAATGCTAAACTACCTTCAGCATAAGTTAAACAACGTTCCCTGTTGGCAGTAATTCCCTCAATGCAGCGTTGGGTCAGAGCGGCGATGGTATTACCGAGAATTTCGACACTGTGAATCAGATTATAGGCGATGAGGGGCATCATTACATTCAATTCTAATTGTCCTGCTTGAGCAGCTAAGGCGATCGCATGATCGTAACCCATTACCTGAAAACATACCATAGATGTCATCTCTGCCATAACTGGGTTATATTTACCCGGCATAATTGAGGAACCTGGTTGTACTGGGGGTAATTGAATTTCTTTAAAACCAGTTTTGGGTCCTGAGTCCATTAACCGCAAATCATGGGAGATTTTGACTAAATCCTGGGCTAAATTGCGTAAAGCACCGGAAACATTCACAAAAGGTGCCATACTCTGCATTGCGGCCATTAAATGGGGTGCTGGTTCCAATGGTGATTCCATCAACTGGGAAATCACTTCTACCACACGGGTGCGATACTGGGGATGAGTATTCATTCCAGTACCAGCAGCACTACCACCCAAACCCAAGACCATTAAATCCCCAGAAGCTATATAGATGCGGTTCTGGTGGTCTGATAATATCTGCGCCCAACCGCCGAAATTATCACCCAAACGCACAGGGACTGCATCTTGTAAGTGGGTTCTCCCTGATTTGACTATATCTTGAAATTCTACAGCTTTGGTTTCTAAGGCGGCGATCGCTTTTGATAGAGCGGGGTGTAATGTGTGGGTGAGGGCTAATAGTCCCCCAATCCGAATTGCTGTAGGAATCACATCATTGGTAGACTGTCCATAGTTTACATGGTCATTGGGACTCACCCGCTGATAATTGCCCTTTTCTTCGCCAAGAATTTCTAAAGCTCGATTTGCTAAAACTTCATTGACATTCATGTGGTGAGAAGTCCCCGCACCAGCTTGATAAACATCTACTACAAACTGATCTCGTAACTTCCCGTCCAATATTTCATCGGTAGCTTGGACAATTGCTTGACTGATATCTGGGGGAATACAACCTAATTCTCCGTTGACGATGGCAGTAGCTTTTTTGATAATTAAACAAGCATCTACATAAGTAGATAAGGGTCTAATGCTGCTAATATCGAAGTTTTCTACTGCTCGGAGTGTTTGAATACCGTAATAAGCGCTACTTGCAATTTGGCGATCGCCCATGGAATCGCGTTCAATGCGAAAATCTTTATTTTCAGTCATAGTGTTTTGTGGATCATGTCAAAATACAGATCATGCCATGCAAATACACTAAAAACCTAATTTGGTGCTATATGAATTTACCCAACTTAATTACCTTTTCTCGACTTTTGGGAATACCGTTTTTACTTTACGGGTTATATAATCCTACACCCCAAGCTAGATGGGTCTGTTTGACCATATTCTTGGTCGCAGCGTTAACTGATTGGTTGGATGGCTATTTGGCGCGCAAACTCAACCAAATTACTGATTTAGGTAAATTTCTCGACCCTTTAGTGGATAAATTACTCGTACTTGCGCCCTTGTTAGTCTTAGTGGAATTAGAAACTATTCCCGCTTGGGGGGTGTTTGTGATTTTAGCACGGGAATTGGCGATCGCTGGTTGGCGGGTCAATCAAACTACAATCACAGGGGCGAATATTTGGGGTAAACTTAAAACCGTCAGTCAAATAATTGCTATATCACTGTTAATTGCACCTTTATCAACAGCTTGGAAAACTCCTTGTTTGATTGCTTTTTGGGTTTCTGTAGTTTTGACTTTAATATCTGGGGTTATTTATCTGATTCCATCTAGGAATCAAAACGGCTTTTAAGATACAGGGCAAGATCATCTGTTTTAGGGGTTATAGTGAACAGGGGTAAAACTGTACAACCACTACAGATAGCAAGTTTCGGTTAAAAATCATATGGCAACCATTGGCATCAATGAGGATCACCTTTCGCGATTTTGATTCACAAATTTTGGTTTCATATAATAAAATTTATTGGATGCCAACCCAATATATTGAATAATAAGGATAAACATCTCTCGCAGGCACGCTTATGACCGAGCTTTACGGAGGAACCGACCCTAGAGACATTCCTACATACTCCATTAGCGATGCTGCCCGTTATTTACGCATTCCAGCCGGCACAATTCGCTCTTGGACACTTGGGCGGCACTATCCTACTTTAAACGGTTCCAATTTCTTCAAACCACTAATCGCAACTAAAGACCTTAAACCAAGGCTTCTCTCGTTTACCAATTTAATTGAAATTCATGTTCTCAGGGCAATTCGCAAACACCACCAAATTCAACTAGATAAGGTACGAATCGCTCTCGACTACATTGACGACCAGTTTCAAGTACCACATCCATTAGCGCGTGAACAATTCCGAACTGATGGTGTTGACCTATTTATTGAGCGGTATGGTTCTCTCATTAACGCTTCTAAATTTGGACAAACAGAGTTAAAAGATGCCCTTAATGCTCATTTGGAAAGAATTGAGGTAGATGATACTGGACTTGCTATTAAACTTTATCCCTTCACTCGCTCTCACGAAAAAAATAACCCTCGCATAGTCGCTATCGACCCCCGAATTGCCTTTGGTCGTCTTGTTATTGCGGGGACTGGAATTTCTACCAGCGTACTAGCAGAACGTTATCAAGCAGGAGAGTCAATAAATGATCTAGCTTATGATTACAAATGCGATCGCTCCGAGATTGAAGAAGCTATTCGTTGCGAACTACCCATTACAGCATGACAAAACCTGAGTCAATTACCTTTTTCATAGATCGATGTCTAGGTAAAAGATTTATCGTAGAAAGGTTGAGGAGGGAAGGTATCAGCATCGAAATTCATGATGACCACTTTCCTCAAGACGCTCAAGATGTAGACTGGATCTTAGAGGTAGGCAGAAGAGGTTGGGTTATTCTAACCAAAGATGGAAGAATTAGTAGAAACTCTTTAGAAAAAATTGCTGTTGCACGCGCACAAATTAAAATGTTTGCACTTGCTTCCCAAAACTTATCGGGGGACGATATGGCAGAAATTTTTTTAACCGCAATTGTGAAAATGCAAGAATTTGTTCGGAAGTATCCCGCTCCATTTATTGCTAAAGTTTATCGTGATAACCGCATCATACTTTGGAAAAGCAGTCAGATGTTATTAAAGGAATTGAAGGAATTGTAAAGTTTAGGCTGTCCTCTTTTCATAGTTTTGTTTTATCCAGGATTGATATTCTCCTGAGCGTACCTGATTAATCCAATCGGTGTTATTCAGATACCATTTTACAGTTTTCAATAAACCACTATCAAAGTTCTCTTGAGGTTGCCAACCTAACTCATCAATAATTTTACTACAGTTAATTGCATATCTCCTGTCATGTCCCGGACGGTCTTTGACAAAAGTAATTAAATCGGAGTGGGAAAAATCATATTTAGGGGCTAATTCATCTAGAATTGCACAAATTTTCGCCACAACTTGTAAGTTTGTTTGTTCGTTCATTCCACCAACATTATAAGTTTGGCCAAGTTTTCCCTGTTCTAGAACCAGTTTAATGGCTTGACAGTGGTCGATAACATAAAGCCAATCTCGAATATTTTGACCATCCCCATATATAGGTAATGGTTGACCTTCCATCCCATTCAGGATAGTCAAAGGAATCAGCTTTTCAGGAAACTGACGAGGACCATAATTATTAGAGCAGTTTGTGGTTAAAGTTGGTAATCCATAGGTATGATAATAAGCCCTTACAAAATGGTCAGATGCTGCTTTCGATGCTGCATAAGGACTATTAGGCGCATAGGGGGTATCTTCTTTAAAAGCTGGTTCTTGGGGACTTAGTGAGCCGTAAACCTCATCTGTAGATATGTGTAAAAAGCGAAACTGCTGCTGTCTTATGGGTGACAATTTTTGCCAATATATCCGACTTGTTTCTAATAGCTGAAATGTACCAACTACATTAGTTTGAATAAAAGACTCAGGACTTAAAATAGAACGGTCAACATGACTTTCAGCCGCAAAATTAATAATCGCTTCTGGCTGATATTTTTCTAATAAAAAACTAACTAATTCACAATTACTAATATCTCCCCGCACAAAATGATAGTTTGGATCATCTTGTATTGCTGCTAAAGTTCCTAAATTACTTGCGTAGGTTAATTTATCTAGATTAATGACTTTAGCCCATCCTAATCTCCTTGCTTCTAAGACGAAATTAGCACCAATAAAACCCGCTCCGCCGGTCACCAATACAGTTTGCATATCTTCTCAAATAGTTGATTTATTAATCTTTTATTCGTCCCGTAGTGGTTAAAAGTTATCTTAACCACTGTTTTCTTAATTTTGATATTATATACCCATAAGACCTACATCACCTTTCATAATGTGAAAGTCTAATCCCCTCCCCTTACAAGGGGAGGGTTAGGGATGGGTCAAGCAATATTTGATACACTAATTATGACTTGACAAACATCCTCTTAGATACCTAAACGACTAAAGCCCTGGAGAAATTTTGAAATAGAATTGCTATAGTCCCGCCTAAACCCTAGACAGCCTGCAAAATTTCCTCATCTAGGGAGAAATCAATTTCAGCTTGATCTTGTCTGGTTTTGAGATAATCCTTTTCTAGAGAATCAGCTAACCCAGAAATTAAATCATATTCAGGTTGCCAAGCTAATTCTCTCATAGCTTTATTCACTGATGCAAAGAAATGCTGTACTCGCATGGGAAAAGCTTTGCGCTTGCCAAAATCGAATTTTTTCGGGTCATAATGTACTATTTTAATGGCATCAGGTGATTTACCTGCTGCTACAGCACAAGCACGGGCTAAACCATCAAAGGTCACAAAGCGATCGCCGGAAATATTATAAATTTGTCCTATGGCTTGTTGATTACCGATGACCTGTGACATGGACTGAGCTAAATCTTTGACATGACCTAACTGGGTAATATGCAAGCCATTACCAGGAATAGGAAGGGGGCGATCGCGTAAAATTCTCTCAAAAAACCAACTTTCTAAAGGATTATAGTTACCCGGTCCGTAAATATAAGTTGGGCGAATCGCAGTAAAAGGTAAATTTTGTTGAGTTAGGTAAGCTTCTGTTTCATGCTTACCCCGGTGGCGACTTTTGGGATCTACTGCATCCCCTTCTATGTGGGGTAATTGGTCAGATTTGAGATATACCCCCGCAGAACTCATATATACAAAGTGTTGTACCCGTCCTTGATAGATTTCTGCTAAAGGTTGAGTATCCGTAAGTTCCCGACCGTTATTATCAAAAATGACATCGAATTCCTCCGATGATAATTTTTCTTTTAGTTGGTTGGGGTCAGTGCGATCGCCTATAATTTGTCCTACTCCCGGTAAAGAAGGTAAAGGACGATTCCCACGATTAAACAGTACCACCTCATGCCCTTGTTCTACCAACAGTTGAGTCAGATAAACACCAATGAACCTAGTACCACCCATGATTAAAATTCGCATAAGATCCCACCTAAAAAAATACTTGTTGTCAAGAGGCTGAAGTCGCTATTACCTAGTCCCTAACTTGAGGTTATCAGGTGGCCGTATCCCTGTGGAACCTATAAAGAAAAAACCATTACCTAAACCTGACAACTATTTTTGTCTGTTTTTTACCTGTGAGAGTTAGCCGTGTCTTTAAAATATGCTTTAGTTCATGAGTGGCTCACACCTAAAGCCACCGGCGGTTCAGAAATAGTAGTCCAGGAAATTCTCAAACATATTAATGCTGATTTATATGCCCTGATTGATTTTGAGTCAACCAATCCTGACAGTTATTTATACAAACGGCAGATTGGCACAACTTTTCTTCAACACTGGCCTTATGCTCAAAATGGTGTGCAAAAGTACTTACCTTTCTTACCGTTGGCAGTTGAACAACTAGATTTACGACAGTATGATGTTATTCTTTCCTCATCCCACGCTGTGGCTAAAGGAGTTCTCACAACTCCCGACCAGTTGCATATCTGTTACTGCCATACTCCTATGCGCTATGCTTGGGATTTGACATTTGATTATCTGCACCACAGCAAGTTGGGACAGGGTTTACCTGGATGGGTAACTCGATATTTACTACATAGTTTACGCCAGTGGGATGTATTGAGTGCCAATCGGGTAGATTACTTTATCGCCAATTCCCACCATACAGCTCGTCGCATTTGGCGCTGCTATCGGCGAGCAGCAACGGTCATTTATCCACCGGTAAATATTGATAAATTCCCATTGCTGACCCAAAAAGAAGATTTTTATCTCACAGTTTCCCGGTTAGTCAGTTACAAGCAGGTATCCTTAATCGTCAAAGCTTTTAATCAATTACAACTCCCATTGGTAATTATTGGAACAGGACCGGAAATGCCAAAAATTCGCGAAATAGCCAATTCCAACATCCAAATACTTGGATGGCAACCGGATGATGTGGTAAAAAAATATATGGCTAAAGCTAAGGCATTTGTGTATGCAGCTTGTGAAGATTTTGGCATTGCCTTAGTAGAAGCACAAGCTTGTGGTACTCCAGTCATTGCTTACGGTGCTGGAGGTGCTTTGGAAACGGTGCGCGATTTGCGCGCTTGTACCGATACAGCAACGGGCATATTTTTCAGCACACAAACAACAGCGGCTTTAATGGAGGCAGTAGAAAAATTTGAAATTTATCAGACTTCATTCAATCTGGAGTATATGCGATCGCACGCTGCCCAATTTTCATCACCAGTTTTTGCCCAGCGCTATCTCAAATTTATAGAGCAATGTCACCAAGAAAAAACATCCCGATAGCGTAGCGTGGCGTCAGCTATAAGTTAACAGCCAAAGTTAATTTCTGGTTTTGTAGTGCTTATTCGCACTTGATCCCCAAAAACCTTTCATTTTGGCTTTAAGATTGAGACTATGTGTGGTGTGGATTATTAAGGAGTATGATGACTGGCCAGAGCTCACTCCTCTCCGGTAAGCGATATCTAGGCTTCAGAAATGGTAAAGCCCAACAGCAAAACAGTAATGCGTCTACGCGTACTTTTATCAGCTGGACCCAAAAAACCAAGACGCCTAAACTCAAACCCAGAAGTTTATCTTTACAGGGTTTAAACGGAGAGTTCGCTAAAAGATTGTTTGATATAGTGTTTTCACTGTTGGTATTGATTTTGTTCTTCCCACTTTATTTAATTTTGTCCCTGCTGATTGCTGTTAGCTCAGAAGGCCCAATTTTTTATATCCAGAAACGGGTAGGCAAAAACTACAAGACCTTCAATTGTATTAAATTTCGGACGATGGTCAGCAATGCAGACGAAATGCTCTCGGAAATCATGGCAACATCACCTCACTTGCGAGAAGAATTCCAGAGCAATTTTAAGCTGAAAAAAGACCCCCGAATTACCAAAATTGGTCAATTTTTACGAATCACCAGCTTGGACGAATTACCCCAGTTTTGGAACGTTCTCAAGGGAGACATGAGTGTTGTCGGTCCTCGTCCCTTAGTCGGCTCCGAACTTCCT
The DNA here is from genome assembly GCA_903911355.1 of uncultured Nodularia sp. Classification (GTDB taxonomy): domain Bacteria; phylum Cyanobacteriota; class Cyanobacteriia; order Cyanobacteriales; family Nostocaceae; genus Anabaenopsis; species Anabaenopsis arnoldii. The sequence continues at coordinate 14,048 of CAIWDD010000117.1, read as the reverse complement.
AAATATGGTTGTCACATTGATCATATTTTAACAATCCGCCCCGGAATTACGGGATTGTGGCAAGTTTCTGGGCGTAATGACATTCCTTACCCGCGAAGAGTCCAAATAGACCTGCATTATGTCAAATTTAGAAATTTCTGGCTAGATTTATGGATAATATTTAAAACAATTGATGTGGTGATTTTACCTAAAAATAAAGGCGCATACTGACAGCTACCGCTTGCGTAAGCCATAGAATCACTCCCACGGTATGGGGAAATTCCTAGGGTAGTTTCTCCTAGGAACCCATCAAAACCTCCCTTAGGTGTTGGGTAACACAACCTTAATCATCCTTATGAAACAGAGAAATTTCCGTATTTCTCTGGGTGAGGTTTTTCAGTATTTACCGGTAATTGCATAATTGGTATGTACACCATAGGTTAGTCTGGGTAAGATGGTGTAAGATATCCCATTGATTAAAGTGATACTAATTCTTTGCCAAGCATAAATAATGCATACAAAATAATTAGGTTGCTTATGAGTTAAACTACTTCGGGGTGACTTGTGAAATGACTGACATATCAACAACGATAGCCTGGCTGGGCGTAAGCTATGCAAAGCAAGCCTTAGACATATTGTTAACATCAATAGTTTCCCCCTGAGATTATCTAGCCACAACTGGATTTTCTGAATCCGCGTTTAACCATTTCAATAGGGATAAAAGAGCATGACGCAAACTAAACGGGCTTTAATTACTGGTATTACTGGTCAAGATGGTTCATATCTAAGTGAGTTTCTGCTTGATCAAGGTTATGAAGTCCATGGTATTATTCGCCGGACTTCTACCTTTAATACAGACCGCATTGATCATATTTACGAAGATCCACATAACCCAGGAGCACGGTTGTTTCTCCACTACGGCGACTTAACCGATGGTACCACCCTACGCCGGATTATAGAACAAGTCCAACCGATAGAAATTTATAACTTGGGCGCTCAATCCCATGTCAGAGTCAGCTTTGACTCACCGGAATATACCGTTGATACGGTAGGAATGGGAACACTGCGATTATTAGAAGCCATCCGGGACTACCAGCAACGTACAGGAATTCAGGTGCGTTTCTATCAAGCTGGTTCCTCAGAAATGTTTGGTTTAGTGCAAGCAGTACCCCAAAGGGAAACCACCCCCTTTTACCCCCGCAGTCCTTATGCTTGTGCTAAAGTTTACGCCCACTGGCAAACTGTCAATTACCGTGAGTCCTATAATTTATTTGCTTGTAATGGCATACTTTTTAACCATGAATCACCCCGTCGGGGCGAAACCTTTGTGACTCGCAAAATTACCAGAGCGGTGGCTAAAATTGTCGCAGGTAAACAGAAAAAGATTTATATGGGTAATCTCGACTCCAAACGAGATTGGGGATACGCAAAGGATTACGTACGGGCAATGTGGTTGATGTTGCAGCACGATCAACCGGATGATTACGTAATTGCGACTGGTGAAACTTACTCTGTACGGCAATTTTTGCAGGAGGCTTTTACTTATGTGAACCTGAACTGGGAAGATTATGTCGAGTTTGACCAACGCTATCTGCGTCCCGCAGAAGTAGACTTGTTAATTGGTGACCCTACCAAGGCTAAACAAAAGCTTGGTTGGGAACCATCGGTAACTTTTACAGAACTAGTCGCTTTGATGGTGGAAGCAGATTTACAAGCATTGGGTTTGACTTCGCCAAATGGTAGTGGTGCGAATATTGGTGATGATATTGCTACTATTCGTCAAGAACTGGGCGCTCTCCATTTCTAATCTATCCGCAAGAGTATAAAATTATGACTGCCTTAGAACTGAAAAATCAACGGATTCTCGTAACTGGTGGCGCAGGCTTCCTTGGCCGTCAAGTAGTTAATCAGTTATGTCAAGCAGGGGCGGACATGGCTAAGATTAGCATACCGCGATCGCGTGATCATGATTTACGTCTGCTGGAAAATTGCCAACGTGCAGTTGACCAACAAGATATTGTCATCCATTTAGCCGCTCATGTGGGTGGTATTGGTCTGAACCGCGAAAAACCCGCGGAGTTGTTTTACGACAACTTAATCATGGGGACTCAGCTGATTCACAGTGCTTATGCAGCTGGAGTGAAAAAATTTGTCTGTGTGGGTACTATTTGCGCTTATCCTAAATTTACACCAGTGCCATTCCGAGAAGATGACCTATGGAATGGCTACCCAGAAGAAACTAACGCCCCCTATGGAATTGCTAAGAAAGCACTGTTAGTGCAATTGCAATCTTACCGCCAGCAGTACGGTTTTAATGGGATTTACTTGTTACCAGTAAATTTATATGGACCTGAAGATAATTTTGACCCCAGTAGTTCCCACGTGATTCCGGCTTTAATTCGCAAAGTCCATGAAGCCCAAATCAAGGGGGAAACACAACTCCCCGTTTGGGGTGATGGTAGCCCTACCCGTGAGTTTCTCTATTCAGAAGATGCGGCGCGGGGTATTGTGATGGGGACTCAGTTTTATAATGACTCTGAGCCAGTTAATCTAGGAACGGGTGCGGAAATCTCTATCTACGATTTAATTACTCTGATCTGTGAGTTGATGCAGTTTGATGGTGAAATAGTTTGGGAAACAGATAAACCTAATGGTCAACCCCGGCGTTGTTTGGATACTCAGCGCGCTCAGGAGGCTTTTAACTTTACTGCTCAGGTGAGCTTTAGACAAGGGCTACAAAATACCATTGAGTGGTATCGGCAAAATGCTGTATAACTATGGTGCTGAGGTGGGTTATTTGAGTTTTGTTAGATAAAGCTGAGTTACGCCGTGTTTTACTTCAAAAACGCCAGTCCATGTCTGTGGAAGAATGGAGAGAAAAAAGCGATCGCATCTGTAGGCAACTACAAAAGTCTGCTCTATTTACTCAAGCTAAAACAATACTAGCTTATTTCAGTGTTCGTCAAGAACCTGACCTCAGTCCATTATTTGCCGATTCTCAGTATCGTTGGGGATTTCCCCGGTGTGTTGGTAAGTCCCTCACCTGGCATTTTTGCACGCCCCTCGATGCTGTGAATATTGGCGCTTATGGGATTACAGAACCCCATCCCCAAGCGCCAATTGTAGACCCTGAAGCCGTTGATTTGATACTTGTGCCTAGTGTGGCTTGCGACTATCAAGGATATCGCTTAGGTTACGGTGGGGGTTATTATGATCGTTTACTCAGTTCCCCAGCATGGGTAAGTAAGTCTACTATCGGTATTATCTTTGATTTTGCCTATTTACCTCAGTTACCTGTGGACATTTGGGATAAACCATTACAAGCTGTGATTAGTGAAAACCATTGCAGTTAAACCCATTTCGTCCCCTACAAATGTGCTCTCCATCAAGAATTATCAATTGACGATTTTGAACATCCCCAACTCACGACTAAAACTGATTTTAATCTACGGGTTATTAGGAGCCATGGCACTAGTAACTCTGTTTCCCCTGCTGTGGCTGATCAGCACAGCCCTAAAGTCTCCCACAGAAAATATTTTACAGTCCCCGCCCCAGTTATTACCGAGTCAACCCACAATCAATAACTTCTTGACTGTGTGGCGATCGCTACCTTTTGCACAATACCTCTATAATAGCACCTTAGTAGCACTGCTCACAGTAACCTTGAATCTACTGTTTTGTTCCCTAGCCGCTTACCCCTTAGCTAGACTATCATTTGTGGGGCGAAACTCTATTTTTATTGCTATCGTCTCTACAATCATGATTCCCTTTCAAATCGTCATGATTCCCCTATACATATTGACAGTGCAACTGGGTTTAAGAAACACTTACTTAGGAATCATTTTTCCCAGTTTAGCCTCAGCTTTTGGCATTTTTTTACTGCGACAAGCCTTTATGGGTGTCCCCAAGGAACTAGAAGAAGCTGCCCGCATGGATGGTAGTTCTGAACTAGGCTTATGGTGGCATATAATGTTACCAGCAATTCGTCCAGCATTAGTTACCCTGTCGATTTTTGTATTTATCGGCTCTTGGAGTGACTTTCTTTGGCCATTAATAGTCATTCAAGATGAAGGCTTATATACCCTTCCCTTGGGAGTCGCCAAATTAGCCGGGACATTTTCTTTAGACTGGCGCTTAGTAGCTGCTGGTTCCATCATATCCGTTGCGCCCATACTGCTATTATTTTCATTTTTACAGCGCTACATCGTACCAACGGAAACTAGTACTGGTGTCAAAGGGTAAAAATCCTCTGATTTTATAGCCAGTCAGAGCTACCATTACTTACTAGTACGGGCAGGTTCATATCAGCTTTAAACTCAAATTGACGGTGTAATGCTCCTCCATTGTTTGCTGATTACTGGCTTTGATAGCATCTAGATAGGGTTGTAAAACTTGCAACTGTGGCAAATTCACACGATAAGTGATATTTCCGCGTTTTTTAAATATTGGTGCCGCTGCAATAGACTGGTAGAGAGAATTATTTTCAGTACTTCCACTTATCCAGGTGGAATCTGGAGTTGCAGGTATTAAACCCGGAGGTAACTCACCTTCCAAGAAAGCCAATAAGCGTTCCTGACAAATAGTCGTATTAATACCATCACCCTCAAATAGCTGGAGAATTTCGTCAAAAGATAAAATTCTATGAGAACAATATTGTAGTAACTTCGTGAACAGGAAATAGTCACTGTATACTTGCCGGGATTGTTCTAAAACCTGGGGATGCAAAGGTAACATCGCTAAACCATAGGCTACCCGACTACAATTGGGAGTGCCGTTTTTACCCAGATATAAATCTTGAATAATCTTAGCGTCAGGTAGTTCTTGCTGTAGCCACGTATTCACAATTTCTAAAGAAGCCATCCCCCCAGTTAAAATAGCCTGATTAATTGCTGTCGCAGGTAGACCGCTAACTGCTAACAACTTTTTCAACTCTTGGTTTAAACGTCGCACAAAGGGAGTCAACACATGATTTTCTAAGTCGCTTCGCTGTAATACCCACCGTTGATCTGCTAATTCCAGAGCAAAAGAATCCTGCTGTTGTAAAATTAGCTTTAAAGCCAAGGCTGCATCTAGTACCGCCTGTCCTAACAAAGAACTTTGTAACTTCTGCTGGAGACGAATCCGAGCCTTAATATCCGGTTTCCCCACTTGTGGTAAATCTAATTCTGCTAGTCCCAAACTGCTAGTAAAACTTACCTTGTCAGCAAAAGTAGGTTGCCATTGCCAAAAGTTGTTAGGGGTTTTTGTACTGTCTTCCTCATAATTCTGGCGTGTTTTTCGATATGTGGGGGGAAGCAGTAACTGACAGATAATATCTTGCTCAATAGCATTGCTAGCATAAGCAAAACTATGGAGCATGAAATCACCGTGTACTAATTTCTCTAGGTTCTCTGGTAAATTAACCAGAGCCATTTCGGTTGTGGTCGCGCCAATATTAATCACCAAGGTGTAACCAACCATAGGATGATCATCAGGTCTGGCTGGATTTAACCCCTGGTAATCAGTAAGCACTGTTTCACCATGAGCGCCATTTAGTCTACCGAGTAGACTAGCAATGGCTTCCTCCAGAAAAAATACTTGCTGTGGATGTGGGACTAATTTACTAGAGAGTACAGCTTCCCGCACATTAAACCGATATGTTTCTGAGCAGCTAGATGGACAGGTGCAAATGACACCAGCAATTTTATTAATAATCTCACGGAATGTTTCCTGATTTAAACCCACAGCACTAGCGGTTAAACCTTGAGTGGTACTATGGCCATCTGATTTTAAGGTTAAGAGTAACTTGGAGAGCGATCGCACAACCCAAATTAAAGGACCCGCAGAAAACTTGTTGAACTGCAATATAGGTTCCCATGTTTCTTGTTCATTCTGATATGGGATAGCTACCTGCAAATATGGCTTCAACTGTACTGAATAAAAATTATGCTTCTGCTCTTGATTCGCTTGCGCCAAAAAATTTTGAACCTCTGGGCTTTGCATTTCCGCTGGAGGTACAGAACCTGTGGGTAGATAAACCTCTGCTGGTAAACGAAACGACTCTTGAAAAGAACTAACCCCCCTTTGCTTGTCTGCTGACCAGCAGATAGGATAAACCACAGCAGTGGAAAGATTCAACAAAGCCGCAGAAATTCCAGTAGTACCCAGATCAATACCTAGATACCAAACCGATTCCTGTATATTTAGCGCCACATCTTTATTCTTCACAAACTTAGCACCGCCAATTAAAGAAGCTCTGTGCTCAGTACTGACTTGCTCTTGTGTTTGTGTTGTGGGGCTAAAATCTAACTCAGCCTCCGTTTGCGGCGAAGAGATGGGATTAATCTGGAATACATCCACATCAGAGTCAGCCTCAGTTGCAGTTGCAAAATTGTTTGGCGGCTGGTTTATACTATCTTCCAAAGCTGCGAAAATTAGACTCAAGTTGAAATCTGGCTCTAGCATTTCACTCAGGTCGGCTAAATCCTGATCAAATTCTTGGGTCGGCTCTTGACTCAGACTCATCTGATCCGGATTAACAGACTGGTTTTCCCCGGGTGATACCTGGCGTGGTGTAACCATGGATAAGTTGTCTGTGGGCGCTGTGGAAATATCGTGATCTAAATGTTCCTGTTCCTGCTCATGAACCACTAGTGAAGACTGCTGACTATCATCCTCAACCTCTGCTGTTTCCAAGTCAGAAGAAACTTCTAACTCATCTTCTTCACCATCTAAATTAGTCAATAATTCACTCACTGGGCTAGTATCAGCACTGCTTGGCTGTATCGAAACAGTACTAGTGAATCCCTCTTCTGTTGGCCATAAGCCAGATAAATCAGTAGGTTCTTCTGGGTTGGTATCTTCCTCAAAAGACGGTTCTTGCCATAACTCTAATTCTGCTTCTGCTTCTTGCGCGCAAGAATCTAATAACTTTTGCACTCGTTCCATTGGAGATTCAAGAGTAGTCCCTCTCCCATCTGGTTCTAAGGGATTACTTGGAGATTCAGGTATAGTTTCTGCAATATTCGAGGGTGGTAAATCTTCTACATCACCCCTAGATGTAGTTAAATTATCATTACCCCATAAACTGGCATAAAGTTCATCGACTTGATCACCAGGTGATTCTAAGCTATCTACAAGGTTACTAGATGATAGATGATTATCTTCTACTGCTGCTGGCGCAATATTATTTACCTGAGTTGATAATGATGGTGCTGGAGATACGGATTGATTTTTTTGTAACTCTGGGACAGATAACAGATTCATTGCGGCTTCTTGCTGCAATTGCTGCGTTAAGTTTTTCACAAAGTTGGTCATCAACTGCTCGCCCTGCACACCTGTACTGTGCATTCTCCCCAACCCTTGATTTAAAGACTGGTGATAGGTGTTGATATTGCGTTGTAGCGCCTCAAAGACGAAATTTACAGTCGCATCAAGGGATAATAGACGTTGATCCAGTTCCCTGGTCAGGTGTGTTAACCGTTGGGTCTGTTCTGATGTTTGTAATAAAGGTTGACTCGTAGAGAATGCGGATGTTTTTTTGTCATTATTATTACTACTTAAACTGGAATCTTGACTGTAATTTTCTAGGATATTTGGTATTAAATTAGATACAATCCGGCTCATAAGTAACTGCAAAAATTCGGAAATCATCTGCTCCTGGTGAGCATACTGCTGGCTTAAAGAGTAGTTGTGCAGTTTCCTTTGCTCGAGCTGTCTAATTTCTTGTGCCAGAATTTTCCGCTCTTGCATCATTGCAGCTAATTCCGCCTGTAATGGCTGTATTAATGTTGATAATTCGCCCTTTAATTGATTTAATAGCAAATTACCTTGTTCCCGGTCTGCTTGGTTTTGCTCTGTCCTTTGGCTAGACTGATTACCATCAAACTGAGTGAGAAATTTCTCTGACAACCGTGACTTTTCCTCTGCCACCCTCAACTGGTTTTGGTTATGATTATTTAAAGTCTCACGTTCTTTTTCCTGGACAAGGAAGGTACGAAGTTTTTCTAAAACCTCTCTGGTGTCCGATCCTTGATCAGGTAGAAGCGTTAAGTCAGGCTGAACACGGCTGTTAATTAAGTTATCAATGTCTGCAATTAATTTTTGGATTTCATCTGCGCGGGAAGTCACTTTCAATTACCTTGGCTAGAATTGTTACTTACATGAGAATTACCACATTTCACCAGGTGGTAACCGTTTGACAAAACCTACTAAAATATACTAGTCTAAAAGAAGGAATTATCATCATCAAATGTCCTTGGTCGTCTTTTCTCCAGCTAAGTCTGGATTTAGGTAAGTTTGGGTAGGTTTAACAGAGCGGTATTATGCCAGTTACGTAAGTCCTGTAATTCTAACCCATAGGAGTCCTATCCGATTTTTAAATAGGCTGGAATATCTATCCCTTGTTTCCTTCCCATACCAATAAACAAGAATTGTCAGCGCATGATATTTTTTGCTCATGGACTGAGGAACCAGCGTCTAAGTAGGCAGTATTGACTATAGTAGAACACTGAGGTCAAAGTCGTTCACACTTTTTTCACCATGAGTATTTCAAATTCTCTACCAGATGAAAACCCATCCCCGGAATTTCCCGACTCCATTAACAAACAATTAGAACAAGAGCATTTGAGGCGACCTAGACTAAAAGTTGACGCGCCTTTACGAATGGTAGAAACAGCATTTTTAGCCAGTGCTGCTAGTTTGATTTGGTTGATTAATTTCTACTTTCCTTTGGGGCCGGTATTACGGATATTCTTTCCTGTACCCATCGCTCTAGTTTACCTGCGTTGGGGCAAAAGAGCCGCATGGATGGCTGCTATTACTTCTGGTTTGCTGCTATCAGTTCTCATGGGGCCTGTTCGTAGTCTATTATTTGTTATGCCCTTTGCCTTTATGGGTGTGCTTTTAGGGGCAACATGGTATCGTCGTGTTCCCTGGATTGTGTCTATTACCTTGGGTAGTCTTTTGGGTACATTAGGGGTGTTTTTTCGGTTGTGGTTGCTGTCTGTGTTATCGGGTGATGATCTGTGGGTTTATGTGATTAACCAGGTAACAGAACTGATAGAGTGGGTATTTTTGAGGCTACAATTATTAGCTAGCCCTAGTTTGTTTGTGGTGCAAGTGGGAGCAGTGGCTTTGATTGTCTTCAATAATTTTATTTACCTGTTTATGGTACACCTGGCAGCATGGCTATTATTGGGCGCTATTGGAAATCCGATTCCGCGTCCGCCACAATGGGTGCAGGTTATTATGGATTATGAAGGTTAAGTAATTGATTCGTATTTATACCCAAATCCCACAGGGTCAAAAATGGATTACTAAGTATAGGGGTGGTTTACCCCTATTTGCCTGTGTTTTAGGTTTTACTGACACTGGTCTCATTCCGGGTATTTCAGCGGCTGGTAGTACTCCAGAAGCTCGAAAGTATACAGCTTGTGCCGATGCTGAGTTTTTATATTACGGACCAGGACGAAAACCTCTCTATCCCCTACCACCGCTGACCGCAGGCGCTTCACCTGTAATCATTTCTCGTGCTGTTGTTGAGGCGCTCAATATTCCAATTTATTTGTTTAATGCTGGCTTACCTCAGCCTCCCGCAGTACCAGTGATTGATCTGGGTGGCCACCCAGCTAACTGTTTAAGTAAAGGTGCTGCTATGAAAATTACAACGGTACGCCATTTGCTCAAGCAAGGGCTACTCTGGGGAGAACGCCTGGCTACTAATGTTCAAGCAGGGTATGTGATTTTAGGTGAGTGTGTTGTCGGAGGTACTACAACCGCTCTAGCAGTTTTAACTGGCTTGGGCATAGACGCTGGGGAAAAAGTCAACAGTAGCCATCCTGTTTGTAATCATACACAAAAGTGGGCAGTAGTACAAGCCGGACTGGAAAGGATGAGGCTCCCGTCCCAAAAAGAATCATCTCCCCCATCTGACCTCATAGATCCTTTACAACTTGTGGCCGCAGTGGGTGATCCCATGCAGGTGGTGGTGGCTGGAATGACTATCGCAGCTAGTCGCCATTGTGGTGTTCTTCTGGCAGGTGGTACACAAATGCTGGCAGTTTATGCTTTAATAAGTGCGATCGCTGATGCTTATGACTTATCCTGGCAACCGGCAGAAGTAGTTGTAGGTACAACCCGTTGGGTAGCAGAAGATCCCACTGGTAAAACCGTTGAGTTAGCCCTGAGCTTAGGTAAAAATATCCCCCCTCTACTTGCTACGCAGTTAAATTTTGCTAACTCTCGTTATCCGCAACTCCAAGCTTATGAGCAGGGCTTTGTCAAAGAAGGGATAGGTGCTGGAGGTGCTTGTATTGCTGCTCATCTCAGGGAAAATTGGCAGCAAAATCAACTTTTAACTGCCATTGAAGCTCAACTAGATCGCTATAGCTCTAATTGCTGATTCACTTACAAAATGTCGATTTTACAATGATGACATTATGCGAAACTCGTTCTCCTGCAATGGTTAGGAATACCTACCCACACGCTCTGATCGAGAGTTATGTGGTGCAACACCGTAAGTCAATGAATTCTAATTTTTATTAATTGTTCTTCTAAAGCAGCAATGCGATTGTATGCTGCCGTTAACTGTGCTGTTAGTCGTTGTATTTGAATTTCTGGTGTTAAGTTCTTATCTGCACCTTGCCGATTTAGGTCTAAAGACATACCATCTCTCAATATATCCTTATGCTCAAGCTCTGGATGTAAGTTCATATCTCCTTTTAACTGCGAGCGAACTACATCACTGTTCTCTAGAGAATTCTTCCCAGCTTGTGTGTTTGCTAAAGAACATTCCGAGAAAGCTTGAGCAATTTTACTATCAAGTGCTTCAATCACCTGGTAGAGGGAATCAAGCTTATGACTCAAATTTATAATTTGCGTTTGCAATGTCTCCATTTAATATCCTATTCCGTATATTTTCCTTATGTTATTCAATTTGTAGGTGATATTAACTATGCTTTTGAATTATTTAATTTTTTCCACAAGGTATCAGGGTATAATCAGTAAGTGTTTAATCCTCAAGAGAACTTCATGTTTCTTAAAAGTATAATTTTGAGGATAATAAACTTACGGGCAGTTTTTTTTGAGAAAAATACTTTAAAGTTACTTAATGCCTCAAGCTTACTAATATTATTCCGACAATACCTCTAAATCATCACTTGGAGAATATTCTATATATTTATTTAATATATGTGTAATCAAGAATCCAAAATTCCAAATCTACAATCGATAGATCGACGTTCTTTTTTATTGGCTGCGGGTGGAGTGGCGCTGTCCCAGATCCTGGTCGGTTGTGGTACAAGGAATCAAGCACAACTGGATATCCAGTTATTAAAAGGTTCCATCCCCGGTCAGATAGTTCCTCAGTTTCGCCAAAGTTTACAGCAACAGGTACAGTTAAATTTTGCCCCAGTTGAACAAATAGAAGATTTATTCAAACAATTGCAAGCTTGGGAGGATACCTCAAAACCCACTAGCAAGGGATTTTGGAATCGCTTTATACCATTTATGGGATCTGGTAGCAGCAGCGCTTCGCGATCGCAACCAGCAGTTGCATCTGACTTAGTAACATTGGGAGATTACTGGCTCAAAGCAGCTATTGAACAGAAACTCATTCAACCACTAGAAGAAGTCAAACAGTTAAAACATTGGTCTGCTTTAGATCAAAGGTGGCAGCAATTGGTAATACGCGATGATCAAGGTAACTTAGATCCTCAAGGAAATGTGTGGGCGGCTCCGTACCGTTGGGGAAGCACAGTAATTATTTATCATCGTGAAAAGTTGCAAAGTTTGGGTTGGACTCCGCAGGATTGGAGTGATTTGTGGCGAGATGGACTACAGCAGCGGATTTCTTTACTCAATCAATCTAGAGAAGTGATCGGTCTGGTTTTAAAAAAGCTAGGAAAATCCTACAACACAGAAAATATTCAGACCATACCAGACTTAGAAAATGAACTCAGAGCATTAAATAAACAGGTAAAATTATACAGTTCACAAAACTATCTAGAACCGCTCATTATTGGAGATACTTGGCTAGCCGTTGGTTGGTCTAGTGACATAATACCGGTTCTGTCACGTTATCCTCAATTTGCCGCAGTTATACCCAAATCAGGAACAGCAATTTGGGCTGACTTATGGGTATGTCCTACAACAGTGAAAAAAGAGACTTTTTTATCACAGTGGATTGATTTTTGTTGGCAACCAGACATCGCAAAACAAATTTCTGTGATAACTAGAAGTAATTCGCCAATTTCTCCTCATGTTGACCTATCAAACCTGCAAGAACCATTTAGAAGCCTATTACAGAGTAATCGTCAAGTTTTCGAGAACAGCGAATTTCTGGGTTCATTACCTCCATCAGCAATTCAGGAATATGAATCTTTGTTTGCCAAAATCAAACAAGGTTAAAATCATTTCCCAGATGGGGTTACCAATATCCCAGTTAATGATCAATGATATCGTCAACCCACCAGTAGCTATTAATTGACAAGAAATTATGGTTTTGGCAAAGATGAGTATGATGAACAGAATGATTGAGGTGGAATAATTATTCTGGTAGCAGCTATAAAACTGCCATACTGTCACACATTGGTTGGAGATCCATGACACCTCAAGAATTTTTAAACAATTTGGCAGCAGCCTCAACAGATCCGGAAAAACTCATGGTTGTTGCTCAATACATAGAAACAACAGCCATGGACAATGCCACCACACCAAAATGGCGGCGCATTCCTTACAGTTCCGAGATTGAAATGGCCCTGAGTAATTTGGCTTTTCATTTAGAAGCACTTGCCGAGATCGCTTGACTTTGCTGCTGGTGAAGTTGCTCCTGTTGCTTTGACTGCTCCTGCAATCAAGGGCTAAGAGATTAAAGTTAGGAAACCTAAAATAATACTTTCTCTGCTTGATTGAAGCGCCCTTCCCACCGGATGGGCGCTTTTGGTTTGGTAATACATATGAGAAGGCGAATCGATACCCAAGAATGGTTGAAAATTCCCGTTTGATGCTACACGGGGAGCCGGGGGTTAAAAACCCCCGTCTCAAAGCTAAAGTCAGATAAATCTGACTAGAAGATCATGTATTTGATAATAGTCTAGACCGCCAATCAACCTTTGCGTACCTTTGCGCCCCTTTGCGTTTAACAACAGATATAATAAATACACCCTAATCACCTCAACTTACACCCCCAAGCATCCATGAAACTTCACCTCGCCATTATTACCTGTATATTCCTCCTACCCCTTCCCGTCCTAGGGGAAATGACCCACAGCAAAGCCTCAAAACCCCCCATACCCGATAAATGTCAACTGATACCAGAAGACCCAGAAACCGGAGCATATTCCGAAACACAACTACAACAGCTTGTCAGTCAAATCACAGTTAAAGTCAGGGGAGAACGTGACGTAGCATCAGGGACAATTTTAGCTCAAGCAGGTAACTCTTACTTAGTAGTGACCAACTCCCATGTAGTCAGGAGAATTAACCCCAAAAGCCTAAATATTCAAACACCAGACGGTAAAACTCATCCAGCTAAACTGCTTCCTGATACAAACCTTGGTCAATTAGACCTAGCTATATTAGAATTTAACTCAAATCAGCAATATTGCTTACCACCAGAAATTACTAACTTTGATATTGATATAGATACCCCAGTCATGGCGGGGGGATACCCCAGTGCAGAAAATAATATAGTATTTAGACCAGGAACAGTGAGAAAAATTGTCTCCCAACCAAGTTTAAAAGAGGGTTATGAAATTGGCTACGACAGCGACATTGAGCCGGGGATGAGCGGCGGTGCGATTCTCAGCGCCCAAGGGTATTTACTAGGAATTAATGGTATGAGTCAATACCCTATATTAAATTTAGGTTATGTCCGTGCTAATGGACAAGAACCCACAGCAGCAGAAATTGAGGAATGGCGTCAGTATAGTTGGGGAATCCCTGTGAGTGGGGTGTTAGATGCGGTCAAACCAGAGGTGTTAACTGCTTATGGTTTACCCCAACGCCAACTCCCACCCCTACCCCAGACGGAGATCCCTGGTTATCAACTCCCGGAAGTACCATTAACAGGGTGGTTAGGGGAATTAGAG
>CAIWDD010000116.1 GCA_903911355.1 uncultured Nodularia sp. | reverse complement strand
TCCTCATTCCTCATTCCTCATTCCTCATTCCTCATTCCTCATTCCTCATTCCTCATTCCTCATTCCTCATTCCTCATTCCTCATTCCTCATTCCTCATTCCTCATTCCTCATTCCTCATTCCCTGTTCCCTGTTCCCTGTTCCCTGTTCCCTAAGATAAAAATTACCTGTTGAAAACTTATCAAACATCCTCTGAGTACCAACTTTTGATTATGCGGGGGCGAATATTAAATCGAATATTATATTAAATTATATGGCTTTTAACTCTTCAGATTCAGATGGTGTTTCTTTAAACTGTATTCTTCTATTAAAAGTTGAATTGAAAGTATCATGAATAAGTTAATTGCTACCCTGGTAATAATTGTTTCGTCAATTTTGATTAATAGTTGTACCAGTTTCCCAAATAATACTGAGAATAACAGTACAAATACTACAAACAATAGGGGAGAAATAACGGAAAATCAAACGATAACAGCGGGTACATCATCTACGGGGGGAGATAAGACAAGCACAGACAATAGTAATCAAGTTTCCGGCAATAATCAGCCAACAATCGCTACAGTCAAGGAATTAGTCACCGGGGATATTATCTGCTACGCCACCATAGTAGATGATCAGGGAAAAGAACATAATGTCGGAGCATCCTTTGAGATTTGCGACCAAGCAGACAAATATTTAAATCAGAAAGTACGCGCCTCTTATGAAATCGCATCATTAAATGATTGTGAAAGTGCTGAACCCTGCGGTAAAACTCGTCAAGAATCAATAATTTCCCAAATGGAAATTTTGCAGGAAACATCAACAGGTGAACCCCAATCCACTCAATTAGAAACCTTCACTAATGGTAAATGGACAATCACTATTGGTGGTGGCAACTCTTGGTCAGGTGTAAATAATACAGGCAATCTCTCCTATCAAGGATGTGATGACAAAGGTAATTGTATCAAATTAACAGGTGGTACAGTTAACTGTCGCCGTGGTGAATGTCTGATGGTTTGGGTGAATGGAGATTATAGATACATTGTTTCCTCACCGATTACGGAGGATGGCGCAGGCTCTTCCACCCTCATAGTCAAGCAAGGGGACAGGGAAATCCTCAAAGCCACCGGATTTAAACCTTTATAAATATTGGGGTGAGATGGGATTGCGCTTTGGGGAATGCCAAAGGCGATCGCCGGTTGCGGTATCAAATATAAACAAGTGATTTAAATCGAGTTGTAAAGATAACTGGTCACCTGGACGGGGGCGAACATCAGCAGATGTCTGAATATTAATCACCGTCATGGAACCAGGTAAACTAGCACGAATCAAAGTTTCCCGTCCCAAAGGTTCCACCACCTTCACCTGGACAGACAACGCTCCCAACTGCTCCTGTGTCAGTTCTCCAGGTGTTTGTGGTTTCTGAATATAAATATGCTCAGGACGAATCCCCAAATCAAAACTTTGACCGGAGCGTAACTCTACCTTTTCCCTCACACCAGACGGAACTGGTAATAACTGACCACTGACATCAAAAACATCATTTTTATAGATAGCAGGCAAAATATTCATGGGAGGATTCCCTAAAAAGGTTGCCACCATTTGGTTAGCGGGAAGTGCATAAATACTTTGAGGATCGCCAATTTGTTGAATCCTCCCCCGATCTAGCACCACAATTTTATCAGCCAAAGTCATGGCTTCGACTTGATCATGGGTGACGTAGATGGTAGTAATACCTAATTGTTGATGTAACTGCTTTAATTCTGCCCTTGTATCATCCCGCAATTGGGCATCTAAATTAGACAAGGGTTCATCTAGTAAAAATACTTGCGGTTCACGGGCGATCGCCCGTCCTAATGCTACCCGTTGTTGCTGTCCCCCAGAAAGTTGTTTGGGTTTGCGATCTAGTAGTTGTTCCAGGGACAGAGATTGGGCTACATTTACTACTCGCTCTTGAATAATCTTAGGGTCAACTTTGCGCATTTGTAACCCAAAGGCGATATTTTGCGCCACGGTCATATGGGGATACAGGGCGTAGTTTTGGAACACCATAGCAATATCACGCTGTCTGGCGGGAACATTATTCATCAAGCGATCGCCGATAAATAGATTACCAGATGTAGCAGATTCTAACCCGGCGATGGTGCGTAAAATTGTAGACTTACCACAACCAGATGGCCCCACTAAAACCCAAAATTCTCCATCAGGGATTTCAAAAGTAATGTTCTCGATAGCAGTGACGTTGTTAAATCTACGCCTAATATCTTGTAAATAAACTTTTGCCATGATTCGATGTAAAGTTTCAACTTTGAATTTCTGTGAAGGAATGGGAGTTACTTGCAACTCCCATGAATAGAAGTCACACGATAGGGTATTGAGGTTTTCAGATCCCGGACTTCTGTGATCAATTCCCAACTCTTAAGTATGTTTACATAAGTCCGGGATTTATGGTGCTTCAACAATGTGCGTAATTCATGTATTACTACTCTTAGACCAAGCTGGATGAGATAATAAAGAAGCCATGACCCGCACTCCCCGCAGTTGATTAGACAGGGGTAGATGACCTCTAGGAGCGCTTAAATCCCAGGTAAACTGGTGGGGGTATCTCGTCCAGGTATTACCGCTTTTCCAGCCGATTTTCGGCCAGAAATTTTCCCAGTTTTTCCCTAAACTTAACCAGATTTCGCGCTGTACCGAAAAGCCAAACTTACCCCCAGAGTGGACTAACCAAAGGTTGTTAATGGTTTGTAAGTCAATAATTGGAGCATTTTCCACTTCGGTAAAATACAACCATTTTCTTTGTACAGCCATTGGTCCTGCGAGTTCACACAACTTTTGTATTGTCATGCGATCGGCGGCTTGGAAGTCTTGAGTAGCAAGTAAATGTTGCAAAGGATTATAATTAATCTGGCTATCTGATTTTAGAGGTACAATTCCTTCAGGAAAACAGGAAAGCAGAAATTCTTTCACTTGAGGTGCATCAGAGTTATAGAGGACTTGGTAAGCCTTACCATCGATCCAGTTCGCTGGGTGGTCACGTCGCTTCTGTAAAAATTCCATCAACACATCTAATCCCTCATTACCCAACTTAGCCAACTGTGGGATAATTTGTTGTTGGATTTGAAGAGACCCAGCGATTAACGATTGTCGGAGGGAGTCGATGTCAGCAGTGCCTGATAAAATCATTGGGTCTGTCATGCCATTAATCGTGTGAGCGTTCAGTGAAAAGGCGATTGGCTATCGGGTGTTCTCTAAGGTGAAGTACTGATAGCGAAAAGTAGTTTACTATTTTTGATTGCGCTGTGCGCGGTGCCCAAGGCAATCAATTGTACAAAATTGCCATTGCTATGGCTACGCCACGCAAGCTATCGCTAAATCCCATAGCTTCACCCTAAATACTGTAACAGGGGAATCAGGGGAAAATCTGCTCCTCATGACTTGGTGAACAAAAGACACAGCAAAATCGCAAGGAACCCCATGAAAGAGTTTTCAACTTGCGGCCTACTATTCAGGAGTGTTTGAAGTATGTACGACAAGATTATCCCCCCCACAAGCGGAACAAAAATCACCTTTAAAAATGGTGAGCCGATTGTGCCTGATAATCCAATTATCCCTTTTATTCGGGGCGATGGCACGGGTATTGATATCTGGCCTGCTACCCAAAAAGTCTTAGATGCGGCGGTAGCTAAAGCATACAAGGGTCAACGTCAAATTAGTTGGTTTAAGGTTTACGCCGGTGATGAAGCCTGTGATTTATACGGTACATACCAGTATTTACCTCAAGACACGCTGACGGCAATTAAAGAGTATGGTGTGGCAATTAAAGGGCCTTTGACTACCCCCGTGGGCGGTGGGATTCGTTCTCTCAATGTAGCACTCAGGCAAATTTTTGATTTATATGCCTGTGTGCGCCCCTGCCGTTATTATGCGGGTACACCGTCACCTCACAAAAATCCTGAAAAACTGGATGTGATTGTTTATCGGGAAAATACGGAAGATATTTATTTGGGAATTGAGTGGAAACAGGGCAGTGAAATCGGCGATCGCTTGATTAAAATCCTCAATGAAGAACTGATACCCGCCACCCCAGAACATGGGAAAAAGCAAATTCCCCTCGATGCTGGTATTGGCATTAAACCCATCAGTAAAAGCGGTTCTCAGCGCTTAGTCAGACGTGCCATTAAACACGCATTACAACTGCCCAAACACAAGCAACAGGTGACTTTGGTGCATAAAGGTAATATCATGAAATACACTGAGGGCGCTTTTCGTGATTGGGGTTACGAATTAGCTACTACGGAATTTCGTCAAGAATGCGTCACAGAACGGGAATCTTGGATTTTAAGCAACAAGGAAAAAAATTCTGAGATTTCCCCAGAAGATAACGCCCGTCAAATTGACCCTGGCTATGATGCGTTAACTCAAGAGAAGAAAGCGCAAATTGTCAAGGAAGTTGAAACGGTTCTCAACTCAATTTGGCATAGCCACGGTAACGGCCAGTGGAAAGACAAAATCATGGTCAATGACCGGATTGCTGATAGTATTTTTCAACAAATCCAAACTAGACCGGATGAGTATTCGATTCTGGCGACCATGAACCTCAACGGCGATTATTTGTCTGATGCAGCTGCAGCTATTGTCGGCGGTTTAGGTATGGGACCAGGGGCAAATATTGGCGATGCTTGTGCTGTGTTTGAAGCTACCCACGGTACTGCACCCAAACACGCCGGCTTGGATAAAATTAACCCTGGTTCTGTGATTCTCTCTGGTGTGATGATGCTAGAATACATGGGTTGGCAAGAAGCCGCAGACCTGGTTAAGCATGGTTTAGGACAAGCGATCGCTAACAGTCAAGTTACCTACGATTTAGCCCGGTTACTAGAACCACCAGTGGAACCCTTAAAGTGTTCTGAATTTGCCGAGGCCATAATTCAACATTTCGGTTAATACTGAGGTTGGCGACACCCTAACCTCAATCCCTACAGGGGAATCACAATTTACACTCCCCCACCTCAAGGTGGGGGGGTTCTACTTTCACCTAGCTACTTGCTGAATGTGGAGAGGAGACAAAATCTAAGTAAATAAACGTATTTAAATTTAAAAACAAAGTAATATATAATTTTTATCTGTACAGATAAAAATATTCTGTAGTTTTGCGTATAATCAAGAAGTACTCACTCAACCCATAGCTTGAAGCTTCCTTTTCCCCATGTTTATCACGTGGATAAGAATCATCTTTGCGGGATGTCTCGGTTATTATCTCAGGAACCCTATGGTCAATCCCAATTTAACCTTCTGGAAAACAGATGTATCTGACACATTCATTCATGAGTGACGGAAACAAGCAAAACTTTCAGCAGCCTTTAATCTTGGTAGTGGAAGATCATGATGACAGTCTACTGCTAATTGGCTACGCCCTAGAGTTCCTCGGCTGTAGATTCATTTGTCAAAATGACAGTTCAGCGACCCTATTAGTAGCCAAAGAACATCAACCAGACCTGATTATGTTAGATATCTTATTACCAGGTCTGAGTGGAACTGATGTTGTGCATGATCTCAAACAAGAACCTCTAACTGAGGGAATTCCAGTGATCGCAGTTACAGCTTTAGCTGATCGGGAAGACCGAGAACGGCTGCTGTCAGCGGGCTTTGACGACTACATCAGTAAACCTTATATGATCGAGGATCTAGAGGCAATAATTCGCCGTCAGCTACGTGGTCAACTCAATTTTGGCTCAACTCTCAAAAGTGTTAAATGACCAATCACTAGTGACTGCTATGTTTTGGTAGAGTCACAGTGAATATACTACCTCGGCCTGGTTCAGATTTGAGTGTAATTGAACCACTGTGTGCTTCTACAATTCGCCGGGATAGATGGAGACCTAAACCACTACCAGACCGTTTGTTTTTACCTTGGCGAAACCGCTCAAAAACAGTAGCTTGATCTTCGGGCGCAATCCCATAACCCGTATCTGTAACCTCGATGACGACGTAATCCTGACCCTGAGAATTATCTAATTTTTCCCAAATACAAACTTCTATACCTCCTGTATCTGTAAACTTGATGGCGTTAGCAATTAAGTTGTTAAACACCCGTCGCAGTTCTAGGGGATCACCCATGACTACACCGGCTGTTTCTTGCTGCAGATCTAACTTACTCGTATCTATTTTGATAGCCAAGTTTTTCTCAAGAGCCAGGGGAGTAAGTTCGCCACTGACTTCTTGAATAATTTCTGTAAGATCGCACTCAACGTCGTTTAAAGTCTTTTTACCCGCCTCAAAGCGATAGACTTCTAATAAGGTATTGACCATCTGCATTAAGTTTTGATTACTGCGAATCATCACAGCGATCGCCTGTTTCATTTCCGGCGAAATTTGGCAGAAGGTTTCCTGTTGAAATAAATCTAACATTCGGTCTGCAGCTACTAGAGGAGTACGCAAATCGTGTGTGAGACGTGAAACAAAATCTTCGCGCTGGCGAGCCATCTTTTTTTGTTCGTCAAGACTATGTTTAAGGCGCAGCAGCGATCGCACTCTAGCCAAAAGTTCGTCTGTATCAAATGGTTTACGAATGAAATCATCTGCACCAGCATCTAAGCCTTGGACTACACTGGATTCATGAAAGGCGGTGATCAGCAGAATGGGAATATAGTTAACATTCAAGTTAGGATGATTGCGAATTCGCCGAGTCACTTCATAACCATCTATTCCCGGCATCATTACATCTAGTAAAATCAAATCAGGTGGACATTGTTCAACTCGTTGCAAAGCTGTAATACCATCTGTAACTAGGTCAATGTCATATCCTTCACTTTCGAGAATGGTTTGAACCAAAATCAGATTATCTTTACTATCATCAACAGCGAGAATGCGATCAATTTTAGGCTTTTCCACAACAGACATGGTTTATCAAGGGTTTATGACAATAATTTAGAGTTTGAGATGGGGAAAACCCATCGGTGCTTTGCTAGATTTGGGCGGACAATGGTTAGGATTTTGAACAGAGCAAAAAATATCGTGACCATCTAAATTTAAAACCGGGAGGGTACCGATTTTGCTGGGTAACGATAGTTGCCGTGGTACTTCAATTCTAAACATAGAACCAACCCCCAATTGACTTTCCAAAGTAATGTGACCACCCATCATTTGCACCAAGGAATCTATAATTGCTAAACCCAGTCCTGTACCAGGATATTTGCGCGTCATACTTTGATCAACTTGTCGGAAAGCTTCAAAAATATGTTGAAAATCTCTGGGAGCTATACCAATCCCTGTATCCCGTACAGCGATCGCTAATTGGTTGTTGGGGAGTTCTTTAACTTCAAGGGAAATAGCACCGGAATCTGTGAATTTAATAGCATTGGATAATAAATTGATTAAAATCTGCCGTATACGCCCGGAGTCATTAAATACCAGAGAGTCTTTCATGTCAATATCAACTCCCAAAGAGAGTTTTTTGGCTTCAGCCACGGAACGCATTTGGGCGACAACAATATTGATAGTTTTTGTTAAATCAAATAATTCCGGCTGTAACTCTAGTTGTCCTACTTCCAGCTGGGAAAAATCCAGAACTTCATTCAACAACATTAGCAAGTTCTTACCATTGCTTAAGATTCGCTCCACCATATCTGTTTGTTGATTGGTGAGCTTACCGAACTTTGGGCGCAATAATATTTGGGAAAACCCAAGAATAGCATTCATTGGAGTTCGCAGTTCATGAGATATAGTTGCCAAAAACTGCGATTTAAGCCGTGATGCTTCCAACAGCTTGAAGTTTTGCAGATGAATTTGTTGTCGTTGTTTTTCTAGTTCCTGATTTTGACGAATTAGCCGCTCATTAGTTTCTCTGAGTCGCTGATTTGCTAAAGCTGTTTGCATTTGGGCGCGGTGGAGGCCAATGGCATAGCGTAAAGCCTGTGCTAAAGTTTCTGAACATAGCCTAGACTTAGAGAGATAGTCTGTAGCGCCAGATTCCATCAACTCCATAGCCATTTGTTCATCTGTGTGAGTAGTAAGGACTACTAAAGGAACTGTGATTTCTAAAGAGCGTAGTCTTTGGATAAGTACTAAAACCTCTTGATCTGGTAGACAATAATCGAGAAAAACACAATCATAAGTGGTAGTTCTTAAAGCCGCCAGTGCGTCACTTCCATTACTCACTTCAGACATTTCCATACAGACCCCAGCGTGAGTTAAGGCCTGACGTACTGTCATGCGATCTACTTCATCATCGTCTACAACCAAAATTCTCAGCGTTTCTTTCATTGGTTTTTATTTTCGCTGTCAAATACAGGTTGATGTCTAGCATCTCTATTTTCAAACTATCCCACTAAATAATTTTCATACTTGAATTCTCAAGAATCAGATATTTCTCTTGAGGGATGTAATTTACTGATAAATGTTGTATAGTTGTTATGTTTTGTTCAGTACTGCCATACTTTTTCTTGATAACTACAGCTCATAGACTTGAATGAAAATATAGCCAATAATTTTCCCGTTGTAGTTTTTTAACCTCCACTATGTCTGGATATGGTTTGATACGTGATCACAACCACGGTAGTTGCTCTCCATTGACTATGACTCGCCCTCAGGAAGACGAAATTGACATAAAGTCACATAAAATACTTTCTGAACCCTCAAAACAATTCTAAATGAGTGTGCTAACGCCCGTCCTCAGTCATTAGTGAGAGTTAAGTACCAAAATCGTGTATTGTGCACCCCACGCACTTCCACTCATGCGGTGGCTGAGTCTGACCCTAGCTAAAAGTGCGGCGATCGCCAATCATCGCATCCACAGATCCCGGACTTGGTGTAAACATACCCAAGAGTTTGGAATTGCTCAAAGAAATCTGGGATCTGAAAACCTCAATACCCAATCCTGTGACTTCAGTCATTATGCTTGCTTGTGTAATAATTCATCCTCTGAGACGGAATGAATACTGGGACTACAGCACCGGGTAACTGTGGCTACCCCCACACAACAGTTAGGGTAGGGTCTGCTAGACAGGGTATAACCAACGATTTTGGGGAAATTCCGCTGTACTGATTCGCCCCAGTCCCATTTCCTTTTCTCCCTTACCTTTAGTCTACTTTTGTTTTGGGTCATTATCCTTTCCTTGGCTAAATTGCTATAATGTTCATGGTTAAAGAAACTTGTTGGCATAGAGTATTTTTCATTTATAAATATCTAGAAAACTTTATTAAGGGTTTAAAATAGTATTCAGGAAGTTTCTACTACTGGAGACATGAGATAGATGATAAATCATAGGAATATTTCATAATGATTGGAAAAATGAACCTATATCTTTAGCTGGATTTTTAAGAGGATATAGGGTGAAAAAGTGGAGATTTATTATTTCTATCGAAGGATGATTTTAGATAAAAATCTCATCTACCTTTGGTTAGGAATCAAGTAAGATAAACTGCTAAAAAAAATCAGGACATATTTCTAGGAAGACGCA
Source organism: uncultured Nodularia sp. (assembly GCA_903911355.1). Lineage (GTDB taxonomy): Bacteria > Cyanobacteriota > Cyanobacteriia > Cyanobacteriales > Nostocaceae > Anabaenopsis > Anabaenopsis arnoldii. The sequence goes on along the minus strand of CAIWDD010000116.1, from coordinate 3,982 downwards.
ATTATCAAGAGTGAGTATAACAATGAGTGAAATTAGCATTATTTTAATAGAAGATCATGATTTAACCAGAATGGGACTCAGAGCTGCATTACAATCTCACAGCGCTCTAAGGGTAATAGGTGAGGCAGCAAATGCCACTCAAGGACTGAAACTTTTGGAAACGGCTAAACCAGATGTGGCAGTGGTAGATATTGGCTTACCTGATATGGATGGGATTGAACTCACTCGCAAATTTAGACGTTACCAGGCAGAAACAGGGCAAACGGCCACCAAAATTCTGATTTTAACAATGGATCATACAGAAGATGCTGTACTAGCAGCTTTTGCCGCGGGTGCAGATTCTTATTATATGAAAGAGACTAGCATCAATAAATTAACTGAGGCAATACAAGCAACTTATAGCGGCAACTCTTGGATTGATCCAGCGATCGCCAATGTGGTACTACGGAAAATGCGCCAAGGTATTCCCGGAGAAAGCCAAGCCACGGATAAGCAGAAAACAGTTAAAATTGGAGCACTGCCAACGGAATACGAACAAGTTTTAGAAACCTATCCTCTGACTCAACGGGAACTAGAAATTTTAGAGCTGATTGTAGCTGGATGCAGCAATGGGCAAATTGCCGAACAGCTATACATCACAGTGGGGACGGTTAAAACTCATGTTCGTAATATCCTCAATAAACTCTGTGCTGATGACCGTACCCAAGCAGCAGTACGTGCTCTGCGTTCTGGGTTGGTCGGTTAATCATTAATTGTTGCTACTACTAGCACCATTTTTGATTTAAACAATCAGCAATGCGGCGTGCAGCGCCTGGTTTACCCATGCGCCGTATTCCGTTATGGGCAATCATCTGTAACCTATCAGGATTTTGGCACAGGTATTCTATCATGTGAGGAACTTGTGCGGGATGATCGACTAAAAATAGAGATGCTCCTAAAAGTCGGCTTTGAGCTTCAGCAAAGGCGGGGTTATATTGGGGACCATCACCGGGAATGGCGATGGCTGGTTTGCCTAAACCTACAAATTGTTCGGTTGCTGTACCAGCCATGGCGATCGCAATATCTCCCCAATATAAGCAATCATTATAAGCTTGTTGTGTCAAGACAAAATAACTGTTTCCTTGCTTAAATATCAAAGCATCAGGATCACCAATGGGGACAGGAGATTCTCCATGGGTTTGCCAAGCTTGAGACTCAATAGTGCGGGATAAAATAGTTTGATCTAAACCAGGAGCGATCGCTCCCAAGAATACCATAGAAGTATAACTATGTAAAATCCCATCTGCTTCTGAGAAACTAGCCATTAATGCGGAAACAGCACTCATAATCACTTTCCAGTTAGCGTAGGCTTCGGGAGGACGGGAACCCGGTAAGAGAGTAATCACTAATGGTCTGGTTATTTCTTGGTCATCAGGGGCTGATATAGAGGTTGGTGTTAGACCATCCATCATGGGATTACCCACATCAAAAGCAGGAATTGACCAATTTCGTAATATTTCGGTAGTTAGCGCATCCCTAGGAAACACAGCCTGACAACGGACACAACTCATCAACCAACGTTCCCAAGGATGATAAATTGAACCAGAAAAGTTTTCCCAACGTGCAGCTTTTGATTTCCTGGTTAATAGTCCTACTTCATCACGCACGTAATACTCTGATTTTGCAGTACCAACGAAAGCATAATTACCACCACTAAAAAAGGCAAATAACAGCGGAACAATATCCCCCACAGCTAAAATAGCGCTGTTGTTACCTAATTTTTTTTGAGAACCCACCCAACCACGAACAGCATGAATTTGATTGAGGGTAAGTTGCACCAAACCGCCACGTACATCTTTGATCAGCTGCTTGCCATCCATGTAAATAAAACCACCAGAGGGCATAGTGCGTACTGAACCAATACAGGGGATACCTAGCTCTTGGTAAGCACGCCCTTCACCGACTAAAGGTAATGCAAAGATATCTGGGGGGTTTTCTTGTTGTTGGAGTTCCTGTAAAATTCTTACAGCAATCATATCTTCTCCGTGACCATTACTTAAAACAAGTACCTGGAAAGAAGAAGCTGCATCTGGCGATAATTGGGAGATATTACTCATAAAAACACGGGTAATGGGAAATTGTTGCTGGTAAAGAAAATTTACCGACTATAATCGGGTCAAAAACAAAATATTAAAATTAACTGTTGCTTTGGGCAAGACCTGCTCATGAATTCATTTCAGTACAACTCACTCCCAGTTCATGAGGCTAGAGTATTAATTATGCGAGTTTCTTCTGCTGCAATTCTAACTTTAGCTAGTTTGGCAGCTAGCAATGTTACCTTGAAAGCAACAGCTACATCACTTACAATTGCTTCCCCTGCACCGCAGGGGAAAGGTGTCGTGACAGTAAATGTTGCTCAAGGGTTGGTAGGTGAGATTAAGTTTCGCTTTATTAATAAGGATGGTCAAACCCTTGATAGTCAGGGTAAACCGGTGGTCGGACGTACCCACCCAGATTTCCTCAGACAGCAGTTACAACTCAAGTCTGGGCAAATTTTTCGAGAAAATACTCTGCGCCAAGATATACAACGGTTATATCGTACTGGGTTATTTGAAACTGTGAATGTTGCTCTCGAAGGTGATAGCCAAACAATTAATTTAGTTTATGAACTGAAAGAATTTAACACCGGTACTATTAATTTAGGTGCTAGCTTTAACTCTGACGTGGGATTATTTGCCACCTTAAGCTATCAAGACCGGAATTTTGGCGGTATTAATGATAATTTAGGTGTAAATGTGGGTCTAAGTCTGAATGATTTGCAGTTTAATACTCAGTTTACTAGTCCTTATCGTGCCACTGCACCTGATCGCTTAGGCTACAACATTAATGCTTTCCGTCGCCGGGAGATTTCCCCAACTTTTCGTAAAGGTGTGACACTACCCAATGGTGACAGGGTGCGGGAAGCCCGGATTGGTACTGGTATCAGCTTCCAGCAACCCCTCGATAATTGGGATACCAGTTTGGGATTTAACTACACTCGCACTAGTATTCGCGATCGCCAAGGTAATATTACCCCAACAGAGGCAGGGGGCAATAGCCTCTCCGTTAGTGGTACGGGTATTGATGATTTGTTTACAGTATCCTTTCTGGCCATACAAGATCAACGAGATAATGTTTTTAATCCTATTCAAGGTTCTGTAGTCAGACTCAGCACAGAACAATCTTTACCACTTGGTGAAGGTAATATTGCCATGAACCGTTTCAAGGCTAACTATACACAATATATGCCCGTCAAGTTTTTTAACAGTAATAGTACACAGCCACAAGTATTCGCTGTGAATTTTCAAGCTGGTACAGTAATTGGTGTTTTACCAGCATATGAAAGTTTTAACTTGGGTGGTTCTAATTCGGTGCGGGGTTATGATCGAGGGGACTTGGGTAGTGGTCGCACTTATGTATTAGCTAGCGCCGAGTACCGGTTCCCCATTGTGCCAGTATTGGGGGGTGTAGTATTCGCCGATTTTGCCTCCGACTTAGGCTCTGGTAGTACTGTATTGGGAGATCCAGGTGGGATGCAGGGTAAACCTGGTCATGGTTTTGGTTATGGCGCTGGAGTACGTATTGAGTCACCTCTGGGCTTAATTCGGGCTGATTATGGTATAAATGACCAGGGCGAAGGCAAACTCCATATAGATATAGGACAGCGATTTTAAGGGCATCCTCTAAGGTCTACTGTATGATCAGAAAGATGAAGGTGTTAATATAAGCGGGAGGTTAGCCAATAGCTAGTTATTTACTAACAATAGATCACATATGCTGATAAATGCTCAGATAGTGGTATCGCTTATGTACCACTACGAGAAGCAGTTAAACAACTGGGATTGCACCCAAACACTTTAAGGAAGTACGCAGACAATGGCAAGATTGAAAGCATCAAAAACGAAGCAGGACAAAGACTTTTTAACGTTGAATCCTACCTCCGTAGTGCAACTAGAACTTCCAT
>CAIWDD010000115.1 GCA_903911355.1 uncultured Nodularia sp. | reverse complement strand
ATAGATTTATTGATGCGGGTGTGTAGGGTGAGTGTGGAAACCATGAATATTGTTAATCAGATGTCGGGTGGTTAAGCTCCCCGACTTCTCACATCATGAGAGGTAATCTAGGATAATTTAGCTAGAAGTCGGGGATCTGTGAAGGCCATCGCCACCCAGAGGAGCCGGGGGTTAAAAACCCCCGTCTCAAAGCTAAAGTCAGATAAATCTGACTAGAAGATCATGTATTTGATTATCTTGAGCTATAAGTCGGGGATCTGTGAGGTGGTCAAGATCCCCGACTTCTCTCCCAAATATTCAATAACTCCCTAGGTTATGGAAGAAGTCGGGGATCTGTGGGGCGATCGCCACCCAGAGGAGCCGGGGGTTAAAAACCCCCGTCTCAAAGCTAAAGTCAGATAAATCTGACTATAAAATCATGTATGTGATCATCTTAACAGAATGCGTCGCCATTCTCTATACCCCCTCCCTTTACAAGGGGAGGGGTTGGGGGTGGGGTCAAACCTCATCCCACCATCTGCGCAGGGCGATATTAAAGGCGATCGCCTCAGTACAGATGCAATCATCCCCCAAGCATAATTAGGTTTTAGCAGAATACATACAAGTGAAGCCCCTATAAATCAGTTATGAACTGGTTAAAAGTTAACAGTCAACCGTTAACCGTCAACAGTATCATTCGATTAAAGTAGTAAAGATATAATTACCATTTGGTAATATTATGCAATCTGAAAAAATTTCCATTTCTTTACCATCCTCTTTATTGCAGTTTATTGAAAATTACAAATTAAATAAAGGCTGTAAATCTCGTTCAGCAGTAATTGAATTAGCTATAGAGCTATTGCGTTATCAAGAATTAGAACGAGCTTACCGGGAAGCAGGGCAGGAAATTGACCCAGAATGGGATTTAACCGTAGGGGATGGACTCACTGATGAAACGTGGTGAAATATACTTTGCAAATCTTAGTCCCGCGGTGGGGTCAGAAATGGATAAACGCCGTCCTGTAATCATTGTTAGCAATGATTCTAATAATAATGCTTCTACTACGGTAACGATTTTACCCATTACATCTAATACCAGTCGTATATATCCTTTTGAGGTTTTATTAAATCCAGAAGATTCGGGTTTATCTAAACCTTCTAACGAACTGAGGGAGGTAAAAACCCACAGTTCAGGCGAAGCAAACTGTGGGTAGTTCATTACAAGTCAAATACAAATACTTGATACTTTCCAATATAAAAATCACAATAGTTAATAACTGTTAATAAATTGACCATGACCACAGAATCCCCTATTAATTCTACTTCTCAGCCTCAAACCAACTCCGGAACCAGGGTGAGAAACTTCTTAATTGCCATAGTAGCCATCGCCCTGAGTGTAGCCTTAATATTAGGATTGAAAACCCAGACAACCTCCGCCTCTTTAGCCGACCTAGATAAAGCATCAACTCCCTTAGAAATGGCTATCAGCAACGGTAAACCCTCAATAGTCGAATTTTACGCTAACTGGTGTACTGTCTGCCAAAAAATGGCTCCTGATGTTGCCCAACTCAAACAACAATATGGCGACAAAGTAAACTTTGTCATGTTAAATGTAGATAATAACAAGTGGCTCCCAGAGATGCTCAAATACCGAGTAGATGGTATTCCCCACTTTGTCTTTTTAGGTGCAGAAGGGGAAACCATCGCCCAAAGCATTGGAGATCAACCCCGTACAGTCATGGCCAGTAACTTAGAAGCCTTAGTTACCGGGTCATCTTTACCCTATGGGCAAACTAGCGGGGAGGTGTCCCAATTTCGCGCCCCAGTAGCACCGGTTAACAATCAAGATGACCCCCGCAGTCATGGGAGTCAGGTAATTAACTCAGGGTCACTTTAGGCGGATAGATACGCTACCGCCATGGGCTGGTAAACCTTCAGTTTCTGCTAGAGTTACAGCGGCCTTACCTATTTTTTGCAGTGCTTCTTGATTACACTCTAAATAGGTAATTCGCTTGAGAAAGTCATAGACGCTCAAACCGGAGGCAAAACGCGCAGACCGGGCGGTAGGAAGTACGTGGTTAGGTCCCCCTAGGTAATCCCCAATGGCTTCTGGGGTGTAACGTCCTAAAAACATACTCCCCGCAGATTTAATCTGATCAGCAAATCCTTGGGGGTTATCTATGCACAGTTCCACGTGTTCGGGAGCTAACTGATTTAATAGTGGTATACTGTCGGTGAGGTCTTCCACTAAAATCACCGCGCCATGTTTTTGCCAACTGGCTGTTGCCACTTCTTTTGTAGGCAGATGGGTGAGAATTTTCTCAATGGATTGTATCACATTCTCGGCAAACTGGGCAGAATCAGTAATTAAAATTGACTGGGCGCTGGGGTCGTGTTCTGCTTGGGAAAGTAAATCCCAAGCTATCCATTCTGGGTTATTTTGACTATCTGCTACCACCAAAATTTCCGATGGCCCAGCTACACTGTCAATACCCACAGTTCCAAATACCTGGCGTTTGGCTTCGGCAACATAGGCGTTACCCGGACCGACAATTTTATCTACAGGGGTAATAGTTTCTGTACCATAGGCTAAAGCGGCGATCGCCTGGGCTCCCCCTATACTATAAATTTCCGTCACCCCGGCAATTTCCGCTGCTGCGAGTACGGCGGGGTTAATCGCACCCCCTGGCATAGGTACTGCCATAACAATTCTATCCACACCGGCTATTTTAGCAGGTAGGGCATTCATTAGTACAGAACTCGGATAACTGGCGCGACCTCCGGGGACATAGATACCTACCTGGGAGAGAGAAACCCAATTTAATCCTAGTTTGACTCCTGCTGTGTCGGTGTAACCAATATTTTGGGGGAGTTGTGTTTGGTGAAAAGACCCGATTCTGTCGGCAGCTAGTTGGAGAGATTCCTTGACATTTTGCGGACATTGTGCAGCTTGTTCCGCAATCAAATCGGCGCTTAAATGCAAGGAAGGGGGAGTATAATGATCAAAGCGGCTGGTATATTCTTTAACTGCCACATCGCCGCGCACTTTCACATCAGCCAGAATATTTTTAACTGTACCACTAACATCAACCGTTGCTTCCCGGCGATCGCTCACCAGTGCTTTGAATCTAACGGAAAAATCTGTATCGGTTGTTTTAAGTAGCTGCATAGACTATATCTCTGGATGAATGCGGGTTTTGCCGTAATTTAATTTTACTTAAATCTTGCCGTACTGCATAACCATTACTTTCTAGCTTTGAGCAGATGTCTACATTCGTGAGTTAGTTTTAGCTAGAGTAGAACCAGGATAACTAGATAACAATTTCCCAAAATCTGCTCGGCTAAAAATCATGAGTTCTCGCCCTTCCAGCAATAAATATCCATCAAACTCTTCAGAAGGGGAACAGGTTAGCCAAAACGAATTATTTCCCATTGTGGGGATGGGTGCTTCTGCGGGAGGATTAGAGGCATTCCGAGAATTACTGAGCCATTTACCTACTGATACCGGTATGGCCTTCGTTTTGGTTCAGCATCTGAGTCCCCATCAAAAAAGTTTATTAACGGAAATTCTTTCTCGCGCCACCCAAATGCCTGTGGTAGAAGTAGAGGATGGCATGATTGTAGAAGCAAATCATGTGTATGTCATTCCACCTAATGCCATGATGACCATTAATCAAGGGGTGCTGAAACTAAGTCCGCGAGCCAAGACTCACGGATTTGCCATGACAGTTGATACTTTTTTTATTTCCTTAGCAGAAGACCGGGGTAACAAAGCCATTGGCGTTGTATTGTCCGGGGGTGACTGCGACGGCACACAGGGGTCAGAAACCATCAAAGCAGCGGGTGGAATCACTTTTGCTCAGTGTGAAGAATCGGCAAAAGTAAATACCATGCCGAATACAGCTGTGGCTTCTGGGTATGTAGATTTTATTTTGACACCAAAACAAATTGCCGAAGAATTAGCCAATATCAGTCGTCATCCTTACATTAATCATCCCACCTCAGTCAAAGCCATAGATAATACAATACATGAAACCGGAGATGCCCTGTCCACCATCTTCACTCTGCTGCTAAATGCGACAAAAGTGGACTTTAGCCATTACAAGAAAACAACCTTAAAGCGGCGCATCATCCGGCGGATGCTTTTATATAAATTAGATAGGCTAGAAGATTACGTCTGTTATCTCCAACAGAACCCCGCAGAAGTTAACGCTTTATATCAAGATATACTAATCACCGTTACTAGTTTCTTCCGTGATCCTGAAGCCTTTGAAGCCTTAAAAACCGAAGTTTTTCCCATTATTACTAAAGATAGAACCCCAAACTTACCCATCCGCATTTGGGTAGCAGGTTGTTCTACAGGTGAAGAGGCCTACTCTATTGCTATCTGCTTGCTAGAGTTTTTAAGTAATCAGGTAATTAATATTCCTATCCAGATTTTTGCCACTGATGTAAATGAATCAGTAATTGAAAAAGCGCGCAACGGTATTTATAAAAAAAATCAAGTAGTAGATATTTCACCAGAACGCCTACAGCGTTTCTTTATATCAGTGGAGGGCGGTTATCAAATTAGTAAGCCAGTGCGGGAAGTGTGCGTTTTTGCCAGACACAACCTCATTAGCGACCCCCCATTTTCCCGGTTGGATTTAATTACCTGTCGGAATGTGCTAATTTATTTGGGTGGCGCAGTACAAAAAAAGTTGCTGCCTATTTTCCACTACGGCTTGAATTCCAATGGTTTTCTGATGTTAGGCACATCGGAAACAGTAGGTGAGTTCACCTATTTGTTTGGTTTGGTTGATAGAAAGTATAAGATATACTCCCGAAAAATCACTCCGAATCCATTGGGCATTGATCTGATCAGAAACAACTATCCTTTAGAGACTCCCAACACCGAGCCAGCAGTGAGTTCAGATGCATGGAATGACATAGAATTATACAAAGCAGCTGACCGGATTGTTTTAAATGAATACGCTCCTGTGGGTGTGATTATTAACGAAGATTGGGAAATTTTGCAATTCCGGGGATACACCAGTCCTTATCTGCAACCTCCACCAGGTAGACCCAATTTTAACTTAATCAAGATGGCGAAAGACGAATTACGGTTAGAATTACGCACCGCTATTCATCAAGCCAAAAACCGACAGGTACCGGTGAATAAGTCAGGCATACTTACAGATAATCAGCAAGTCAAGCAGGTAAGAATTGATGTTGTACCATTTAAACCAGATGCGGCTAGAGAATGGTACTTTTTAGTTCTATTTACAGATATATCCTCTTCAACAGCTGTTTCACAGATAGTTACCGGTTCTGGACAGTCTAGGCGACGCAAGCCCAACAATCAAGAGCAGGAGATTAACCGACTCAAACAGGAGTTAAGCGCCAATAAAGAGTATCTGCAATCAATTATTGAGGAGCAGCAAGCCACTAATCAAGATTTACGAGCCGCTAACGAAGAAATTCTTTCTAGCAACGAAGAATTACAAAGCACCAATGAGGAATTAGAAACGGCTAAGGAGGAAATTCAAGCCACCAATGAAGAACTAAATACCATTAATGAGGAACTTCAACGGCGTAATATTGAGTCCACCCAAGTCACTAACGATTTACAAAATCTCCTCAGCAGTATTAATATTCCCATCTTGATGTTGGGAGGAAATCTGCAAATTCGACGCTATACCCCGGTAGCTGAGAAAATATTCAATCTCATTCCCAGTGATATGGGTAGACCAATTAGTGATATTAATCACAACTTGAATATTCCGGACTTGCAGCAACAAATTTTAGAGGTAATTAACACTCTCAACTTGAAAACACAAGAAGTTCAAGACCGAGACGGGCGTTGGTATGACCTGCGGATTAGACCCTATCGGACAATTGACAATAAAATTGATGGTGCTGTGGTAATTTTGGTTGATATTGATGCTCTCAAACGCAGTTCTGAACAGCTAAGAACATCCAGAGATTATGTCCAGGCCATTGTAGATACCATGCGCCAGTCTCTAATAGTCCTAGATGTTAACTTGCGCGTGATCAGCGCCAATCAATTCTTCTATGATACATTCGAGGTTGTACCAGAAGAAACAGAACAACGCCTAGTTTACGAAATTGGTAATCAACAGTGGAATATTCCCCAGTTGCGATCGCTTTTAGAAGCAATACTTCCCTATGAGAACCAGTTTCAAGGTCTGGAAGTTGAACACAACTTTGAGAACATCGGACACAAAATCATGCGGCTCAATGGGCGGAAAATGAAACTAGTAGATAATCGCGAAATGATTCTCTTAGTGATTGAGGATATCACTCAGCAAAAGCAATTGGAAGCAGAACGCACAAGACTTTTGGCGCAAGAACAGTCAGCTCGCAATGCGGCGGAAGCAGCCAACCGTGCCAAAGATGAGTTTTTATCAATTCTCTCCCACGAACTGCGCAACCCACTCAATTCTATGCTCGGTTGGGCCAAGCTATTACAGAACAAGGAGTTTGATCAAGCTAAAATTAATCAGGGCTTGGCAGCCATTGAGCGCAGCGCCCAAGCCCAAGCCCATCTGATTACGGATTTGTTAGACATCTCCCGCATTAGTGCGGGTAGATTGCAGATGGATACCCAACCGCTGAATCTAGTCTCCGTGATTGAATCTGCCATTGAGGTTGTCCGTTTCTCAGCAGAAGCCAAAAACATTGCCATTGAATGCAGGCTAGCCCCTCCACCTATAAGTATGCTGGGGGATCCCACTCGCTTACAGCAGGTCTTTTGGAATTTACTCTCTAACGCTATTAAATTCACCCCAGTGGGGGGCAGGATTACCATCACACTAGACTACAGTGATTTTGCAGCTCAGATTCAAGTGAGTGATACAGGTCAAGGCATTAGTGCGGATTTTCTGCCCTACATCTTTGACGGATTCCGTCAAGCAGATGGGAGCAGAAGCCGCTCTAACCAAGGATTGGGACTGGGTCTGTCCATTGTCCGCTATTTGGTAGAACTCCACGGCGGGACTATTGAAGCCCAGAGTCAGGGTGAAGGTCAAGGGGCAACTTTTACTGTCAGGCTACCTCTGTTAGCTGACCAGCAACCTAAATCTTTGCCCACACCTACAGACTCGGGGTCTGTTGCAGATGCAGCCCAAATGCCAATTAATGACCTCCCACATCTACAAGGTTTGCGGGTACTAATGGTAGATGATCAAGCAGATATACGGGATTTATTTAAAATAGTGCTAGAAGAGTATGGAGTTGAGATGACGGGAGTAGAATCAGCAAAAGCAGCTCTATCAACACTGAAGGCAAACCCCGGTGGGTATGATGTACTCCTATCTGACATCGGTTTACCAGAAGAGGATGGTTATGCTTTAATTCGTCAGGTGAGGGAATTGAGTCCTGAAGCCGGGGGGGAAATTCCCGCCGCCGCCCTCACCGCCTATGCTGAAGATGCAGACCATACAGAAGCTTTAGCGGCAGGATATCAGATGCACGCAGGTAAACCCATTCCACCTGCTCAATTATTATCTATAGTCGCTACCTTAGCTCGGAGATGATATGACTATAGAACGAGTCCGCCAAATACACTATCCTCAAGCCGATATTTTCCGGCGAGGAATGTCCTTGGGGCTGGATTTCTTGGGAGTCTGGTTAATTAGTTCCATATTGGGAAGCGGTCAAGTTGGGATCCAGATACTGCAAATCCTCGTTTTTCTATGCTTCTGGGTAATTTTTCGGGTGGTGATAGTTTACAACAATCAAGGACAAAGTTTAGGGCGTTGGGCTTTTGACCTGAAAGTACTAGAAGTTACCAATGGAGAAATCACCGGCAGAGTTCCTACCATGCGATCGCTCCTACACAGAGAAGCTATCATCGGCACTGGTGCGCTTTTGGTGTCAGTTGCCCTGAGTAATATCATAGCTAATCCCACAGCTATACTACTATTACTTCCCTTAGCAATTGACTGTGGGGCTGCTTTATCTGACAATCAGATGCAGCAAGCTCTCCATGATCGCTATGCTGGCACTTTTATAGTTTCTTCCCGCCGTGGTTACTCCTTAGATATTAAAATTAAGCGATTAGCTGAGAAAATGCGCCGAAGTGTGATAAGATAGTAATTTGTGTTAATTCTCTTCAGGCTTGACTGTTTGTTAAGATTATGGCTAAGAGTAAAGGTGTCCGCATAATAGTTACACTCGAATGTACTGAGTGTCGTAGTAACCCAGATAAGCGATCGCCAGGTGTTTCCAGATATACTAGCACCAAGAACCGTCGCAACACGACTAACCGGTTAGAACTGAAAAAGTTCTGTACCCATTGCAACAAACATACTGTTCATAAGGAAATTAAGTAGAGATGAGTTATTATCGTCGTCGCCTGTCTCCCATTAAGCCAGGAGAACCAATCGATTATAAAGATGTTGATTTGTTGCGCAAGTTTATTACCGAACGGGGTAAAATATTACCACGTCGGATTACAGGGCTAACCTGTAAGCAACAGCGAGACTTGACAGTGGCAATTAAACGGGCGCGGATTGTGGCTTTATTGCCATTTGTCAATGCAGAAGCGTAAAAACAAGTCATGAGTTATGAGTGATGAGTTAAGAATCAAAACTCCTAACTCAGAACTTGAAACTATTAAAAATGTTCACCAATAAATAGCGAGAGTTGTGGAGAAGGGTACGCTAGTTGAATTTAGGGTTCAAGGCGATCGCCGTTTGGGTGTAGTAGAACGCCCGGACGGTAAGACCCGTTGGTTTGTGATCGATGAACGTGGTCAATCCCACAGCCTCGCCCCTAGACAAATTAGTTATATAGTTAACGGACAAACCTATAAGTCCTCGGATATAGAGGGTTTTCAAGGGCAAGTTCAACCTTACATAGATCCCTCTAGTTTAGAAGTAGCTTGGGAATTACTGGTAGAAGAGGGGGAAACAGTCACACCAGCCCAAATGGCCAACCTGCTGTTTTCCGAATCAGAACCAGCTGCTTGTTATGCCGCCCATTGTTTGTTATCAGAAGATAAACTGTATTTCAAGCAAAAGGGAGACGCTTATGAACCACGGACGGCGGTTCAGGTAGCAGAGCTAAAACACCAAATCGAAATTAAGGCACTTAAAGCCAGGGGACAGCAAGAATTTTTGGCTCGTGTAGAGCAGGCCCTGCGGGGTGAAACAGTGGATTGGCAACGTCATGACCGCCAGAAATTAGAAGCACTGGAAAAATACGCGGCTCTGCTGGCGGATGTTGTGCGGTTAGGAGTAAATTATGATAACCTAGCCCGATCATATCCCCCCCCGGCTCCAGTGTTAGAAACAATGAATATGCTCGGTCGTACTGCTACCCCCCCAGCAGCCTTTCAATTGTTAATAGATTTGGGTTGGTGGGATGCTCATGAAAACTTGTTTGTGCGTCGTTCCGCAATTCCGGTTCAGTTTCCTAGTAAGGTATTAGAAGTGGCGCAACAACATTTAGATTCCCCCCCTACGGACTTAGATATAAATCGCCTAGATCTGTCTGGCTTAAAAGTATACACAATTGATGATGAAAGCACGACGGAGATAGACGATGGTTTAAGTTGGGAACTACTTCCAGAAGGGCGGGAACGATTGTGGGTGCATATTGCTGACCCCACCCGGTGGTTAGCGCCAGAAGATGAATTAGACCTGGAAGCCAGAAAACGGGGAAGTACAGTTTATTTGCCCACGGGTATGGTTCCCATGTTCCCAGAATTGTTGGCAACAGGCCCCATGAGCTTGGTACAGGGAAAGATATGTTGCGCCTTGAGCTTTGGGGTGGTATTAGATCAAACAGGGGGGATAGAAGATTATACTATTCATCCCACCTTGATTAAACCTACCTATCGCCTCACCTACGAAGATGTAGATGAGATGCTGGAATTGGGATTGCAAGCAGAACCTGAAATTGAGGCGATCGCCAACTGGGCAAAACGGCGCAAATCTTGGCGGTATAATCAAGGAGCCATCAGCATCAGTATGCCCGAGGCTATGATCAAAGTCAAAAACGATCAGATCGACATTGATATTTTAGATGATTCCTCATCGCGGCAGTTGGTAGCAGAAATGATGATTTTGGCTGGTGAAGTAGCCGCCCGTTACGGTCAACTTCACAATATACCTTTGCCATTTCGCGGTCAACCACAACCAGAATTACCCCCAGATGAGGAACTGCTGTTACTCCCCGCCGGATTTGTCCGCGCCTGCGCCATGCGCCGTTGTATGCCCAAGAGTGAAATGAGTATCACCCCTGTACGTCATGCTGGTTTGGGTTTAAATACCTACACTCAAGCAACCTCTCCCATCCGGCGCTACAGTGACTTATTGACTCACTTTCAACTCAAAGCCCATTTGCGCGGTGATGTTCCGCCTTTTTCCGCCGAACAGCTCAAAGAAGTGATGATGACAGTCACATCTACCACCCAAGAAGTGACAATGGTAGAACGGCAAACTAATAGATATTGGGCTTTAGAATATTTGCGCCGTCATCCAGATAAAGTGTGGGATGTCACACTGTTAATGTGGCTACGAGAAGATAGCAACTTAGGACTAATCTTATTAGAAGACTTAGGGTTACAGTTCCCCATGTTCTTTAAACGCTCCGTGGGATTAGGGGAACAGCTATTAGTAAAAGTTGCTCATGCTGACCCGCAAAAAGATATGATTCAGTTTCAAGAAATCATCTATCAAGAAAGTCAGTCAGCATCAACTTAACTTGTGTGAGTCCTGGGGAAAATCATCAGTAATGTAGAGACTGGCTATGGTGAGTCTCTACATTACCTGGGGAGATATCTCCTAACTAGCCACCGCCTCAGCTTTTTTCTCTACTAATACATAAGGTTCCTCTTTCCCTTGTGCTAAATAGGCCGCTAACTGACTTTCTATCTGGTCGCGGACAATTTGGCGATACTCTAGAAAATGCTCGTTGTGGGCACACGCAGAGATATAGTGTTCTAAAACTCCCGGATTACGTTTGAGGATACTAAATAAATGATGCCAGAATTTCCAACGAGTTTCCCGTTTAATCCCCTGTCGCCAAATGACAATGAGTAACGCTTTCACAACTACCCATTCTGGCATCTTAGCTGGCGCTTTCCACTTTGGTAAACCCATCATCAAGAAACAGCGATAGGTGCGGTCTAAGTATTTAATCGGGTCATATAAAGTACAGAACGCATCAATATATTCCCTGGCAATATCTTCCAGAGGACGGGTAGGGATGAAATTCATTAATGTGGTTTGATTGATGTTACCATCTTGATTTTCCCGTAGTCGTCCTTCTTTTGTCAGACGATGCCACAATGCTGTATTGGGTAGCGCTTGTAACATGGCGAAGGTAGTAGAGGGAATCGCCGCTTGTTCCGCAAATCTGACAATGCGATCGCCTGCGCCGGCTTTTTCCCCATCAAAGCCAATAATAAACCCAGCCATAGGCCGCAGTCCAGCCTTAATAATAGTTTGCACAGCATCAGCTAGGGAACCGCGAGTATTTTGAAACTTCTTAGTTAATTGCAGACTATCCTCATCTGGGGTTTCAATCCCCAAGAACACCGCCGAGAAACCAGACTCCACCATCAACTCCAGCATTTCTGGATCTTGTGCCAAATCCACAGAAGCCTCAGTATCAAAGCGGAAAGGATACTGATGTTCAGCCATCCAGACTTTTAACTCTTTGAGTAACAATTTCACATTACGCTTATTACCGATAAAGTTATCATCTACCATAAACACACCACGCCGCCAACCCAATTTATAGAGGTAATCTAACTCTGCTAATAGTTGGGCTGGGGTTTTCGTGCGGGGTTTACGGCCATAGAGTACAATAATGTCGCAGAATTCGCACTGGAAGGGACACCCACGGGAAAACTGCACCGACATCATATCATAGGCATCCAATTCTAGTAAATCAAACCGCGGGATGGGCGTAGTTGTGACATCTGGCTTTTCTGTAGCGCGGAAAACTCCAGAAGTTTCACCCCGTTGAATAGCATCAATAAACATGGGTAAGGTGATTTCCCCTTCATCGAGAATCAAAAAATCAGCACCGACATTTTGTACCTCGTGGGGTACAGAAGTGGGATAAGGACCACCCACAGCCACTAACTTACCACGTTGTTTTGCTTCTTGAATTTGCCCTAATAAATCTTGCTTTTGGACAATCATGGCGGAGAAAATTACCACATCCGCCCAATCCCATTCTGCTGCTGTCACCGGGCGAATATTGCGATCTACTAGCTTAAACTCCCATTCTTGGGGTAAAATTGCCGCCACTGTTACTAAACCCAAAGGTGGTAATAAAACTTTGCGATCGACTAATGCCAAGATTTTCTCGTAAGACCAAAAGGTTTTGGGAAATATCGGATATACCAGTAAGATTCGCATATAGTATTAATCCTCACACTGTGATAGTTATCCCAACTGTAACTTAAATCGGATCAATTCCCCACGCAATAGGAATATCAGCGAGTTCAAAACACAACTTTTGGTAACAGTTTAACACAGATCATTTAGTGACTTATAGAGAGTAAACTGGCATAGCGGTGATATTTTTCAGCCTCCTCAATTAATTCTTGTTCCTTTAACAGTTGAGCTAGTGCTTGATATGTTACAGCGCAGGAGCGGTCAAGGGTGAGAGACTGCAAATAGGCTGAGACCGCCCTTTCCACATCATTGGAAGCTACATAAGCTAAACCTAAACGGTAGTAAGCCTGAGCATCATCAGGATGATGGCTTTTAATTAATTCTGCCACTTCTATGTCAGTCATCCCCACTGTGCAACGCCAAGTATCACAGATGTTGATAATTTCCTCGGTAATTCCATCGGGTTTACTCACTTCTCCATAACAGAAAACCTCTACACGACTGCGGTCATGGTGTTGGATGACGGGTTTAATAAATGCACTGACTGAATGTCTGCGGAAGTCAGGGGAAATATAGCCAATGCGTAGGGGTCGGTGTGGGGTTTTTTTGAGGACTTTTTCAATACATTCTTGGGCTAAGTTGGGTTGTCCGTTTTGATAGTAAACATAACTTAAATTTTTCAGCGCCCCAATGTATTCTGGGTTGATTTCTACAGCCCGATTATAGTAGTATATAGCTTCTAGGTAATATTTATCGTTTTGGAAGATACAGCCTAGGTTGTAGTAAGCTAAGGTTGCCTCTGGGTCTAGTTCAATCACGTATTCAAAGCATTTTTGCGCCTCTTTTAATTTCCCTTGATTAACTAGGTCTGTGCCTGTATTATTGATATGATTGGTCAGCTTTGGTAATAGTTCTAGGTCACTTGGTTCTAAAAGATTGGCGATGACATCTACATTTTCCTGTTCATAGATCAGGGCTAAGTTAAATTTAGCCCCTTGATGGCTGGGGTCGAGTGCTAAAACTTGGGAAAATTTCCCTATGGCTGGGGTAAACTGTTGCTGTCGCCGATAAATTAAGCCTAAACGATAGTGAGCTTTGGTGTAATTGGGGTGAATGGCGATCGCCTGGGTGTGGTATTTAATCGCTGCTTCCCAGTTATGCTGTTGTTCATAGACCAATCCCAAGTTATGGTGTAAGTTCTAAATATTCGGCTAATTGGGTAATAGTTAAATCCGGTTGGGAAACTAGATTTCCTCTGGGAATGAATAAGGTATGCTCTTGGGGAAACCATTTTTCTTGATATTGTTGCCACAGATTTAATAAGCTAGATGCAAAAGCGGCTTTTTCTGTGGGAGTAGTCACCAGACTAGCAAGAATTTCCCGGGGGTCTTGATGTACATAGATGCTTTTGGCTTCACCTTGGTGAATTTTCCCTAGGACTAATTCTGAAGTAACCCGATATTCTACCAGTGTGACCGCAGAAGTTGGGTCAAATCGCGAATACTACAAGCCGATCGCCCCTTCTTACAGTCAACAGTCAACAGTCAACAGTCAACCGTCAACCGTCAACAGTTAACAGTTAACAGTCAAGAGATCAGCTTGGGAATAAATTAAGAGTCTCATCGTCT
>CAIWDD010000114.1 GCA_903911355.1 uncultured Nodularia sp. | reverse complement strand
TATGGCGCGGTGGAACCACACTGATCCCTTCCCGAACTCAGAGGTGAAACGCTGCAGCGGCCACGATAGTTGAGGGGTAGCCCTCCGCAAAAATAGCTCGATGCCAGGTCTAATATTATACGACAAGACACCCCCCAGGGGGTGTTTTGTTTATACAGATTAAGTGCTCATCTCCAGCATCCGTTGTATTGGTCGCAGCGCCGCCTGGCGGATATCCTCTGACATTGTGATTTCCGGAATACAATTTTTCATCGCTAAATATAATTTTTCCAAAGTATTTAACCGCATAAATGGACATTCGTTACAAGCACAGTTGTTCAATGGCGGGGCAGGAATAAAGTTCTTTTCCGGGGATAGTTTCTGCATTTGGTGAATAATACCCGGCTCTGTAGCCACTATAAATTCTTTTGTAGGGCTGTTTTGACAATATGTGAGTAAGGCGGCTGTTGAGCCGATGAAACTTGCGTGGCGCAATACGCTAGTTTCACATTCTGGGTGAGCGATCGCCTCAGCTTGTGGATGCGTAATTTTCAACTGCACAATCTTCTTTTCAGAAAACGTTTCATGAACAATACAGCTCCCGTCCCATAGCAACAAATCTCGTCCGGTTTTTTCCATCACATACCGTCCCAAATTCCGATCCGGAGCAAAAATAATCGGCTGTGTCGGTGGTATTTGTTGCACAATCTTGACAGCGTTGGAACTGGTGCAGATAATGTCACTCATGGCCTTAATGTCGGCAGAGCAGTTGATGTATGAAACTACTAGATGATCTGGATGTGCTGCTTTAAAAGCTGCAAAAGCTTCTGGTGGACAACTATCTGCTAAAGAACAACCAGCATTTAAATCTGGTAAAAGCACTAACTTATCAGGGTTAAGTATCTTTGCTGTCTCCGCCATAAAGTGAACACCAGCAAAGACAATCACATCTGCATTTGTCTGGGCTGCAGCTTTGGCTAATTGCAAGGAATCCCCAATAAAGTCGGCGATATCCTGAATATCCGGTTCTTGATAGTAATGAGCCAAGATCACTGCATTGAGTTCCTTTTTTAGACTCTCAATGGCAGTAAATAAATCTAGTGGTAGTTCACCCGTTTGGATTTTGTTTTTTTGAGGTAGTGCGGTAGTAAACACAGTTAGGAGTTGCCTTAAGTTCCACGTTTTTGTTCTGTGGATTCAATTATAGTAGTTTCTACCAAAAATAGTAGCGGGTCGATATCCCCTCTGTTCTGTGCAAATCCGGCGGAGTTTCATATGCTGGATATAGACGGGAAGGAAAGTGGCATGACCAGTCAGAAAACCAAATCAATAACCCTAAAAATTGCTGTAGTTGGAGATGTTCACGACCAGTGGGAAGTAGAAGATGGCATTGCACTCAAGTACCTAGGTGTTGACTTGGTGCTGTTTGTGGGCGATTTTGGCAATGAATCGGTGGATGTGGTCAAGGCCATAGCCTCCCTGGATATTCCCAAAGCAGCAGTGATGGGAAACCACGATGCCTGGTATACTGCCACGGAATGGGGACGGCGGAAATGTCCATATGACCGTTCTAAGTCAGATTGGGTACAGGAACAACTCGATTTATTAGGACCTGCCCACGTAGGTTACAGTCTGCTGGATTTTCCCACCTGGAATTTAACTGTGGTGGGCGGTCGTCCTTTTACCTGGGGTGGACCAGAGTGGAAATTTGCGGACATCCTGCAACAACGGTATGGTGTGACGAGTATGGAGGAATCCACTGACCTGATTGTCAAAGCGGCAAACAGCGCCGCTCATGACACGATTATTTTTCTGGGACACAATGGACCTAGTGGTTTAGGCGATCGACCCGAAGACCCCTGCGGTAAGGACTGGCATCCCATCGGTGGTGACTTTGGCGACCCAGACCTCGGCGCGGCGATTTCTCAGGCTCTCACGTCCGGTAAAAAAATTCCTCTGGTGACGTTTGGTCATATGCACCGCACCCTCAGACATACAAAAACAGTCCAGCGCAAAGCTGTATTTAAAAGTCCAGAGGGAACCATTTACCTAAACGCAGCAAATGTACCCAGGATTTTGGAAAATCAGGGGCAAAGGCTGCGCAATTTTTCCATTGTCTCCCTAGAAGCCGGTGATGTCTCCCAAGTCTCCTTAGTCTGGGTAGGCTATGATTTCCAGGTGACTGTAGAGGAAATTCTCTTTGACATCTCCTCTGGTTGAAATGCAGGTTTGTTCAGGATACCACAGGATAAATCCTCTTGAGTCGCGTTTGATCCCTACGCTTTACCGTAGGGGTTCTCACGCTCCCACTATGTTTTGATAGGCGATCGCCCAGGATGCCAAAGATATTTTTCTTTAGTAGTACCATCTGTGTAGATGATCAGATATATTATGATATGTGGGCTTGTTAATATTTAGCAAAGGCGCTATAATTCTATATTGTCCTATGTTTATTATAAGTTCGACAGTTTTACTGGAGAGGTGGCAGAGTGGTCGATTGCGTCCGACTTGAAATCGGATGAGGCTAAAACCTCCGGGAGTTCGAATCTCCCCCTCTCCGTTTGCAAATATATTAATTACCCGGTTTTCTAAACCGGGTAAGCTTAAGCTAAGACGCAAAAACGCAAATAATTGCCGTGAAACTCTGCCCCTATTCCACAGATTTCTTACTGGCTCGATTAGCACGCGCTTCGGCTGAAGCCATTACTTCATCAAAATTCTCCAAGATTTCGCCAGGGAAATTTTCTAAAATTCTTGTAGAAAGAGCCACACGACCTTTACCTTCATCTAAGTCAATAATTACAGCCTTAATTGTTTGACCAATTTGAAAGACCTTTTCTAGAGAGTCAATGAATTTTTGGCTGACTTGCTTAATATGTAGCAAACCACTCAGACCATCTAAATCTACAAATACTCCAAAAGGTTTAATACCAGTAACTTTACCCTCTACTAGCTCATTTAGTTCTAATAAGCTGAAGTTGCTAGAACGAGTAGCCAAACGTTGGGAAAGTATAAGCTTTTTAGTGTCAGGATTAATTTCTAAAAAACTCACGGTCAAACTTTGGCCTTTGAGGGCCTCTAGATTATCACGTTCGGCTAAGTGCGATCGCGGAATAAACCCTCGCAAGGAAAGCAGGTCAACAGTAACACCACCTTTATTCAGACCCGTGACCCTGACTTGCACCGTTTGACCGCCTTCCTGCATTTCGGCGAGTCGTTCCCAGATTTGCCGAATTTCCAACTGTTTTCGGGAAAGGGTGACTTGACCTTCTGCATCCTGATCTCGAATAATCAAAAACTCTAGTTCCTCATGCAATGGCAGCACCTCGGATAAATCGGTCACTGCTCTCAAAGAAGCCTCATCACGGGGGAGAAAAGCGGATGATTTGCCACCAATATCTACATAGGCTCCATTAGGGTCAAGTTGAAATACTTTCCCGCTGACAACTTGTCCCTTTTGAAACTGGTAGTCGTGTACTTCTAGTGCTTTGGCAAAATCGTCCATAGTAAAAGACGAATTGGCTAGTTGAGAAAGTTTCGATTCGGAGTTCATGACGATTAAAGGTAAATTATTATTTGATGTGATGCCACTGGAGTTGTACTGAACCCCTAACAAGTTCCGAGCTAGTAGGAGTGTTAGGTAATTATGGCATGATTATTTGGTAGGGAAAACAACCTAAAATAGCTTGAATAGTCCCCAATCCAGGGACTTTCCCCTGCTTTTGTCTCTAGGCTCCTAACACACTGCCAAAAAGTTGTTTCACCTGCTCCCAAGCATCACCTGCGGCTTTAGGATTATAGCTGGCGCGATGGTTACAGAAAAATCCGTGTTCAGATCCATCGTAGCGAAACACTCGATGAGAAATTTTATATTTTTCTAATTCTGCAGCAATTTCATCGACCTCTGCTGCGGGGATGCTGACATCTTCCAATCCAAAAAAAGTATATATTGTGCCTCGGATATCCGGGGTACGGGTGATGGTAGGAGCGCCACCGCCAGGGGTGCGAGTAGTAATACCAGCACCATAGAAGGAAGCAGTAGCTTTAATATCTGGTAGGGTAGCAGCAAGATAAGCTACATGACCACCAAAACAAAAGCCAATACAGCCAAAGCTATCGGGTTTCAGGTGGGGCAGGGTCTTGAGATAGTCAATGGCTGATTGAATATCACGCAATAACTCTGATGCTTGAGTCTGTTTCCAAGCATATTTTCTGCCAATTTCAATATCTTCTGGGGTGTAGCCTGTTTCAAAATCAGGGGCTTGACGTTGAAAAAGTGCCGGGGCGATCGCCACATACCCTTGTTGAGCAATTCGTTCTGTAACTTCTCGAATGTGGACATTGACACCGAAAATCTCTTGTAATACCACAACACCAGAATAAGAACCAGGTGCTTGTGGCTGTGCTAAATAAGCGGATATTTGTAGATTATCTTGCGAAATCTTCAACTTTGCCGTCTTTATAATTTTTTCTCCCATAAAAATTTCTACCTGTGTTGTGTAATTAAGTATTTAATGATTTGATATCAATATGCCAGTAAATGTAGCTATTTCCCAAGAAAATTATCAATTAGCAAAAATTCCGGTAAAAAATTTTACCTCGAAAAAATAAATGTGTATATAAGATCTTTAATACTAATCGATACACTCGGTTAGTTGCCTTTACTAATATCAATAGGTTTGGTCATGATTAAATTCCGTATTCAGCCAGACAGTGAAATACCCGCTTCCAGTCAGCTATTTAATCAAATTCAGTTTGTCATCGCCTCCCGACAATATCCACCTGGATACAAATTGCCGAGCACAAGAGCGTTAGCAATGCAAACAGGGTTACACCGTAATACCATTAGCAAAGTTTACCGGCAGTTGGAAGAGGACGGTTTTGTAGAAAGTATAGCTGGTTCCGGAATTTATGTGCGGAGTCAAGGTCATGAATACGGTAGCAAGCTGCAATACCCATTCATCAGAAAAGAAACTGAAGATGGGTATAAACTAGTGCAAAAAGCACTGGATGAGATGTTATCTCAAGGCTATTCACTGCATCAAGCGCGGGAGATATTTTTAGGTGAAATTGATTGGCGCTTAAGTTGTAGCGCCCAAGTATTGGTTGCAGTTCCCTCCCATGATATGGGTGTCGGGGAATTGATGGTATATGAATTAAAAATATCTCTAAAGATACCTGTACAGTTGGTAGCAATAGAAGAATTAACGGCCTTGTTAGATAAAACTACTTCGGCTACAGTGGTCACAAATCGTTATTTTATCAGCGATGTAGAGGCGATCGCCGCCCCAAAAGGCGTACGTGTGATTCCCCTGGATATCTACGACTACAGCAAAGAACTGGAACTACTCAAAAGCTTACCGAAGGAGAATTGTGTAGGTATAGTGAGTCTGAGTTCCGGGATTGTTCGTGCTGCACAAGCAATTCTTCATGGTTTACGAGGCGATGAACTATTAATCATGACTTCCCAGCCAAAAGATGCTTATCAAATCAGAGCCATTGTCAAGCGGGCGGAAGTAATTATCAGCGATCAAGCCAGTTTCCCCACCGTACAGGCCGCACTACAAGCATCACTAGAAGAGATTATTCGTCCACCCAAACTGATTAAAGTGGAAAATTACATTGGGGCTACATCGATTAATTTGTTAAAACGTGAACTGGGACTTTAGCCACATAGCCCTTCCCAATCTGAAATTTATCTGTGTTTATCTGTCGTTTAACTTTATGGCTACGCCACGCCAGCTATTGGTATACCTGACTCACCTGTAAAAACTCGTCTAATATTTGTAAGTAAGTTGAAGCATCTTCTAACATAGGAAAATGGGATGTATTAGGAATAATAGTAAACTTAATATTTTCACTCCCTGATGCGGCCTGACGACCCATTTGCGCCGGAATAATTTGGTCATACTCACCAGCCACCAGCAAAACTGGTACTTGCACCTTGGCAAACTCTTGGGGCATTAAATCCGCTTGCGCTTTACTAACTGAAGTATAAATTGTACCTAAAGCTGTATCATAGTCTGCTTGCAGAAAATCTTGCAAAAAAGCCTGACGTTCAGAACTAGCAATTGGGCTATGCAAGAATCTAGCCATAAATATTCGGTCAACTAATGGTATTTTACTTAGCCACTTAGGACGAAATTTGACTACATACCCACCAAATTTATGAAAAGCCGTAAAGGCTTTTTCGTCGTACTGAAAAATACCACTACAGGTTAAAATAGCTCGTTCTACTCGTTGGGCATAGCGGTTAATAAACAATGTTGCAATAGATGCACCCATGGAATGAGAGTTAATATAAACGCGTTGGAGTTGCAACTCATCTAGTAAAGTTGCTAAATCCTCAGCATACTCTTCTAATTCATAGCTTAACTCTTTGATTGCTACTGATTTGTCTGGGTTTGACTGGGACGTTACAACAGAAGCACCGGATTCGACTATATTAGGTTTTCCGCGAGAACGACCAAAACCCCGCAGATCGTAGAGTAAACAATCAAATTGGTCTGCTAAAGCATCAGCCGTACTTTTCCAGTACCTCGCTGACCCCCCCCAACCATGAATAAAAACCATTACTGGCTTTACCGAAGAACCAGAAGGTTTTTTCACCCACTCATAGTAATGCTCAACACGACGAACACAAATATAAGGCATTTTTCCAGAGTCGAAAATCAAAAATCAAAAGTCAAAAGTCAAAAGTCAAAAGTCAAAAGTCAATGACCATTGGCCAGTGACTAATGATACCTAGGCTGATTCTGGCTTAGGTAGGGAAGAAGGATGTACTATTAATTCAGCTGTTGAGCGCTTCTCTACCATTTCCTTAGTAATCATGCACCGAGTGACATCCTCGCGGGATGGTAATTCGTACATGACATCAAGCATTAGTTCTTCCACAATACCCCGCAAGGCTCTAGCGCCGGTTTTCCTGCGGTAGGCTTCTTGAGCGATCGCCCGCAAAGCATCCTGTTTAAAATCTAATTGAACGTTATCCATGTTGAGCAGCTTCTGGTACTGTTTGACCAAAGCACTGCGTGGTTGGGTGAGAATTGCCATCAGCGCTTCTTCATCCAAAGGATCTACTACAGCTACCATTGGTACTCGTCCGATAAATTCAGGAATCATACCAAACTTAACTAAGTCATCGGGTTCGAGATGGCGCAGAGTATCAGCAACCCGCTTTTCTTTGGACTGACTGTCCCCCGGTTGTACAAAACCCATTGACTTTTTACCCACTCTCTGCTCTACTACCTTCTCTAAACCCACGAAGGCACCGCCACACACAAAGAGAATATTGCTCGTATCAATCTGGATACAATCTTGATAAGGATGCTTACGACCTCCTTGAGGTGGCACATTAGCGATTGTTCCCTCTAACATTTTCAGCAAAGCCTGCTGAACGCCTTCACCGGAAACATCGCGGGTAATGGAAGGATTTTCACTCTTGCGAGCTACTTTATCTATCTCGTCAATGTAGATAATTCCTCGCTGGGCTTCCTCCACATCCAAATCTGCCACTTGTAACAGTCGCAGCAGAATATTTTCCACATCCTCACCAACATAACCTGCTTCTGTGAGTGTCGTGGCATCAGCCACAGCAAAGGGTACATCCAAGATTGTGGCTAAGGTTTGAGCCAAAAGGGTTTTGCCACAACCAGTTGGACCAATTAACAAAATATTGGACTTTTGCAGTTCTACAGCATCGTCTGCGCCATTTTTACCTTTTGATTGAATGACTGCCAGCCGTTTGTAGTGGTTATAAACTGCCACAGACAAAACTTTTTTGGCCTCGTCTTGACCGATAACGTGTTCGTCTAGATAATTTTTAATTTCTCTAGGCTTGGGAATTTGGTTAAATGAGAGATTAGAAGAGCGGGCACGACGTTTTGGAGGTGTTTCTGACTTTGGTGCTGGTTGTGACGCAGCCGTATTCGTGTCCAGTAGCTCTTCGTCTAGGATTTCATTACACAAGTCAACGCATTCATCGCAGATGTAGACTCCCGGACCTGCGATTAATTTACGAACCTGCTCTTGAGACTTGCCACAAAAAGAACATTTTAAATGGGAGTCGTACTTAGACATACCAGCCTCTTATTTCAGAATGGTGACGTTTTCCCCAGCGGTGGGAATATTTTGTCTGGAGATGACTTGATCAATCAAACCGTAGTTTTTTGCTTCTTCTGCCGACATAAAAAAGTCGCGTTCGGTATCTGCCTCAAGTCTTTCCAGAGGCTGACCAGTATGATGACCGAGTAACTGATTCAACTTAGCCTTCACATAAAGAATTTCTCGCGCTTGAATCTCAATATCAATGGCTTGACCTTGAGCCCCACCGAGTGGTTGGTGAATCATGATGCGAGAGTCAGGTAAGGACATCCGTTTGCCAGCAGAACCGGCTGCCAACAGGAAAGCCCCCATACTTGCGGCTAATCCAAAACATATAGTAACAACATCCGGGCGGATTTGTTGTATTGTATCATAAATTGCCATCCCCGCGTAGACAGAACCCCCGGGGGAATTGATATACAGCTGAATATCTTTCTCTGAATCTTCCGCGTCTAAGAACAGCAATTGAGCAACAATGGAATTAGCAACAGCATCATCTATGGGAGTACCCAAGAAGATAATCCGCTCTCGCAGCAAGCGGGAGTAAATGTCAAAAGCACGTTCTCCCATGCCAGACTGTTCTACCACCATCGGTACAATGTTGCTGGGTCGGCTCAAGTGAGAGCTAATTTTGATTGTGCTTAAACTATGGATGGGATCATTTCCCGACTGGGATAGAAGCATATAAGAACAATTGAGAATTAAGTTAGGAGGGGTTTGCTGGCAGTTATTGCCGCCTTGTGAACTGATGCAGTTTTATTTGAGCTATTTGTTAACCATTATGCCTCATATATATAGCTGTGGGTAAACACCCCACCCACGCTAATTTGCCGGCAATATTTCCCTCACAGAGGTGATTAATCACTCTGCGACCAGGAAGTACCGAGTAGGAAGGATTGTTACTCAGCACTTTCTTGTACAGACACGATAATTCGCGTCTGTACACCAATTATATTGATTCTGTACTAGCAGAGGTGCTTTGTTCCTCGCCCTGATCTACAGGTGTCTCTAACTCGCCGGAAATTTCTGCTACTGAACTCAGAGATCCTTCAGGAACAAGTTCCACTGATGAGTGTTGTAGAAGCCAATCAACTATTTTTTCAGTTAACAGTTCGTTTTCCACCACTGAGCGCATTCTTTGGGCGTCAACTTCTTGGTCTGCGTACTGTTCCATCACTTCAGCCACTCTGGTTTCCACTTCTTCAGGCGTGACCTCGATAGATTCCCGTTTACCTACTTCCAGTAATCCCAAAGACTGTTTCAGACGTTGAATGGCTTCATCGCGCGATCGCTCCCGTAATTGGGGTATGATTTCTTGGGTAAACAGCTGTCTCACATCTAATCCTTGCTGAGAAAGCCGCATTGCAGTTTGTGTTAGCATCGCGTCTATTTCCTTATCAATCAAGGTTTGTGGTAGGTCAACCTCCACGTACTTCAACATTTCTGCTAACAAAGCTTGCTGCTGGTTGGATTTAGTTTTTTCCTCAGCCTCTTTTTGATATTGTGCTTCTAAAGAAGCACGCAGTTCATCCAAGGTTTCAAACTCACTAACTTCCTGAGCGAAGTCATCGTTTAATTCTGGTAGTTCTTTTTCCTTCAGTTCTTTAAGTGTAACTGTGAAAATTGCTGCTTTTCCCGCTAAATCTTGGTTAGCGTAAGGATCTGGGAACTGAGCAGCAATTTCTCTAGTTTCTCCCGGATTCATCCCCACCATCCCTGATACAAAGCCGGGGATAAATTTATCTTCTTGCAATTCCAGTTGAAAATCTGTGGCTTCGGCTCCCGGAATTGCCGTCGGTTCCGTGGTTTCCTCTTCGCCGTCACCTTTGGCCAGCACACCTTTAAAATCAACCACAGCCACATCACCAATTTGAGCTGCACGTCCTTCCACAGGAATCAGCGTCGCCAACTGTTCCCTTTCCTTTTCTATGACTTCATCAACTCGACTGGATTGGTATTTGATTTCCTCCGCTTTAGCTGTTAAACCGGTATACTGTAGCACATTAACCTCTGGTTCTACATCTACAGCAGCTAAAAAGGTTAGGGGTTTTCCTGGTTCATAATTACTAATCAATTCCTCAAAAGAAGTCCGTAGTTGTGGTTGTCCAATGGCGGGTATTTCTTCCTGTTTGAGTGCCTTTTCCACGCCATCTTGAAGTATTTCTTCGAGGGCTGCTGCTTTAATGCGAGTTATACCCAGCCGTTGTAGCAATATTGGCCGCGGTACTTTACCTTTACGAAACCCAGGAATACTTGTACTACTGGCTAAGTTTTTAATTACCTGTTCATAAGTTTGCTTAGTAATTTCTGGCGTAATCTCGATTTCCAAGCCTATTTGGCTGGCGGGAAGTTTTTCCTGGGTAACTTTCATGCTTCGTCTCTGTATTTATTTCTGATTTTTTTGTCTCCCAGTAGGCACTTGATGCGATTTACCGCTTCTGTGGCTTGATTGCTCTGGCCCTGGGAATGGGGGGAAACCACAAGTTACTCAAAATCCCATATTATTATATGGGTGAGTGTTATCAGTAGATATCCAGCTTACTGCTCATGGCAAAGGACTTGACAATTTATTGCCATAAGTTTAACTATGGAAACTCGCAGTTATGCAAGAACTTTAGCAGTTCTTGTTTTTTCAAATACCGTGATATCTTGTTTCTCAAGTTGTATCTTATGCTAGGAATGGTTCTACTGTTGGTTCTGTGTGCCTTGTGGGGCTGAAAGTGACTGTTACCTAAACAGGAAGCTACATTTTTAACTGTGCTGGTTGCAGTCAATCTGAATCATAGTACACCCATCGTGATTCGCAACCCACTTGACAATCTCGATAGTTGTTCGGTTAAAAACTGTCAGCATTACACCATGCTCAAGTGTAGACACTCCTTTTCTTGTACTGGACATGAGGTTGTTGTATAATATTATTATATAATTTTCGGGATAAGTGGAGGAATTGAGCAGCAATAGTAATTAAATTAAATGTCTTTAACTTCATGTCACCTATAAAATCAATGCACTTTTTGCCGAAAAATCCCATAGAATTAAAAAAAATATTCAAAATAGACCATCGCTATTTAGAGATTTAAGTATAAAATATCATCTAGTTTAAAAAGAATACAGAGAATCTGGGAAAGGAGAAAGCCGATTTGTCAAAATCATATCGTGTAGCTATTTTGGGAGCAACTGGTGCTGTGGGCACAGAGTTGCTGGAATTACTAGAAAGCCGGAACTTTCCAGTGGGGGAGTTGAAGCTATTGGCATCAGAGCGCAGTGTAGGGCGATCGCTGCGGTTTAAAGGTGAGGACTTACCGGTAGAATTAGTGAGCGATCGCACCTTGGAAAATCTGGACTTAGTTCTAGCCAGTGCTGGGGGTTCTACATCGAAAACTTGGGCAGCAGTGGCTGTGGAAAAAGGTGCGGTAGTAATAGATAATTCCAGCGCGTTTCGGATGAACCCGGAAATTCCCTTGGTAGTACCAGAGGTGAATCCCCTAGCGGCTGCTAACCACAAAGGTATTATCGCCAACCCCAACTGCACAACAATTTTGATGACAGTGGCAATTTGGCCTCTGCATCAAATTAACCCTATTAAACGGATTGTAGTCTCAACCTATCAATCAGCCAGCGGTGCAGGTGCCAAGGCGATGGCAGAAGTCAAAACCCAAGCTAGCGCTATACTACAAGGACAGCAGCCGGTGACGGAAGTTTTGCCTTACCCATTGGCGTTTAACTTATTCCCACATAACTCAGCTTTAAACAATTTGGGTTACTGTGAGGAAGAAATGAAAATGGTCAACGAAACCCGCAAGATTTTTAACGACCAAAAAATTAGAATTACTGCTACTTGTATTCGGGTTCCTGTACTACGTGCCCATTCCGAAGCAATTAATTTAGAATTTGAAAATCCATTTAGTCCAGATACAGCCAGGGAAATTTTAAGTCACTCTCCTGGGGTAAAATTAATCGAAGATTGGGAAAAGAATTACTTTCCCATGCCCATGGAAGCCACATCTCAGGACGATGTTCTAGTGGGGAGAATTCGTCAGGATATTTCTCACCCTTGCGGCTTGGAACTTTGGCTTTCTGGTGACCAAATCCGTAAAGGGGCGGCGTTAAATGCAGTCCAAATTGCCGAATTATTAGTAGAAAAAAATCTACTAAAATCTGCAAAAAGATAGGTTTATACTGAATAATAGCAATGGAATTTCAGTTATTTTTGGGTAGAAAAATCAAGATGAGTGAATTACCCTTGAAACAAGTTCAGCAATAGGTTATTAAAATAGAGAACCACCAAGAGATAAAAAACTAAAAGGCTAATTAGGAGTGAAACAGGGTGGGAGAATTTGGCAGAGTTTTAACCGCTATGATTACGCCGTTCAATGCAGACGGCAGTGTCAACTATGATGTAGCCTCAAAACTAGCAGCACATCTAGCTAACAACGGTACAGATACATTAATAGTATGTGGCACAACGGGTGAATCCCCTACCCTAAGCTGGGAAGAGGAATACCAGTTGTTTGTGGAAGTATTGCAAGCGGTGAGTGGAAAAGCCAAGGTGATAGCAGGATGTGGTTCTAATTCCACAAAAGAAGCGATCGCTGCCACCCAAAAAGCTGCTACAATAGGGGTGCATGGTTCATTACAGGTTGTACCTTATTACAACAAACCACCACAATCGGGTCTCTACCAGCACTTTCAAGCCATCGCCCAAGCTTGTCCAGAACTGCCAATACTGTTATATAATGTTCCTGGGCGTACTGGTCAAAATCTGAGTCCAGATACAGTTGCTAAGTTAGCGGAAATTGATAATATTGTTGGTATCAAAGAAGCTAGTGGCAATTTAGACCAGGCGAGTGAAATCCGCCGGTTGACACCAAAAGAATTTGACATTTACTCTGGAGATGATTCCCTAACTCTGCCCTTGTTAGCAATTGGAGCTACAGGCGTTGTGAGTGTAGCTTCTCATCTGGTAGGCAATCAACTACAAGAGATGATCCAAGCTTTTAGTGTGGGAAAAATCGCCAGTGCTAATGAAACTCATCTACAACTATTTCCATTGTTTAAAGCTTTATTTTTAACTACAAATCCCATTCCAATTAAACAAGCATTGAAACTTCAAGGTTGGGATGTCGGTTCAACTCGTCTACCCCTGTGGGAAGCTGACTCAGATGTTACTGATAAGTTAAGAGCAGTGCTGGAAGAACTTAATTTAACTAGATAGTAACTTATTGAATGCTTACTAACTTGAGTGAGAGTAATTTTAACTGGGGTACCAGAGAAATTACTCCGCTAAAACTGTCATAGATATCTAATTTTGTAGTTGAGTGAGGTATAGGATCAAAGTAACCAAAGATGTAAAAGTGTATAGGCCCACCGCAGAGTAGAGAGATTAGATAAAAGTTATATATGTAAAAAAAATGCTTTTTTTTATAACAGGAATAAATGAACAATCTCACGCAAAATATAGCTGCTTTCAGATAGGAACCTAGTATTTGATTTCATAACAAGATTGCTGAATTTGAATTTATTAACTCTGAAGAAAAACAACAACAATCCAAGGAAAATAATGGTAAACAACGAAACTAAATCTGCCCTCAAAATTATTCCATTGGGCGGATTACATGAGATTGGCAAAAATACTTGCGTTTTTGAGTATGAGGACGAAATTATTCTTTTAGATGCGGGATTAGCCTTTCCGACCAAAGGAATGCTAGGGGTAAATATTGTACTACCAGATACAACCTATCTACGGGATAATCGCCAGAAAATTAAAGGTATGATCGTCACCCACGGTCATGAAGACCACATAGGCGGTATTGCCTTCCACCTCAAGCAATTTGATATCCCGGTAATCTATGGTCCTAGACTAGCAATGGCAATGCTAGAGGGCAAACTAGAAGAAGCAGGGGTACGCGATCGCACCGATTTAAGATCAGTTAGACCCCGGGATGTGGTGCGCATTGGTCAACATTTCTTTGTGGAATATATTCGCAATACCCACTCCATTGCAGACAGCTTTACAGTGGCTATTCATACGCCTCTAGGTGTGGTCATCCACACGGGAGACTTTAAAATCGACCATACACCTGTAGACGGCGAAAACTTTGACTTGCAAAGGCTAGCAGAACACGGTGAACAAGGTGTACTTTGCTTACTGAGTGATTCAACTAACGCAGAAGTACCAGGATATACCCCTTCAGAACGCTCAGTTTATCCCAACCTTGACCGGGAATTTGGTCAAGCTACCGGGCGCTTATTTGTCACCACCTTTGCTTCGAGCGTGCATCGGATCAACATAATTTTACAGCTGGCACAGAAGCATCAGCGGGTGGTATCAGTTGTTGGTCGCTCCATGCTGAATTTGATTGCTCATGCTCGCAATCTGGGTTACATCAAGTGTGAAGATAGTCTATTCCAGCCTTTGCAAGCAGTACGTAATCTACCTGACGAAAAGGTACTGATTTTAACTACTGGCTCTCAGGGTGAAACCATGGCAGCCATGACCCGCATTGCTAACAAAGAACACTCCCAAATCAAAATCCGCCCAGGGGACACAGTAATATTCTCTGCTAACCCCATTCCTGGCAATACGATCGCGGTGGTTAACACCATCGATAAATTGATGATTCAAGGGGCAAAAGTGGTATATGGAAGGGACAAGGGTATTCACGTTTCTGGTCACGCCTGTCAGGAAGAACAAAAACTGATGATTGCCTTAACTCGTCCCAAGTTCTTTGTACCATTTCACGGTGAACATAGAATGCTGGTTAAGCACTCGGAAACCGCTCAGAGTATGGGTATTCCTGCCGAGAACATGGTAATTATCCAAAATGGCAACATTGTGGAATTAACACAAGATTCTATCCGTGTGGCGGGTACAGTCAGATGTGGTATAGAACTTGTGGATACTACTAGTTCTGGTATGGTGAGCGCTCAAGTTCTCCAAGAACGACAACGTATGTCAGAAGAAGGTATTGTCACCATCGCCACCGCCATTGATTGGAACGGCCAGCTCCTGGCTAAACCAGAAACTCATCTGCGGGGTGTAGTAACTAATGTAGAGCGATCGCTTGTGCAAAAATGGGTACAACAGCGCATTGAAGAAATGCTCAGTGTGCGCTGGTCAGAATTTGCCCAAGTTCGTGAAGGGGAAAGACCCGAAGTAGACTGGGGTGGATTGCAAGGGATGCTAGAGCGAGAGTTACAACGCTCTATCCGTCGAGAACTACAATGTCAACCAACAGTAACTTTGTTGATGCAAATTCCCGAAGAACCACCTGTCAAGGTTGCTGATGGTAGAAGACGGCGGACTCGCCCCACAGCCCAGGTAGCATCCTAATCATCGCGCCGCTGCACCAGGGTTGAAGATTTGATAACCCCTGACTTTGAGGAGTCGGGGGTTTTTTGGTTCTTCTTAACTAATGATAATAAATCTTAATTATAGCAACCGCCAAGGTGGTTAGGACACAAACAGAAGATAAAACCATTGAAATTCAAGCGTTTCAAGGCTTCCCCCTGCCC
Source organism: uncultured Nodularia sp. (assembly GCA_903911355.1). Taxonomy (GTDB): domain Bacteria; phylum Cyanobacteriota; class Cyanobacteriia; order Cyanobacteriales; family Nostocaceae; genus Anabaenopsis; species Anabaenopsis arnoldii. Next base: position 68,120 of record CAIWDD010000114.1, on the reverse strand, counting down.
CCTGCCCCCTGCCCCCTGCTATATTTTCCCGGACTATGAGTTAACGCCCCGAGTCCCGCTAAAAAACTAGACCCCACTAAAGCAATCGTGGCCCGGTTCATCCGTACACCAGGGATGTAACCTAATGCTAAACCCAGGTAAGTTAGCCCCAATACTGCATAAATTGCCAATTTCTGCACAATCACATTCCGTTCCCAGTTATCACGTAAGTCATTCTATGGAGCAGATCGGACAAAAGTACTATTTTGGTTTACCAAAGATATTCCCAGCCTTTTTTATGTTAACTTTTGTAAAAGTTACACTAAACCCTGTCTAATGACAGATGGCTTTATTAAAATTTAAAGTATGTCAAGTTATGAATAAGATTGCATGATCACACTACCGATATAGCGACAATTACGATTAACTTGACGTAGTCATAAGTTGGATTATGGCCTCAGTGGCTAGTGTAACGCCCGATTGTGACTTAGTCAGAGAATAATTCCTCCGGCAACAATCATTGCCACGTTGTATATATTCATCAGTAAGGTGAATAACCTCATTAATATAGAGGATTAACCATGAAGGTATTTGATAATACCACAAAGAAGTTTTTGTTAACAAGCTGGGTATCTTTTAATCAAGGCGATACTAACAAAGCTCCTATAAGTCAGTTACAAGATTCAACTTCCCAGTCTAACCGTGATATTCTCCAACCCCTGCGCCATTGGGTAGATAGCATTCCAGTTAATAATCGCCGACGATCTCATCTGTTGTGTAAACTGATTCCGGCTCAATGTCCCTTTGAGCGCGATATCAAATTATTTGGTAAAACCCTGTTTCACATTCCGCCCATGTGTAAACTCAATCCTTTATACGAGGAACTCGTGGGTTTACGTTTCCGCGCTCTGTGCTACCTTGCTGACGAATGTGGCGAGGATGTGTCGCAATACTGCTAATACTCAATCCTTTGTTATTCAGTGAAAAGTTAAGAGTTGGGAGTTAATCCTTAATTCCTAACTCTTTTTAATTCTTCTGGGTAGCCCGCCATTTTTGGATGGCTTCTTGAGCATCTTCGTAAATTGCTGTCATCTCTGGGACTAAAGTAGCGGTTTCAATTGCCGCTTCGATATTACCTTGCTCTGCTCGAGTCTTCGCCAGTGCCAAAATTTGTGTACTCCATTCATTCATGGATTTTTGGGCGCGATCAAATGCTGGTTGACCTGGTGGTACTCTTTTAGCGACTTCAATGGCACGATTATATGATGATGCTTGTCCAGGTCTAATTAACGCCTCAGCTGCATCCATAACAATATTATTACTTAAATATTGTTTAGCTTCTAACTGCCATTGGGTAATTGCCAGTTGTGCTTGAGAATAAAGGTCTTGGTCGGGAGTAATTAATTGGGCTGCAGCAATGGCACTTGCATATTCTTTTTTTTCGGCACGACCCTCTGCTAACTCTAGGATCATGCGACTCCAAACTTGAATATTCTCCTGAGCTTGGTTGTAGAGTGGTTCACCTGGTTGAATTGCCTTAGCATTGGCGATCGCTTTGCTCAGATCACTGGCTTGGGTTTCCCTCAGAGACATTCTTGATAATTCTGAAACTGCTTGACTGCGCTTTTTAGACTCAGAATTAGAGGAGACTTGGGCATTAGATGGGGTTTGTTGTCTCGGAGTTAATGGTGGTGTTTGAGAGGCAGAAGAATGATTTTGTTCAACTGTTCCAGTGGGAGGTGATGAAGGTGATATTTCTGTAGTCTGTTTGACTTGCAAATATCTTACTTGATTGCGGAGAATAACTATAGAAATCAAAGCGACTACCAGCATAGTACCGCCTCCCCAAAATAAAAACTGTTTCCATAGGGGGGGATCTGTCTGATTCTCGGGTAATGGCGAGTCATCGGCTTGAGGTACATGAGGAATGAAGCTCTCCCCTGTAGTAGTTGGGGTGTTCTGTTGGTTGAGATACTGCGCCTGCTGTGAGCCTGGGACTTGTGATTCTGATAATTTGCCAATAGGTAGAAAATTCGGCAAATTCACAGAGGGTGATTGACTACCCAGGGTAGTTTCCACACCCAGGTATTCTCCCCACATAGTCACGTTTTGCGTCTTGGGTAAATTGGGGGGGGTTGTTGCGCCCAGAACAGGGGCTGTGACGGACACGACAAAGCTTTCCTCCGGAAAAATAACTGGTTCGGCTTTAACTGGTTCCTTGTGGCTTTCTATCTCCAACTGCGGTAATATCGCTTCTTGGTGAGATGGAAATATCGTTACCGGGGTTTGGACAGGTCGCCAATAGTGTTGACATAATTCTGGGGTAAGAACACTTAAATAGCTGTCTAGATCAGCTAAGTGAGTGGCATTACCAGAACGCAAAGCTTCTAATAATGCGGCTGTGAAGAAACCATGACCCAGTTCGCTACTTTCATGGGAGAATTCATCACATTGACAAGAAAGAATAGCCGCAATTTGTAGTTCTTTAGCTAGTTCTATGGTTTCCGCTCCCACGGGGCTATTTGCTTGGGTGCCAAAAGCACGATTGATGTCCAGCAGTAGCACTGTATTAACTTCAGCCAATTGTAGACTTTGCATCAGCGATCGCAATTCTATGCCAGTTTCTGCCACCAATTCCGGATTTCCTTCCACTGGCATTAAGTAATCTTTGCCCTTGTAACTCACCCCATAACCGCTAAAGAATAACCACAGATGATCTTGTGGTTGCCAACAACCCGCGGTCAAATCCTCTAACAACAGCAGAATATTCTGCTTAGTGGGATAGGTGGATATATCCCCAATGGGTGGCGAGGACTCTGTCATCAATAAACAGCGCTGCTGTAGTAACCCTCCCTCTTCAACCAAAAAACTATTTAACACCTCGGCATCTGCTTGAGCGCAACGTAAGGGTTGAAAGAACTGATATTGATTGATGCCAATTGTGATCGCCCAGTAATTTGCCATCCCGCTCTTTGTAGGTTATTGATTCTTGTATTGCCTAAAATTGCGCTCGGCTTTGCTGAAAAAACAAAGCTAACCTATGTTTTATACTTTTTGCAGAATCTGATCCAGTAACTGAAATATAAGCATTTTTTATGCTATCATGATTAAAATATGATATTTATTAAATACCATATTACCAGTGATCACTGAGGTCGATTAGGCTACAGTCAAGAATATTGCTCAACCAAGATCATTGATCATCCTATTTACATTTATTTATTGGACAAATTGGCAAAAAGATCCGGATATTTCCCGGAATTATTTGACTGTAAACGGCAATTGATTTGTAAATATTCCCAAAGCGATCGCGCAAATCACAATTTTACCATTTGAAACCGCCCCTATAAAAGTCCAGTTTATAGCTTAGAATAGGGAGGTTGTCAAAAATTGCGAGATCCGCTACTATGGCTGTCCCTAAGAAGAAAACATCCAAATCAAAACGAGATAAGCGTCGAGCCACCTGGAGACATAAAGCTGCTGTCGAAGCCCAAAAGGCTCTTTCTCTGGGTAAGTCAATTTTGTCTGGACGTTCTACCTTTGTCTATCCCACCGCTGAAGAAGACGAAGCAGAATCATAATTTTCTGGACAAGCTAGGCTTTAGATTCATAGGTTACGGTAATGAGTAATTGGGAAACCCCGTTACCCATTACTGGTGGTCTTCAATAAAAGTTCTAGCCCAGAATTCGTTTTAAGGCAGATAATTTGCCTTGGTAGGGAGCGTATCGCCAGTCTAAATCCAACCAAAAAGAATTTTTTAACACACTTTTGTCATGGGAAAAGGTGTCAAAACTGGCTTTACCATGATAGCTACCAATCCCACTGTCACCCACACCACCAAAGGGTAAAGATGACACACCTACTTGCATTACTGTGTCGTTTATACACACTCCACCCGATGAGGTTGCCTGTAAAACTTGTTTTTGCAGGGTCTGATTCTGAGTAAATATATATAAAGCTAAGGGTTTGGGACGGGAGTTAATTAAGGCGATCGCTTCTGTAATATCTGTATATTCAATTATAGGCAGGATAGGGCCAAATATTTCTTCTTCCATGACTGGATCTGTTAAAGAAACATGATCAAGTAAGGTAGGAGCGATATAAAGTTCCTCAGCTTTGGTTTCTCCCCCTATGATAATTTGCCCCTCTTGAATCAGATTAACCAATCTGTCAAATTGCTTTTTACTGATTATCCTGGCATAATCTGGACTATTTGCCGGATTATCTCCATAAAATTCTTTGAGGCATTTTTTCAGACCATCTACTAAATCTTGTTTGATTTTTTGATGAACTAACAGATAATCAGGTGCAATACAAGTTTGTCCTGCATTGATAAATTTTCCCCAAGTTATGCGTTTAACGGTATGTTCAAGATTAATATCAGTATCTACAATACAGGGACTTTTACCGCCTAATTCTAAAGTAACTGGTGTGAGATGTTTAGCTGCGGCGGCCATGATAATTTTGCCAACTTTTGTCCCACCAGTGAAAAAGATATGATCAAACTTTTCTGCTAGGAGTTTTTCACTGGTTTCGATACCTCCTTCTACTACGGCGATATACTCTGACGAAAAATACTCACGAATGATTTCAGCTAATAAATTAGAAGTATGGGGCGCAATTTCTGAAGGCTTGATAACAGCACAATTCCCCGCTGCGATCGCACCCACTAAAGGAGAAATAATTAGCTGTAAAGGATAGTTCCAAGGACCGATAATTAAAACAACCCCTAGGGGTTCTGGATAAATTTTAGCCGAGTAGGTGAAAAACTTCCAGGGAACCGGTGCTTGTTTCGGTTTAGTCCAACTCTTGAGATGTTTGATAGCGTAATCTATTTCAGTGACTACACCAATTTCTGTAGCATAAGTTTCAAATTCCGGTTTATGTAAGTCTGCTTGTAGTGCTTGAATGATTGCTTGTTCATTCTCAAGTATTGCTTGTTTAAGAATTTTCAGTTGTTCCAGGCGAAAACTAATATCTTTTGTTTTACCAGTTTGAAAAAATTCCCGTTGTCTATAGAGAATCTCAGGAATATTGATTAAATTTTCCACTAACATATTTTTAACTATTTGTCCAGGCATTTAAATTTATTCTCCAGTAGTTAGATGATCTAAAACAGAAAATATCTTTGCGCCATTGGTAAAACCTTGGCGGGTTCACAAGTCAACAATTCACCATCAGCTCTCACCTCATAGGTTTCTGGGTCAACTTCAATGCGTGGGAGCGCATCATTTAGCCTCATATCTCCTTTACTGATTTGACGTGTCCCCGAAACAGGAACTATGGACTTTTGTAAACCCAATTGGCTGTTAATTTCCCTTTGCGCCGCAGCTTGGGAAACAAAAATTAAAGATGTAGCGTGACACGCACCCGCAAAACTAGCAAACATAGGGCGCATATGTACTGGTTGGGGTGTGGGAATGCTAGCATTAGCATCACCCATCTGTGACCACGCAATCATCCCTCCTTTAATCACAATTTCTGGTTTCACACCAAAAAACGCTGGTCGCCACAAGCACAAATCTGCTAGTTTCCCTGGTTCCACAGAACCGACATACTGGGAAATACCATGAGTAATTGCGGGATTAATCGTATATTTTGCAATATATCTCTTGGCGCGATTATTATCCGCCAGTCCATCCCCTACAAGGCTTCCCCGTTGTACCTTCATTTTATGGGCTGTTTGCCAGGTACGAATTATTACTTCTCCTACCCTACCCATAGCTTGAGAATCGGAAGCAATCATACTAAACGCGCCTAAGTCATGTAAAATGTCCTCAGCGGCGATGGTTTCTCGACGGATACGGGACTCAGCAAAAGCCACATCTTCAGGAATACTAGGGTCCAGGTGATGACATACCATCAACATATCTAGATGTTCCTCTAGGGTGTTGACAGTGTAAGGGCGTGTGGGGTTGGTAGAAGATGGTAAAACATTGGCTTGTCCGCAAACCTTAATAATATCTGGAGCGTGTCCACCCCCTGCACCTTCAGTATGGTAAGTGTGGATAGCACGATGTTTAAAAGCGGCGATGGTATCTTCTACAAATCCGGCTTCGTTGAGAGTGTCTGTGTGAATTGCTACTTGTACATCATATTCATCAGCTACACCCAAACAAGTATCAATAGTGGCGGGGGTAGTTCCCCAGTCTTCATGGAGTTTTAACCCCATCGCACCTGCTAAAATTTGTTCTACTATTCCTTGGGGTTGACTGGTGTTACCTTTACCCAAAAAGCCTAAATTCATGGGGAACGCATCAGCAGCTTGTAACATCCGGTGCATATTCCAAGGTCCAGGGGTGCAGGTGGTAGCGTTTGTTCCCGTAGCAGGTCCAGTACCACCACCCAACATAGTAGTAATCCCAGAAGCGATCGCCACCTCAATTTGCTGAGGACAAATAAAATGAATATGACTATCAATACCCCCAGCAGTGAGAATCATTCCCTCCCCGGCTAAAGCTTCCGTACCCGGCCCAATAATAATATCTATATTGTCTTGAATATAAGGATTTCCCGCCTTACCGATTTTGAAAATTTTACCGTCTTTAATGCCAATATCTGCCTTGACCACACCCCACCAGTCGAGAATTAAGGCGTTTGTAATCACTAAATCTACCGCGCCATCGGCGTTAGAAATGGGGGATTGTCCCATTCCATCTCTAATAACTTTACCGCCACCAAATTTCACTTCATCGCCATAGGTGGTAAAATCTTGTTCTACTTCAATAAATAATTCTGTGTCAGCTAGTCTAATGCGATCGCCTACTGTAGGACCATAGGTTTCTGCATAGGCTTGACGAGAGATTCTATAAGGCATAGTAAATTACTCCTAATTATATTAAAGACTTCCATTAACTTTGCTATTAAACCCGTAAACTTGACGACTCCCTACTAAGGGTATTAGGGTAACTTCTTTCTGGTCTCCCGGTTCAAATCTTACTGCTGTTCCTGCGGGAATATCAAGTCGCATTCCCCGCGCTTGTTCCCGGTGAAAATCTAATGCTGGATTCACTTCATAAAAGTGAAAATGGGAACCCACTTGAATCGGTCGATCGCCTGTATTTGCAACTTGTAGTTTAATGGTAGGACGACCTGCATTTAATTCTATGTCGCCATCTGGTGTAATAATTTCCCCTGGAATCATGGTTTTACTTTTACCTAATAATTATCTAATGGGATTATGTACAGTTACTAACTTAGTACCATCAGGAAAGGTTGCTTCTATCTGGACTTCTTGTACCATTTCGGGTATACCTGGCATAACATCATCTTTTGTTAATACGGTTGTCCCATAAGTCATTAGTTCTGCTACAGTTTGCCCATCTCTTGCTCCTTCTAAAATAGCAGCGGAAATATAGGCGACTGCTTCTGGATAGTTTAATTTTAAACCCCTATTTTTACGTCTCTCTGCTAATAAGGCGGCGGTGAAAATCAGCAGTTTATCTTTTTCCTGGGGTGTCAGTTGCATTCTCTTATCCTCTATGCTTTGTTCAAACCTGCCATACTCTGGGTACGCAGCTACTACGATTTAAAACGGATACTCGTAGTAATTGCCAAATAACTGTAAACCAGTTTCTCACTTCTGATGTGGAACTACCACGGTATCGACACAAAAATCCATTTTGTAACTGTGTCATACCGATCTCCCCAGTACCCACCCATAAATTCCGCATTTTTGCTAAGGTTTCCCCAGAAATAGGGTTTCCTACCCAAACCAGACTACCTACTATTGGTTGTCCCGCTAAACCATGAGGACTGTGGAAAACCTCTTCCCTACCTGGTAACCATTGGCGATCAATCCACAGGGGAAGGCCTTCCCGCCAAATTTCTGTGTGCGATCGCCATTCTCCCTGTACAAATTTTTCACCTCTGGCTGTCCTACCAAATCGGGTAATTTCCCAACCTAACCAACTGGCTCCTGGTGCTAATTCTACCCGTAAATCTTGGCGATAAATTGCTCCGTTAAATATTATCGTTTCCTGGGGTAGCCATTCTAAACAAGCACCTGCATCAATTTGGATGTTTATATTTTGCCTGGCTTGTAGTCCGTTACTTCTGTATATTTTACTGGCCGCTGCTGTGGTAATTAATGCTTCTGATTGGGGTTGGAGGTGGAGGTTATAGGATAGGCGATCGCCCCCTACTACACCTCCAGCAGTGTGTAATATCACACTATGACAAATTTTTGCCCCCTCTGGATAGAAAGGCCGTTGTACCTTCAGGGGTGCTTGCTGGTGACTGTGAATTAACTCGGTATTATTCAGTCGATCGGCATATACTAGATTAAGTTTGCCATGCCAACCTTTATCTGTTGGATTGTTAACAATCATTTATAAATTGATAAAGTTTGTCTCATTGTAACTTTATCATTCAAGATATAAAGATTATGAAATATTTAGAGAGGTTCTACGTAACGCCTCTAAAAATTATTAAATTACACACTGTTTTATAATATACTCCCGTAAAAATTGTCGAACCAAACTGGATAGAAATACAAATTTTTTTGTTATACTGCGCCTTGACGAATCATGTCAAAACCATACACATATATATCAGCAACTTTATAGGTTTTCTTTTTTTCTCGCCATTCAATAATACCAATTTCACTTAAAAAAGAAGTGAACTCTTTAAATTCTGATATATCATGGGCTGATTCTCGCCATATAGTATGTAATTCTTCTTCGGTTAAAAAGGCTGATTTCTGTTTGAGGGAGCCAAAAAATTTATCCAAATGAGGATATTCTTCTTTTATTTCATCACAGCGTTTTTCCGATGCTTTCTTCAAACCAATTTCTAAAGATTTACTTCGCAGTAAACGGTCACTTGGTGGTTGAATCGATGATTTTCCTTTATAGCTTAATTCTTGGTCTTTTGCTCCTTCTAATAATATACTGAGACTTCGAGGAAAAGTGGTACCACTTGAATCTGTTAATCTTTCATAAACCCATCTGGATACATATTTAGCTTTGTCTCCTGTTCTGCGACGACTTCCCCAAAGTAATTCTAAGGCTTTATCAATTACTTCTTCACTAGCTTGATCAATACTTTCCACAGCAACAGGAGAGAATTTATCAACCAAGTTTTTGAAATCTTTAGATTGTATTACTTGGCGGAGTGCTAATCGTAAAAAATCCACCCTGGTCCACTGTAAAAGAATATCACGTCCGTTGAAATGACTTCTGTTGTCAAAAATTAAGCGATTCCATATATCTTCTCTCAAGAAAATTTTAAACCTAATTGCTGTTAATCTGTTGGCATCACAAGACTGAACTAATTGAAATAAGCCAGTGAGCGCTTGCTGTCTTAATTCTCCTGCTTCACGAAAGTCTTCATCTAAATCATCATAAAGAAACCACAGTTTTTGAGAGTTATTTGTCGCTGTTTGATTAATGATATCTATGACATCTTTGACGATAAGTCGCAGATCAGAATCAGTAGATAATTTTAGTAAGGCTTGTGTAGTTTCAGAAGGCCATCCTTCTTTAGGCAACTTTTTAATAATTTCTTTCAATCCGGTAAACTTTGTACTTCTAGGGAATTTAAATAAATCTTCTTGATGACACCTAAGCAGTAAATAAGCCCTCCAAAAAGCTTCCCATGAACCATCATTATGTTTCAAACTTGTATGGATGCTTTGGAATTCATCACGAGAGGGACGGCTTTCTTTAAAGCGACCATGAGCTGAAAAAAATACACTATTATCCAAACGTCCATGAGCTAATTTTCGAGCAACACTTTCGTGTTTAAGAAAAAGCGAATACAAAGCAGTTTTACCTGTTCCTTTTCGTCCTCTTATCAAACAGGTAGTATCATCTAAAAATTTTTCAAAATCAGTGGTACGCTGAAATAGTAAACTCCAATTGTTTGTATCAGCAGCATTTGCTTCAGGAAATTGCAAGCTTTCAATAATTTTCCAACGTTGATCTGAATTACTTAAAATATTTCTGCGTTGAAGTTCATCAGTTTCTTCATCAATCCAGTTGGCAATTTTATTATAGTAATTTATAAAAGCTTGTACAGGATAATTATCAGCTATAGCAATTGCTGTAAAGTATGGAATTACTAAAGGTTTCTCTATTATTGTATCTTGGTAATTATCTAAATCCGATTCATCTTCATCTGCTTCAAAATTTTCATTTGTTGCTGTATTTATCCTATTTAGCAATGAATTAAAAATATGGTTTATTTTTGAGGAAACATCTTCATGATTAATATCCAATACGGGAGAAAAAACAAACTTAATTGCTAATTTTTTGATATTTTGAAGTGATTGTAAAAGTAATTGTATTCCTTGTTTATTTTGTTCATTAGGAAAAAGAAAAATAATCGCTTCGTCAGCAGCTTGAATTAATGATAAAGCTCCCCATTGATTAATTCCAGTTCTGGAATCAATTAAGATAATATCCGGTTTTAAATGTTCGTAAATTTCACCCTTGAAAACAGACCAAAGACTTTGATTTCCATCAATAACAGTAGTAGCACGGAGATCGTCAACCTTAGAAATATAATCAAGATTAAGATAACCAGCAGGAACAACAAATAATCTACCTGTGGCATTAGATATTTTCACTTCACCAAATATCTGAGTAATTGAAATCTTAGGATCTATTCCCTCTGGTAAGTAGGAACGCTCATAAAAATAATCAACAATTCCATATTTTGGTTGTGGTTTGAGGTTAAATGCTGTACTTAAACCCGGTGCTTCTAAATCTAAATCAACAGCTACAACTTTATGTCCCCGCATTGCTAAAATCCAAGCAACATGAGTTAATGCTGTAGTGCGTCCTACTCCTCCTTTAAAGGAATAGAATGTCACTGTCCTGGGTAAAGTCAGTTCGCGATGGGGTGGGGGTGATTGATTTTGAGGATTTGCTGCTTGGATAGCTAAATCTTGCCAAGTATTTACTGATGCAGCATTGATAATCGGTGGTGGTGAAATGTTCAGTGAATCTCCTTGTTGAACCGTATATAAGGAAAGAAATCCAGGAGATAAATGAGGAACCTCAGATTTAAGTAAGCTTGATATTTGTTCTTTACGCTGAGGGGTAGATAAATTAATAAAGCGATCGCTAACAATAGTCAGATTGATCAAGCCGGATGTAGAAATATTTACATCAACCCACTCCTGTGGATTCTGCACATATTGGCTTGTAATGTGCTGCTTGAGTAAAGATTGCCAATTTTCCTGCATTTTCCCACCTTTTTAAAGTTGAGTAGCTTGTTTCAATAACCAACTTCTTACACTTTTGTATGCGTGTAACCAGCGTTTGTAATTTAATTCATCAGGCTCAAGTCCACAATAACGCATATCTATGAAGTGTTGTCCCATTGGATTCTCAACTTGATCAAGCCATCTTCTGACTTCTGAAAAATTATCAATTTTAGATTTAAGTTTATTATGTTGTTTCAGAAGTTCTGTATAACTATGTGTCCTCAAGTTCTGACCTGTAACTTCTGGTAGAGTGTTACAAATAATTGCTTTTATCAGACACTCAATGGTTATACCACCAAAGTGCATAGCCCCAATTTTCCTTATGGGGTCTAGTGTTTCAGTATCAAGATGGCGATCAAGAAAAGCTGCCTGGTAATCTTCCATACTTATTAAAGTTAAAGTTGAAGCTTGATCAGTATATTATTAAACCAGGATTTTTTTAACATAAAGCAATATCCAACCGACTTTCCACCCCCGGATCTGCTTCCCTTTGCATGAAACAAAAAAACAGCCACCTCCACGCGAGAAGTAGCTGTTTTTTAACTTATGTGACTTAGAGAGTATTAGTAATCGAAGTCACCGCCACCCATACCAGCGCCACCAGCAGGAGCCGCGTCTTTAGGCTCTGGCTTGTCAACGATGATACATTCGGTTGTCAACACCATACCAGCGATAGAAGCAGCATTTTGCAGAGCAGAACGAGTTACTTTAGCAGGGTCAACAATACCAGCAGCTAACAAATCAACAAATTCATTGGTAGCAGCATTGTAACCAACGTTGAATTCTTTCTCTTTGACCCGTTCAGCAATGACAGCACCATTCTGACCGGCGTTTTCAGCAATCCGCTTCAGAGGCGCAGGTAAAGCCCGAACTACAATCAAAGCACCTGTTAATTCTTCACCGGTGAGGGTGCTGTTAGCCCACTCTTCCAGGCTAGGAGCCAGATGAGCTAGAGTTGTACCACCGCCGGGAACGATACCTTCTTCTACAGCCGCTTTGGTAGCGTTGATAGCGTCTTCCAGGCGTAGCTTCTTATCTTTCATTTCGGTTTCGGTGGCAGCACCCACTTTCACCACAGCTACACCACCAGAGAGTTTAGCAAGACGTTCTTGTAACTTCTCTTTGTCGTAGGAAGATTCGGTTTCTTCCATCTGACGACGGATTTGCTCACAACGAGCCTTAACAGCAACTTCATTACCTTCAGCAACAATGGTGGTGTTGTCTTTGGTAATGGTCACACGGCGAGCTTTACCCAGGCTTTCTAGCTTGGTGTTTTCTAGCTTTAAACCAGCGTCTTCGGTAATTAATTGACCACCAGTGAGAACGGCGATATCTTCGAGCATAGCTTTACGGCGATCGCCAAAGCCAGGAGCTTTTACAGCCGCAACATTCAGCACACCACGCAGACGGTTAACCACCAAGGTAGCTAAAGCTTCTTTTTCAATATCCTCAGCAATAATCACCAGAGGACGACCAGCACGAGCTACTTGTTCTAGAACTGGTACCAAATCTTGTACCAAAGCGATTTTTTTATCGGTGAGCAGCAGGAAAGGCTCATCAAAAACCGTTTCCATGCGTTCAGCATCGGTGGCAAAGTAGGGAGAGATATAGCCCTTGTCAAAGCGCATCCCTTCGGTAATTTCTAGCTCGGTGGTCATAGATTTCCCTTCTTCGAGAGAAATTACGCCTTCCTTGCCTACTTTGTCCATTGCTTGGGCAATCATCTGGCCGACTTCTTCATCGTTACCAGCTGAAATCGAAGCAACTTGGGCAATGGATTTAGAATCTTCTACTGGACGGGCGTGTTGAGCAATCTTATCTACTAAAAAGCCTGCGGCCTTATCAATACCACGCTTCAGGGAAATTGCATTAGCACCGGCTGCAACGTTGCGTAAGCCTTCTTTGACCATGGCGTGGGCTAAAACGGTGGCAGTGGTGGTACCATCCCCAGCCGCGTCGTTGGTCTTAGAAGCAGCTTGACGAATCAAAGCCACGCCTGTATTTTCAATGTGGTCTTCTAATTCGATTTCTTTGGCGATGGTTACACCGTCATTAACGATTTGGGGTGCGCCAAATTTCTTTTCGAGGACTACGTTACGACCTTTAGGGCCTAGGGTGACAGCTACAGCCTCAGCCAAGATGTCAATGCCTCGCTCGAGGGCGCGACGGGCGTTTTCGTTATAGATAATGCGCTTTGCCATAGGTATCTCTATTCAGGGAGTAAGTCAAGATTTTTAATTGGACTTTAGGGGTTGGGCTTTGGGCGTGGGGTTGGCCCCCTCGCGTCTGTACCCATTCCCCATTAGTTGACGACTGCTAAGATATCTTTTTCAGAAAGCAGTACGTATTCTTCTGTGCCGAGCTTGATATCAGTGCCAGCATACTTGGAGTACAGCACTTTATCGCCGACTTTAATGTCTAATGTCTGACGGCTACCGTCATCGTTACGCTTGCCAGGTCCAAGGGCTACTACTTCGCCTACTTGGGGTTTTTCCTGGGCGTTGTCGGGTAAAAACAGTCCACCTGCGGTTTTTTCTTCCGGGGCGCTCACTTTTACGAAAACGCGATCGCCTAGGGGTTTAACTGTAGAAACGCTTAAAGTTACAGCTGCCATAAATATTTTTTCTCCAGAGTTAGCACTCTCAACTCCTGAGTGCTAATCTACCTAAAAGCAGCATAAAATGGCAATAATTAATTGAGTACGGGTTCCCGCACCAGCATATGGCTGGAGTACTTAAGTATAAATACTGCATCATTTGGATATATCGGGTTTTGCTGGGTAAGTTACGAATATTTTTATATAGATAAATTTATGTGCAAAACCGGGAAATTGTTATAAAACTGTAATCAGGGTGCCGCTCGATGAGTAAGACTACACTGGTAGGGTGACGCCGTTAACTCGCCAAAATTACTCAGTTTCTTGATGACAAAGCCCTAAGTAATTGTCTAAAAATCTGAGCAATGGCAGAAATTCAGCCAGAGAATTTTATCTGTGCTGACCAGACAGTTACTCACTTCTGTGCAAAACAAGTTAGTCTTGGATATTGGGAACACTGACTAAAGCCCAAGGGTGAATTAAACAGCAAGTCTCCCACCTATATCCTATAAGACTACAGCCTATCTCTTGCGGGTTTGTTGCTGTAGACCGATAATGGTGGTCTACCCATATGGTTCCTGGTATTGCCGAGCAAAACCAGAAGTTATTGAGCCAGTCATCCCAAAACACTCGATAGGCATAATGATGGTGCAAGAATATGCATTTTGACCCATCTTGTGCCGATAACTCCTCTACTTGCTTGCGAACATTTGTCAAGGCTGAACATCACCAGGATATAGTAAGGCAGTAAGCCTCTGAAAGGGCGGTTTTTTTTAAGTTAGGGTCATCTTCAGCCAATATGTACCTCGTGAATTAGAAGCATGATTATTTAATCAGTGTTTTTTTCACCCGCCACTTTCAAAGCGATATATAATAACGCATTATAAATACTACTGCTCTACGTATCCTTACCGGAAGTTTGCCCATGATCTCGTCGTCTTATCAAAAGTAATCACCACTTTTAAGACTTCCAGAAGGCAAAGGCAAGTTAAGTAGAAAAAGGACAACACCTCAATGATCCACCATAAAGGATAACCACTCAACACCTTGATGGACCGAAGCGCGAAAAGTGCCAATGCTATGAAAGAGCCCAGCATGAAAGATCACAAAAGACTGCTACTGATTGACGATGACCCTAACCTCATCTTGCTGGTGAAGGACTACCTGGAATTTAGAGGCTATGAAGTTAACACTTCCGAAAACGGAGGACAAGCCCTGGGAATTCTTCAACAAGATATTCCAGATATGATCATCTGTGACGTCATCATGCCGGAGATGGACGGATATACTTTTGTAGAACAACTCCGACAAAATGAACGCACCGCCTGGATTCCCGTGCTTTTCCTATCAGCGAAGGGCCAAAGTGCAGAGCGAGTCAAAGGTCTGAACAAAGGGGCTGATGTTTATATGGTCAAGCCCTTTGAACCAGAAGAACTCGTAGCACAAGTAGAATCTTCGCTGAAGCAAACTACTCGTTGGAAAGAACACCAAGCTAAAGGAGGAGAAAACGGTTCCCGAATTCAGGTTCCCTTTGATGTACAGTTAACCCCAACTGAACTGAAAGTGGTACAGTTTGTCGCTAGGGGCCTAGCTAATCGGGAAATTGCCGAAGAACTAAATGTGAGTCAGCGTACAGTTGAAAGCCATGTGTCCAATATGTTGGGTAAAACTAATCTCCACAACCGTACTGAACTAGCGCGTTGGGCGATTGAAAATCAAATGGCTTAATCTCTGTGCTGATTTCCCAAGTTCTGAGTTTTGAGTTACACAGAATAGCTCAAAACTCAAGCTTGTTTTGGCATCCTGACTTTAGTTTGACGGCTAACAAATTATGAATTGTGAAGCTAAATTTGGGTTTTTTTAATTCAAACTTCATAATTCATAATTCATAATACAGTCCTCAACTGCTATGTTCCAACCCGGATATCACCTAAAATTATCACTACATCACTCCACCTAAATTCCCCGTCTTCCCAACTGGAAATAACCATAGAGTGAGTTACGTCTCAAAATTACAAATATTTATCGCTACAATATGACCCTGTGTACCTCACCCACCCTAAGTTTTTTGTGGTGTTTTAGTGTGGGTTAAGGCTGCAAGAGATTTATATGATCGCTTAGGCTACTAGAAATCGGCGCTTTGTGGTGTGCGAGGGAAGGGAATCACATCCCGGATGTTTCCCATACCTGTGATAAATTGCACCAGTCTTTCAAAGCCTAAGCCGAAACCAGCATGGGGAACAGTACCATAACGGCGTAAATCCATGTACCACCATAAATCTTCCGGTTGCATTCCCTGGGCTAAAATCCGGCGTTCCAATACATCTAACCTTTCTTCTCTTTGAGAACCGCCGATAATTTCCCCAATTTTAGGTGCAAGAATGTCCATGGCCCGAACGGTTTTTTCATCCTCATTCAAACGCATATAAAATGCTTTAATTTGGGCTGGATAATCTGTGACAATTACAGGCTTTTTAAACAGCTGTTCTGCTAAATATCTTTCATGTTCTGATTGTAAATCTAAGCCCCAACTCACTGGATATTCAAATTTGACATTGGCTTTTTCTAATAATTTGACTGCTTCTGTATAAGTTAATCGCTCAAATTGATTATTAATAATATTGTCGGCTGTGGCTAAAACAGTATTATCAATGCGTTGATTGAAAAATTCCATGTCTTCTGGACATTTCTCTAACACATATCCAAAAACCTGTTTGAGAAATGCTTCGGCTAAATCCATATTACTATCTAGGTCGCAGAAGGCCATTTCTGGTTCCACCATCCAAAATTCGGCAAGGTGGCGCGAGGTATTGGAATTTTCCGCCCGGAATGTGGGGCCAAATGTGTAGACGTTAGTAAAGGCCATAGCCATGACCTCGGCTTCTAACTGACCGCTAACTGTTAAATAGGTGGGTTTACTAAAAAAGTCCTGGGTGTAATCTACTGTTTGAGTTTGTGTGCGGGGTACGTTTTTGAGGTCGAAGCTGGTGACGCTGAATAGTTCACCCGCGCCTTCGCAATCGTTAGCTGTAATTACAGGTGTATGTACCCATAAAAAGCCCCTCTCTTGGAAAAATTGGTGAATGGCTGTAGAACAGGCGTTTCTCACCCGGAAAACTGCACCAAAGGAGTTAGTCCGCGATCGCAAGTGTCCTATGGTGCGTAAAAATTCAAATGAGTGGCGTTTCTTTTGCAGAGGGTAGGTTTCGGGATCAGCTTCTCCATAAACTTTCACTGCTGCGGCTGCTAATTCAATGCGCTGTCCCTTCCCTTGAGAAGCCACTAGTAGCCCACTCACCTCCACCGAAGCACCTGTATTCAGCTTTTTAATAATGGCTTCGTAGTCTGGTAAATCCTGATTGATCACCACTTGCAGATTAGCTAGTGAGGAGCCGTCATTGACTTCTATAAACGCAAATCCTTTTAACTCCCGTTTTGTTCTCACCCAGCCTTGAACCACGAGAGAATCATCAGGTTGACCACTGCGTAATACTTCTGCAATTCTTCGATTTGACATACTATATAACTTCTATTTTGTCAACTAAGACAGATATTAAACAATATTAACATTTAACTTGCTCCCCAAGCCAAAATCGGGATTACCCACCACAATATCCAGCCTACAATAAATACCATTCCACTCAAGCGGACGGCTGGACAGAAAGGTTTTGTCAAACTAGTCCCAGAAAATAAGTGGCTTTCTCAATTTCTAGTAGTTTTAACTGCTGTTTAATTTAATGGCCGGCTGATATTTCTGCTGTCTGGTGTTTATCTTGTGCTAATTCGTGGTGATGCTGTTGCCATTGTGCCTGTTTTTGTCGATGGCTTTGTACCTGATTGTAACGTTTCTTGAAGGAGTAGAACCATCGATCTATATTTTCCAATTCTTCCTCCAAATCGGTTTCTTGACTTTCCCCAGGCGATGGTGATTCTTGACGCGGGTTCATTTTCAGGTAGTAAACTATGATTAAATGCTGGTCAATACCCAAAATCTTGAATAAGTAATTTATCTTCTCTCTAGGCATCACTTAGCACTTAGAATCATGTCTCAACCTACTCAGCTTTCTCCAACCAATCCATTGAATGAACTTAGCACTCTAGAACTAGCCCAAGCCTTAATGGAAAGGCTCAGTATCTCGCCTAACGATTGGCATCGCCTGAAGTCTAACCGCAATTCTCGCGCTAGCGAACAAGCTGCGGCCGCCCTTTTGTACCTTGTTCAAAATCAGCCCGAAGAAGCCATAGTGAGATTACAGCAAGCTGTTGGTTGGTTAGACCGCTCAATTTCTGCACCTCCCTGTCCCAGCCATGGAAATCAGGGGTAAAGTAGTTGTTTTCCCAATACCAGTGACTAATGACCGCTCCCCTGTCGTCTCAAATACAAACGGGGGCTATTTTCCATTTCTTTACACAGCCTCAATTCTGTACCTTTACGATTCCACTCTACTTGATCAAAAATTTGATGCAGAAGACATAAACCACGACCATTTTCTGATTCATCTGGTGGTAAATAATTTGTGGGGTTTTCATCATCAGCCGATACAGGAACAAAGCCTTGACCCTGGTCTGAGATTACCCACCAATATTGATTGTTGATTAGGGAAAAACGGACTACAACTGTTTTACTAGGATCAAGATTATTACCATGTTTTGCGGCATTTACTAGGGCTTCTTGGAGTCCTAGTCGCAATTCTGCTTGCAGTTTCCCTGGAATCTCAGCTAGGAGTAAATCTAAAATTGGGCATAGGTAAAGAGTTGAGGCAAAACTAATTGTGCCCCAATAACGTCCAACTGGACGAAGAGAAATGGTCATCACAAGAGAAACCCCGCAGCTTTCAGTTAGCTAGACATTAGTTTGCTATTGATTACAGGCACCCTGATAAAAAAGTGAGGTGGTCACGCTGCCTTCAAACTTGCGTCTTTAAACACTAAATTTTGGAAATCCTAGGGAGAATTGACTCTGTTTATGAGATGAGATTGTTGATACATATAACGCCTATAAAGACAACTGCTGGTGCAGTTAGCAAAGAAAATTATTGGTAATATTCAAGAGTATGAGGATAATCTTGGTATTGCCGATTGTTGCTTTACCAAAGCTTATTCATGTTGCTTGGGGTGGATGGGAATTTAATCTCTGTAACAAAATAGTTTTTTTTAGCTTAATTAGATTTTAGCATTTTTAGTATGCATTAGACTACAAATTTGAAATGTAAGTTTTTCTTCCACACTCAGTATTACTGATACTAATGTGATAACACCATAAAAGCAACCGCTTCTACATGAGCTGTTTGGGGGAAGAAATCAGCAGGTTGTATGCGTGTCATGTGATATAGCCCATCTTGGCATAACAATTTTAGATCGCGAGCCAGAGTAGCTACTTTACAACTGACGTAAACTATGCGTGGAGGTTTCAGTTCTAATAAAGAATTAATCACGGCGCGATCGCACCCTTTGCGGGGCGGATCAAGTAACACCACATCTGGTATTATGCCCATTTCCGGCAGCAAATTCTCTACTGCGCCTACTTGGAATGTAACATTATTAATTCCATTGTGCTGGGCATTGAAAACGGCTTGCTCCACAGCTTCAGGTTGTAATTCTAATCCTATGGCTTGCCGAACTTGTTTGGCTAAAGGTAAAGTTAAAGTACCAATACCACAATAAGCATCAATTAGCAACTCCTGTCCTTGAAGATTGAGTTCTGACTGAATTATCTGCAACAGTGCTTCTGCGGTTTCTGTATAAACCTGGAAAAACGTATCTGGACGGACTTGAAATTCTAAATCAGCAAAGACTTCTCGCAGGTGAGAAACACCACCAACGCAACGAGTTTCAGCCCCAAAAATGGTATTTGTGCGATGATGATTGCGATTTAAAGACACACCCACCAATTGGGGATAGCGCTTTAACCATTCCTGGGCTTGCTGTTCAATTCCTGGTAAATTCCACTCCTTCACTACCAAAGTCAATAACATTTCGCCAGTCCGCCGTCCAATACGTAAACCCAAATGGCGGATTTGTCCTTGGTGTTTTCGTTCATCGTAAATTTGCCAACCGCGCTGTTGGATGTCCTGCTTCACTTGTACCAGTAAAGGATTGAATCTCGGATCTTGAACAGGACATTGATTTAAATTCACTAATCGATGGCTACCTTTTTGGTAGTAACCAGCTTGTACCTGACCTGTGGCGGAAATTCCTAGAGGATAAGTGGCCTTATTGCGATAGCCCAAAGGTGCATCTGTGGTTAACACCGGATCGACTGGTGGATTGACAAAACCACCAATACGCTGTAGAGCTTGGATAACTTGATCATGCTTCGCTACTAGCTGATATTCATAATCAATATGTTGCCACTGACAACCACCACACTTGTCAGCCACAATACAACTTGCTCTGACCCGATGAGGAGATGCTTGCAAGAGGTGATGAAGTTGAGCATGAGCGTATTGAGGTTTAACTTGTACTAAGCGAACTATAGCGCGATCGCCTGGAACAGTATCGGGGACAAAAACCACAATTTCCTCAAAACGTCCCACACCATCACCTGTACTACTCAAGTCGGCGATGACAATTTCAATTAACTCACCCTGGTGTTTAGTCATTAGTTATTAGTCATTGGTCATTGGTCATGAGAAAATCACAATCCTTGTGCTCACTCCCATCATCTTCCTAATTTTCCTTTCTTTGTGTACCTCAGACTCGCTAAACTAGCAAATAATATTTCGCACACAAGAGCGTATAATTATGACCGTAATTAGCCAAGTTATTCTCCAAGCCGACGACCAACTGCGTTATCCGAGCAGTGGCGAACTCAAAAGCATCAAAGAATTTCTCCAAACCGGAGAACAAAGGACACGCATTGCTGCGACCTTAGCGGAGAACGAAAAAAAGATTGTTCAGGAAGCAACCAAAAATCTGTGGAAAAAGCGCCCTGACTTTATCGCCCCCGGCGGTAATGCTTACGGCGAACGTCAGCGTTCCCTATGTATCCGTGACTTTGGTTGGTATTTGCGCCTGATTACCTATGGCGTACTTGCTGGCGACAAAGAACCAATCGAAAAAATTGGTTTAATCGGCGTGCGAGAAATGTACAATTCTTTAGGTGTTCCTGTACCAGGGATGGTAGAAGCTATTAGCGCCTTGAAAACTGCCTCTCTTGACTTACTAAGTGTGGAAGATGCAACCGAAGCAGCACCCTACTTTGATTACATCATTCAAGCTATGTCTTGATCAAACTGGTGTTGGTTCTAGGATTGTGAATGTTAAGGTATTAGACCCATAAGATTTCTCATTTGATCATAACCTCCTCACATTTGGTCATGGCTGTGGCAAAAAATCTGTCAAGTTATTAACCAGATGTGGGGAAATTTTAGCAGATAGTCGCCACTATTTGAAGGGGAAATATGCAAAAAAGTCTTAATTAGTGGTTGCAAAGTGCATATAGGGTAACTAAATGGATACAATAATTCTCTGTACTCTTGGTGCATTATTTCCATGACCGCCACTTCCTCTACTCCCTTTTCCCCTCAAGAAATCGCCGCCGAAGGATTAAAACCAGAAGAATATGCAGAAATTGTCAGACGCTTAGGACGACATCCTAACAAAGCTGAACTGGGAATGTTTGGAGTGATGTGGTCTGAGCATTGCTGTTATAAAAATTCCCGTCCTTTACTTAAGCAGTTTCCCACCACAGGAGCGCGCATCCTGGTTGGACCTGGTGAAAATGCCGGAGTTGTAGACTTAGGCGGTGGACTGCAATTAGCATTTAAAATTGAATCTCATAACCACCCATCAGCCGTCGAACCCTTCCAAGGTGCAGCCACAGGTGTAGGCGGTATATTAAGAGATATATTTACAATGGGGGCGCGTCCCATTGCCTTATTAAACTCTTTACGTTTCGGTTCTCTAGATGATCCCAAAACCCAAAGGTTATTTACAGGTGTTGTAGCGGGTATTTCACATTATGGTAATTCCGTTGGAGTGCCGACTGTTGGGGGTGAAGTATATTTTGACCCGGCTTATTCGGGTAATCCCTTAGTTAACGTCATGGCACTGGGATTAATGGAAACACCAGAAATCGTTAAATCCGGTGCTGCTGGTATTGGTAATCCTGTGTTATATGTCGGTTCTACCACGGGAAGAGACGGTATGGGGGGTGCCAGTTTTGCCAGTGCGGAATTAACAGATGAATCAATGGATAACCGTCCCGCAGTACAAGTAGGTGACCCCTTTATAGAAAAGTCTTTAATTGAAGCTTGTCTGGAAGCATTTAAAACTGGTGCTGTTGTCGCCGCCCAAGATATGGGTGCTGCGGGTATTACCTGTTCTACTTCAGAGATGGCGGCTAAAGGTGGTGTGGGTATTGAATTTGATTTAGATAAAATTCCTGTGCGGGAGTTGGGGATGGTTCCCTATGAATACCTGCTGTCTGAATCTCAAGAAAGAATGCTATTTGTAGCCCACAAGGGTCGAGAACAAGAGCTAATTGATATTTTCCACCGTTGGGGACTTCATGCTGTGGTTGCGGGTACTGTGATTGCTGACCCCATTGTGCGGATTTTCTTTCAGGGTAAAGTCGCAGCAGAAATTCCGGCTGAGGCGCTGGCGGAAAATACCCCACTTTATGAACGGGAATTGTTAGCAGAACCACCAGAGTATGTTCTGGAAGCTTGGAAATGGTCACCTGATTCCTTACCAGCTTGTACAATTGCGGGGATTGGCATTGAAGGTAAACTCCAATCCTGGGATAATATTCTGTTAACTTTGCTCGGTACGCCAACCATCGCTTCTAAAAATTGGGTTTATCGTCAGTATGACCATCAAGTCCAAAATAATACTGTGATTCTGCCTGGTGGTGCTGATGCTGCTGTGGTGCGCTTACGTCCCCTAGAAACAAGGAAAAATGAAGAATTAGAACCTGAAAGTTTTAGATCAGGTGTGGCGGCAACTGTAGACTGTAATCCTCGTTATGTTTATCTTGACCCCTATGAGGGAGCTAAGGCCGTGGTGGCAGAAGCAGCTCGTAATCTCAGCTGTGTGGGTGCCGAACCTCTGGCGGTGACAGATAATCTCAATTTTGGTAGTCCAGAAAAACCCGTTGGTTACTGGCAATTATCCCAGGCTTGTCGCGGTTTGTCTGAAGGTTGTCTAGAATTGGCAACACCAGTTACAGGCGGGAATGTCTCTCTGTACAATGAAACCTTTGATTCTCAAGGTAATCCCCAACCCATTTATCCTACTCCTGTGGTGGGTATGGTGGGGTTAATTCCTGACTTAACAAGGATTTGTGGTCAAGGTTGGCAAGGTAATGGTGATTTAATTTATCTTTTGGGATTACCTCTGACATCCTCTGTTAGTTTGGGTGCATCTGAGTATTTAGCTACTATTCATAATACTGTTGCTGGCCAGCCGCCAAGGATAGATTTTGATTTGGAACGTCGTGTACAGCAAGTTTGCCGCTTAGGTATTCGTGCTGGTTGGATATGTTCGGCCCATGATTCATCTGAGGGGGGTGTGGCTGTTGCTTTGGCTGAATGTTGCCTTTCTGGTAACTTAGGTGCCCAAATCCAGATAGAAATTCCTGAACATCAGTTAAAACGTCTGGATGAAGTGCTGTTTGGTGAAGGTGGGGCAAGGATAGTAGTTTCTGTAACAAAATCACAACAAGAGACATGGGAATATTACTTAGATGAACATTTGGGAGCTAATTGGCAAAAACTTGGTACAGTAGGTAATTTGGGTGATTCTGAACTAGGTTTGAGGATTTTAACCAATGATAACCAAATCTTAATCAAACTTTCTATGGAACAGATGAAAGATCGCTATTTCCGGGCTATCTCTAACCGTCTTGCTCGCCTAGGTAATACTCCCAATTAATTTTTCTATCCCCTATATGGGGATAATTAACTTCTGTGAGCAGAATTACGGTACTGTTTTAATAGATGGTTAAAGATTCGTTAAGGATTTGGCAACTATCCAGCGACATAATCCCAGGGACTAAATAATTACTAATTCGTAGTTTGCAATTCGTAATTAATTCCAGAACAAAATCCAGCATAACTCACTCCATTTATTGGTGGGGTAGTAATTGCGAATTAAAAATTATCAATTACCGATTATTCCGACTTGACACCCAAACCAGGAGCAATAGCTAATGATTCCCATCCATTCCGTCACTATGGCTACACCGCACAAGCTATCGGATGAATACCACAATCAGGAAATAGACCCAATTAATAGTCAAGAGCATCGACCTGACAAACCAGAAGAAGCTTGTGGTGTTTTTGGCATTTACGCTCCAGAAGAAGATGTTGCCAAAATGACCTACTTTGGATTATATGCCCTGCAACATAGGGGTCAAGAATCAGCTGGGATTGCAACGTTTGAAGATGCAAAAGTACACCTACACAAAGACATGGGCTTAGTTTCTCAGGTCTTTAATGAGTCCATTTTGGATCAGTTACCCGGAAACCTGGCTATTGGTCACACTCGTTATTCCACTACTGGTTCTAGCCGCAAGGATAATGCCCAACCGGCTGTGGTGGAAACCAGACTAGGTTCATTAGCTTTAGCACATAATGGTAATTTAGTCAACACTGTGCAGCTGCGGTCAGAGTTAGTCAAGACCCAAGTGAGTTTAGTCACAACAACAGACTCGGAAATGATCGCTTTGGCGATCGCTCAAGCCGTCAACGCTGGTGCCGATTGGGTAGAAGGAGCAAGTAGGGCATTTCAGCGTTGCCAAGGCGCTTTTAGTTTGGTGATTGGGACTCCCGTTGGTGTCATGGGTGCGCGGGATCCCAATGGTATCCGCCCCTTAGTAATTGGAACTTTACCCGGGTTACCAGTCCGTTATGTCTTGGCTTCGGAAACTTGTGGTTTAGATATCATTGGAGCCGAATACTTACGAGATGTGGAACCGGGGGAATTAGTTTGGATTACTGAAGCAGGTTTAGCTTCCTACCATTGGAGTCAAAAACCTGCTCGTAAGTTATGTATCTTTGAGATGATTTACTTTGCCCGTCCTGATAGCATCATGCACAACGAAAGTTTGTACACCTATCGCATGAGGTTGGGGCGACAAATAGCGGCAGAATCCGCTGTAGATGCTGATATTGTCTTTGGTGTTCCTGATTCAGGAATACCTGCGGCTATTGGATTTTCCCAAGCCTCTGGTGTCCCCTACGCCGAAGGACTGATTAAAAATCGCTATGTGGGTCGAACTTTTATTCAGCCCACACAATCTATGCGCGAGTCCGGGATTCGCATGAAACTTAACCCACTCAAAGATGTATTGGTGGGTAAACGAGTAATTATTGTGGATGATTCCATTGTTCGGGGGACAACGAGCCGGAAACTGGTTAAAGCATTACGTGAAGCAGGTGCTAGGGAGGTACATATGCGCATTTCTTCCCCACCAGTCACACATCCATGTTTTTACGGTATTGATACTGATAGTCAGGATCAGTTGATTGCTGCTACCAAGTCAGTGTCAGAAATTGCCGAGCAGTTGGGAGTAGATAGCCTGGCTTATCTGAGTTGGGAGGGAATGCTGGAAGCAACCCGGGAAGATACTAATAGTTTCTGTTCAGCTTGCTTTACTGGAGATTATCCCGTAGCTATTCCTGAGCAAGTCAAACGTTCTAAATTGATGTTAGAAAAAGTCGTGGTTTAAATAATGGGGCGGACAAAATGTCCAGCCCTGAAGTGAAATTCTCTATTTCTTTCTCCTTTTTCTCTGTGCCTCTGTGGATTATTTACAGCGTATCTCATTATACTGCATTACACCCTAGTGGGCAGAATGCCCACTCCACAAGAGTTTTATCATTCATATAGTACTTATCTACCTGCCAACTACTATATTTAACGATGCTGCATAAAATCTACTTTCGGCAATAACGGATCTATGACAATTCCCACCCCGCTAAAACCCCAACGTTTGAGCAAATTACCCAACTGTGTAGCAAGAACAGATTCTACGGCAAAGCGGTTAGCTAATTGACCTGCATGGGTATTGAGATAGCTTAAAGCATCAAAGTTTTCCCGAAACAGTAATAAATAGCCGGAACTTTCAGCATCGGGATGGGCTACGAGATAACGACCATCAGTCGAGGAACGCAATATATAATAAATTTCAGAAAACATACTCAATTAAGATTCCAAACGAATCCGGGGGTCGGCTACCTTTAATAGCAAATCCGCCATTAAATTGCCTATATTCAGTAATACGGCACTCATGACGAGGCTAGCCATGACTAAATACTGGTCTTTCGCCATTACCGCCTGTAAAGTCAATCTCCCTAAACCGGGCCAGTTAAAGAATTGTTCGGCAATAAATGCACCACCTAATAAACCAGCCAATTCAAAGCCTAACAAAGTAATTAAAGGATTTATGGCATTGCGAAGAGCATGAACATAAATCACCCGATTTTCTGGTAGTCCCTTGGCGCGAGCCGTTTGGATATAATCTTGACGTAGAACATCCAACAATTCACCGCGAGTGATTCTTTGCAACCCGGCAAAACTAGTGATACTTAAGGCAATGGTGGGTAAAATCATGTGCCAGCCAATATCAATGATTTTGCCAAACCAAGACAAATCAGCATGATTGATGCTAGTCATACCACCCACGGGAAATAAAGGTGAGGTGATTTGAGCAAATATGAGCAGAAACAAAGCAGTGATGAAACTAGGAAACCCTTGTCCTGTGTAGCTAATCAGTTGTAAAATCCGATCAGTGGCTTGATTTTGTTTCACAGCTGCGAGAATCCCAAAGGGAATTGCGATCGCCCAGGTACAAAATAAAGAAGCGATCGCTAAAAGTAAAGTTGCTGGTATCCTTTCCCACAACAGAGAAGCTACTGAGCGTTGGTAAACAAAACTAGTACCGAAATCTCCTTGGGTGAAAATTCGCCATAACCATAGTCCAAACTGTTCTGGCCAAGATTTATTTAAACCAAACTGTTGCCTTAATTCCTCAATGCGTTCTGGCGAAATTGTCGGATTTTGGCGCAGGGTATCCACATAATCCCCCGGGGATAGTTTCATGATCACAAACGACAGCGCCGTTGCCAATAACAAAGTGAACAGTGCTTGCAATATCCGTTTCACCACATAAACAAATGTTTCGTTCGTGACTAGCCCTATAAAGCCCTCCTGACAGGTCTTCCAGGAAATTTTCTGAGAAGTCATAGCAATTTAGTCATTGTTTATTAGTCAATTTCTCAGGATATAGGAGAGATTACCAGTGATTAGTATTCAATTAGGGAGACAATCGGCACATCTGGTAAATGTTGACGTCCTTGTAAATCCTGTAGCTCGATGATAAAGCCAAACCCTACCAATTCGCAGCCAATCTTCTGCACCAACTTAGCCGTTGCACTAGCCGTACCACCTGTGGCAATCAAGTCATCTACAATTAAAACGCGACTATTTGGATGCAAAGCGTCTTGATGCATTTCCAGGCAGTCTGTACCATATTCTAATTCATATTCAATTGAGTGAACTGCTCCTGGTAACTTTCCCGGCTTCCGTACGGGAATAAAACCCGCTCCTAATTTGTAAGCTAGAGGAGGTCCAAAAATAAACCCACGGGACTCCATACCCACAACATAATCAGCTCTTAAGCCTAAACCCAGGCATTTTTCCGTAAAAAAGTCAATAGTGTAGCGCAATCCCTCTGGGTCGCGCAGTAAAGTAGTGATATCGCGAAATAAAATTCCCGGTTTAGGAAAATCTGGGATATCGCGAATTAGAGACTTTAAATCCATAAAATTCAGTTATGAGGGGGTAGTGGGGGGATTAATGACCAATGACTCATGACTAGTCCCTGGAAAATCCTACACTATAATCTCATCCCCTGATCATTGACGCTCTAATTTAGGCAGATTAGCTAATTTTACACGGTAATACAGACTGGGAAGGTAAGCGACAATAATCCACAATAATATATTAGCCTTTGGGGGTTTCCTGATTTTTGATATATTCTTTTACTATACTCAAAACAACTAAATCGGAGGTGATTTTTGATGGCGTTACTTAGAGCAACTTGGCATCTGTACCGCACAAAGCAGGTAGATACTGCAACTGTAATACCACTCTCACTTACATAAAGACTTCTACAAAGCCACGGTCTCCAAGAGAACTACCTCCGACAAAAAAATCGGTAAATCAGTTTCTGACTGACAATAAGAGATTTATTTACCTAATTTTTACCGAACTTTGGACAGCAGAAAAAGTAATCAATGCTTAAGCATTACAAGCAAGTTTGAAACAGGTTCAAGCCTGTTCTAGCTCCTTTAAATTAGTTGTACTAGTTTTATTCTGCCTATTAGCTCTGCACAAGGTAATTTATAGAATGAATGTCTCAGCCAGCTTAACGCCATTGAATAGTCCACCCCCCCCATCCTTGCCGATGATTCTGGATACTTTACCAGACCCTGCGATGCCTATAGTAAGCTTCGCCAAGGCAGCACAGGGTTGTCCGGCTAGAACCCGACTGCAAGTTGATCTAATTTTACTGGCAATTGAAGCTTTAGAACTTGGTAGCTCCGAAGCTATTCTGGCTTTTGCTGATGAGTTAGAACTGAAAGGAATTATTAAAAACCGAGTAAATCTATGGCGAATGCGGAGCTCTAACCCACTGCGAAGAGCTCATATTCGCCGTCCCTTGACAATCATGGAGGCAAAAGCTTTAGTAGTTATTGCCAGCTACATCGCGCGGCGTTTAACCGTTGTCATTCGCCAAATGTTGATGACATATCAGCAAATGAGTGAAAAGCAGATACCTTTGGTACAGAATTTGCGGCTATCGAATTACCTAGAGCGATTTCGAGTACATTTCAGAAGTAGAATGAATCCCCGACGTTCTACCGTAATGGCATTAGATTCTGACGAGAAATTAGATGAACTAGCAATCAATTTGTTGGGACAATTACTATTTTGTACTGGTACAGCTGGAATGCAGCGATTTTGGATTAGTCTTTTTGACGGTGAAGTAGAATGAATATTCAACGTAAGTACAGTCTACCTAATTGTACACTGCTGTTAGAGGGTTTCAGTGATGTAGCTAAAGCAGCATACTATCAAGGTATGCGTCCAGAATTATCCATATTGGTAAATGCAGAATGCTATATATCTGGCTATAGTCAGCCCCTAGTAGGCGGACGAGAGTTTTTTGAGAGTCTAGTCCGGGCTGTCAGTGGCTATGCTCAAGAATTTTTGAGTAATGTGTCAAACCCCCAAGCACATAATCAAGACTCAGAATTAGTGGAGTTACAAAAAATTTACACTAATCGGCACCGGTTAATTGTGCATTCTGAAATAGCTGTAGATGTTTTTCAGTCTCAGCCTAACTATAATCAACCGCCCATTCAAATGGATTTGAATACAGTGCAGTTATTTGACCTGGTTGAAGCTGTGGATCAATTTTTTGCTGACAGCCAAACCCTACCAGAGTTGTCATTAGAATTACAGCCCGTGCCCAGAAGTTACGGTAGTCCTAATGAATTTCTACTCAAGCAGGGAGTAGCGGCAAGTATAGGAATTTCAACTGTAGCAGTTGCCGCCATCGCTTTGAGCCTAATTCCTGCCCCTGAGACGCGCCCACCAGAAACCCAGGAGGAAGAAGAGACTGTATCCATAGCACCCACCCCCAATTCGGCTGCATCAGAGAACATAACACCCCCAAATATACAAACTCCAGAGAGTTCCCCAGCAACTGACCTGAATGTAGCCACTCCCATCGTGGATACAGCCCCCAAAATCAGAGATTTACAAGCACTCTTAAATTCAGCTACAGAAATTACTAATTCATCCCAACTACGTCTTCTGAATGAAAAAATTTATAACCAAATTGATCGAGGTTGGACTAGTCGATCAGAATTAAAAGAAGATTTAGTCTATCGGGTAGGTGTAAATCCTGATGGTGCGATCATTGGTTATAAAGCGGTAAATCAAGGAGCAAATGAGGGCATAGAATCAACTCCTCTACCCAAATTGCTGCACACTCCCGCTAATGGTTCTCTCACAGCCAATGAACCAATAGCCCAATTTAAAGTAGTTTTTACCAGGGGTGGTATTCTGCAAGTTAGCCCTTGGCGGGGATATCAGTGATTATTCAGTGATTATTCACCGCCCCTTATCTGGTAATTTGTCTCATATAATTGCCCCAAAGTTGGGCTGCTTGCCCGCTGCTGCCGGATGTGGGAGAATTATTGTCATTACCCAACCAAATACCAGTTACAAGCCGGCGACTGGGGATTGAACCAATAAACCAGAGATCAACATTTTTATCAGTGGTGCCGGTTTTCCCGCCTTCCCCCAGTCCGATAGCCGCAGCGCGTCCGGTGCCGCTAGTTACTGCTTGGCGCATCATCTGGTTGATTTCATCGGCTACACCTGTGGGTAAAACTCGCTGGTTAGCGTCCGGATTTTCGTCAAAGGAATAGACAACACGACAAGTTTTTAAATCCTGACTATTTTGACAATCACTACTGTCTATAATCCTGCTAATTGCGTGGGGTGGATTCCAGACACCACCATTGCCAATAGCGCCAAAAGCACCAGTCATTTCTAACACATTGACTACACTTTGACCAAGTACTAAGCCGGGAACTGCTTCGAGTGATGACTTGACTCCTAAACGTCTGGCGGTGGATACGACTCTATCTAGCCCCACCTCCCTGGCAATTCGCAGAGCAATGGGATTTTCTGACAGGGCGAAGCCAGTCCTCATATCTAAGGAATTCTGGGCACCGGTTCTACAAGGCCTATAGGTAAAGCCTTGCCAGGGTAGAGCCGCGCAAGAATAAGTTTTAGAGGCTGGTATTCCCCTCTCTAGGGCAGCTGCAAAAGCGAAAACTTTGAAGGTAGAACCTGGTTGTCTTTGGGCTTGAACAGCACGGTTAAACTGGCTTTTTCCAAAATCAGTTCCGCCTACCATCGACAAAATACTACCAGTTCTATTGTCTAGGGTAACGATCGCTCCTTGAGAAAAGCCAAAGGTAGAACCAGCTTTATTGATTTGATTACGCAAAGCTGTTTCCGCCTCTGCTTGCATTCTCGGATCGAGATGGGTTTCAATGATAAAATTTCCTTCTCTGGCAACTCCTACCCCCAAGATTGATTCCAATTCCTGGAACACATACTGGTAAAAGTAAGGAGCAATGGTGCTGGCTTGCCGTTCGCAAACTTTGGGGTTAATCTGGACTGGGGAACGCCTAGCTCGATTGGCCTGTTCTGCGGAAATTTTCCCCATGTCCAACATTCGCCTAATGACGCGATTGCGATAGTCAACTAGTTGTAGCCTATTGGGGTTATTTCCACAAAAATTAAAAGCGTTGGGAGCAGGTAAAATTCCCACTAATGTTGCAGCTTCTGAAAGAGTTAATTCTCTGGCTGACTTATCAAAGTAATAACGAGCCGCATCCTCAAAACCGGATGTATCCACCCCCAAAAATACTCGATTTAAGTAAATGAGTAATATTTGATCTTTACTGTAAAAAGTTTCTAGCTTCAAGGAAACAATAGCTTCCCGCAGTTTGCGTCCCAAGGAGTCTTGAGCGCCTACATAGTCCCGGAACAAACTTCTGGCCACTTGCTGGGTAATGGTGCTAGCCCCCTGCTGTAGATCTCCACTGCGCGTATTGACTAACACAGCTCGCAAAATCCCTAAAGGGTCAACGCCAAAGTGCCAATAGTAACGACTATCTTCTGAGGCCACTATAGCTGCGGGTAAATAGCCAAAGTCCTCTAAACTCTTGAGGTCTACATGAGAGGTACTCCGAGGCTCGCGCAAGGGTGTCGAGCCATCGCGAGCATAAATCACTATAGGGGCGCTGCTAGCAGTGGGTAAGGGTCTGACGGAAAATTTTAGCCATTCCACCCCTATGACTAACCCCACTAAGGCGCTCACACCTGCTATGCTGTAGGCTGCCCAAGTTGCTGCTTTAATATGCAAGGGTGCTGGGTCAAAGTATTGTAGCCGCACTGAAGCTGCGAGTTCTGGTGGTCCTAAAGTAAAAATGTCACCGTGACGCAGTTCTAAGCGATTAATTCGGCGTTTCCCCAGATAAATACCATTAGTGGAGTTTTCATCTTTGATGACAAAAACAGGGCTGCGTTGAGTTGAATCCCGTGAGAGTGATAGGTGAATTTGGCTGACAACCGGATTGCGAATGACTATATCACAGGATTTTGAACTACGACCTAGTATATAGCGATCGCCTAACAAGGGATATACCTCACGTTCGTCCCCCGTATCCTGCACCCATATCTCTGGTACTTTAGCATTAGGCTTCAGCGCCAACTTGGAAAAGTCAACTCTCGCTTGAAGTGTCTGTACTGCTTGAGTCAGTTGACCAAGTACAGTTTGTGGCTTATGAGGAGGTTGGGGGGAACTCATAGGCTATTTACATCAGAATTATTGGCAAACATTCGGTCGATTTGACAATCTCGATACAGATATTCCACCATTGTACACATCAGTCACAGCAGAAATTAGCTATAGGTAGTTTTTACTAATTCAATCTTACACCAAGAAAATATCGACTCATAAAACCTACTAAGTCGGGTTTATTACTCTTTCCAAGCATACAAGACTGTGAGTCCACACTCCCTGACTATCTATAATTTCTGAAAATATTAGGGTAATATCTTTAGGGATTAATTGACATTAAAATTCTCTTTGACATGGGAAGTTGAGGGGATACTTTGATTTTCATTTATCAAGTGTTCAGAGTAGCTTTAACTGTCACTATGACTGGGTGCTTTTTCCCAAGAAGCAATTAATAGACAAATAATACCAATAGTAATAAATGAATCTGCCATATTAAATACGGCAAAATTAATCAAGCGAAAATCCAGGAAATCAACCACATACCCCAAAGCGAACCGATCAATACCATTCCCCATAGCTCCGCCTAAAATCAAACCATAGCCTAACTGATTCCAACGACTTAAATTTTGACCAAACCATGCTAGTGCTATCAATAGCAAACTCACGACCAACGATAGCCATCTTAACCACTCTACTTTCCCGCTGAACAGACTAAAAGCTGCCCCAGTATTAGTAACATAAGTGAAATGGAATACACCTGGTATAATTGGTAATGTTTGTTCCAGGCTAAAGGTCTGCACTATCCAATATTTTGTTAGTTGATCTAAGAAAAAACCAATGAAGGCAGTAATCCAAAAGAGATGATTTTTTAAACGCATGAAACTAGAAACTAGGGCGTGAGAGATAGTAGAGGTTAATGTCAATAAAAATAGCATTTACTAAATGGATCTCACAATCACCATCTCCTCTTTGTCTATGAAAATACATATAATTACCGAGAAAATGTACAATTAGTCCCAATCATTTCCAATTGGTCAAAAGCCTATAAATGAATTTTTCGATTTTGACTTGACTGTGGTACTAGCTCCGCCATAACTAATAAAACATTAAATGACGTAATACGTATGCTATTACGGTAACACCACACACTACAGCTAGTTGACCCGGCAGTGCAAACCAAGAATATTTAAGGATTGCTTGCATTAGAGGCAAATTTTCCGTACCTTTCCACTGAAAAATATAACTGATGATTAAATAAGTAATACCGCAGAAGTGGACAGTTAACAAGCCACTCAAACAACTGAAAGCCAGGGTTTCCAGCTTAGGTCTAGCTTGAAACGCCAAAGATCCACAAATCCACGCTCCAGGGATAAAACCTAACAGATAACCGAACTGAGATAGTTTAACATATCCAATACCGCCACCATCGGCAAATACAGGTAACAAGGTTAAACCCATGACTAAATAGGCGATTTGCGATAGTGCGCCAGCATTTTTACCTCCTAAACAACCTACTAACAGTACCGCACCAACTTGACAGGTAACACCCAAAGAAAAAATCTCAGTTCCTTGATTATTCCCACTCCAAGGTAAGGCAATACTATAGGCTTCTAGGAAAGTACCACCCATGGTGAGGAGCAAACCAACCATAGACCATAGTAATTGAATAGTTCCCACATTTTCTACACTTCCAGCCATTTTATTTGCACAAATACTCAAACAATGTTTTTATCAGTTATTTATGTGTTCTACTTTTAATAAAGTAATAACTTATACATAAATATACTGAGTCAGTGGTTATGTTTTATTATGACAAACATTATCCTCCTGATTTCCTTAGTCAAGGTATCAGAAAAAAGTATTAGATGTGTATTTTTGTGAGTCACTCCACAGACTAACCGGGAAGTGAGCAGGGAATTTATTTTTGTTTCAGCTGAAAATTCTCAGCCCCAGAATTGAATTATCGGGAGAAAGTGAACAACAACACCAAAGAGTGGTTCATAGCTGACGGGGCGACAATATCAATATAAAATATCACTAATTCTTATCAGCTTAATTAAAACACATATTCTCATTTCCTATTTCTTTAGATAGATGAATCTATAAATTTTCACTCTATTGGAGTAAATATACTCTGGAATATCACAAATGAATTCATATTAGGATATTGTTTGCTCGTCAGATATGTTCCTCATGGTAGATGAATAAATAATCTTAAATATAGTTAAATCTTTAATCATGTAAATCATATATCAGAGGTTTTATGAATTAAGTTAACTCTCTATGCCCATATTTCTAAATACACATTCAAACCCTAATCTCAATATATACCTTATCTTTTAGATTGCTTATTGTGTGAAAATTAGATGTTAACTATCCCAATCCTTCGGTATTCCCTGTTCCCTAATATAAAAATTACCTGTTTAATATTTGACAAACAACCTCTTACTTATAAATTTAGCATCTTTACATTAATTCTAAATTCAGGTAGAACATCACTGATATTTTTATAAAAGCAGTGGGTTTTAAACTTCTAGTGCAGATAATTTTGTATTTGATATTGAGTAATGGAAATTAAAAACCATAATACATTCATTGTCAAAGTATGGATCAAGGTGGCGTTATAAGATTTCATATTTGATAAATTACATAATTGTTAACTTTATTTTCGTAAGTTTTTTATGCTGTTATTAAAATTTAAATAGCACATTTTGTGAATTAATACATAAATTATTATTAGCAAGATAAACAATAAATATATGTTTTTTTAATAGCCATCATCTTGATTTTTAATGCCTATTTTTCTGACTTATGAAAGGGAGAGATTAAGCTTATGGATTATAGCGAAAATAGGTTATTTTTTGCCAATTGTCCCAGAAATATACAGGCAGAAATAGATTTAAAATTTGCTTATTTCCTGATATATCAAGCTGTAGAGCCAGCTTTCTGCTTAGGAGAAAATTACCAGTTTATTTTTGTCAATGATGCAATTTGCAAAATGACTGGCTATTCCCGTGAAGAATTACTTTTAATGAGGCTTGATCATCTAGATATAGATTTTGATATCCATAGATTCTCAAAAATAAAATCAGAAGATTATTTTACCTTTAAATCTCGCTATCGTCATAAGCAAGAGCGCATATTTACGGTTGAAACTTCTATTATATACATGAAAAAGAAAGGTCAAAGTTTTGCTTGTGCTGTTGTTCGACCTCTAAGCGATGAAGTCATAGATTTGAGCATAAAACCGTTGAATATCAATACATTATTCACCTTAGCAGAAACAATAGAAGCCAACATTTTTCTGATTCAGGGAAACAGAATACATTATGTAGATTCTGCAGTAAAAAAAATTACTGTATATAGTAAAGAGGAACTAGTAAATAAATTTGATTTTAACGGAATAATTAAGACTAAAAAACCTATAAATTTATCCTTGCAAAAAGAAGTACCTGACTTTGAATACCAGAAGATAAATATCCTCACACAAGATGGTACAGAACGCTCGCTAATTGAGGTGGTCACTAAGCTTGATGGAATGTTAAATTTACCTGGAAAACCACAAGAATTAATTATAGCTGTTGATATTACAAATTACAAAAATTTGGAACAAGCTAAACAACTAAGCGAACTGAGAGCGCAGTTTCTTTCTATGGTCTGTCATCAAATTCGTACTCCACTAAATATTATTTCATTTTGTAATAGCTTATTTGCAGAAGAAATAGACAAGCATAGCAAGGAAAAAATAGAATCATTGTTGGAAAATATAGAAAAAGCCATCTCACAAATCAGCCAGATGTTAGATGATACCTTGTTGTTTGCTCAAGCAGAATCAGACAGAATAAATTTTGACCCTAAACCACTGGAATTAGTGAAATTTTGTCATAATTTAGTGGCGGAAATGCACATGAGTTTAAGCGATAAAAGAATAAATTTTGTGACTAATTTTGAAGTTATCAATGCTTCTTTTGATGCAAAATTATTAGATTATATATTGAAGAATCTCCTGGAAAATGCCATTAAATATTCTCCTAATAATAGGATGATTGATTTGATTCTTACTTACCAAGAAAAATATATTATTTTTCAGGTAAAAGACCAAGGAATTGGCATTTCAACCAGAGATAAACAAAGATTATTTGAAGCATTCTACCGGGGAAGTAATATTGGGAATATACCCGGTAATGGACTAGGATTATCGATTATTAAAACGCTAGTAGATTTACATGGTGGTCAAGTGAATCTGGAAAGCCAAGTAGATAAAGGTACTACCATTACTGTGATGTTGCCATTTAAAGAAGCCTCTTTTATCTGATAATTATAATGTTTTGATTACTATAAGTGTTAATTGAGTATTTAAGATTTGTCAATTTAAAAATCCCCATGTTCCATTTAATATTATAATTTTGGTTGTTATAAAATGAAGTACGAATCGGTCAAAAAAATTCTGGTAATTGAAGATGATCATGTTACCCGCCATCTTTATGTACAGGGTCTTGAAGCTAAAGGGTTTCATATTATAAGCGCCCAAAATGGTTTAGCTGGTATCCAACAAGCACAGGAGTATGTACCTGATTTAGTGCTTTGTGATCTGACAATGGCGGATATAGATGGTTACACTGTCCTCACCATGCTACGTCAAGATCCTGTTACAGCAATTATTCCCTTTATTTTTATCACGGGTAGCTCTACCAGAGAGGCTATTCGCAAAGGTATGGAGTTAGGTGCAGATGACTATGTTACTAAACCCTTTTCACTAGAAGAATTACTCAGAGCAATTAATACCCAGTTGCAAAGACAAGCTGTGCTCAAAAGTTGGTGTGCTGCTAAATTCCAGGAAGCTCAAAAATCAGGATCCGCAGATAAGACCACAGCTTTGAACTCACCTCAATCAATATTTCCCTGTGTTCCCCAATTAAAAAAAGTTTTTGAATTTATTGAAGCCCAT
Source organism: uncultured Nodularia sp. (assembly GCA_903911355.1). Lineage (GTDB taxonomy): Bacteria > Cyanobacteriota > Cyanobacteriia > Cyanobacteriales > Nostocaceae > Anabaenopsis > Anabaenopsis arnoldii. Next base: position 31,047 of record CAIWDD010000114.1, on the reverse strand, counting down.
TATCACGAAGGAATTACACTGTGTGATGTAGCTGAAGCAGTTGGTTACTCACCTGCTTACTTGACTAACCAGGTGGGAAAGCAGACAGGAGAAACTGTCAATAGCTGGATTGTTAAACGCCGGATGCAAGGAGCGCGTTTTTTACTGCAAAATGATTACCAAACAGTTGAGCAAATTGCCAGAGCATTGGGTTATCAAGATGTTTCCCATTTCTCCCGCCAGTTTCGTCAACATCATGGGTTACCACCTCATGCTTGGCGTAAGGAACATCAAGTTGGGTGTTTCAAAGTCGAACTTAGTAATTAGACAATTCTCAATGAAAAATATCCCAAATATGATTTGGGGATAAAAGTTATACCCCACTTCCTCTGCTAATAAGTAATATTTTTGATATTAACCCGCTACGCCGTTAGGTGAGCGGGACATTCTTAAGGGAATTCTGTGGTTTGAGGCTTTGGGTGATTAGCTTCTGAATAAATGGCGATCGCTCAAAAAAATTGGGGAAAAATCATGTTTGAACCTGAAAATCATACTGGACAGTTTGGTTTTCCCTAAGAACTTCTAATTTATACCAGAAAATTCAATAAATTACTTACTTTCTTTTTAATTTTAAATGTAGCAAATAGATCAGAAAAATATATTATTTTGCCTTTGTTAACCTTTTGTTTACCTTCAGACGTATCTTTTAGAGGTATTCTAATATCGCTCATCTGGATAAATTAACTAAAAATTCACAGGTCTACATCTAATCAACAAGATTCGCCTAGCAGCTAAAACATCGCTGTTAGATATGTAATTTAGCTTAGGGGCTTGTGGCGCGGGGCAAGACTCAGATAACCCATTGCTACCGCCATAACCCTAGACTGTGATGCCGGTGATGTTGTCATGATCAATGAAGCAAGGTCTTTTTGATATAACTCCGTAGTACTTTCGCAAAGTGGACGTATTTTTCATGGTTCTTAATCGCAAAGTTGTGTTAGCCATCGCTTCACTACCAATCATGTTGGTAGCAACAGCCTGTAGCCCAGGAGCGGATGGTGGTGGTGGGCAGAAAATAGCTATTACCGGAGCCGGGGCAACATTCCCCGCACCTCTTTTTCAGAGGTGGTTTGATGCCTATAATCGCCAAGTCAACTCCAATGTCCAGGTGAGCTATCAGTCCGTAGGAAGTGGGGCAGGTTTGGAGCAGTACATCAATAAAACCGTAGACTTTGGGGCCAGCGAAGCACCCATCACCGACTCTGCAAGTCGGCTCAAGTCCTTCAAAGAAGCTCATAATTACGATCCGATCCAAGTTCCCATGACCGGAGGCTTTTTATCCTTCTCCTATAACTTACCAGGAGTTAAAGATCTCGAACTGAGACTCTCCCGCAAAAGTTATTGTGATATCGTAACCGGAAAAATTACTCGATGGACTGATCCAGCCATCGCCGCAGATAACCCTGGTTTAAAGATTCCCGACCTACCCATTACCTTTGCGCACCGGTCTGATGGGAGTGGTACTACCTTCGTATTTACCAACCACATTAAAACTGTCTGCCCAGACTGGACAGCTGGGGCGGGAACTTCAGTAGACTGGCCTGTGGGAATTGGCGGACAAGGTAACGAAGGCGTAGCGGCAGCCATTCAGCAGAATGAGGGAGCCATTGGTTACTTATCCTACGCCTATGCTGCCCTAAACAAAATCAATTCCGCCTTAATTGAAAACAAAGCTGGAAACTTTATAGCCCCATCTCCAGAAGCAGCAGCCAAAGCTCTACTAGATGAGCCGGTACCCGATGATTTCGCGCTCCTAGTTCCAGACCCTTCGGGTGTTGATTCCTACCCTATAGTCGGTCTAGCTTGGGTGATGATCTATCGACAGTATGAGGACGATGCTAAATGGCAAGCCATGCGTAATGTCCTGGAATGGTCTTTGGGACCCGAAGGCAAGGCACTTGCGGAGGAACTTCTTTATGTCCCCATTCCTGACCCTCTAGTGCAGAGAATTAAAGCAGTATTTGACACGGTGAACGCCAAGTAATAATCCGAGATAATTGGGAGTGTCTTTGACATCTAACACTCCCAAAATTCATCCCGATACCTGAGTTGGGACATCACCATGTCACAATAACCACTTATAGAGCAAAAATCAAGTCATGATGTCGGCAGATAAATCAACTCAATTAACCGGGAATAGCCTGGAAAAGCAAATCAGTCCAGCTAGGGTTCTCGATGTAGGATTTTGGGGACTAACCCTGATACTAGCCATCAGTGCCGGAGCAGTTTTACTATGGGTAATCATACAGACCGCTATAGCAGCTACACCAGCCATTGAAAAATTTGGGCTGGGTTTTTTGGTCGGCACAACCTGGAACCCTGTTACCAACGTCTATGGGGTACTACCTCAGATATATGGAACTTTAGTCACTGCGTTGATTGCCCTGTCAATTGCTATCCCGTTGGGCGTCGGAGTCGCCATCTTTTTAACAGAAGGATTTGCGCCTAAATGGGTCACAACGCCCATTGCTTTTGCCATTGAACTTATCGTCGCTATTCCCAGCGTGGTCTTGGGAATTTGGGGTATTTTTGTCCTCATTCCTGCTATCAGACCTATTTTTACCTTCCTTAACACGTACTTCGGCTGGATTCCTTTTTTCAGTGGCGATTCTGTTTTTGGCAATAGTCTACTGATTGTGGGCTTGGTACTAGCAATTATGATTGTGCCAATTATCATATCTATTACCCGGAGCACCTTTGAAGTCCTACCCAGTAATCTCCGCAATGGTTCCTTAGCTTTGGGAGCAACCCGTTGGGAAACAATTCTCAGAGTGCTGATTCCCGCAGGGTTATCTGGCATTATTAGTTCTGTGATGTTGGCTATGGGTCGAGCCATGGGGGAAACCATGGTGGCCGCTATGCTGGTTGGTAACGCCAACCGCATTAACATATCATGGCTGCAACCCGGATCGACGATCACAGGTTTGATTGCTTCCCAATTTGGAGAGGCGGGACGCACTCAAGTTGCGGCTTTAATGTACGCTGGCGTAGTGCTAATGCTTTTATCTTTAGTAGTGAATATTTTAGCTGAGATGATTATTCGTCGATTCCAAAATATTGAGTAAAATATCACGCCTTTTCCCCAGTTTTGAGTACGAGTGTATGCAAGATTAAGTTTACGAAATATCAATTAAATTATGGGTACTCCAGATAATCAGTATTCCTTTGGCTATGATAGCGATAGCGTGGCATCGTCCACCGACAGTGGTTTTGATATCAGTGAGAAAACCATGGCACCCCATCGCCGGATTATGGGGCGGGTGTTGACCATTTTAACTATGGTGTTTGCTGCCGCGGTAATTATCCCTCTAATTTGGGTGCTGGTGAGTGTGTTTCAAAAGGGGATTAATTCCCTCATATTTCCAGATATTTTTACTAAGCTCCCCCCGCCCCCTGGTTTATCTGAGGGTGGCTTTGGTCATGCCATTATTGGAACTTTAATGACTCTGGGTATTGGTACATTGATTTCAGTTCCTTTTGGTGTAATTGCGGCTATTTACTTGGCTGAGTTTGGCCGGGGAACTCGGTTGGCCTACTTGGTGAAGTTTTCCTGTAATGTACTCACCGGTGTCCCCGCTATTTTGTGTGGCTTATTCGCCTATGCAATTGTGGTGATGCCATTAGGGTCATTTTCGGCTTTTTCCGGTGGGGTGGCTTTGGCGGTGTTAATGCTGCCTATTATTATTCGGTCTACAGAAGAGGCTTTGTTATTAGTGCCTAATGAGTTGCGTTTGGCTGCAATGGGTATTGGGGCGACAAAATTTGAAACCATTGTGCAGATTGTGTTACCAGCAGCTCTGACTTCAATTATTACTGGTATAGTTTTATCTGTTGCCCGGGCTGCCGGAGAAGCGGCTCCCTTGCTGTTCACCTCTTTTAACAATAATTTCTGGGACACTAATGTTTGGGAACCTGTGGCAACCTTACCAGTGTTAATTTACTTTTTCTCGATTATTCCCTATAAGGCTTCCCAGAGTTTGGCTTGGGCGGCCGCCTTGATGTTATTGTCAATTGTGCTGTTGTTTAGTATTTTGGCTCGGTACTTGAGTCGGCAGAAGAAGTTATAAGATCAGGGAATTCAATTCTTTTGGCTGCAAACTCAGCCAATTTCTATACAGTTTACATTGAGAATACTATGGAAAAGAAAATTAGTAATAGCAGTCCCGTTGATAGTAGGCGCATTTTTGAGGTCAAGGATTTATCGGTTTACTATGGGGGTGCGATCGCCCTTCAGTATGTGACAATGGATATTCTGGAGGGCAAAATTACCGCTTTAATTGGTCCTTCGGGTTGTGGTAAAAGTACTCTCCTGCGTTGTTTCAATCGGACTAACGCCTTGATTCCGGGTGCTAAGGTGAAGGGATACCTTACTTACCGGGGACAAAATCTCTATGGTGCTACAGTTGACCCGGTGGTCGTCCGCCGCAGGGTGGGTATGGTATTTCAGCAGCCTAATCCTTTCCCGAAGACGATTTATGACAATGTAGCCTATGGTTTGCGGGTGAATGGCATTAAGGGCAATATGGATGAGATTGTGGAAAATTCCCTCCGCCGTGCAGCCCTCTGGGATGAGGTTAAAGACAATCTCCACAAGTTGGGGACTTCTCTTTCAGGGGGACAACAGCAGCGTTTGTGTATTGCTCGCGCTATTGCGGTTCAGCCGGATGTGATTTTGATGGATGAACCTTGCTCGGCTCTTGATCCTATATCGACGATGCGGATTGAGGAGTTAATGCTTGATCTCAAACAGCATTACACTATTGTCATTGTCACCCATAATATGCAGCAGGCTTCTAGGGTGGCAGATTATACTGCTTTCTTTAATGCCGAAGCCCTGGAAGGGGGAAGTCGCGTCGGGTATCTGGTAGAGGTAGATACCACCGAGAGAATTTTTTCCAGTCCCCAGGATCAGCGTACTCGCGATTATGTGAGTGGTCGTTTTGGCTAAGGAACCACCAGAGAAAGATTCTCTGGGGCAAAAATCTACAATACACTATTATTATGCCTACTAACACTACTACAGTGAATGACACTGAAACTGTTTTACGCACAGAGAATCTGAATGTGTACTACGGTAATTTTTTGGCTTTGCGAAATATTTGGCTGGACATCCCGAAAAATCGGGTGACAGCTTTTATTGGTCCGTCTGGCTGCGGTAAAAGTACATTGCTGCGATGCTATAACCGTCTCAATGATGTCATCGATTCCTTTCGAGCAGAAGGCAAAGTTTATTTTTACGATCACAATTTGTATGCACCCAACATCGACCCTGTACAGGTGCGCCGCCGAATTGGGATGGTATTTCAACGACCAAATCCCTTTCCTAAATCAATTTATGAGAATATTACTTTTGGAGCCAAAATCAATGGCTATCAAGGGAATATGGATGAATTAGTCGAACGCAGTCTCAGACAAGCTGCTTTGTGGGATGAGGTCAAAGATAAACTGCGACAAAGTGGCACATCTTTATCCGGCGGACAACAGCAACGCTTGTGTATCGCTAGAGCGATCGCAGTGCAACCGGAAATCATTCTCATGGATGAACCCTGTTCTGCCTTAGACCCAGTTTCTACATTGCGGGTGGAAGAACTAATTCACCAACTCAAAGAAAAATATACCATTGTCATCGTCACCCATAATATGCAACAGGCAGCACGGGTGTCTGATAAGACAGCTTTTTTCAACGTTCAGGTTGTGGAAGGTGGTCGCAGTGGTTATCTAGTAGAATATAGTTCTACAGAAGCCATCTTCAATGACCCCCAACAAGAAGATACCCGAAATTATGTCAGTGGCAGGTTTGGTTAAATATACCATATCTGGAGCAACTGGCCATATATAGTAGTATGCCTGATATCAAAAAATGTGCAATATCTGACATGATTCACAAGAAAATCCCCGAAAGCGACGGAAGCCAATCGGCTTTAGACAGTGGAGGAAGTGCCAACGGCTTGATTCGCCGTGATAGTTAACCATGAAAGGGATTTTTCCAGTTTTTGTCCGCATTTAGAGTTAAATTATTCAGCAAACTAAGCCGGTAAATATACTTTTTTCCCCCAGACCTGTAGAGACGTGAGGTCTCACGTCTCTAGGTGACTTGTTAGATATGTCTAATCTTAATCTCAATATTGGGTTAATCTAGACATCAGAAGCTAATAATTCATCCAGCTTACCTTGACGTTCTAAAGCGTGAATATCATCACAACCACCAACATGGGAATCATTAATAAAAATTTGTGGTACTGAGCGTCTCCCCTGAGCTCTTACTGACATTTGAGACCGTGCTTGTTCATCTCCATCAATGCAATATTCAGCAAAATCAACACCTTTTTTAGTCAACAAACTCTTAGCACGGATGCAAAATGGGCAGGTGCTCCAAGTGTAAATTTCAACTTTGGCAGCCATAAAATCCTCAATTAAATTTAATACTTCTTAATTTTAATGCCTTTTTAATGCCTTTAATCCCCCCGCTTCTATCCGGGGGGTTCTTAGAGCAATCACGGCGATTCAAGTCACCGAGTGTCAACAACATATTGAACCAGTTGGGTCAGACGTTGACGCAGGGTTTCTAAACCTAATCGCTGACTTGCGGAAATAAACACAGCCAGGGGAAACTCCTCTCGAGCTAAAGCTAATGTGGCGCTATCTGCTTGGTCAATTTTGTTAAAAACAACCAGTGCTGGACCCGGAGTAACTGGCATTTGTGCCAAAATTTCCCTAACTGAGCGAATATGGCTCAACCAAGCAGGATGAGATAAATCTACCAAATGCAGTAGAGCATCGGCTTCCGTGACTTCTTCTAAAGTGGCACGAAAGGCATCCATTAAAGATGCGGGTAGTTCATGTATAAAACCTACTGTATCTGTAAGTAATATCTCTTGAGTTCCACCAATGTCACCATCAGAAATTACTAAGCGGCGAGTGGTGGGGTCAAGAGTAGCAAACAGCTGGTCTGCGGTGTAAACTTCCGCGTTGGTGAGAGCATTAAGCAAAGTGGATTTACCGGCGTTGGTATAGCCCACTAAAGCCACAGAGGGAACTTCCTGATTTTGCCGTCTTAGGCGTAACCGGGAGCGATGGGCTTGTAACTGGTTGACTTCCTGTTGCAGTCGAGAAATCCGTTTTTGAATAGCGCGGCGTTCTGTTTCCAGTTTAGTTTCACCGGGTCCACGGGTGCCAATCCCACCACCTAACCGCGACATAGCCAGACCTCTACCACTGAGTCTAGGCATCATATACCCTAACTGTGCGAGTTCGACTTGTAGTTTACCAGCACGGGACTGGGCGCGTTGGGCAAAGATATCTAAAATTACTTCTGTGCGGTCAATGACCCGGACACCTATTTTCCTTTCCAAGTTACGCACTTGGGCGGGTGAGAGGTCACGGTCAAAAACAATCAGATTAGCTCCCAGGGTTTGGGCGGTAAGGGCGATTTCTTCTACTTTGCCCTCACCCACTACTGTTTGTGGATGAATCCGCGATCGCTTTTGTTGTAGTGTCTGTAATACTTCTCCCCCTGCTGTATCTACTAACCTGGCTAATTCCATTATGGTATCTTGGAATCTTTGACTACTTTCTGTGTCAGTAATAATACCAACTATGACGACGCGATCATGGTCAGCAGCTACTTCCGTGGACACAAATTCCCGTTGGAATTCAGCTTCCACACTGTCCACTAAGTCGATAAAATCCTGCTCTGACAGCATATCTAAACTCATAGGTGGGGATACGCTAGAGTAAAGTCCCGACTCGGGAGCCACTAATTTTACCTTTGTCCCCAGCTGAGTTGAGACTAGCTGTTTAGTATTGGATACTAAATGAGCTAAATAACTTTCCTTGACGTACCCAGTGGAGCCGCCTCCGCGCTTTGTAAATCCTGTACCAGTGATATTTAGCACTATAAGAGCATCTAAGCGTTGCAATGCCAGAGCCGTCAAAGCCGACTCATTCGGGGGTTCTGCCTTGAGATGGGTGGCGATACAACGAATACCGCTCAGACGCTCTGCACCGTACCGGGGTAATTCTAACGGTGGGATTTGCGTTTGACGGGGTGTACCTACCCCTACACGCATCACTTGTCCCCGACGGTTGAGGTAAGCACATACAGGCTGATTGATTTCTGTGCTGATAGCGGCCAGACGCTGGGAAAATTCAGGCGTGGTAATGCGATCGCCTGGGATGCGCTGGTGGTACAGTCGCTGTAGTTGCTTCAGCTGACTGGATTTTAGACCTTGAAGGTTTCCAAAAATAGTTTCTATAGGCGTTCCTGACCAGTAAATGGCCCCCCAAATCATTACTTATGTCTATTTTACAACAGTGTTTTGTCTGTCAACTCCTTCTGATCAACCTGACAAACAGTAAATATTCTCATCTAAAACATAAGAAATTGTAATATTATTTTCTTCAACTTTAGGAACACTTACGCAGTTAGCAGATAATTAGCCTGGCTGAAACTACGTAAATGCAGATAATCCACAGATTTTTGACATTCGAGGTAACCTAAAGGGTATATTTGCCCTAAAAGTCCCAATTAACGATGGAATGTCCTTGTTTATCAAATTCTTCGACAATCATAGAGTGTTTGGATTACTGATCTATTTATCCTCTACCTTGTTTATCTAAAAATTTGTTGAATTTAGCTAATTACCATTTTTCTTAATTTTAGGATTTTGAGCCACAGATGACTGAAATTCTGGCCAGGGAAACCTAGGCGCTATTACTGTTTCAAACGCCCAACCCTAAATCAACAGGGTTTGTGAGCAGACAACACCACGCTCTTGAGAGCAAACGTGGTGCGCCTGGGAACTTGGAAACTCAGTTGGATCTGTTGTTCCAAGATAACAACAATGGTACTAGAGTACCTGGTGGTGAATATCCCGGCTTCTAGGGTAGAGCGTCAAGCCGAGCGACATTCCATGTCTGCTGTGGTTACAGCATGGTATGTTCTAGAACGGTGGTTATAGGTGAGCTTAATTTCTTCTAAAGCCAGACGTAAATCCTCTTTACTACTAAAACCTTCTAGACGATGCCGAATTATGCCATTTTCCACTAACAGCAAAGTTGGCAGTGTCCTTAGTCTATAAGTATTAGCCAGTTTAAAATTATTATCAGCGTTAACCCCCACTAACTTGATTTGCTCACCACATTGAGCATTAAACTGCAACAACAGAGGGTGAATCAGGCGACACAAGCTGCACCACGGTGCTTCAAAATTCACTAAAACAGGAATGGGAGATTGTAAAACTTCTTGTGTAAATGTCCGCTCACTAACCGACAACACCATGACGCCTCTAAAATTATAAGGTTTTGATATTAAACTAGCTATCAGGAGCAAGAATTGCCAACGCAGTTATTTCCTCAAGCAGCTTTAGGAAAAACATACACTGTAACCACCAGCCAGGGCAGAGATACTGTCGCTGTTTTCACTTATCCACTGGCCATGTTTCCTGTTCCCAGGAAATTGGACTGCTGTGTTATTACTTCCCTAGTACAAGCATTTAACTTGTCAAAGACCTAGAGAAAATATCAAACTGACGAAGAGATACCCCTGCTGAAAGCTATTAAAATTCATACTACATTGATTTGGCAGCGGTTGATCGGCAGAAATTGCCATTAACTGGTATTTTCTTTTGATAGTGGGAATCGTCTCTAACTACCATTCTATCCTACTAGTTGCTACCAGTAACAGGGGGTGAGCCCAAGAGAGCAGAGCTATAAAAATTGCTACTCCTAAGTAGGCAGGGCGGAGAAACTCCTGCCATTTGATAGATTGACGACCATCAATAATTGCTCGGAAAGGAATAATAGATGTCCGTTGTTTGACGATTTCAAAGGCTTCACCATAGCGTGCCGCCAGCCGGCGATCGCCATGCCAAACACCAAACAAGTGATGCAAGATTAAGCCCAGGGAAGTAACCAAGGTAAAGCTAGTTCCTAGCCAGAGGGTATGGGCTAAACACCAGATAATTTGCCCTACCATCTGGGGATGGCGGGTAATACGAATAATTCCTGTCTCGTAAAGGTGAACTTGGGGCTTTTGAATGGCAGCGATTTCTAGTAAATTGAAGGTAGCAGGATACAAAAAGAAAAAGGAAATCGCTGATAATACCCAAACTCCTAACCTCACTCCCGGTACTGCCTGTACTAGCCACAGTTGCAAACCGTCATACCGATGATTGAAAAAGTAAATAATTAAGATTACAGCTAAGGGTAAACTAATTAATGCAAAACAAATGCGATAAAGCCTCGGTCCGATGTGTTTTTCTGCCCAAGGACGGAGGGCCGCTCCCCCACTGTGAGCGATCGCGAAAGCTAATTGTAATCCCAACATGACCAAATGACTGGGAGTAAGCCAAGAATTGAGCATTGTATACATAGGTGAAGTAATTTAACAAAAAGTTAACTCAGTACAACCAATACCACAAAATTTTCCACAGGAGACTTTACTCAGGGTGTTGTGGTACTGTCTTTTTCGAGTCAAGCCTTCTTGAAGATGTAACAAAACAAGGGAGGGTGAAAAGCTGGAAAACTTGATTCACTAGTCAATTGTCACCAATTATTTATTTCTGCTACAGATCACGCCCCTAGTGGGCAGAAAAACTACGTAGCAGTTTGCTTTGTTCTCCAAGCCGCTCCTTTTAAAATTGTGGGTTGAGCCTTATGTCTGACCTTCCTTTCACTTTAGATCAGTTACGTATCCTGAAAGCGATCGCCGCAGAAGGGAGCTTTAAGCGTGCTGCTGATAGTCTTTACGTCTCGCAACCTGCGGTGAGTTTACAAGTCCAAAATTTAGAACGACAGCTGGATGTACCTTTATTTGACCGTGGAGGTCGTCGCGCACAATTAACCGAAGCTGGACATCTACTCTTGAGCTATGGCGAGAAAATCCTGAGTTTGTGTCAAGAAACCTGCCGCGCTGTGGAAGATTTACAAAACCTCCAAGGCGGTACTTTAATTGTTGGCGCTTCTCAAACCACCGGAACTTATCTTTTACCAAAAATGATCGGTATGTTCCGCCAAAAATATCCAGATGTATCAGTGCAATTACATGTCCACTCTACCCGGCGCACCGCTTGGAGTGTCGCTAATGGACAAATTGATCTAGCGATTATTGGTGGTGAAGTTCCGGCTGAGTTAGCAGAATCTTTGGTAATTATGCCCTACGCTGAGGATGAACTAGCACTGATTTTACCGATATTTCATCCCTTTGCTAAACTGGAAAAAATTCAAAAAGAAGACCTATATAAACTACAATTCATTACTCTAGACTCCCAATCAACTATTCGCAAGGTGATTGATCAGGTACTGGTAAGGTGTGATATTGATACCAGACGGTTTAAGTTTGAAATGGAACTAAATTCCATAGAAGCCATCAAAAATGCCGTGCAATCAGGCTTGGGTGCTGCCTTTGTCTCCACCTCAGCCATCGCCAAAGAATTACAAATGGGTGTATTAAAATCTACCTGCATTGAAGGTGTCGTCGTCAAGCGAAACCTCTGGTTGATTTTTAATCCTAATCGCTATCGTTCCAAGGCTGCAGAAGCATTTAGTCAAGAAATTTTACCTCAGTTTGCTACTCCAGAATGGAATAAAGAGATGTTGAAAATATCACAACCCAAGTTAAATGTAAATACACTGGATGGAGTTAATATTAACGAAGTTAATATTAACTCTTCTGAACCAGTTTAAAATCTAGTATTAGTCTCTTGTCATCAGTATTTTTAGTTTGGGGATGTAATTTTCTTCAATCTATTCGTGGGGAAATTATAATTTATGGTTGAGAGCAAGTAAATCGATTTATTGATGGCATGACAATGATAAAAATGAAAGTTTACTGTACTCGTCCGACTTGCCCTCGCCCACAAAACTATTTTGCGGATTTAGACGATATTAACACCCTGAAAACAACGCAACAAAAATATTGTACTACCTGCGGTATGCCCTTACTCCTAGATGGTCGATATGTGCCAGTTAAGTTACTGGGAAGAGGGGGATTTGGTACAGCATTTTTAGCAATAGATCGCCGCATACCAGGAATGCGTCAATGCGTAGTCAAGCAGTTCCAGCCCGCGGGAAGTTTATCACCTACTCAATTGCAAAAAGCACAAAAGTTATTTGAGAGAGAAGCAGAAGTTCTAGCCCAAATAGGTAGTGGACACGAGCAAATACCTGGTTTATTTGCTTTTTTTCCGGTGATAGTTAATAGTTGGCAAGGAGGACATCAAGAGCAGTTTTTTTACTTGGTACAAGAATACATTGATGGACAAAATCTAGAAGAAGAATTGGATCAGAAGGGTAAATTTTCTGAACCAGAAGTTTTAGAAATACTGCAAGAAATTCTCAAGGTTTTACAGTTCGTACATGATAGAAGTATCATTCACAGAGATATTAAACCTTCTAATATCATGCGTCGTCGTGATGGTAAACTCTTTCTGCTGGATTTTGGGGCTGTAAAGCAGGTAACAAATGCTACAGGAGGCTCCAGCGCTTCCACTGGTATTTATTCCATGGGATTTGCACCACCTGAGCAAATGGCCGGTAACCAGGTCTTCCCGTCTACAGATTTATACGCTTTGGCTGTCACTATCCTGAACTTGCTGACAGGTAAAGAAGCAAATCAACTGTTTGATACCTATACTAATCAGTGGCAATGGCGCTCTTTAGTTAAGGTCAGTCCTCGCCTGGCTGATATTTTAGATAAAATGCTCTTACCTGCTGCTAATCAACGCTTTCATTCGGCCAATGAAGTAATTATAGCTCTTTCTCAACCATCAATTCCCCCAACTGTTACACCCCAATCTCAACCAGCCAAAACAAAACCTCAGCCCAGTTTTTCTACCTGGGAATTATTGGCTGGAGCAGCTTTTAGCGGCTTTGAGGGTGCATTAATAGCGATCGCTCTGAATAGTTTCTTGGGCAGTCCTATAATCACTGGGGTGATTTGTGCTTTGATCTTAGGTATAATAATATTCGCCCAAACTAGACGGTGGATTGAAAAGTTTGATTTATTATTGATTCCGGTAATTACCTTAGCAGTGATTCTTTTTGTTCCCTTTTTACAAGGGGGAATTGCAATTTCACAAATAATCTTGCTAGCGGTTGCTGGTGGTTTAGCAACTATTGCAGTTACATCCATATATCGAATTATTTATCAAATATTATCTTTAATATTTAACAAGAATTAAAAGACCTACACATCTAGTTTCTTTCAGCATTACTCACCGCCACGCATAAATAAGTTTATTTATAAATCAATCCCAATTCTTAATTATGTCCCAGAAAAATGAAACTACCCTACTTGTTTTTTCCCTGCTGATCACATTGGGCTTATTAGGTGGTATTTTGTGGTTTTTTGACATAATCAGATTTCCCCAAAATCAACCCGGTGCAGAGCGGAAAAATCAACCTGGTGCAGAGCGGATTAGTTTTGGAGAAAGAATTTTGAACACTGGCGAAGTGACTCCTGACAAAAAAGCGGGAGTACAAGCAATAAGTGAGAAAAATTATACCCAAGCTATTGCTAGTTTAGAAAGATCCTTAAAACTGAAGCGTAATGACCCCCAGGCACTGATCTATTTAAATAATGCCCGCATTGGTGCTGCTAAAAGCTATAGTGTTGTCGCCTCAGTACCTATAGGTAATAATCCTAATGTTTCCCTGGAGATTCTACGCGGTATCGCCCAAGCCCAAAAGGAGGTGAATACCTCCGGGGGTATTAAAGGCGTACCTTTAAAGGTAGGGATAGCTAATGATGATAACAATCCTGAGATTGCTCAACAAATTGCTGCTAGCCTAGTTAAAAATCCCGAGGTCTTGGGGGTAGTTGGTCCTTATAGCAGTGACACTACCTTAGCCGCAGGTACTATTTATGATTCGGGGAAACTGGTAGCCATTAGTCCTATTAGCACTTCGGTGAAAATTTCTAACTTTAGCCCCTATATTTTCCGCACAGTACCTAGTGATTTTATCGCAGCTAGGAGCTTGGCTAATTATATGGTCAAAAACTTGCAGAAAAGACAAGCTGCGGTTTTCTTTAATTCCCGGAGTAATTACAGCCAGTCTTTAAAGTCGGAGTTTGTATCATCTGTGTTGTTGGAGGGTGGACGAGTATTAGGTGAGTTTGACCTGTCCCAGGGAAATTTTAGTGCTGCTAAAAGCCTAGAACAGGCTACTGGGGAAGGTGCAGAAGTGTTGATGCTAGCAACTGACACTGAAAGTTTAGATAAAGCACTGCAAGTGGTTCAACTTAACCAGAAACGGTTAAATGTACTGGGAGGAGATGATGTTTATAGTATTAAAACATTAGAAGTGGTGGGAGAAGCAGCCTTGGGGATGGTGGTAGCAGTTCCCTGGCATATTTTAGGCGATCGCCAGTCAGATTTTCCCCAAAAGTCGAGGGATTTGTGGGGTGCTGATGTTAGTTGGCGAACTGCCATGGCTTATGATGCCACTGTAGCCCTGATTGCCGCATTAGAAAGAAATCCTACACGTTCGGGGATACAACAAGCACTGACCGCGTCTGATTTTTCTCCTACTGGGGCTTCTGGTGCGATTCGATTTTTACCTTCAGGCGATCGCTCTGCGCCTGTGCAACTAGTAAAAGTAGTTACCGGTAACCGTTCCCGGACTGGCTATGACTTTGAACCGGTACGGTGAACCATCAGAGAAGATGGGGAAAACGTTTTCCACGGCAGAAATTCTTCCCCAGGCGAGTTGAGTGGTCTTAATGTGGTTTGTACAGCCACGACCACCCAAGCCCAGTCTGAATTAACTGAACATCATAGGTAATATATAATACATTTGTGCTATTGACCCTTGCTATTGGGAAGCAAGGGCAATAGATTGCTCATTACCAAGAACATTGATTTTCACATTACCCAATTGATCACAATCTGTTTGTGGTTGTCAAACAGATTGCTCAAACCCAGGAAGTAGATGTTGCCGACTCTAACTTGCTGTGGCTTTTCTTCATCAGCTGTGAAATTGGTTTCAGTTGGCTCGATTAATCGACTCTGCTGGTAAGCAAATGAGATTATCTCCCTGGGTGAGGATTAAGCCGCGTTGACGCAACTTACCCATCAAGCGAGTCACAGTTACACGAGTGGAACCGATGGCGCTACCAATTTGGGCATGGGTGAGGGGGAAGGGCAGACAATAGCCACGAATCACATCGGGGTCAGTCTCACTCATAGCCGGTTCTCCGTATTCCTCAATCAATAGTGTCAGGAATCCTAAGAGCCGGTCAATGGTGCGGCGTTGTCCCAAGGCACTCAGCCACAGTAATTTACGTTGGTGCTGATACCTAAAGGCATCCATGACTTCACGGCGGAAGTGAGGCCAGTTGTCTAAATCGTGCCAGTACATCCACAGCACCGCTGTTTGGTCAACATGGGCGTATGCTTGGAGGGTGAATGGTGACTGAGCCACAATTTCAAACGGTTGTCCCGCGCCGATAAAACCCAAGAAGGCTTCTTCTGGAGTCCTATTAATGCGTCGAGAAGTGAGCTGACTGGCGGTGGCACTAACTTGTGCTGTTCCCACCATGCGAATTGCGCCCCTTTGCACTAAGTACAATAATCCAGGTCGGGCTGGAATACGTTCATCCTTGCTAAAGGTGCGGCAGCGGTAGTGTTCTTGAGCCCAGTCAAGAATCCGTTGCCAAGTTAAAAAAGGCCGTGATGCCTCAGAAAAAGAAGATGGAGATTGCATAGGTAACAAAGAGCGTTTGGCTGAATACAAAGACGTAATAAAAAGGTGCAAGGAGTGTCTTTGTGTCGGCAGAGTAGGCTTAACGCCTAACAGCGTCAGCCATACAAAGAGCAGAAAAGCAGTTAGTTTGCCCTCTACTCTTTTGTTATACTTCCTACTGTACAATGATTGTAGTAAAGTTTACTGACAGTTCATCGAAAATTCATCAAATTTTATGCTACTCTCATTTTTTTGCATCAAGTTCAGATTTATATCTTAAGGTAGATGACGAAAATATACAAATATGTTATGGATACCCTGTGAGTACAAGTGTATATAGTTCAAATTTACTAGTGAGCCAAGAAATAGCAATTAAAGGGTTAATATATCGTTACATATTATATGTACTCAGTTTTTGTAATTTTAGTGGTGAATTTGTCCCCATAGCAAGTAGAAAGTTTCCTCTCTATAAGGGTACAGATGATAGTCGAGTTTTATATATTTCAGGTTTGGCGCTCCAGTTGGCAAAATCTGATCATGACAAAACGATGGACATCGCCAATGGAATTGTCTCTCACTTATCAGCAATGGGTGACGGTGTTTTTCAGGTGGAAGTAGTTCCCCCGGGTTGGATTCATTTAGAGTTAACTCATGCTTTTTTAGCTGCTTGGTTGCAAAACCTTGTAGTTAAGAGTGTGGGTGAAGATGGGGAGAGGGAAAAAGCCAAAATTACCATGTTAAATCCCTCTAGCTTGTTTATGATTCAATATGCTCATGCACGTTGCTGCTCACTGGTGCGGCTAGCTCACCATGAAGGATTGATTAAACTCAAGGAAGTACATCAGCCCAACCTGACTAGTTTGGCATCGGTAGAGAAAATACCCTGGCTCAACGATGAGCAAAAACTCCGCTTCACTCACCCAGCAGAGGGTCGTCTGATTACTGAGTTAGTAGAGGCTGTAGATAACTTAGAGTGTAATAGTACAGTGAACTGGGAAAAAGTTGCCTTGGATTTAAGTCGAGCTTTTGAGGCTTTCTGGTGCAGGTGTCGGATTTTGGGGGAGGTGAAAATTACTTCACTAGAATTGGCCCAAGCCAGGGTGGGATTGATCATGGCTACTCAGTCTGTGTTGAGGTGTTTACTTGTAGATAAACTGGCAGTTTTTGCTCCTCTGGAGTTATGATTATTTGCGATCAAAAGATTCTTTACCAAATCTTTATAATTACCGGTAAAAATCGCGATTTTTCTGGAAACTATTGACTGATGTAGTCGCCTCGGTTATATTTACAGGTGTGTGAGGAGCGAACCAGTAAAGGCACCGAGACGAAACACGGCCAGTCGTCGGTGTCTTTTCTGATGTTAAGCAGTTTTAAGAGAGTAAAAATTTCTCGATCGCACTTACTACCCCATCTTCCTCTACAGTAGGGGCTACCCATTGGGCGACAGCTTTTACACCTGCTGGGGCGTTACCCATAGCTACACCGACACCAGCATATTGCAGCATTTCCAAATCATTAAAGTTATCACCAATAGTCATGACGTTGTTGCTTTGTAAGCCTAGTAATTCTTCTGCTAGGTAACGCACAGCAGTTCCCTTATTAACTAAGGGGTTAGTTGCTTCAAAGAAGGTAGCAATCGAAGTTGTCAGGTAAAGTTCAGCAGGTGTGTATTGACGGCGTAAATCACCTAGTAGCTGATTAATTACCTGTGTGTCGTCGCATAGTGCTAGTATTTTTGTGGGTTCATTGCTCAGAACTCGGCGTAGGTCGCCCACAGGAATTGGTGTAATACCAGAACGTTTTGCATAGGTTTGAGTTTCTTGGCTCAAGTCTCGCACGTACAGCTGGTCATTAATATAGAAATGGACAGATAAATGCGATCGCAGTTGCGGTTGTTCAAAATAATCTAGTAGTTGGTGTGCGATTTCTGTGGAAACAGACCAATGGCGATGAATTTTCTGACTAGCTGGGTCCTGAATCCAAGCGCCTTGATAAGCCATCAATGGTAGGAGACAGTTAATTTCTTGGTGGAAGCGTAAAGCTGAACAATACATCCGACCAGTGGCGATGGCTACGTGAATTCCTTTGGCTTGTACCGCTGCGATCGCTTGCTTTACGGGTACACTTAAGGTGTTAGACTCTCCAGAAATCGTACCATCTATATCTAAAACCAGTAACTTAATGTCTTGTGTAGCCAGAGCCTGATTACCAGCGGATGTTAAATCAGAGGTAGGTGCTTTGTGCATAAATTCCCCATTCAGGTTAAAACTCCCAGTATGAGGTTAGCAGGCTCTAGCACTTCATGGGGAGGTAAAATAATATAGCTATGTCTCAAACTGCAAACACCACACGTCGTCCCACCTTCATCCTCGTAGATGGACATTCCCTAGCTTTTCGTTCTTATTTCGCCTTCGCCAAAGGAAAAGATGGCGGACTGCGGACTAAAACAGGAATTCCTACTAGTGTATGTTTTGGGTTTCTCAAATGTCTATTAGAAGTTATGGCGACACAACAACCAGAAGCCATAGCTGTGGCTTTTGATTTGGGTTTACCAACTTTTCGCCATGAAGCTGATGATACTTATAAAGCTGACCGTCCAGGAACACCAGAAGATTTTGTTCCTGATTTAAAAAATCTGCACGAATTGCTAGCAGGGTTAAATCTGCCAATTTTCACCGCACCTGGTTATGAAGCGGATGATGTTTTGGGAACCATAGCACAAAAAGCTACTGCTGCTGGGTATGGAGTGAAAATCTTAACAGGCGATCGCGATTTATTTCAACTCATCGACCCAGCCAAAGAAATCACCGTTTTAAATTTTAGCCCTGATGCTCTCAAACGTTCTACAAACAGCATCACTGAATTTAGTACAGCAGAAGTTCAAGCCAAATTAGGTGTATTACCTGCACAAATTGTCGATTTTAAAGCCCTCTGTGGTGATAAATCAGATAATATTCCCGGTGTCAAGGGAATTGGCGAAAAAACCGCAGTACAGCTACTTAGTACTTACGGTTCTCTAGATCAGATTTATGCAGCACTAGATGAAATTAAAGGCGCAACACAGACAAAACTATTAACAGGTAGAGAAGACGCGCAAAAGTCCCAATACTTAGCCAAAATTGTTTTAGATGTTCCTCTAGAAATTAATTTAGAAGATTGCAAATTAACGGGATTTGATACCAGTACTCTCACTCCCATTTTAGAGAAATTAGAATTCAAAAGCTTTTTAGGTAAATTTAACGAACTCCAGCAACGTTTCGGTGGGGAAATTACCCAGAACTCAGCCACCACACCCGATGAAGATGATGATGTGTGGTTTTTTAGTGCTGCGGACACAGCAGCAATGTCACCAAAAATTAACTCACCCATTCAACCACGGATAATTAAGACCTCATCCCAACTGACTGAGTTAGTCAACTTATTACAACAATTTACTGACCCCAAACATCCTGTTGCTTGGGACACTGAAACCACTGGATTAGAACCAAGAGATGCTCAACTAGTGGGTATTGGTTGCTGTTGGGGAATTGCTCCTGATGAGTCAGCTTATATTCCCCTGGGTCATAGAGAAGGGGAGAATTTACCTAAAGATATTGCACTCACCGCACTAAATCCGATATTATCAAGTGCAGAATATCCCAAGACCTTCCAAAATACTAAATTTGACCGCTTAGTTTTTCGCAACCAAGGAATTAACTTGGCGGGAGTAGTATTTGATCCCATGTTAGCTAGTTATGTTTTAAATCCAGATACTAGCCATAACCTCACTGATTTAGCGTTGCGTCATTTGGGATTAATCTTAACTAACTATAATGATTTAGTTCCCAAAGGTAAAAATATTGGGGATCTAGACATCACTGCTGTAGCTAATTATTGCTGTTTACAAGTTTACGCCACATGGCAACTTGTGCCTAAGCTCCGTGAGGAATTAGAAAAAACTCCAGCTTTACATAAGTTATTGCTACAAGTGGAACAACCCCTAGAAGCAGTTTTAGCGGAGATGGAATATACGGGTATTTCGATTAATTCTGTTTACTTGCAAGAACTCTCCCAGGAATTAGAGATAACTTTAGCTAAATTACAGGACACAGCAATTACCGTAGCTGGAGAAAAATTTAATTTGGGTTCTCCTAAACAATTAGGTCAAATCTTATTTGAAAAATTGGGCTTAAGTACCAAATACTCCCGGAAAATTCAAACCGGTTACTCTACTGATGCAGGGACTTTAGAAAAACTCCAGGAAGTTGATACAACTGGCTTTGTTAATGCCATTATTGAATATCGTACTTTATCGAAATTAAAGTCTACCTATGTAGATGCTTTACCGGCTTTAGTCCGTCCAGATACCCAACGGATACATACTGATTTTAATCAAACTGCAACTTCTACGGGTCGGTTATCTTCCTCCAATCCCAACTTACAAAATATCCCCATTCGTACAGCTTTTAGTCGCCAAATTCGTAAGGCTTTTTTACCGAAATCAGATTGGTTAATGGTGTCTGCGGATTACTCTCAAATCGAGTTACGCATATTAGCTCATTTGAGTCAGGAGCCGATACTATTACAAGCATATCAGCAAAATGAAGATATTCACACAGTAACCGCACGTTTAGTATTTGACAAGGAAAATATTACATCAGAAGAACGCAGGATTGCGAAAACTATTAATTTTGGTGTAATATATGGTATGGGTTCACTAAAATTTTCCCGTTCTACGGGGATAGATAAAACTATTGCTAATGAGTTTATCCAGCGATTTAATGAACGTTATCCATGTGTATTTGCTTATTTAGAGGGGTTAAAAAAACAAGCGATCGCTCAAGGTTATGTAGAAACTATTCTAGGTAGGCGGCGGTATTTTGAGTTTACCAATAATAGTTTACGCCAATTAAAAGGTAGCAACCCAGACAACATTGACTTGAGTAAATTAAAAAAATTAGCTGCTACCGATGCGGGATTATTACGTTCTGCTGCTAATGCCCCAATTCAAGGTTCTAGCGCTGATATTATCAAAATTGCCATGGTGCGACTGCATAAAGTTTTGCAGAAGTATCAAGCGCGGTTGTTATTACAAGTTCACGATGAATTAGTATTTGAAGTTCCTCCTCCAGAGTGGGAAGAATTGCAACCACAAATCAAGTCACTCATGGAAGATGCTGTACATTTAAGTGTCCCCTTAGTGGTTGATGTGAGTACGGGTGATAATTGGATGGAGACCAAGTAATTACAGCTACAATCATTGACCATAACCGTTTATTCAACAGACCGTTGGCACTACATCTCCTAGCTTAAAGACGTATGTGGGTTCCTGAGTCAGCCACATACTCAGGGGTTTTGTCCCTATGGCCTAACCTGATCAGGTTTTCATGATTAGTTACTGGTTATGTGTAATACCACTAAATATTTTCTGTTCCTTACTACCCAATTTATAAAATATAAAACCATGCTTAATTACCCGGCCTAATTAGCTTCGGGTGGGGTATTTTATCCTCAAGGGTGTGTGTCACAATTATTAACAGTTCCCCCAAATTAGAATTCTAAAAGTAAGCATCAGTGATGGAAGTAATCTATGAATATGCCTGGCTGATTCCAGTATTTCCGCTTTTAGGAGCAATGCTGGTTGGTTTAGGGTTAATTTCTTTAAATCAAGTGACGAACCGCCTGCGGCAAATCAACGCTGTAGTCATCATCTCCCTCATGGGAGCAGCAATGGCGTTCTCGTTGGCCTTGCTGTGGAGCCAAATTCAAGGACACGCGCCTTACCTGCGTACCCTAGAATGGGCAGCAGCCGGTAATTTTCACTTGAGTATGGGCTACACTATCGACCACCTAACAGCCCTGATGCTGGTGATTGTCACCACAGTAGCTTTATTAGTCATGGTGTACACCGATGGCTATATGGCTCACGACCCTGGATACGTCAGGTTTTACGCCTATCTCAGCCTGTTCGGCTCCTCGATGTTGGGTCTAGTAGTTAGTCCCAACCTGGTGCAGATTTATATCTTCTGGGAACTAGTGGGGATGTGTTCTTACCTGCTGGTAGGCTTTTGGTACGATCGCAAAGCAGCAGCAGATGCTTGTCAAAAAGCATTTGTGACTAACCGCGTGGGAGACTTTGGGTTACTATTGGGCATTCTCGGACTATTCTGGGCTACGGGAAGCTTTGATTTTGGGGTCATGGGCGATCGCCTAGGCCAACTCGTAGAAACCGGTTCTGTAAGCAATTTTCTCGCCATCCTGTTGGCGATCTTAGTCTTCTTAGGACCCGTGGCAAAGTCCGCCCAATTTCCCCTCCACGTCTGGCTCCCAGACGCTATGGAAGGACCAACCCCCATTTCAGCGCTCATCCACGCTGCCACCATGGTAGCAGCCGGTGTGTTCCTGATTGCCCGGATGTACCCAGTATTTGAGCATGTGCCAGCGGCCATGAACGTCATTGCCTTTACCGGGGCATTTACGGCGTTTTTGGGTGCTAGTATTGCCATAACTCAAAATGACATCAAAAAGGGTCTGGCTTATTCCACCATCTCCCAATTAGGCTACATGGTGATGGCTATGGGATTAGGCTCATACAGTGCGGGTTTGTTCCACCTCATGACCCACGCCTACTTTAAGGCGATGTTATTCCTAGGTTCTGGTTCGGTGATTCACGGTATGGAAGGGGTTGTCGGTCATGACCCCGCCTTAGCCCAGGATATGCGCTTGATGGGAGGAATGCGAAAGTATATGCCCGTCACAGGTATTACCTTCTTGATTGGTTGCTTGGCAATTTCTGGGGTTCCACCTTTTGCTGGTTTCTGGTCAAAAGATGAAATTCTCGGTAACGCCTTTGAAGCTAGTCCACTTCTGTGGTTAATTGGCTGGTTAACTGCCGGTATTACCGCCTTCTATATGTTTAGAATGTACTTCATGACATTTGAAGGCAAATTCCGGGGTAACGACCAGAAAATTAAGGATAAGCTGAAAAAAGCTGCCACCCCCATAGTCCAGGAATTAGATTCGGCTGCACTAGCGCCTAATTTTGGACCAGGGGCGATGAAACAAGGAGAATTGGCAGCCCATGACTCCCACGGACATCACAGCAGTACTCCCCATGAATCACCGTGGACGATGACTTTACCTCTGGCTGTGTTGGCTATACCTTCGATTCTCATAGGTCTGGTGGGAACACCCTACGCTAACTACTTTGAGGAGTTTATCTTTCCCCCTAGCGAAACCATCACCGAAGTTCTGGAAAAAGCCGCTGAGTTTAACCCGACGGAGTTTTACATCATGGCGGGGGCTTCTGTGGGTATTTCTTTAATCGGCATTACCTTGGCTTCGCTCATGTATTTGTGGGGTAAAATTGACCCGGCGGCGATCGCTTCTCAAATCAAATCTCTTTATGAGCTATCCCTGAATAAGTGGTACTTTGATGACATTTACCATCGTGTCTTTGTTCTGGGACTACGTCGTCTAGCTCGACAAGTGATGGAAGTTGACTTCCGCGTTGTTGATGGTGCTGTTAATCTTACCGGCTTTTTCACCCTTGTTAGTGGTGAAGGTCTGAAGTACCTGGAAAATGGTCGCGCTCAATTCTACGCCTTAATTATCTTTGGGGCAGTTTTGGGTTTAGTGATTTTCTTTGGTATCACCTAGTTGTTACAGGGGTGGACTGCTGTCCGCCCCTACATGACTTTTTGTTTCACCCACCAGACCCAGTAGGCGCACAGAGTTGCATTGCAAAAGATGACAAGATTTTTGACTACAAGTCATGTACCTTTATTTGCTCTCAGGGTGTTGATAAACTCTATTTTCTCAAAGCCAAAGCCAAATCCTGAATTTATAAATTGTCCTAATTCATTGGTTTCGCAAGTCCTTCTGCAATCTCTCTTTTAGCACGTTGAGCACATAATAAAATTTTCCTTTTAAACTTTACCCGTCTGCTTTATTAAATATAGCTGAATCAACATGATTAAGATTATTAACTTTGAATGGTCAGATAGCGAACATCAAGAAATGACACCAGCATAGTATTTTACAGAAGGTGTAAGTGGGAAACATTGCCAAAGTTACAAACGTGGAAATATTGTGACTATTTATCAAGAGGTTTGTCCAAATATTTGACTAACAACTCAATAATCATCTAAGAATACCTGATTCTCATATTTTCATTAAATTTGCCATTTAATGGACAACAGATGCCTTAATTGCTCATTATGAGGCAATTGGCGGGGGGTTTACCTGTAATATACAGACTGGCGGTTAGGGCTGCTTTGTAGATGTGGTTTAGGTCATCCGGGAGGGTGGGGGATTGTCAATTTGATTAAATCAACCTAACAATGAAAGGAAAACTGCCAAAAAGCTGTTAGTTAATAGCTAGTGACTTTTTGCCCAACATGATTCTGTTTGCAGATTAATTGCGATGAATACAGTTAATTTTCCGTGGCTGACGACAATTATTTTGTTACCTATAGCCGCGTCGCTACTGATTCCCATCATCCCAGATAAAGACGGCAAAACAGTGCGCTGGTATTCCCTGATTGTGGGACTAATTGATTTTGCACTAATTGTTTACGCTTTTTATACTGGTTACGACTTCTCGAATCCAGATTTGCAAATGGTGGAGAGTTACCCCTGGTTACCTCAACTTGATTTGAATTGGTCAGTAGGGGCAGATGGCTTGTCTATGCCTCTGATTATTTTGACTGGGTTTATTACTACATTGGCAATTTTAGCAGCTTGGCCTGTGACGCTCAAGCCCAGGCTCTTTTATTTCTTGATTCTGGCGATGTATGGCGGTCAAATCGCCGTGTTCGCTGTTCAGGATATGCTGTTATTTTTCTTGGTGTGGGAACTGGAACTCGTACCTATCTACTTTCTCCTGTCCATTTGGGGAGGCAAAAAGCGACAATATGCAGCGACTAAGTTTATTCTATACACCGCTGGTGGATCGTTGTTTATTTTGCTGTCTGCCCTGACAATGGGATTTTACGGCGATACCGTCACCTTCGATATGCGATCGCTGGCTTTGAAGGATTTCGCTCTTAATTTCCAGCTTTTACTTTATGCTGGGTTTCTCATTGCCTACGCTGTCAAGTTGCCAATTATTCCCTTACATACTTGGCTACCAGATGCCCACGGTGAAGCTACAGCGCCGGTACATATGTTATTGGCAGGTATTCTGCTGAAAATGGGCGGTTATGCCTTAATTCGCATGAATGCCCAAATGCTCCCCGATGCTCACGCTTATTTTGCCCCTGTGTTGGTGGTTTTGGGGGTGGTTAATATCATCTACGCCGCCCTAACATCTTTCGCCCAGCGCAACCTGAAGCGGAAAATTGCCTACTCTTCAATTTCTCACATGGGTTTTGTCCTCATTGGTATTGCTTCCTTTACCGATTTGGGACTGAGTGGGGCGGTTTTACAAATGGTTTCCCACGGTTTAATTGGGGCGAGTTTGTTCTTCCTTGTGGGCGCAACTTATGACCGGACACACACCCTGATGTTAGATGAAATGGGTGGTGTCGGTAAGAGGATGAAAAAGATTTTTGCTATGTTTACCACTTGTTCCATGGCTTCTTTAGCATTACCAGGAATGAGCGGTTTTGTGGCTGAATTAATGGTGTTTGTGGGTTTTGCCACCAGTGATGCTTATAGCTCCACTTTTAAAGTTATCGTGGTGTTCCTGATGGCTGTGGGGGTAATTTTAACTCCAATTTATTTGCTGTCTATGTTACGGGAAATTTTCTATGGTCAAGAAAACGAAGAGTTAGTTTCCCACCAAGCTCTAATAGATGCTGAACCCCGGGAAGTGTTTATCATTGCTTGTTTGTTAGTGCCAATTATTGGTATTGGGTTTTATCCTAAGTTACTGACCCAGATGTATGATGCCACAACAGTACAGTTAACGACAAGATTACGTCATTCTGTACCGACTTTAGCACAGGAGAAAGAAGCATCACAGATTTCTTTGCGCGCGCCAGAAATTTCCCTCTAAGTACCGATTGATAGTTGAATTTTATATTTCTCTGCTGGCGGGTCGAGTACCCGCTTTTTTTTACTAAGATGCTAAGTAGCAGGAAATTATTCACAGATCAACAATCCCCGTCTCTTTAGAGCAGGGATTGTCAATAGACTTTTGTATGTCCAATGTTATTACATCTTGCCGTGCTGCATCACTTGTTGCAAATGGTGGCGAACTTCTTGGGTTTGTTCTATTTCCAACTGTCGCAACTTTTGAAATAATTCTACACAGGGCTGAGAGTTCATTTCCTGTGCATCTTTGATGTAGCAATCATAAGCCTTTACTGCTTCAGCTTTATTATGCAGCACGGTGAGGAAGTCATACTCTAGGTTGCTAATGGGTTGTTGAGATTGACCGTTACCCGTAGTCATAGATTGATTCTCCTTGAGGTGACTATTTGATTTTTACTCATGCTCAAGGAATGATTCATCTATCTATAAGGGTACAAAAAGATACGTCTCAAAGAGGTTCACACCTTAATTTTACCTGTATGTACACAGCACTTTTCAAATAAATCAAGTCACATTTTAATGTCACAAATCTTGTTGGTTGTGCATACTATGGCTAGGCGAAGCAAGCTATCCACATGCTCAGTATAACTCCTGCCTGCCCTGGGTAAATACTGTGAATAATCATATAAAATCACTTGTATCTTGGTGGATACAAGTGGTATAACAGCCCTAACAAATGCTATAATAAGAGTTGGTAATTATCAAATATTTACAAATCTTTAATATTGTATATTAAAGTTATTTTTATCTTTAAAAAAATCAAGGTGAACCTTACGATAAAATACAATTTTTGGCAATTGTGGTTAAAGGCAGGATAATGACAAGTTAAGGAAGGAATTATTTTTCTGTCAGAAAAGTATTTGATACTCCTGAACAAGAATCATGCAGGTAAGACTGACTTACCGCAAGAGGGGTTTTATGAACGAAAAAGTAAAATCGGGTTCGCGGAACGTTGCAATTGTTGGACCTTATTTAAGTGGAAAAACCACACTACTAGAAAGCTTATTATTTGTCAGTGGGGCAATTTCGCGCCCGGGTAATGTGAAGGATGGTAACACAGTGGGGGATAGTGCGCCAGAATCGCGCGATCGCCATATGAGTGTGGAAGTCACCGCCGCCAGTACAGAGTTTAAAGACACTCGTTTTACCTTTATTGATTGTCCGGGTTCGGTAGAATTTGCCCAAGAAACCTACAATACTTTAATAGGAGTTGACGCGGCAATTGTCGTTTGTGAACCCATCAGCGAACGGGTTCTGACCCTAGCGCCCTTATTTAAATTCCTGGATGATTGGGAAATTCCCCATCTGGTGTTTGTGAATAAAATGGATAGGGCAAATATTCACGTTTTAGAAACATTACACGCACTCAAAGCAGTTTCTAGTCGTCCTCTGGTAGCCCACCAATACCCAATCATGCAAGGGGAACAACTCACCGGATTTATCGACATGGTGAGTGAACAAGCATATCAATATCACCCAGGCGCACCTGCTGATTTGATTCCTTTTCCTGAAAATTTAAAAGCAGAAGAACAAATCGCCCGGTCGGAAATGCTCGAAGCTTTGGCAAATTTTGACGACCACCTACTCGAAGAACTTTTAGAAGACATTGAACCACCCCAAGAAGAAATTATCCAAGACTTAAAACTAGAATTAGGGGCAGATTTAGTAGTTCCGGTGTTCTTTGGTATAGCAGAAAAAGATTATGGTGTCAGACCTCTGTTAGAAGCACTACAACGAGAAGCGCCGGAATCAGAAACCACAGCAGAACGTCGTTTAAGAAATATCAAAGGGAATCACCCCTTAGCCCAGATATTAAAAACTTACTATACGCCCCAAGGTGGCAAACTTTCCTTAGTGCGTGTGTGGCGAGGTGAATTAACTGATGGTATTGTCCTAAATGGTGTTCGGACTGGGGGAATTTACCGCATCATGGGACAACAACAGCATTTAGTTAATCAAGTCGGTGCGGGTGAAATTGTCGCTTTGAGCCGTTTAGAGGGTATCAACACAGGAGAGACAATTTCTACACAAACCCCGGCGAAGGAATTAGCCAAAGCCGAACAGTTAAGGCCAGTCTATGCTTTGGCGATTACACCGGAAAGACACAATGATGAAGTAAAACTCAGCAGTTCCCTGAGCAAGTTGTTAGAAGAAGATCCTTCCTTGGCTTGGGAGCAACACGGGGACACTCATGAGGTCATTCTCTGGGGTCAAGGTGAAATTCATTTACAAGTCGCCCTAGACAGACTGCGGCGCAAATATCACTTACCGATGACAACTCATCAGCCGCAAGTACCATATAAAGAAACCATCAGTAAAACTGTGGCTGCGGTTCATGGACGCTACAAGCATCAAAGTGGTGGTCACGGCCAATTTGGTGATGTTTTCCTGGATATCAAACCCCTAGCACGGGGAAAAGGTTTTAACTTCGATGAAACTATAGTTGGGGGTGTAGTTCCTAAACAGTATATTCCCGGTGTAGAAATGGGTGTGCGGGAGTTTTTAACACATGGGCCTTTGGGGTTTCCCATGGTAGATGTGGCGGTCACTCTCACTAATGGTTCTTATCACAGCGTTGATAGTTCTGAACAAGCTTTTAAACAGGCTGCACGATTGGCAATGCAAACGGGAGTACCCCAGGCTAAACCGACTCTGCTAGAACCGATTCTGCGGGTGCGAGTGACAACACCCAGGGAATTTACCTCTAAGGTACTGCAATTATTGAGTGGTAGAAGAGGGCAGATTTTGGGATATGAGGGCAAAGATGATTGGCAAAACTGGGATCATGTATCTGCATACTTGCCCCAAGCTGAGATGCAAAACTTTATTATAGAGTTGCGATCGCTCACCCTGGGTGTTGGGTTTTTCCACTGGGAACATGACCATTTCCAGGAAGTACCAGATAAACTTGCTGAACGTGTGCTAATGCGGAATGGGAATGGTAGCAAGGGTAACAGTAAGTAATATTTTCAAGTTTCTTGATCCGTGGCTCTAGGAGTGGCAATAACAGTCACTCCCATTTTCTATTAATCACCTTGGGGGTATTCATTCCACAGTGTCGTAATTTCACGTAAACTTTGGTGATTACCATTACCTAAAATCAAGTGATCTAATAATGGAATGCCTAAAAGTCGCGCCCCTGCTAATAATTGACGGGTTAATTCTATATCTTCTGGGCTAGGTTCCACATTACCTGAAGGATGATTATGAGCAATAATTGCCCGGGTTGCACCTTGACGAATGACTTCTCGGAAAATTTCTCGCGGGGATGCTAAGGTTTCCGTGGCGGTACCAATAGTAATTACTTGGGTTCCCAATAACCGATTTTTCACATCTAACAGCAACACTGCAAAACGTTCTTGTGTTTGCCACATTAAATCTTGACTAAGTGCAGCCGCAGCCACAACGGGGTTATCAATGGGTGTACTGTCTGAGGGGCGAAATTGAAAGGTACGTTTCCCCAATTCAATTGCCGCTAAGATAGTGGTGGCTTTGGCTGGGCCAATACCAGGAATTTGCATTAATTCCGCTGGGTTAATCTCTCGCAGAACTGCTAGGGGGTCACGTTGATGTTTACTTAGTTCTTGTAATATATATTGTCCTAATCCTACAGCCGAAAGTTTTCCCGGTCCCTGACCAGTACCTAAAAGAATTGCAATTAACTCAGCTGTAGCCAAAGTTTTAGCACCGTGGCTAATTAAACGCTCGCGTGGACGCTCATTAGTGGGAATATCGGCAATTCTGAGGCAATAAGTCATAGAAGGACTAAGGGGAGGAATCACTTAGATAAGACTATTCTTATTTATCCCTCTTTTGGTTCATATTTGATCGCTAGGTAAAAAACTTTAACAGAAAATCTTCACCACATCACCAAAATCCCCCGTACATGAATTTAGGGGCTACCTGTCCCAGAAAAAGTTGGTGTAGCCCCTACTGACAGTCAGCTGATACCAAATAATTAAAATCCCATTGCTTGGGCTACTGCCCCTACTTCAGCATCAATGCCTTGTTTAAATTGGCTGTGACTGTGTTTAATAGCTGTATCTGGGTCTTTTAAACCATTCCCGGTGAGGACACAAACCACTGTCGCCCCTGTGGGAACTTGGTCTTTAACCTGCAACAAACCGGCTACAGATGCAGCGCTGGCAGGTTCACAGAAAATTCCTTCTGATGATGCTAAAAGTCTATAAGCATCCAGAATTTCCTCATCGGTAACGGCTTTGAAACTACCTTGGCTGGCAGATTGGGCAGCCATGGCTTTATCCCAACTAGCAGGGTTACCAATACGTATAGCTGTGGCGATGGTTTCGGGATGGGTGACAGGATGCCCATTTACCAGGGGAGCAGCCCCTGCAGCTTGGAATCCCATCATCCGCGGTAGGCGATCGCATTTTCCGCCTTGGTGATATTGACAAAAACCCATCCAATATGCTGTGATATTTCCCGCATTACCCACTGGGATACACAACCAGTCTGGAGCATTACCCAAAGCATCTACCACTTCAAATGCTCCGGTTTTTTGTCCTTCCAAACGGTAGGGATTCACAGAATTAACTAAAGTAATGGGATAGCTTTCGGACATTTCCCGCACAATTTCCAGGGCGCGGTCAAAATTGCCTTTAATTGCTAAAACTTCCGCACCGTATAACAAAGCCTGTGCTAACTTACCCAAGGCTACATAGCCATCGGGTATCAACACAAAAGGCTTCATCCCGCCACGTTTAGCATAAGCTGCCGCCGCCGCTGAGGTGTTCCCTGTACTAGCACAAATTACTGCCTTAGCCCCAGCTTCCTTAGCCTTGGTGATTGCCATGGTCATCCCCCGATCTTTGAAGCTACCAGTGGGGTTAAGACCATCGTATTTGACAAATACTTTTACCTGTCTGCCAATGCGTTCGGCGATGGCCGGTACTGGAATTAAGGGAGTATTACCCTCTAGTAAGGTAACAACCGGCGTTTTCTCGCTTACAGGTAAATATTCGCGATAGGCTTCTATCAGTCCGGGCCAAGGTTGGCGAGTAGATTTAACAACAGACAAACTCACAGTCACAGGTTTTAAAAGTTTTTAACTAAGGATTGGGGATGGGTAAGCCGATACTTTTTTGCTAACATTCACTAACAAATACACTCTTTAAGAGAGGGCGTATCAACCAATGCACGTAGGAAAATCCCTCGCGCACCATTTATATCCCGGCTCATTACCAGCCCGTCAGATGGAGACTTAACGAATTTAGCACCACCAAGGTTGGGGATGATTTCACCAGTCCAACTGACTGTTTTTGATGTGTACGCTTCGTTCACATCCAT